>NZ_SJXI01000027.1:0-632590 GCF_004337455.1 Parafrankia sp. BMG5.11 | reverse complement strand
CCTTCACCTATGATACTGTTTTGCCGATGGAATGTAGTCCTGCGTGCTGCGGCTTCAGTCGGCTGGCGCGCAATCCACTTGCTCCAAGCTCTCATGCTACCGAGCGTGCGATAATCTTGATTAAGCAGAAGGGGCCGCCCGTGGTTCCGCCAGCCAACGAGATCGTGGCGGCGGATTCCCTTTCGTTAAGCTTCAGGCGCGGGAGCGGCCCCGGCTCATCTGGGATCGGCGAGCAGTCTATCGCGTCAACGAGTTACGCTTTCGAAGTCTTCTTCCGGATTGGGTGATTGCCACCCGAGAGATACTAGTGGGCGCAAAGCGCCGAACCTCGATCTGGCGCGTTCATGAGTGATGACCGACACTATCGAGGATCTGCAGGGCAGAATGGAAGAAGCGGCGAATGCTTTGGATTTCGAAGAGGCGCGCCGCCTTCGTGACCGCATCAATCTGATGCGGAGCGGCGCGTCGCCGGCCGAAGCATCCGAAGCCGACACGTCGGGTTTGGTTCGCCAGCAGCCCGGTGCCATGGGGCTGGGTACGAGCCAACAGCGGGTCGCTCCTCCGCCGGGCTGGAAGCGGCCGCCCAAGCCCGATCTCAAGACCTCGGGACGGAGGCGGAAGTGAACATGGACGCCGCGACCGCCGCCGTGATCGCTCTGCTCGCCGAACGCCGGTCGGGAGAATCAATATGCCCGAGTGAGGCCGCGCGCAGGATTGCCGCCGAGGCCTCAGGGGCAGATTGGCGTGCCGCCATGCCGATCATCCATGCCGCGGTCGATCAACTCGTCGATCAGAATTGCATCAGCCTGAGCTGGAAGGGCCAGTCGCTTCCTGCTCGATCCGGGCCGTATCGAATTGTCCAAGCGAACGACAAGTAGTGAGCCGCCCTTCCCCCTCCCTCGCATGAGAACGGCCGCCATTTTACTCACTCAAGGCGATTACCATCTCAAAGTGTAGACGCCTTGCGCTGGGACCTTGAACCAGCACAGCACTCCCGGCCCATCGCCGGAGTTTGCCAGTTCGTTTCCATGGGCGTCGAGCACCGTCGGCTTGATCCTTGGTCGCTTGCGTCCTGTCGCGCAGAGCGAGATTTTCGCGTCCAGCCCCGCAGGTCCGTCGAGAGCAAAGCTGACGGATCGCTCGTCGATCCGCGTAAGCGCGCGGACGAACCGGTCGCAATGGAGCATGATCGGCGCGCCTTCGATCTTGTGGAACGACCGCGTGGCGAAAACCATTGCCGCGCCGGCGCCGTAAATCTCCTGCCCGACCTGCCCCGCAGGCTGGCCATCGGGATAGAGGTCCTCCACCGGGAACGACAGTTCGCGGTCGATGTGGCCGTTGCGGTTGTCGGTCGCGAGCCCGTCTTCCGGCAGCGCATCAGGGTAGAAGAACCACCCGCGGTCGAGTGCGTAGCGACAGTATTCGTCCACCAGCAGCTTGACCGAGGGGATCAGGTCGGGCCCGCCAAAATCGAGGTAGCGCTCGAACGCCGCGTAACTGTCGAAGCATTCGTAGACCGCCATATACGGCGCGTCCTGCAGGCAGGTGACGCCGAGGAAGTTGTGGTATTCCTTCGCAATCCCGATCTCGCTGTCCCAAATCTGGCAGTTGTGGAAGAAGCTGGCGAGGTAGACGTAGCTCTGCGTCAGGTAGTGCTTGTCGCCGGTGACCCGCCACAGCTTGATGCACGCGGTGGCGCCCCACGCGGTGAGGTTGGCCTGATAATTGAGATCGAAGCGCATCCCCTCGGCTGCCGCGATCGCCGCGCGCGCCTCGTCGAGGAAGCGCTGCTCGTTCGACAGTTCGAAGGCGAGCAGCATGACCCAGGCGTACATCCCGCCGACGTCGGTCTGCCCGCGGTCGTCCGCGGCGACCGCGGTGATCACTTCGAACGTGTCGATCTTGTACTGGATCGGCCATTTGTAGCTGAAGTGTCGCGCAGCCTTTATGCCATAGTCGACGCAATCGAAGAACAGCGCCTTCGCGTCCGCATCCCCGTCGAGCGCCATTTCGGCGAGGTTGCGCAATGGATGGTAGAGGTACCAGCTGTCGACCGCGTCGGCATCCTTGTCGTCGCCGACGTCAGGCAGGTAACGGCGTAAGGCCCCGAGCTTGGGATCGTAGAAGCCTCGCAGCCCCTTGACCACCTCGCGTTCGAGCGGGCTCTTGCGCCCGGTCCAGCGACCCCACTCGTGGATCGCCCCGCCAAGCGAGAGCTGCACCATCGAGTCCGGATATTCGGAGGCGGTATAGGGGTGGTAGTAGACTTCCTTACCATGCCGCACGCGCGCTTTCGGGCTGCGCGCGAGATCGCGCAGAGTGCGGTTCGACCGCTCAATCCAGTCGTGATATTCCCAGCCAGGCAGGTTGAGCCGACGATAGACCGCCGCCTGCATGTCGAGGAACTGCCACGCCGAGGTGGTCTCTTCCTCCTTGAGGAAGCGGCGGATGAGCAGGTAAGCGCGGTTGATCACAGTGTCGCGCCCCGCGGGCAGCGCGCTCTTCGGGTCATCGGGGTTGGTTGGCGGGCGGTAGCCGACCTCAGGCCATTCGCCCCCTACGGCGTTCTCGGGCTTGGTGCCGGTCGCCAGGAAGTAATCGTTGAGCGCGGTCAGGTCCTGCCAGTAGAGGACCTTGCCAAAATCGGGCTCGGCGAGTTCGAAATAGCACATGCCGGTGTTGAGCCGGCGCTGCTTCGCCTCGATCTTGCCCTTGGGTCTGTCGGGGCGCCCTTTGGGTCCGACCGCGATCAGGTCCCGCGGCAGGAACGGAATGTGCAACGCGCGCTCTGGGCGGAAGCTGGCGGTGAGCACGAACATCGCCTCTTCGGATTCGTCGGCTTCCACGGTGATGCGATGGCGGCCGAGCGCGCTGATCGCTTCGAGCGCGATCAGCGCGTCGCCCTCCGCGCACGTCAGCTTCACATCATCGCTCAGCAGAGCCACTCGCCATGCGAGGCCGCCTTGCTGACCCTTTCGTTCGAACGAGACCCAGAGGTCCGTACCGACCTGCCGCGCTTCCAGTTTGATGTCGCCATTTACCGACTTGGCTGCCGGGGCCCCGCGGTCGAACGCTTCTCCGGCCTCTCGCACCGCGAGCGAGACCGTCGTCATCGCGGTGCCTCCTGTTCGTAGTTCAATGGCTTGGCGTGGCCGTGATGGCGAAGGAAGCGGTGATCGATGTCGCGGATGATCGCCTCGCCATCGTCGCCCGCCTTGAGGCGGATCAAGGCGTCGAGCTTGGCCTCCATCCGGTCATCGCCCTCCTTTGAGGAAGGCGAGCCGAGGTACAGGAAGTAGGCGAGGCCGACCACCTGCCACAACAACTGGAGGAACTCGGATTGCCAGTTCTCGAAGGTGTCGCGGCTCATCTCATTGAGATAATCGGCCAGCTTCGGCGCCTCGCTGTGCGCCTGCGCTTCGTCAACGTAAGCCTGCCAGCCAAAGTACCAGTGCAGGACGAGGGAAATGAGGAAGAAGGCGAGTGTGAGCCAGGCATAAGCGTACTTACCGATTATCCCGTGCCGCGCGGCGTCGCGTTCCTGCTTGTCGGTCATGGCGTCGATCCTTGAAGCCTCAACTTCACAGCAAATGCTTTAGGTGGCCCGATTGTTTCGGTGTCAGGTTCGCGCTCTTTGCAGATCGATCAGCGGCCGGGGCCCGGGCACTAGCTTACTAGCCTTTCAGCTCTCGCAGCGAGAGAAAGGATGCGTAAGGCGCGGCTGGCCGCCTCGGATCATCGAACGACCGCGTTCCACCCATTGCGGACGTTCTCCACTAAGAACTGCGACTCTAGAAGCGACCAAGCGCCTCACGGCGATGGCCGATCCAACGTCAGATTCAGTGCGGGACGCCCTGCCGTCTTCTGGGCCGACAGCAGAGAGGTAACTGGAATCTGAAGGACGTAAAGAGGACCTTAGCGTTCGGGGTCCGGTCTTCTCAGATAACTGGACGGCGCTTTGACGGCTGGAGCTAATTACCACTGCACCGGCCGGTGTGCTAAAGGTATCCAGCGAGTCGGGTCGCCTATCCTGTTAAGGAGGCGGACCCATGATCGAAACCATCGACGAAACGCAACTCAACGAATTGGTCGGCAAGGTCATCGGCGACGTCGCCGGTGCCTTGAGCATGTTCATGGCCTACCTTGGCGATCAGGCAGGCGTCTTCAAGGCGCTGGATGGCGCCGGCCAGATGAGCGTGGGGCAGCTCGCGGAGAAGACCGGCCTCAATGCCAAGTATCTCCATGAATGGCTCGGGTCGGTGTGCGCGGCAGGATACGTGACCCACCATCCGCAAGATGAGACCTTTTCGTTATCGCCCGAGCAGGCCCTGGTCTTTACCCGCGAGGGTCAGCCCGCCTGCATGCAGGGCTTTTTCCAGCTAGTTGTGTCCCAATTCGCCGAGCACGAGAAAGCGACGGAGACGTTCATTTCAGGCCAGGGGCGGCCCTGGGGTGACCACCCGGCATGTCTGTTCTGCGGCACCGATCGGTTTTTCCGTCCAGGCTATCAAGCTAACCTGATCGACAACTGGATTCCGGCCCTTGATGGCGTCGAGGAGAAGCTGAGATCGGGCGCTAAGATAGCCGACATCGGGTGCGGCCACGGCTCGTCGACGATCCTGTTGGCGCAGGCTTTTCCTAATTCGACGATCCGTGGCATCGATTACCACGCACCTTCCATCGAGGAGGCCAGGAAGAAGGCTGCAGAGGCTGGCGTGACCAACGTGGAGTTCGAGGTAGCCAAGGCTCAGGATTTTTCAGGAGAAGGTTACGACTTCGCGTGCATCTTCGATGCGCTGCATGACATGGGTGATCCCGTTGGCGCCGCCCGGCATATCCGCGAAACCCTCGCGCCCGACGGAACTTTCATGCTCGTCGAACCTCTCGCGGGAGACACGATGGCTGACAACATGCACCCGCTAGGCCAGATCTTCTACGCCGCCTCGTGCACCATCTGCACGCCCAATTCGCTTTCACAGGAGGTTGGTCTCGGTCTTGGGGCACAGGCGGGCGAAAAGCGCCTGACCGAGGTCTGTCATGAAGCCGGTTTCAAGAATGTCAGGCGGGTGGCTGAAACCGCAACGAACATGGTGTTGGGAATCACTGCATGACTTGAGCAGGGTTTGACTGCCCTTGCCTGCACACTGTTGGCTCTCGGGCCGATTGCAGACCGCACCGCCCAGCAGGTTAAGGCGCACGAGCGTTCACGCCGAACCGCGCAGGCGCCTTTTCATTGCGCTGCAACTCCTTCAGAACCCTCTCAAGCTAAGAAGGAGGGCAGCGCGATGAACAATGTTGGCAGTCTGTTGGGCGCATCGCTTTTGGTGCTCGCCACCGCAGCGCCGGTGCTGGGGGCGGATGCGCCGATCGTGCAGCCGGGCGCGCCGGGCGAGATGACCCGTCCACTCAGTGCCGAGCAAGCCATCGCGCTTGCGAACACCCGCTATTCGCCGGCCGATGTCGCCTTCATGCAGGGCATGATTGTGCATCACGATCAAGCGCTGGAGATGTCGCGGCTGGCGCGTTCGCGGACCAACAATGACGCGGTCCTCAAGATCGCAAGCCGTATCGAAGCCAGCCAGGCGGACGAGATGAAGTTCATGCGGACCTGGCTTGCAGACCATAACGAAGAACTGGCGATGGCGGGAATGGGTCACGCGCATCATCAGATGAAGGGGATGGCCAGCCCAGCCCAGATGACCGCGCTCGCCGCGGCCGAGGGCACAGCCTTCGATCGGCAGTTCCTGCAATTGATGATCGCTCACCACGAAGGCGCGGTCGACATGGTCGAAAAGCTGCACGAGCAGCCGGGCACGGCCTACGAGCCGGTGATGTTCGAATTCACCAACGACGTGGTGACCGATCAGAAAGCCGAGATCGACCGGATGAACGCGGTGTTCGCTGGTCTGTCGCAGGACCCGCGGGCAACGCTCGCCGCGGGTCTGCGAGATGCAGGTCAGGCCATCAAGGGACTGCGGCTAGTGAGTGCCCTGCCCAGGCCAGCCGGTTTTTTCGACCCCGCAAACCCGGCTGATCTCCAACCCGTGAAACCGAAAAAGGAAGGGGATGCGCCCAAGCCTACGAAGGATGGCGAACCGGAAAAGCCAAGCTTCAGCGAGCGCGGATCGCTCCTGAACTTCGCAAATACCGATATCGCCTTTTCGGGCGACCTGATGGTGGCTGGCAACTATCACGGCTTCAACGCTTACAGGCTCGGCGCGGACGGTGTCCCACAGCTCGTGAGTTCCACGGTCTGTCCCGGTGGCCAGGGCGACGTCTCCATCGTCGGCAAGCTGCTGATCATGAGCGTGCAAGACAGCCGCGCGCGGAAAGATTGCGGACTGCAGGGCGTCAATCAGAAAGTCAGCCAAGAGCGCTTCCGCGGCATCCGCATCTTTGACATCTCCGACGTCACTCGGCCTCGTCAGGTGGGGCAGGTGCAGACCTGCCGAGGCAGCCACACGCATTCGATTGTCTCCGCTGACGACAAGCGGATCGTGCTCTACAACTCTGGCACCAGCTACGTACGCGATGAGAAGGAACTAGCCGGCTGCTTCGACACTTCGGGCGACGAGACGGCGCTGTTCAGTATCGATGTCATCGAGATTCCGGTGGCCGATCCGGCGGCAGCGCGGATCGTGGATCGCCCGCGCGTATTCGCGACGGGCGGGCAGATTGCCGGTTTGTGGCGCGGCGGCGACCATGGCGACGGAACGCAGGAAACAGAGCGCACCGACATGTGCCACGACATCACTGTGTTCCCGTCGAAGAAGATTGCCGCAGGTGCCTGCTCGGGCAACGGTATCATCTTCGACATCTCCGATCCGCTGAAGCCGAAGCGCATCGACGACGTCACCGACAAGGGGTTTGCTTACTGGCATTCGGCTACCTTCAACAACGACGGCACCAAAGTGCTCTTCACCGACGAATGGGGCGGTGGCGGGCGTCCTCGGTGCCAAGCGGGCGATCCGGTCAACTGGGGCGCGAACGCGTTCTACGACATCGTGGACCGCAAACTGGTCCAGCGCGGGACGTTCAAACTGCCCGCTCCGCAAAGCGACAAGGAGAACTGCGTCGCTCACAACGGATCCATCATCCCTGTGCCGGGGCGCGATATCTTCGTGCAGGCCTGGTATCAGGGGGGGATTTCCGTGATCGATTTCACCGACAGCGCGAACCCGGTCGAGATCGCATACTTCGACCGCGGGCCGGTGGACAAGGATCAGCTGGTCACTGGCGGGCATTGGTCGGCGTATTGGTATAACGGCCACATCTATGCGACCGAGATCGTCCGGGGCATTGACGTCTTGGCTCTCGAGCCGAGCGCTTTCCTGACCGCGGAAGAAATCGCCGCGGCGAAGGCAGCGCAGTACCCGGGTGGAGTGTTCAATCCCCAGACCCAAACTCGGGTCACTTGGCCGGCAGATGTCGTCGCTCGCGCTACGGAAAGTCGCAAGGGAGGTTAGTTCCTGTCCTGTTGAGGGAGCGCATAACGCTGACTCCGTTCAAGGCCTGAGCCAACGATCGGCTTGCAGGGTGTCGGCAGGACGACCGAACTTGGGCCGATAGCAAACTGACTGCCATTGGTGACATGATGCCGGTCGCCCCCTTTTTCGCGCCAGCGATCAGTTGATCTCGTCCGGCGGAGCGACCGGAAACGGCAGCGGGACGACTGCAATCCCCTCGTCCGCTAGCGCGACCGCTTCCTCGCGTGTGGCTTGTCCGTGGATCGTCGCCTGGTCCCGTTCGCCGTAATGCATCGCGCGGCTTTCATGCGCGAACCGCTCGCCCACCCAGGTGCTGTGTTTGAGAGCCTTGCTCTGAGCGTCCGCCAGAGCCTTCATCGCCGTGACCAGTTCGGGCGGGATCGTGCCGGTCATGGCCTGCTGACCGGTGGGCCGGGTATTGCTTTTTGCCGGGACCGAGGGGGCCATCGGTGCCTTCATGACGTAATTCGAGCCACAGTGCGGGCACAGGATCAGACCGCGATCTTGCTGATCTGCGAAGGCGCTGGACGAGGCGAACCAGCCTTCGAACCGATGGCCGAGCGTGCAGGCGAGGTCGAATACGATCATGCCGTCCTACAGCGGTATCTCGCGCCGGTTGGCAAGGCTGGGCAACTGCGCGCGGACTTCAGCGATCCGCGCCGGATCGGTTTCGGCAAAACCGACGCCGGGGCTGTCGCCCATGTCGAGCAGCACTTCGCCCCACGGGTCGACCACCAGGCTGTGGCCGTAAGTACGCCGACCATCCGCATGCTCGCCTACTTGAGCCGCGGCGACGACATACGCGCTTGCTTCGATCGCGCGCACACGCTGCAGCAAGTGCCAATGCGCCTTGCCAGTGGGTATGGTGAAAGCGGCGGGGATGGCAATCGCATCGCACTGGCGCCGGCCAAGCGTGTCGAACAAGGCCGGAAACCGGATATCGTAACAAATCGTCAGGCCCAGCGTCCCGACGGGCGTTTGGTCTACCGACACCACGTCTCGGCCAGGTTCGTAAGCAGTGGACTCGCGCCAGCTTTCTCCGTTAGCCAGGTCGACGTCGAACATGTGAATCTTGTCGTACCGGGCCACCACCGTCCCCCGCGCATCGATCAGCAGGGAGCGGTTCGCCCAGCGCCCATCGGCCCTGGTGACCGCCAGCGAGCCGAGAGCAACCCACAGGTCATTCCGCCTGGCAGCGTCCTGCGCCGCGGCGAGAACCGGGTTATCCTCTTCGGGAACGATATGCTGGGCAGCCCGTGCCCGATCTCGATCGAGCAGACCGCTCATCTCCGGCGTGAACAGCATGGCCGCCCCGCCCTCCGCAGCACGTTCCGCGGCCTGACTAATAGTCTGCGCGTTCTCCGCCGGGTTGATCCCGGCGGTCATCTGCAGCAGGGCGACGCGCGTCACGCGTTGGCCAGCAATGCGTCGAGCTTTCCGGCGGACTCGAGCGCCTGGAGATCGTCCGAACCGCCCACATACGTATTTCCAATGAAAATCTGCGGCACGGTGCGCGCGTTGGGCGCGCGGCTGAGCATTTCGTCACGTCTGGGGCCGCCCATGGTGATGTCATGCTCGGTGTATTCGACGCCTTTGGCGTCCAGCAGTCGCTTGGCGCGAAAACAGAAACCACAGCCGAACTTGGTGTAGATCACGACGTCTGGGCTGGCCATTTATCGTCCCTTTTTTCTTTGCCGGCAGACCCCTTGAACGGCTGCTTCGGACAACTAGATTTTGCTTGCCGACCCGTGCCGCATGGCGGGCGGGAAGGCAATCATGGCGGATGCCACGCGCGTGGGTCCGTCAATCTGGTTCAAATTGCTCATTGGAGGATTTGTTTCATGTCACGTCTTGATTTCACCCCCTATCGCCGCACCACCGTCGGGTTCGACAAGCTGTTCGACATCCTGGAAAGCCAGGTGCGCAACAACGCGGGCGATAATTACCCACCGTTCAACATCGAGCGCCGTGGTGACGACGAGTACCGCATAACCCTAGCCGTTGCCGGATTCCGCGCGAGCGATCTCGACATCACCGCGCAGCAGAACCTGCTGGTCATCCAGGGCAAGAAACGCCCCGAAACCACTCAGGGCGAAGTGCTGCACCTCGGCATTGCCAACCGCGGGTTTGAGCGCCGCTTTGAACTGGCGGATTACGTGCGGGTCGAAAATGCCGATCTTGCGGATGGGTTGCTGACGATCGACCTGGTGCGCGAGGTGCCGGAGGCGATGCGGCCCAAGAAGATCATGGTGGGCGGCCAGCCAAGCCTGGAAGTCGTCAAGGACGACGAGGATGGCCAGGCCAACGCGGCCTGAAATCGTCTGCGAGAATGATCGATGTTGTTGGGGGCAGACCTTGCGGTCTGCCCCCGCGACAATGAAGCCGCCTTGGGCGAAGCTGATCGTCCGGGTCGCAGAAGACGATCAGATCCGCACCAAGCTGTTCGCTCCTTGCCAGCATGCCAGCGCATCGACCGAATCGAGAAGCGCGACCAAAACTTAGCAAAAAGCAATCTCTTGCCCGAGCGCCGCCCTACCGGCTCTCGTGACATAAGCAACATATATTCTTTTTTCGGCCGCTCCGCTTGTAGAAAATGACGATCGTGTCATTTCCGCGCGGTTTTCAGACCAGGCGGGCCTGCCTCAACGCGGCTTCCACGAAGCCGGCGAACAGGGGGTGCGGGTCGAACGGTTTGCTCTTCAGCTCCGGATGGAACTGCACGCCGATGAACCAAGGATGGTCCGGTCGCTCGACAATCTCAGGCAGCAGCCCATCGGGCGACATGCCGGAAAAGATCATCCCGTCCTTCTCCAGCGCTTCGCGATAGGCGGAGTTCACCTCGTACCGGTGACGGTGACGTTCGCTGATAGTGGTGGCCCCGCCATAGACCGTGCTGACGTGGCTGTTGCCGGTGAGGTGCGCGTCGTAGGCACCCAGCCGCATCGTCCCACCCAGATCGCCCTCGGCACTGCGCTGCTGCAGGCCTTCCTTGCTCATCCACTCGGTGATGATGCCGACCACCGGCTCGTCGGTCGGGCCGAATTCGGTCGAGCTGGCGGCCGCATGGCCGGCCGCGCGCACGCCTTCGATGCAGGCCATCTGCATGCCAAGGCAGATACCCAAGAAAGGAACGTTGCGCTCCTTGGCGAAGCGGACGCTGGCGATCTTGCCCTCGCTCCCCCGCTCGCCGAACCCGCCGGGCACCAGAATCCCGTGCATCGGTTCCAGCCGCGCGGCGATCTCTTCGTCGTCAGCTTCGAACAGCTCCGCGTCGATCCAGCGGATGTTGACCTTGACCCGGTTGGCCATCCCACCATGGACCAGCGCTTCGTTGAGCGATTTGTAGGCATCCGGCAGACCGACATACTTGCCGACCACGCCGATCGTGACTTCGCCTTCGGGATGTTCGTAGCGGTCGAGGATGTCGTCCCACCGGGCAAGCTCGGGATCGGGCGCGTTCATGCCGAAATGGCGCAGCACTTCGCTGTCCAGTCCTTCGCGGTGATACTGCAGCGGCACCGCATAGATGCTCGAGGCGTCGAGCGCCGGAATGACCGCTTCCTTGCGCACATTGCAGAACAGCGCGATCTTGGCGCGTTCGCTGTCGGGCAGCGGCTTTTCGCAGCGGCACAGCAGGATGTCGGGCTGCACGCCCAGCCCGGTCATTTCGCGAACCGAGTGCTGCGTCGGCTTGGTCTTCAGCTCGCCTGCCGCGGCGATGTACGGCACCAGCGTCACGTGAACGGAACAGGTGTTCTCGCGGCCCAGTTCGTTCCTTAGCTGCCGCAAAGCTTCGATGAACGGCAAGCTCTCGATGTCGCCCACGGTGCCGCCGATCTCGCACAGGACGAAGTCGAGATCGCTGGTATCGTCCTGCGCGAACTGCTTGATCGCGTCAGTGACGTGCGGGATCACTTGGACCGTCGCGCCGAGATAGTCTCCGCGCCGCTCCTTGGCGATGATGTCGCGATAGATGCGGCCAGACGTGATGTTGTCGCCCTGGTGCGCCGACACGCCGGTGAAGCGTTCGTAGTGCCCAAGGTCGAGATCGGTCTCCGCGCCGTCGTCGGTCACGTAGACTTCGCCGTGCTGATACGGGCTCATCGTGCCGGGATCGACGTTCAGATACGGATCGAACTTGCGAATCCGCACGCGGAAACCGCGCGCCTGCAGCAACGCCGCGAGGCTCGCTGCCATGAGACCTTTGCCGAGCGAGGAGACCACGCCGCCGGTGATAAAGATATACCGCGCCATGGGAGTTGGGCCTTAAGCGGTGGTGCAGGGTGGGCGCAAGCGGCTTGGTGCGGCCGGGAGCCGCAATCCACAGCTGCCTTGTCGTCAGAAAGCGTTAGCCAGCGACGCCAGCGAGCGGATCGTCCGTGGTGGCGGGTGCGGACGGTGCCGGTGCGGCAGGAGCGGCGGCATCAGGCGCGGCCGGCAGCGGGGCAGCACGATCCAGCGTCGATTCCACCGATGCCGCGGTGCCCGCCCCGGCAGCGATCGCTGCGAGGATGATCGACAGGATCACGAACACGATCGCCAGCCAACGGGTTGCGCGGGTGAGGAAATCGGCCGCGCCGCGCGCGCTCATCATCCCGCTTGGGCTGCCGCCGATGCCCAGCCCGCCGCCTTCGGAGCGCTGGACCAGGATGACCCCCACCAATGCGGCGGCGACGATCGCTTGCACGACCAGGAGAAAGATGAACGTCGACATGTACGAAGATTCCGGTTGGCTATGCTGCGCGACTTAGGCGCGGCGGGCAGTCACGGCAAGGGCGGCGCCTCAGGCGTCTTGCAAGTCCACCGTCGCCATGACGATCCCCAAAAAGCTTTCCGCGGTCAGGCTGGCGCCGCCGACCAGCGCACCGCCGACCTCGTCAGCCGCGAGCAGCTCCCGCGCGTTATCAGGCTTGACCGAGCCGCCATAAAGGATGCGCACGAGCGCGCCCTGCTCCTCGCCGTATCGATCGATCAGCAGCGCGCGGATCGCGCGATGCATCGCCGAAATGTCGGCGACGGTCGGCGTCCGCCCGGTGCCGATCGCCCAGATCGGCTCATATGCCACCGACAGGCGTTCCGACGCCGCATCGATCGCATCCGGCAGCGACGCCGCCAATTGACGGGTCACGAAGATTTCGGCCCCGTCCGCGTCGCGCGTGGCTTCGCTCTCGCCGCAGCAGACGATCAGCTTGAGACCGGCCGCCAGCGCGGCATCCGCCTTGGCGCGGACCAGTTCGTCGCTTTCGCCATGGCCGCCACGCCGTTCGCTGTGGCCCAGGATCACGAACTTGGCGCCGGCATCGGCGACCATCGTCGCCGAGACGTCCCCGGTGAACGCCCCATCGGGCGATGCGTGACAATCCTGCGCGCCCACGCCGATCTGCTCCGCTTCCCGGTGCACGGCGTGAAGCAACGTGAACGGCGGGGCCAGCGCCACCTCGACCTTCATCAGGCGCTGGGCCGACCGATCGATCGCGCGCGCTTCGGCGAGCATGGCCCGCGTACCGTTCATCTTCCAGTTACCGACGACGTAGGGTCGCAGGGACATACACCAGTTCCTCAAGAGATTTGCCGCCAGGGGCGTTTGCGCGGCCTATAGTGCCGCTGCGCCGCGCCCCGCTAGCGCGCTTGCGCGCCTGCGTCAAAACGATGCAGCACCTGTTGCGGCAAGGTCGCATGCCTCCTAAAGGTCCGGCCTTCCGCGCCCCGTGCGCGCCCTTCCGTGCAGGCGATTTCGGTTTCATGCTCAGTTTCTTCCGCAATATCTTCAAGACCAAGATCGGCCTTGCCCTCACGATCGGATTCGTCGGCCTGATCGGCGTGGCCTTCGCGGTCGGCGACGTGGCGAACACCGGCGGACTGGGTGGGAGCCTGGCTGGCGGCGACAATGTCGCGGTCGTGGGCGGAGACAAGGTCGGCGCGGCAGAATTCAGCGAGGCGGCGACCAACGCCGTCGATCAGTTGCGCCAAACCAACCCGACCATCTCGATGGCGGCCTTTGTCGAACAAGGTGGCTTGACCGAGGTGCTCGATCAATTGCTCGATCGGCGCGCGATCAGTGCATGGGCGCGGGAGCATGGGCTCAGCGCGGGCGATAATCTGGTGAACAGCGAAATCCGCCGGATCCCGGCGTTCGCGGGCGCTGACGGCAACTTCAGCGAAACCACTTACCGGCAGGCGCTTGCCGGTCGCGGCCTGACCGACGCGATGGTGCGCCGCGACCTCGCCGATGGCCTGCTGGCGCAGCAGGCGCTGGTCCCGGCGGCGTTCGGCGCGCGCATGCCGCAGAAGATCGCCATGCGCTATGCAGCGCTGACCAAAGAGCGTCGCCAGGGCGGGATCGCCGTCATCCCGAGCAATGCCTTCGCGCCCAGGGGTGAGCCGACGGCGGCGCAACTGACCAGCTATTACAACAGCAACAAGGCCGACTTCATTCGTCCGGAACGCCGCATCCTGCGCTATGCCGTGTTCGGCGCGGACTCGCTCGGCAGTGTGCAGCCGACCGACGCGGAAATCTCCGCGCGCTACGCGCGGGACCGGGCCAACCTCTACGCCGCGCGTGAACTGCGCACGTTCAGCCAGCTGATCGTGCCCACCCGCCAGGCGGCGGAGGCGATCGCGCAGCGCGGGCCTGGCGCCCTCGAAACGGCGGCGCGCGAGGCCGGGCTGGAAGTGGCGAAAATCCCCTCGATCGATCGCAACGGGTACGCCGCCCAGAACTCCGCCGCGGTCGCGCAGGCCGCTTTCGCGGCCAATCGCGGAGCGATCGCCGCCCCCGCACGGGGCGCTTTGGGCTGGTACGTCGTGCGCGTCGATGCCATGCAGACGGTTCCGGCGCGCTCGATCGACCAGGCGCGCGGCGAGATCGTCGCGGCGCTGACCGCGGAGAAGCGCACGCGTGCGCTCAGCGAACTGGCCGGGGACGTCGAGCAGCAGATCGACGAGGGTAATTCGCTGTCGGACATCGTCCGATCGCTGAAGGTCGATGTTCTCACCACCAAGCCGGTGGTCGCTGACGGGCGCGTCTACGGCTCTGGCACGGAGCGGGTGCCCGATGCGCTGGCGCCGGCACTGGCCAGCGCGTTCGAGATGGAAGAAGGCAGTCCGCAGATTGCCGCGATGCCCGGCGGGGAGACCTATCTGGTCTATGAAACAGCCCGGATCACGCCTTCGGCGGCCGCACCGCTCGCCGAAATCCGCGCTGACGTGGTGGCTGGCTGGCGCCAGGCGGCGGGGGCCGCGGCGGCAAAAGCCGCGGCCGACCGGATCCTCGCACGAGTTGGCAAGGGGCAGACGCTTGCTCAGGCGGTCGCAGCCGAAACCGCCGCCCTGCCCGCCATCGAAACGATCAATATGACCCGCGAAGAACTGGCGTCGCAGGGACAGCGGGTGCCGCCAGCGCTGGCGTTGCTGTTCTCGATGGCACGAGGCAGCGTCAAGAAGCTGGAAGGGCCGAACAACGCAGGCTGGTTCGTGGTCAACGTCAACAGCATCGAGCCGGGCAAGATCGCCCCCAACGACCCACTGATGGCGCAGGCTTCACAGAGCCTCGGCCAGCTGCTCGGTCGCGAGTACAGCGATTCCTTGCGCGCGGCGATCCGCAAGGATGTTGGCGTCGAGCGCAATGCGGAGGCGGTCGCAGCAGTGCGCCAGCGCCTCGTCGGCGACAACAGCGCGAACTAAGGGCCGGACACTGAGCGGCGCCGCGCCCCATAATGCCGCGGCCGCGCGCGCCGCGCTGAACGAGGGCCGCGCGGCGCTCGTCTGGCGGCGCGTCGTCGCCGACACCGAGACGCCGGTCGGCGCTGCGCTCAAGTTGATCGAGCCTGAGCGGGGGGACTTCCTGCTGGAGTCGGTCGAAGGCGGGGAGGTGCGCGGACGCTACAGCCTGCTGGGCCTCGATCCCGATCTGGTGTTTCGCGCGCAGGGTAGCCTAGCGGAAACCAATCACCGGTGGCAGGCGGACAGGAAAGCGTTTGTTACCTGCGCCGGCGATGCACTCGCGGAACTGCGCGGGCTCGTGGAGGCGTGCCGCATCGACGTGCCGCCCGGGCTCCCGCCCATCGCGTGTCTGGTCGGCTACTTCGGATACGAGACCATTGGCCTGGTAGAGCGGCTGCCCCGCGCCGCCGCCCCAGGCATCGGCCTGCCCGACATGTTGTTTGTGCGCCCCACCCTGATCCTGGTGTTCGACCGGCTGGGAGACGAACTGTTCTGCATCGCGCCGTTGTGGCCGGGAAAGCTCTCAGGTGATAAAGCGGTCGCTGCTGCCGGGGAGCGGATCGACGGAGCGCTGCGCCGCCTGTCGCAAGCGACCCCACCAACCGCGCGCGCCAACGTTCCCGAGCCGACTCTGTCGCCAGTGCTCGCGCCCGAGGACTACCGGGCGATGGTGATCAAGGCGAAAGACTACATCGAGGCGGGCGACGTGTTCCAGGTGGTGCTCGCTCAGCGCTTCACCGCGCCGTTCACCCTGCCCCCGGTCGCGCTCTACCGGGCGCTGCGGCGGATCAATCCCAGTCCGTTTCTCTACTTCCTCGATCTGCCCGGGTTCGCGGTGGTTGGCTCCAGCCCTGAAATCCTAGTCCGGGTGCGCGGCGGTGAGGTGACTATCCGCCCGATCGCTGGAACGCGTCCGCGCGGAGCGACCGCGGAGCTTGATCGCGCTGCGGAGGAAGGTCTGCTGGCCGACGCGAAGGAACGCGCCGAACACCTGATGCTGCTCGATCTCGGACGCAACGACGTTGGGCGGGTAGCCGCACGGGGCACGGTGGACGTCACCGACAGCTTCACCATCGAACGTTACAGCCACGTGATGCACATCGTCAGCAACGTGGTGGGGCAGCTCGATCCCGCGAAGGACGCGCTCGATGCCCTGTTCGCGGGCTTTCCCGCCGGCACCGTCAGCGGCGCGCCGAAAGTGCGCGCGTGCGAGATCATCGCGGAGCTCGAACCCGAAGCGCGCGGCGCATACGCCGGCGGAGTGGGCTATTTCGCGCCCGATGGCACGCTCGATTCCTGCATCGTGCTGCGCACCGGGGTCATCAAGGATGGCACCCTCCACGTCCAGGCAGGCGCGGGCATCGTCGCCGACAGCGATCCCGAATACGAGCTGCGCGAATGCCATGCCAAGGCCGGCGCCCTGATCGCCGCCGCGCGCGAGGCGGTACGCATCGCGGCAGAACCGGACTTCGGTCAGTGAAGCGCCTTTCGCTCATCTTCGTCGTCCTGCTCGGGGCGTGCAACCCGCAAGCGGGCGGTGAGCCGGTGACCCGCGTCGATCTCGAGAATCCGGGCAAGGCGGCCATGCCCGCGCCGATCCCCACGCCCGTCACTACAGGCGCGTGCCAAACCGTCACGTTCGAGGACGCGCAGTTCACCCACTGTGTCGCCGACCCGGCCAGGCACCGCATCACCACCATGCTGGGCAACCCGCCTTACCGCAGCTTCAAGGCCTACGCCGCCGCGCGCGCGGCCGATGCCCCAGCCCCCGCCTTCGCAGTGAACGCGGGCATGTTCGATGATGCCGGCAAGCCGATCGGCTACTACGTTCGCGAAGGGGAGCGCGGGCAGGAATTGAACCGCAATGACGGTGCGGGCAACTTCCACATGAAGCCGAACGGCGTGTTCTTCGGCACCGCTGGCAAGTGGCGCGTGATGACCGCCGATGCGTTCTACGCGCAAGTAGGTGACCGCCCCCAGTTCGGCACCCAGAGCGGCCCCATGCTGCTGGTAGACGGCAAGCTTCATCCTGAAATTACCGACGATGGCCCCAGCCGCACGATCCGCAACGGGGTTGGCATCGATGCTGCTGGACGCGCGCATTTCGTCATCAGCGACAGCGCGGTCAGCTTCGGCAAGCTCGCGCGGTTCTACCGCGACGTCTTGAAGACGCCGAACGCGCTCTATCTCGATGGTTCGGTGTCCGCATTGTGGGCTCCGGCGACCGGTCGCATGGACGCTCGTGCGCCGATCGGGCCGATGATCGTGGTTGAGGAGACGAGTCAGTGAGTGTCACGGATCAGGAACGTCGCACGCTCTATCCGCCCATTGAACCGTACGAGACCGGCATGCTGGACGTCGGCAACGGCCATTCGCTTTACTGGGAGCGGGTCGGCACCCCCGGCGCCAAGCCGGCGGTCATGCTCCACGGCGGGCCCGGTGCCGGCTGCAGCCCTAGTCACCGCCGTCAGTGGGACCCGGAACGGTACGACGTCCTGCTGTTCGACCAGCGCGGCTGCGGTCGTTCCAGGCCGTTCGCCAGCCTGGAGCACAACACCACCTGGGATCTTGTCGGCGACATCGAGGCGCTGCGCGCGATGTGCGGTCACGAGCAATGGCAAGTGTTTGGGGGTAGCTGGGGCTCCACGCTTTCGCTGGCTTATTCGCAGACCCATCCGGAGCGGGTCAGCGAGATCATCCTGCGCGGCATTTTTCTGTGCGAGCAGAACGAGCTCGACTGGCTCTACAAATACGGCGCAAGCGAGCTCTACCCCGAAGAATGGGACCGGTTCGTCGCTCACGCCGCGGCGCACGGAGACGATCTGCTGGAAACGTACATCGCGCTGCTCGACGATGCCGACCCCGAGGTGCGCAAGGCCGCGGCGAATGCGTGGAACCGGTGGGAGGGCGTGACCGTGACCCTGCTTCCCGAAGAAGACACGATCGACCGCATGGCCGGCGGCGAAAACGCCGTCGCCACAGCTCGGATCGAAACGCATTATTTCCGCCACAGGTGCTGGCTGGAAAGCGGGCAGCTGCTGGCAGGTGCGGACAAGTTGCGCGGCATCCCCGGCGTAATCGTCCAGGGACGCCACGACTGCTGTACGCCGCCGGCGGCAGCCTGGGCGCTCAAGCAGGCCTGGCCTGAAGTCGATCTGCAGATCGTGCCGGACGCCAGCCACCTTTTTACCGAGCCCGGCATCACCGATGGCCTGGTGCGCGCCACCGATCGCTTTGCTGCTGCGCCGCCGTCATGATCCTGGTCATCGACAACTACGACAGCTTCACCTTCAACCTGGTCCACTACCTGATGGAACTGGGTGCCGAAGTGCGGGTGGAGCGCAACGATGCGCTGACCGCTTCGGAAGCGATCGCGTCCGGGGCGGAAGGGTTCCTGATCTCTCCGGGACCGTGCACGCCGAACGAGGCGGGGATCAGCCTTGATCTCGTGGCGGCCTGCGCAGATGCCGCCATGCCCCTCCTCGGCGTGTGTCTGGGGCATCAGGCGATCGGCCAGCATTTCGGAGGACGCGTGGTGCGCGGCGGGCTGATGCACGGCAAGACATCGCCGGTCAGCCATGACGGCAGCGGGGTGTTCGCAGGCCTGCCCTCACCCTTCCTCGCCACCCGGTATCACAGCCTGGTTGTAGAGGGTATTCCAGCGACCCTGCCGGTCAACGCCACGTCCGATGATACCCACGTCATGGGCTTTCGCCACGCAGAGCTGCCGATCCACGGCGTGCAGTTCCATCCCGAAAGCATCGCTACCGAGCACGGCCACGCATTGCTTGCGAACTTCCTGCGGGTGTGCGGGATCGCTCCGGAGGATTGGATATGAGAACTCTTCCAGAGGCCGAGCCGCACCTGAACGAAGCGCAAGCTGAAGAGGTGTTTGGCGCGCTGCTCGATGGCGAAGCGAGCGAGGAAGAAATCGCGCGGTTCCTGTGCGATCTGTCCGATCGCGGTGAAACCGCTGACGAGATCGCCGGTGCGGCGCGCGCGCTGCGCGCGCGGCTGATCCCGGTTGACGCGCCCGCCCACGCGATCGACGTCTGCGGCACGGGCGGCGATGGGCACCACACGCTGAACGTATCGACTGCGGTGAGCCTTGTCGTCGCGGCGTCGGGCGTGCCGGTAGCCAAACATGGCAACCGCGCCGCGAGCAGCAAGGCCGGCGCTGCCGATACTCTCGAGATGCTTGGCCTCGACATGGAAGCCGCCGGAAGAACGGCTGAGAGGTCGTTGGCGGAGCTGGGAATCGGGTTCCTGTTCGCAGCCAATCACCACCCTGCGATGCGGCGCATTCAGCCGATACGCCAACGGCTTGGCCGGCGGACGATCTTCAACCTAATGGGGCCGTTGTGCAATCCTGCGGGCGTAAAGCGTCAGCTGATCGGCATTGCCCGCCCCGCTTACGTGCCCATCTACGCCGAGGCCAAGGCGCGACTGGGCAGCGAACGCACGCTGATCGTATCTGGCGACGAAGGGCTTGACGAGTTGAGCCTCGCGGGCGGCAACGAAGTGGCCGACGTGCAGGGGCACGACTGGGAGATGCGCCGGGTTCGCGCCTCCGACGCAGGCCTGCCCACCGCGCCGATCGAGGCGATCCGCGGCGGAGATGCCGCACACAACGCGAAAGCACTCAAGGCGCTCCTGATGGGTGCGCCTGGTCCTTATCGGGACGCGGTGCTGTTCAATGCCGGCGCCGCGCTGATGATCGCCGGGCAAGCCGCGGACTATGCCGATGGCGCCAAACAGGCGGCCGACGCTCTCGATTCCGGCCGTGCCGAAGAATTGCTCACCCGCTGGATTGCGATCGCCCAATGAACAAGCTTGACGAGATCTGCGCGACCAAGCGCATTGAGGTGGCTGACCGACGCGGAGCGGCCACGATAAGCGATCTCGATCGCCTAGCGCGCGACCAGACGCCTCCGCGAGGGTTCCGGGCGGCACTTGATGCCAAGGCGCAGGAGGGCTTTGCCCTTATCGCGGAGATCAAGAAAGCTTCGCCGTCCAAGGGGCTGATCCGGCAGGACTTCAGGCCTGCCGAACATGCCGTGGCGTACGCGCGCGGCGGCGCCGCCTGCCTGTCGGTGCTCACCGACGCTGCCTACTTTCAAGGACACGAGGATTTTCTGGCGGACGCGCGGAGGGCCTGTGATCTGCCAGTGCTGCGCAAGGATTTCATGGTCGATCCCTGGCAGGTTGCAGAAGCCCGCGCGATCGGGGCGGATGCGATCCTGATCATCGTGGCGGCGCTGGAAGACGGCGTGATGGCGGAGATCGAGGCGGCCGCGCTGGAGCGCGGGATGGACGTACTGGTTGAGGTTCATGACGAAGCAGAACTGGCGCGCGCGGCCAAGCTTCGTTCGCGCCTGGTCGGAATAAACAATCGCGATCTCAAGAACTTCCGTACCGATCTTGGCACGACTGAGCGGCTCGCACCGCTGGCACCAGAAGGTACGCTGCTGGTCGGGGAGAGCGGCATCAGCAGCCATGCCGACTGCATGCGGCTGGAGCGCGCTGGCGTTCACGCGTTCCTGGTTGGCGAAAGCCTGATGCGGCAGCCAGACGTGGAAGCTGCAACGCGCGAACTGCTCGGCGGACATTAGCGCTGTCCTACAACTCGCCGCTTACGCTACCCGATCCCAGCAGCTAATTGGCCCGCAGCGGAGCGGGCAAACTTTCCGCTCATGAACAGTGTGACACGTGTGACACTTTCACTTCTGGATTGTCCTCTATGAACGATCTCACGCACCTCGATGAACACGGTCAGGCCCGGATGGTCGACGTCGGCGGCAAGGCGGAAACCGTGCGTAAGGCAGTGGCATCGGGTCGGATCGCGATGTCAGCCATCGCGCTCGCCGCCATTCGTGACGGCAGCGGGCCCAAGGGCGACGTGCTCGGCGCCGCGCGGATCGCTGGCATCATGGCGGCCAAGAAGACCGCCGATCTTATCCCGCTGTGCCACCCGCTCGCGCTCGATAGCGTGATCGTCGACTTCACGTTCGAGGAGGCGGCGATTTCGGCCACGGTTGAGGTGGCGCTGACCGGCCGCACCGGCGTAGAAATGGAAGCGATGACAGCATGTTGCGTCGCCCTGTTGACCATCTACGACATGGCGAAGGCGCTCGACAAGAGCATGATGATCGGAGATGTCCGATTGCTCGAAAAGACCGGCGGCAAGTCGGGAAAATGGAGACGTGACGGTGGTTTGACGCCGCGACTTGACGGCTTGGGGTAAGTTGCCTAATTGTTCCGCGTTCGTTCCCGCATTGGAACGGTCTCGCAAAGGATCGGGCATGCTCACTGCCAAGCAACGCGAACTTCTCCACTTCATCACCGTTCGTCTTGAAGACAGCGGGATCTCCCCGTCGTTCGAAGAAATGAAGGAAGCGCTCGATCTGAAGAGCAAGTCGGGCGTGCACCGGCTCATCTCCGCGCTGGAGGAACGTGGGTTTATTCGCCGGCTCCCCAACCGGGCTCGCGCGCTTGAGGTGATCCGCCAGGCCGAGGATTCCGTCGCCGCGCCGCGCGCCAAGTCGTTGGAGAGCACCCACGACAATGTCGTGCCCCTCCGCCGACCCGCACCTGTCCAGCGCCAGATCGCCAACGATGTCGTCGAGTTGCCCTTGCACGGGCGCATTGCGGCCGGTGTACCGATCGAGGCGCTCGAAGGTCAAAGCACTCTGCCCGTGCCCGCCGCGCTTTTGGGTCCGGGCGAACATTACGCGCTGGAGGTGTCTGGCGACTCGATGATCGAAGCCGGCATCTTCGACGGTGATTTTGCGCTCGTCCGCAAGACTGACGTGGCACGCGACGGAGAAATCGTGGTGGCGCTGGTGCGGGACGAGGAAGCGACCCTCAAGTACCTGCACCGTGAGAACGGCATGGTGCGGCTGGATCCGGCCAACGGAGCGTATGAGCCGCAGGTGTACCGGGCCGGCGAGGTCAAGGTGCAGGGTAAGCTAGCGGGCCTCCTGCGCCGTTACCACTGAGCGCGAAAAGCGCGGTTCCGGTCGGCTGGCCGTCCACCATGGGTGCTCGCCTTCGCTTTCGCCCACGGTGACGGTGCGCGCCTCGGCGAGGTAAATCGCCAGGCCGCCGTGGGCATCCAGGAAATTGCGGTCCGCCTTCAGCCAGCGGGGCCGGCAGCTTCTCGGCAGCCAGCGTTCGGCGATGACGATATCGGACCGTTCGCAAGCCGCGGCCAGCGACCGCTCCTCGATCCGGGCACGGCTCCGTCCCATCAGGATGTGCCAGGTGCGCTCGTCGCGTTCGATCGTCAGGCTGCAAAAGTCTCGACTGCAGGTGGCGTCAGGCCACCGTTCGATCAGCACCGGATCGGCTTCCATCCCGGCAAGCTCCATCAGGTTGTCGCGCGCGAAATCGCTGCGTCCCTCGCGCAGGACCAGCAGCCGCTCACCCTCCCCGACAATGCCAACGTTGCGTCCATCACTGGAGATCAGCAAATCGGGCGGTTGAGCGCCAAGCAGAAAGATGGTCGCGGCCAGCACCGGCACCAGTCCGATCAACCGCCGTCTGCCGTGCCAAAGCGCTAACCATAATCCACCCAAGACAAATAATGCGAAAACCCCGGCCCCCATCTGGGGCATCAGCTTGACCGCGCCTGGCTGGCTAGCGGTGAAATGAGCGAGCGCCAGCATCAGATCGAGTGACCCGCCGACCAGGAACCAGACCGGAGCGCCGGCTCCCACCAAATCCAGCGCAAGCGCCAGCGCGATCAGCGGCATGGTGACAAAGGTAACCAACGGAATTGCGACGACATTGGCGAGCGCGCCGTAGAACCCCGCCCGGTGAAAATGGAACAGCACGATCGGCATCAGCGCGACCTCGATCACCACGCCCGTCAGAAGGAGCATGACGGCGCGCCGCCCGGTTCTCGCCACCGCCCCTTCGTCACGCGGCGCAAGGAAAGCGCGCGCCGGAGCCGCCTCATGGAGGGCGACGATCGCAATCACTGCGGCGAAGCTCATCTGAAAGCCGGGGCTCACCACCGCCTCGGGCCAGGCAAGCATGACCACGAAGGCCGCAGCGGCGACCATGCGGAGTGACAGCGCTTCCCGACCGAGTGCAAGAGCGCCAAGAACCAGCAGCGCGCCGACGCAACTGCGCACGGTGGGCACCTCGGCGCCGGTGAGCAAGGTGTACCCCACCCCTGCCCCTGCCCCGCAAGCCGCCGCGACCAGCGGCAGGCGCACCCTCAATGTCAACCAGGACCACAGGGCGAGCAGCCGCAAGGCGACGAAATAGGCGCCCGCGATCACTGCGCTGACATGCAGACCGCTGATCGATAGCAGGTGCGTGAGCCCCGCATCGCGCATCGCATCATCGTCCGCGGCCGAGATTCCGCCACGGTCTCCGCTGGCAAATGCCGCGGCGATGGCGCCTGCGGAGCCGTCGAGCCGCGAGCGCACGTGGTCTGACAAGGTGCGTTGCGCGGCGGGCCAGCGTGCCGCCTGGCGTGGCTGAGCCGATCAACTGAACGGGTCCGATGGCGGTCCCCGTAGCCGACAGTCCGGCAAACCACGCAGCGCGAGCAAAGTTGTACGCGCCGGGGGCCATCGGCGGCGCCGGTGGCATCAGGCGGGCACGAAGGCGTACGTGCGCACCTTCCGCAATTCCGGGATCGAGATCATCGGGCGCTACGTTCACGCGCACCTTGCGCGCCAGACCTGCCTCTGCGTCACGATAAGCGAGCGTCAACCGCACTCGTTGTTGCGCGGGTTGGTTCTCGCGCTCCAGAACTTTGCCCTCCAGCCAGATGACCTGGGGCCGGGCGATGGGTTCGGCGCCGATCACGACTGAACGGATCCAGACAAGCGCGATGCCCGCGGAAATCAGCAATGCTACCGCGACCACTGCACGACGAAGGTGAACGTAGTCATCGCCCGGCCGCGTCAGGGCGACAGTAGCCGAAGCAAGCAGGATGCAGCCCGCCATAGCGACGATCCAGGCGATAGGACTGGGTAGCGCAAACCATGCGACGATCCCGCCGGCCAGCGCGGTCGCCAGCCACGGCGCACGGTCGAACCCGGCGCGATCGAGCCACGCATCTGCGCCCCCCGCAAGGCTGGACAAGGACCACGCCTTGCGCCAATGCTGCTGCAGTGCAACATCGCCAGGATCGTCGACGATGGGTACGATCACTGCTGCGCGGGTCGCCATTTAACCGCTGGATAAGGATACGCATTCGGATGGCAAGCGATAGCGGAGAAGTGGTCACCCGCTTCGCGCCCTCGCCCACTGGATTCCTGCACATCGGTGGTGCACGAACCGCGTTGTTCAACTGGTTGTTCGCCCGGCATCACGGCGGCAAGGCACTGCTGCGGATTGAAGACACCGACAAGAAGCGGAGCACGGCCGAGGCGATAGATGCCATCATCGATGGTTTGTCCTGGCTTGGCTTGGACTACGATGCGCCCGTCGTGTTTCAATCAGAACGGGCGGGCCGCCATGCGGAGGTCGCTCATCAGTTGCTGACGGCCGGACATGCCTATAAATGCTTCGCCACGCCTGAGGATCTCGAGGCTATGCGCGCGGCCCAGCGGGCTGCGAAGCAACCTTTGCGATATGACGGTCGGTGGCGCGATCGTGACCCCGGCACGGCTCCCGAAGGCGCGCCGTTCGTCATTCGCCTGAAGACGCCAGATGACGGCGAGACGGTCATCCAGGATCAGGTGCAAGGGTCCGTCACCGTGCGCAACGCAGAGCTTGACGATTACGTCCTGCTGCGCGCTGACGGCACCCCGACCTACATGCTCGCGGTGGTCGTCGACGATCACGACATGGGAGTGACGCACGTCATTCGAGGCGACGACCACCTCAATAATGCGTTTCGCCAGTTGCCCATCTACCGCGCGATGGGCTGGCAGGAGCCGGTCTATGCGCACATTCCCCTGATCCACGGGGCCGATGGCGCGAAACTGTCCAAGCGCCATGGCGCGCTCGGAGCCGAGAACTATCGCGACGAATTCGGCATCCTGCCCGAAGCGCTGTTCAACTACCTGCTCCGGCTGGGATGGGGTCACGGCGATCGCGAGGAAATCTCTCGCGACGAGGCGATCGCGCTGTTCGATCTGGCCGGTGTGGGCAAAAGCCCCAGCCGGTTCGACCTGAAGAAGCTGCAGAACCTCAACGGGCATTACATCCGTGAGGCGGATGATGCGCGGCTTGCCGAACTGGTCGCGCCGCGGATCGGCGAAGGCATCGACTTGGCGTTGCTTACCCGCGCGATGCCGCAGCTGAAGCTGCGCGCCAAGGACTTGGATGAGCTTGCGACGGGCGCGGCCTTCCTGTTCAAGACGCGTCCGCTCGCGCTAGAGGACAAGGCTGCCGCGCTTCTGACCTCGGACGCACGGGTGCTGCTAGCGAAGATCTCGGCGCGGTTGCGAAACCAGGATGATTGGACCGTCGCCGCGCTGGAAGCTGAACTTAAACCGTTCGCCGAAGAGCTCGGGCTGGGTCTTGGTAAGTTGGCGCAACCCATGCGGGCAGCTTTGACCGGGACCACGACCTCGCCCGGAATTTTCGACGTTCTCGCTCTGCTCGGACGGGAGGAATCGCTGGCGCGGCTTGACGCACACGCGACTTCCGCCGACGCGTCCCAACAAGCTTAAGGAGACTCACGATGGCGGACAAACAGGCCACGCTCACTTACAACGACAAGACCATCGACGTGCCGGTGCTGGAAGGCAGCGTCGGCCCGGAAGTGCTCGATATCCGCAAGCTGTACGGCCAGACCGGAGCGTTCACCTACGATCCCGGCTACAAGTCGACCGGCAGCTGTGAGAGCGCCCTGACCTACATCGATGGCGATGAGGGCGTGCTGCTTCATCGCGGCTATCCGATCGGTCAGTTGGCCGAGCAATCCTCGTTCATGGAAGTCAGCTATCTCCTGCTCAACGGTGAACTGCCGTCCAAGGACGAACTGGACGACTTCACCTACACCATCAGCCGCCACACGATGCTGCACGAGCAGCTGTCGACGTTCTACCGCGGCTTCCGCCGCGATGCTCACCCGATGGCGATCATGTGCGGCGTGGTGGGCGCCCTGTCCGCTTTTTACCACGACAGCACCGACATCTCCGATCCGGAGCAGCGCAAGATCGCCAGTCATCGTCTGGTCGCCAAAATGCCGACGATCGCCGCGATGGCGTACAAGTATTCGGTCGGGCAGCCGTTTCTCTATCCCGACAATTCCCTGTCCTACACCGGCAACTTCCTGCGCATGACCTTCGGCGTTCCGGCCGAGCCGTACGAGGTGGTGCCGGCGGTCGAGAAGGCGATGGACCGGATTTTCATCCTCCACGCCGACCACGAGCAGAACGCGTCGACGTCCACGGTGCGGCTGGCCGGGTCGTCGGGAGCCAATCCGTTCGCGTGCATCGCGGCGGGCATCGCTTGCCTGTGGGGGCCCGCGCACGGCGGGGCCAACGAGGCGGCACTAAACATGCTTCGGGAAATCGGCACGCCCGACAAGATTCCGCACTACATCGAGCGGGCCAAGGACAAGAATGATCCGTTCCGGCTGATGGGGTTCGGCCACCGGGTGTACAAGAACTACGATCCTCGCGCGACGGTGATGCAGAAGACGGTGCGCGAAGTGTTCGACGCGCTCAAGGTCAACGACCCGCTGTTCGAGACCGCGCTGCGGCTGGAAGAACTGGCCCTGCAGGACGATTACTTCATCGAGAAGAAGCTGTTTCCGAACGTCGACTTCTATTCGGGCGTGATCCTCTCCGCGATCGGTTTCCCGACCACCATGTTCACCGCGCTGTTCGCTCTCGCACGCACGGTGGGCTGGGTCGCTCAATGGAACGAGATGATCTCCGATCCGGCGCAGGTCATCGGTCGTCCGCGGCAGCTCTACACCGGCCCTACCCAACGCGATTACGTACCCGTAGGCCAGCGCTGAGGTGCGCGCGCTGAAGCTCATCGCGCAAATCTTCGGCGTTGCGCTGGTGCTATCGGGCGGGCTGTGGGCGCTGCAGGGCCTGGGGCTGGTCATGTGGCCGGCCGAAAGCTTCATGCTCGCCGACCGTTCATGGGCGCTCTACGGTGGGTTGACGGTTGTGGTCGGCCTGCTGCTGATCTGGTGGGGCAGCCGGCGCCGCGCCTAGTCGTCGGACGGCAGCGTCAGGGTGAACCGCGCCCCTTCCCCCGGCGCGCTGCTGACAGTCAGGTCGCCCCCCATGGCACGGGCAAGCTTGCGCGAGATATAAAGCCCCAGGCCTGAGCCCCCGTCCCCGCTTCGACCGAGGCGTTCGAACTTTTCGAATATCCTGGCAGCCTGGTTATGCTCTAGCCCCGGCCCCTGATCCGCGACGGTCACGAGCGCCGATCCCGCTTGTTTCTCCAGCGCGAGCGTAACCCGCGATCCGGCCGGTGAGTAGGCAATCGCGTTGCCCACCAGATTGAGCAGAATCTGTAGGACCCGGCGAAACTCACCTGTCGCGGGCAGGCTTTCGCCGACCGGAGGCGCTGTCAGTGTGATTATCTTGGCCTGTGCCCGCATGCCTAGGATGCCCACCGCGCGGCGCGCGACGTCGGCAAGGTCGATGGGGTCAGGCGCCGTGACGAATCCATCTGAGTCGACGATGTCGAGGTCGGCGAGATCTTCCACCAGCGACAGCAGGTGCTGCCCCGCGGCAGCGATGTCTGCCGCATAATTGCTGTATTCTTCAGCCAGTGGTCCCGCCAGGCGTGACCGGATCGTCTCCGCGTTGGCGATGATCCGCGCGATCGGTGGTCGCAGAACCGGGGTCAACTCGCGGCCAAACCCGCTCAATCCCGGATCGTCGGCCTCGACCGGCTCGGGGGCATCCGCCAGCGGAGTGTCCGCCACCAACAACAGCTCGAACCCGGCGCTGCCGGGCTCCGGATGGCCGAGCGGCACCAGAGTGACGGTCCAGATCCGGTCCGATCCGGGTGCACGGCACCGCGCCCCGTCCAGCAGCCGCCAGTGCAACGGCTGATGGCGGGCTACATCGGGAAAAGTCAGCCACTCACTCCACGGCCGGTCTCGACCATCGCGCAGCTTTTGGGCAAGTTCACCGAGGTCCGGCGCACTTACCTCCACTACGAGCGGCCGCTGTGCCGGATCGAGGCGCGCGGTCAGTTCGGCAACTGCGCGGTCAATCATGATCCGTCGTGCGGCCACGTCCGCGTCAGGTTCAGCTGCGCGCGGGGCGCTTTGCCAGCTGCCTACTGAAATCGCGCAGCCGCCTCCGCCAGCGCTGTCCTGAGGCGCAATCTCGACCCACGCTCGAATGGTTTCTTCCCCATCGGAGGCAGTGATCGAGCGCGCGAGTTTCAGACCCATGGCGCGTGCCTTGCTTACCGCTTCGAGCAATTGCGGGATCGCGACCGTCCCCGGAAGCTCCCCACCGCAGCGACGCTGCAGGCCGGCCAGCGGCTCATCGGCCTCGACCAGGCAATCGGCTGCATCGGTCCGCGCACGCGCCAGCACTGTGCGCTCAGCTGTCATGGTCAAGTCGCCGAGGTGCGACGGGACGACGCGAGCAACTCGCGCGCGCGATCAGCGCGCAGCGAATCGAACCCTTCCGGCAGCGCGACGTTAGGGTGGAGGTAGAGAAACTGCTCTTCGATCGCGGACGGCTTCAGACCGGCGGCGCGCAGCGACAACGCCAACCGGGCAAGCTGGCGGTCGTTGGTTGCGATGATCGTCAGGTCCCGGTCCTGCTGATTGGCCGAGGACAGCGCCGTCAGGAACATCGCAGCTCCAGCATGGCTGACGGACAACGCGGCAAGCGCTCCTGCACCCATGGTGTGGATCAGGCGCGCGAGCAGGCCCAGACGACCGGCGCTCTCATCAAAGTCATCGCGCAGCTTGCCCGCCGCCAGAACTGCCGCTTCAGCATCCTGAGGTTCCACCAGTTCTAGCCACGTGGCGAGCGCCTGGTGGAAGTGGTCCGCCGGCAGCTCCGGCAATGGCAGTTCCATCCGCCGCTGGCGTTGCGCGAACCGCGCCTGCGCGGTCAGAGCGGCCATCGCGGTCGACGCCGTCGGTGGATCGTCCGACGCGATCAGCGCCTGCAACAGCGGCGAAAGAACGGGGTCCACTCCGCTACGGGTCTCCAACCGCAAAGTGAGTTGCCATTCGAGCGCCAGCGCATGGCAATGGCCAACCAGCCGGGCGTCCGCCATCAGCGCGTCCGTCAAGACGCCGATGCCGGTCTCCGGGACAGCCCGTGGATCCGCCGCATCCGCTGCGTCGGCCTGAGCGTGCAGCATTTGCCGCGCAAGGTCGCCAATCATCCCGCGCACCCGGCTGACGATCTCGTCGCTGAACAGAGAATGGTCGTGGTTCGCCAGCAAATGTCCCAACACGGGGCCGATCGTGCCAAGCACGATGTCGCCATGCGCCAACTCGTCGCGCAGGATCGCTTCGACGGGAGCTTCAGGAGAGGAGGTCGTGGCCGCTTCGTTCATCGATGCCACCTATAGCAGCGCCGTGGTTAAGCGCGCGTTAGCTCCGCTGGCGCGGGGCGAATATCCTGACGGCGAGTGCGATCAGCGCGAGAATGGCCAATCCGCCGGGCAGCACGCCAACTGCGGCAAACATGGTCAGCAGCAGGAACACGAGGGGTCGATCCGACATCGGACGTAGCAGCCGCGGAGCGCCCTCCTCCAGCGAAAGCCGGATCGCTCCGACCAGCATGAGAGCTGCAAATGCCGTCCACCGATTTTCAAACGCGGCGGGGCTGGATGCAATCGCGACGAGTGACAGGTCAAGAAGCGCGCGACGCGCGTGCGACATCCACGGCCGCTCGACCGCGGGCGAACCTGCGCCGGCGAGCCGGGCGAGAGCACTTCCGGAACTCAATAACATGCTACCGATCGTGAGCGCGCCCAGGCCGGCAGCCGTCCACCCCAGGTAACCGGCAAGGGCCCCGCCCACCGCCAGCACCGACCCGCTTGCAGCCAGCATGATCGGGGAGCGCTGAGCGTCCCCGAGCCGGTCCAGCAGGCGCCGGGCCAGCTTGTAAGCGAGTGCCGCACCCGGTCGACTTAGCGAAGGCGCCGGCACATGCCGCGCATACCAGTCATCCTGGTAGCGCTGCGCTGCCCCCTCGCTGGTCACCATCGCCCAGCGGCCATCGTCGATCCACTTGTCCGGCACCGCGAGCGTGCCGCCAGCCCGCTGAAGCGAGACGCGCAGCAGTCCCCCAATGGGATCGGCATCGGGCGCCAGGCCTGCCAGTGCTTCCACCGCGTCTCCTCGCGTGGCCAGCACGCCAGCCCAGGCTCGCTCGCGATCGATCCGTTCGAACCCTTGTTCGATCGCGCTATCGGCCGGCAGCGTCGCGATACCGGCGCGGGCGCCGAATGCCTGGACCAGCCAGTCGCGGTCGGGCAGCACCCCTGGCCCAAAGACCACCAGAGTGTCTGCCGCGCTCACCAGACCTGACAGTGGCCGGTGGCCCGCAACGGCATGAAAGGTCGCGCCGCGTCGTTCTGCTTCCCGCTGGACGATCGCAAGCGCTGGCCCAGGCGCGTCGGCCAGGACAATAACCCGCTCGCAGGACAGGTCGAGCGCGGCCTGAAGCTGGTGCCAGGCAAGCGGATGGCCCGCCACGCGAACGTCGGTCGCCGGCAGCTCCGTCATCGAAATCAGCGCTATGCGCAAAGCCGCGTCCACCCTCCTGTAGAGGATGGAGCGCTAGGCAGTTCGAACCCGATTGGCTAGGTTTGTGCGATCACCCAGCGATGAAGCGGTCGCGAAATTCCGCGATCCGCCGCACGACCGCCGGCTCTCCCGGTGCGGCGGCGATAGCCTCATCGGCAAGCGCGATCAGCTCGCTGGCATGGAAACCCGCCGCCAGTCCCTTCAGCCGCTGGGCCGCGACGGCCCAGTTGCCGTCGCACCGAGATCGTCGCAGCAGGTCGAGATGCCTCGAGACACTGTCGGCGAAAGCCGCTCGCAGCTCAGCAACGAGCTCCCGATCTTGCCCGGCGGCAGCGGCCAGGGTCGCGTCGAATGCTCCGTGTTCGTATGCCATCACCTGGCGAGATAGCCGGGCCATGATTAATAGACTGTTTAACCATAACCCGATGGTGTATTTCGCCAGAGCATGAGTGGGGGTTCACATATCCGGGCGATCGGCGCCGGCAGCGGCGCTGACGCGTCAGGCGAAACAACTCGGCAGGACAGCGAGCCGCTGACCCTGGATGAGACTTGGGCCGAAGTCCCGGAACACGAAGCGGATTGGGATGAACCGTCGCCGGCATCGCGGAGCGGCCTGATCGTGCCGGCCATGGCGGGCGCGGCGATTGTTGCCTGGACCGCGTTCTTCGCCTGGGCTCATTTGAGCGACCTGCGTACCGGAGTAACGCCGCAAGGCGGATCGCAACTGTTGATCGACTGGTCGATCCCGACCCTGCTGGTCATCGGCGTATGGCTGCTGGCAATACGCAACAGCCGGCGCGAGGCACGCCGCTTCGGCGATACCGCGGTCACGCTGCGCACCGAAAGTGCCGCGCTCGAAGCGCGCCTGTCGGTCGTCAACCGGGAGCTCAGCTTGGCGCGCGAGTTTCTCGCTGCGCAAACCCGGGAGCTCGATTCCCTCGGGCGGGTCGCGACGCAGCGACTGTCGGAGCACGCAGACCGGCTCCAGGATCTGGTGCGAGACAACGGGACACAAGTAGAGGCCATCGCCGGAGTCAGCCGCACCGCGCTCGACAACATGGACAAGCTGCGCGGCGACCTGCCGGTCATCGCCAATGCTGCGCGGGATGTAACCAGCCAGATCGGCAATGCGGGCAACACCGCGCATTCCCAACTGGCTGAACTGATTGCCGGCTTCGGCCGCCTGAACGAATTCGGGCAGGCAAGCGAACGGCAGGTCGGGACCCTTCGTGCGAAAGTCGACGCGGCGATCGCCGGATTCGAGGCGCAGGCGGTGCAGCTTGATGAGATCGCGGGCGCCCGGTTCACCCTCTTGCGTGAGAAGAGCGATGCGTTTCGCGCTGAGCTGGACGGGCGCGAGGTCGATACGCTGGCTGCGATGCGCCACCGGGCCGATCGCCTGCGCGAGGAAGTCGCCGCCGCAGCCAACCTGCTGGAAACGCACGAGGAAGAACTGCTCAAATCGATGCAGGCGCGGCTGGCCGCCCTGCGCGATGGCGCCATCACTGTCGGCGACGGATTGGCCGGGACCGAGCGACAGGCGCTGGCATCGTGGAATACCCGGCTCGATGCCCTGAAGGCGGACCTTGCTGCGGCGATCAAGGAAGTGGAAGCAATCGACATCGCGGCCCGCGATGGCGCAAGCGAGCGGCTGCGCCTGATCCAGGACGAAGCGGTACTGGTCGACGACCAGCTCAAGAATTCGCACGCGCTGTTCGTCGACGAGGTTGAGAAGCGACGGAGCGAGGCGGCAGCGCTTGCTGACGAGCAGGCCGAACTCATTCAGGAGCGCCTGGCCCTGATCGACCAGGCCCTCGCTGAGCGGCGTGCAGGTCATGCCGTTCAGGCCGAAGAACTCGCCCAGCAAAGCGAAATCCTTGGGATGAGGCTGGATGCGTTGGGTGCCGAGATGGCCCGCGCTGCGGACCAGGGCCGCGAGGCCGAAACCGCGCTCGCGAGCTCGATCGATGTTCTGGCCGCTCGCCTCACGGAAAGCCGCGAAGCACTGGCCGGGACCGATCGAGCTGTCGCGAGCCTGACCGAGGCGAGTGTCCGCCTGCTTGAGCTGATCCGCGCGAGCGCCGATCACACCCGTACCGACCTCCCCGCCGCGCTCGGCAACGCCGAAGAGCGCCTTGAAGAGCTCAGCCAACGTGGCGAGCGGCTTGGCCTGATGCTGGGTCAAGCGGGCGAACAAAGCCGGGAGTTGTCGGAATACGTCATTCTCGCCAGTCGCGACAGCGCGGCGGCCATGGGCGACCTCAAGGGTTTTCACGGACAATTCACCGCCACTTTTGCGGCCAACGAGCAGGACATCGCAAACCTTCGCTCGCAGCTTGCCGCCCTCGCGGAAGACAGCCGGGGGACGGCCGCCGAGGTCCAGGGCCCGCTACGCGAGGCGATCGGCGCGTTGGAGAGCTCCGCGCGAGACGCCATTGCCTCGCTGGAGCGTGACAGCGCCGGTCAAGTCGCGGCGCTGGCCGAGCGGATCGGCGCTGACGCCGCCGGTGCGATTGATCGGGCACTGCAGACCCATGTCGGTGCCGCCCTCGCTGAACTGGACGAGAGCGCGGCGCAAGCCGCCGGAGCCGGTCGTGCCGCGGCACTGCAACTGCGAGACCAGCTGGCGCGGGTGAACGAACTCGCCGCTAATCTGGAAAACCGCGTGGCGCACGCTCGTCAACGAGCCGAAGAGCAGGTCGACAGCGACTTCGCGCGCCGGGTCGCGCTGATCACCGAAAGCCTGAACTCCAACGCCATCGATCTAGCCAAGGCCTTGTCGAGCGAAGTGACCGACACCGCCTGGGCGAGCTATCTGCGTGGCGATCGCGGGATTTTCACCCGCCGTGCGGTGCGCCTGATCGACAACACGCAGGCGCGCGAAATCTCCGACCTGTTCGAGAGCGACCGCGAATTCCGCGAGCACGTCAGCCGCTACATCCACGATTTCGAAGCGATGCTGCGGGCCATGCTGTCGACGCGCGACGGGAACGCGATCGGCGTCACCCTGCTCAGCAGCGACATGGGCAAGCTCTACGTGGCGCTCGCCCAAGCCATCGAACGGCTGCGGGACTAGACGTTAGCTGCCGATCATCAGGTCGCGCGGAGTGATCCAGCCGTAGATATAGTTGGCGACATACAATGCCGTCAGCGCGGCCGACAGGGCCGTCGCTCGCACTGCCAGCCGGCCCGGCCGGAAATTGGCCGGAGCGCTGTCAGCCTGCCCCGGGATTTTGTCGATCCCCAACTCGTCATGGGTTTTGACCCCGAACGGCAGCAGCACGAATGCGCTGGCGACCCAGAACAGAAAGTAGATCGCCAGGATCGACGTCCACTTCATGCCGGCTGGCTTTCGGTCAGGAGGACTTTGACCTGCGGCCGCTTTCCGCTCCAGCGAGTGGCGGCACGGCGCGCGGCGAGGCGCGCCGCCTCGATCACGCTGTCTCGATCCCGAGAGCCGCCCTTCAGCTTCGCGACGGCAGCGGCGATGTCGGTCTGCGTTTCGGTAACGAACGCGGGGTAATCCTCGTCCAGTGGCAGGCCGATGCCTTCGACCTGCGCCCGGCCCCGCGGATCCAGCGCGACAATCACCAGCCCTTCGCGCGCGATCCGCCGGCGCATCACCATCGCATCGCCATCGGCGGGAGTGATCAGGTCGCCGTCGAGGATCAGGCGCCCCGCCCGGACCTTGGCCACCGTGCCGGGCTTTCCGGGCGCGATCCGCACGATATCGCCGTTCTTCTGCACCACTGCGTGCGGGATGCCGCACTCAAGCCCCAACCGGGCCTGCTCGGTCATGTGGCGCATCTCGCCATGGACCGGCACCAGGATTTCGGGCCGCAGCCAGCTGTAGAGCGCTTCCAGCTCAGGCCGCCCGGGGTGACCGGACACGTGAATGGCACTCTGCCGATCGGTCACCACGATGATCCCCCGCTCGGCCAGAAGGTTCTGAATGCGCCCGACCGAAATTTCGTTTCCGGGGATCTGCCGACTGGAAAACAGCACTACGTCGCCTTCGCTCAGCGACAGGGGGTGCTGGCCTTCCGCGACCCGTGCCAGAGCGGCTCGCGGTTCGCCCTGCCCGCCGGTCGCGACGATCAGAACCTCCCCCCGTGGTAACGACATCGCGGTGTCGAAATCGACGATCTCCGGAAAATCCGCGAGGTAGCCGTTGTCCTGGCTGACCTCGATCATCCGGTCGAGCGACCGTCCGGCAACGCACAACCGGCGTCCGGTGGCCTCTGCCACCGCTCCCAATGTATGGAGGCGAGCGACGTTGCTCGCAAAGGTGGTGACCAGCACGCGCCGGCCGTCCCACCGCGCTACTTCTTCGTGCAGCGCGCGATAGACCGCGCCTTCGGAACCGCTTTCCGCCGGATTGAACACATTGGTGGAATCGCACACCATCGCGAGCACGCCCTCGTCGCCGATCTCGCGCAGCTCCGCTTCGGTGGTGGGATCACCGATGATCGGTTCTTCGTCGAGCTTCCAGTCGCCGGTGTGGAAGATGCGGCCATAAGGCGTGTCAATCAGCAGCGCGTGCCCTTCGGCAATCGAGTGCGCCAGCGGCACGTAGGCAACATCGAACGGGCCCAGCGCAAAGCTGTCGGAACCGCGAATGATGTTGAGTTCGACTTCGTCCACCAGACCCGCTTCGGCTAGCTTGCGCCGCACCAGGTCTGCCGTGAACGGCGTGGCATAGAGCGGCACGCCGAGATCAGCGGCAAAGTACGGCACGGCGCCGATGTGATCTTCGTGCGCGTGAGTCAGGACGATCCCGACCAGGTCGCGGGTCCGCTCCTCGATAAACTCGAGGTCGGCGAACACCAAGTCCACCCCCGGGTATTCGTTGCCGCTAAAGGTCATGCCCAGGTCGACCATCAGCCACTTGCCCTGGCAGCCGTACAGATTGACGTTCATGCCAATCTCGCCAGAGCCGCCGAGCGCCAGGAACAGCAATTCGTCTTCGGGGGTGTAGTTCTTTTTCATGCGCGCGCCTGCTCTGCCAGCAGCGCCAGACCGTCCAGTGTCAGGTCGGCATCGACTGCGTCGAAAATAGTGGTGTGTTGATCGAACAGGATCGCCAGCCCACCGGTGGCGATCACCGTCGCCGGCCGGCCGATCTCCTCACGCATACGCGCGATTAAACCTTCCAGCATGGCAACGTAGCCCCAGTACACCCCGATCAGCATCTGGTCTTCCGTGTTAGTGCCGATGACGCTGTCGTTGCGTGGTGCTTCGATGGCGATGCGCGGCAACTTCGCGGTGTTGCCCACCAGGGCATCGAGCGACAGGTTGATCCCCGGCGCGATGATGCCGCCCTTGTATGCGCCGCTGAAGTCGATCGCGTCGAACGTCGTGGCCGTGCCGAAATCGACCACGATCAGGTCGCCCTGGTACTTGGCATGCGCGGCGATGACATTGAGTGCGCGGTCCGCGCCAAGCGAACGCGGCTGATCGACATCTGCGCGAAACGGCCACTCCGCCGCGCCCTCTCCCGCTATCACCGGCGTTAACTTGAAAAACTTTTCCGCCAGCACCGTAATGTTATGGATCGCGCGCGGGACTACCGAGCCGACGATGATCTGCTTGATGTCTTCACGCTTGAAGCCCTCGATGGCGAGAAGCTGGAGGAGCCACACGGCGTACTCATCGCCCGTCCGGCGCGGGTCGGTCGCGATGCGCCAGCGCGCCTTGATCTCGCGGCCACCGCCTTCACCCAAGGCGAACAGCGCGAAGACCACGTTGGTGTTGCCGACATCGGCGGCGAGCAGCATGGCGGTTCCCTTCAGCCCAGCATCACATCGCCGGCGTGGATAGGCCGGGTTGAGCCGTCTTCCAAGCGTAGCAACAGCGATCCATCCGGGCCGAGCCCGGCAAAGGCGCCTGATACCTTCGCCCCGGCGGGCTCATGCACCGTCAGCGAGGTACCCAATGGATGCGCGACTGCGAGCCACCGTCGCAGCAGCGGATCGATCCCGGCGGCGCGCCAGCGTTCAAGCTCGCGGTCGAACGATCGCGCGAGAGCGGCAGCGAAGTCGTCGCGCGCGGGCGGAGGGCCGAGCGCTGACAACGCCACGGTCTCGCGCCCTTCCACATCCGGTGCCGCGGCCAGGTTGACTCCCAGCCCGACGATCACCGCGTCGCCTTCCCGCTCCAGCAGAATACCGGCGAGCTTGGCACGGCCGAGCAGCAGATCGTTTGGCCACTTGAGCGAGAGCCCCGCGGGTTCCGCAAGCAATGGCGCGATTGCTTCGTAAAGCGTCAGGCCGCTCATCAGTGCCAGCGTCGGCGCTGCAGGATCGTGCGGGCCGGGACGCACGATGGTGGAACCCATGAAGTTGCCAGCCCCATCGAACCATGCACGCCCCTGGCGCCCGCGCCCGGCAATCTGGCGGTCGGCGATCAGCCAGTGACCTTCACTCAATCGCTCACCAGCACGCACCGCGCTGGCTAGGTCGGCGTTGGTGGAGCCGGTTTCAGAGACGAACTTCAGTGGCAACTGGGTCAAGCGGCGAGAAACAGTGCCGCGCTTGCCTTACCCGCGATCCGGTCGAACCACCCTGTAAGCAGGTAGCCCAAAGGAGAGTTGAATACGGTTGCCGCCAGCAGCAAGCTCCAGTGTGCCCAGTCGTTCCGGCCCTTCGCCTGATCCGCCGGTTCGTCGAAGAACATCGTCTTGCAGACCATCAGGTAATAGTACGCGCTGATCACGCTGCCCACGATCGCCAGCGTTGCGAGTGCGATCATGTCGGCATCGACTGCCGCGCGGAATACGACCAGCTTGCCCCAGAACCCGAACAGTGGCGGAATGCCGGCCAGGCTAAGCATCATCACCAACAGGCACCAAGCCAGGAGCGGCTGAGTACGCGACAGGCCGGCCATGGCCGAAATCGATTCAATCTGGTTGCCGTCGGCATCGCGCAACATCAGCACGCCGACGAACGCTCCGATCGACATCGCGACGTAGATGGCCAGGTACACCAGCATCGCACTTGCCCCGCCCACCGTTGCAGTCGCCAGGCCGACGAGGATGAAACCCACGTTGTTGATCGAGGAATAGGCGAGCAAGCGTTTGATGTTGCTCTGCCCGATCGCGCCGAGTGCACCCACCACGATCGAAGCGAGGGCGACGAACACCACCACCTGGCGCCAGGCATCGGCCTGGTCGCCGAACGCCTCGAGCGCGACGCGCATGGTCAGTGCGATCGCCGCAACCTTGGGCGCGGTCGAAAAGAACATGGTGACCGGCGTCGGCGCGCCTTCATAGACATCGGGCGTCCACATATGGAACGGCACGGCCGAAATCTTGAATGCCAGCCCCGACAGCACGATGATCAGTCCGAACAGAGCGCCGGTGGACATGCCACCTTCCAGCGCGACGCGGATGGCCGCGAAGTTGGTCGACCCGGTGAAGCCGTAGGTCAGGCTCATGCCATAGAGCAGGATGCCGCTCGCAAGGGCGCCCAGCACGAAGTACTTCAGCCCCGCTTCAGCAGAACGGTTGTCGACCCGCAGGAATGCTGCGAGCACGTAAGCGGCCAGGCTGTTCATCTCGAGCCCGATATACAGCGTCATCAGGTCGCTTGCGGATACCATGATCCCGGTGCCGAGCACGGCGAACAGCAGCAGCACCGGATATTCGGCCCGCATCGCGTTCCAGCGATCGAAGAATCGCGGGGCGATCATCAGTCCGGCGGCGCCCGAGATGTAGATCAGCAGCTTGGCGTAAGCGGCAAAGGCATCTGCGCGAAACTGTCCGAAGAACGCGTTTGTATCGGGGCCCATGGCGCCCGCGTCCAGCGTCGGGACGGTCACGGCCGCGGCAGCGACCATCAGGGCCACTGCGGCGATCGATATGGCCCGGCTCGACTTGTCGCCCAGCCACGCTGCGGCCAGCAGGAGCACCAGCCCGCCGACACCGAGGATCTCCTCGGCCAAAATGAGGCGGAGGGATTGGGTGAGATCCATCAGTGGGCCTCCCCTTCGGCAGCATGGCCCGCGCCAGTCTCCGCGTGCGGCAGGGCATTGGCTGCCTGCGTCCGTGCCTGCCCGGCGGCGGGGGCCGCCAGCTTGCTATCGCCGGCAGGGGCCGCGCGCGCCAACCGGGCGTCGAGCGCGGCAATGTCCTTGCGCATCGGGGCGAGGAAGCTTTCCGGGTAGACACCCATCCACAACACGGCGGCGGCGATGGGGGCGAGCATGAACCATTCACGCACGTTCATGTCGCGCATCGCGGCAGCGTCGGCATTGGCCTGGACGCCGAAAGCTACGCGGCGGTAGAGATATAGCATGTAGGCCGCGCCCAGGATGATACCCGTGGTGCACACCAGCGTGACCCAGGTGGAGATCTGATAGATGCCGGCAAGGCTGAGGAATTCGCCAACAAAGCCGCTGGTGCCGGGCAGGCCGATGCTCGCCATCGTGAACAGCAAAAAGAACAGCGAATAGCGCGGCATGTTGATGCTGAGACCGCCGTAGCGGTCGATCTCGCGCGTGTGCAGCCGGTCGTAGATGACCCCGACGCACAGGAACAGCGCGCCCGAAACCAGACCGTGGCTCAGCATCACGATCATTGCGCCTTCGAGGCCCTGCACGTTGAAGGCGAACAGGCCCACCGTCACGACCGCCATGTGCGCGACCGACGAATAGGCGATCAGCTTCTTCATGTCGTGCTGCACCAGCGCGACCAGCGAGGTGTAGATCACCCCGATCATGCTCAGCGCGAACACCAGCCAGGCAAGCTGGGCACTTGCTTCCGGCAGCATCGGCAGGCTGAAGCGAATGAAGCCATACCCACCCATCTTGAGCAGCACGCCCGCCAAGATCACCGAGCCCGCGGTCGGCGCTTGGACGTGCGCGTCGGGCAGCCATGTATGCACCGGCCACATCGGCATCTTGACCGCGAAGCTGGCGAAGAACGCGAGCCACAGCCACGTCTGCGCCTGGGGCGGGAAATCGAACTGCATCAGCGTGGGGATGTCGGTCGTGCCGGCCTCGCGGATCATCCACAGCATCGCCACGAGCATCACCACCGACCCGAGCAGCGTGTAGAGGAAGAACTTGTAGCTCGCGTAGATCCGCTCGGCCCCGCCCCAGATGCCGATGATCAGGTACATCGGGATCAGGCCGGCTTCGAAGAAGATGTAGAACAGCAGGATGTCTTGCGCCGCGAACACGCCGATCATCAGCAGTTCCATGAACAGGAACGCGGCCATGTATTCGCCCACGCGCTGCTCGATCGATTCCCAGCTCGCCAGGATGCAGATCGGCATCAGGAACACGCTGAGCACGATCAGCAGCAGCGCGATCCCGTCGATGCCGAGCGCGTAGCTGAAGCCGGCAAACAGTTCCGCGCGCTCGGTGAACTGCCACTGCGCGCCGCCGATGTCATAGTTCGCCCATAACGCGATGCCGAGCGCGAGGTCGATCAGCGTCGCCGCCAGCGCCACCGTGCGGGCGGCCTTAGCGTCGAGGAAGAAGCACGCCAGCGCCCCGACCAGCGGGACCAGCAGCATCAGCGAAAGGATCGGGAACCCGTCCATCAGAAGAGCACCCAGGTGATCGCGCCGACGACGCCAACCAGCATCCAGAGCGCGTAAGTGGTAAGGTAACCCGACTGCACGCGGGTGTTGCCGACGCTGCCGAGTGCCACCACCCGCGCCGCGCCATTGGGACCGAAGCGGTCGATAATGCCCTGATCGCCGGTTCTCCAGAACCGGCGGCCGAACCAGAATGCCGGCCGCACGAACAGGAAGTGGTAAAGTTCGTCAAAGTACCACTTGTTGAAGAAGAACCGATAGACCGGCCCCAACTGCTTGGCCGCGCGCTCGGGCATGCCGGTGTCGCGGATGTAACCCAGCCATGCAACGGCAAGGCCGATCAGCATGACGATCGTCGCGGTCAGCTTCACCCACAGCGGCACGGCATGCAGCGCGTGCATCAGGTTCTCGTTGTAGAAGATCGAGCCGCCCCAGAACGCCTCGGAATCGAGGAATTGCGGGTTGAACATGAACCCGGCGACCACCGCGCCCACGCTCAACACGGCAAGCGGGATGAGCATCGTCAGCGGACTTTCATGCGGGTGATAGCCCGCGGTGCCGTAGCCGTGATCCGGATCGGGAACGTGATGCGCGACGTCATGGCCGGAGTCTTCCTGCGCCGGAGGATTGCCGCGCTCGCTATCGGCGTGGCCGTGTGCGTCGTGCACCGCGTGCTGGATGTGGTCGCTCGCCGCCCAGCGCGGCTTGCCGAAGAAGGTCAGGAACATGAGCCGCCAGCTGTAGAAGCTGGTCAGCAGTGCGGCGACCGCGCCAAGCCAGAAGGCGAAGTGCGCCATCTCCGTCCCGCGGCCCCAGGCGGCTTCGAGGATCGCGTCCTTGGAATGAAACCCCGCAAAGCCAGCGTGCAGCCAGTAGATGCCGACCCCGGTGATCGCCAGCGTGCCCGCCATCATCGCCCAGAAGGTCAACGGAATGCTTTTACGCAAGCCGCCGTAGTACCGCATGTCCTGCTCGTGATGCATCGCGTGGATCACCGATCCTGCGCCAAGGAACAAGAGTGCCTTGAAGAACGCGTGCGTGAACAGGTGGAACATGGCCGCGTTGTAGGCACCCACGCCCGCGGCGAAGAACATGTAGCCAAGCTGCGAGCACGTGGAATAAGCGATCACCCGCTTGATGTCCCACTGGGTCGTGCCGACCGTCGCGGCGAACAGGCAAGTGGCAGCGCCGATGAACGTCACGAACATCAGCGCGATCGGCGCGGTTTCGAACATCGGCGACAAGCGGCAGACCATGAACACGCCCGCGGTCACCATCGTCGCCGCGTGGATCAGCGCCGACACCGGGGTCGGGCCTTCCATCGCATCGGGCAGCCACGTGTGCAGGCCTAGCTGCGCCGACTTGCCCATGGCGCCGATGAACAGCAGGATGCACAGCACATCCATCGTATCGACGCGGTATCCCAGGAAGCCGATCGTGCTGCCCGCCATGCCCGGCGCGGCGGCCAGGATCTCGGGGATGGAGACAGTGCCGAACACCAGATAGGTGCCGAATATTCCGAGCATGAAGCCGAGGTCGCCGACCCGGTTGACCACGAACGCCTTGATCGCCGCGGCGTTGGCGCTCGGCTTGCGGAACCAGAATCCGATCAGCAGGTAGCTGGCCAGACCTACGCCTTCCCAACCAAAGAACATCTGCACCAGGTTGTCCGCGGTCACCAGCATCAGCATCGCGAAGGTGAACAGCGACAGGTAAGCGAAGAATCGCGGCTGGTCCGGGTCCTCGTCCATGTAGCCCCAGCTGTACAGGTGCACGAGCGCCGAGACGGTGGTGATGACCACCAGCATGACCGCGGTCAGCGTATCCACCCGCAGCGCCCAGTCGAACGCCAGGTCGCCCGAACGGACCCACTGCAGCACCGGCACGACGCTGGCCTCCGCAGAGCCGTTGAGGAAGGCTAGGAAAATCGGCCAACTCAACGCGCACGACAGGAACAGCGCGCCGGTGGTGAGCGATTTGACGACCGTGTTGCCGAGCGCCCGGTTACCCAGCCCGCCCACGAGCGCGGCCAGCAGGGGGGCGAAAACAATGATGAGGATCGGATGCAAGGGTCCGTTATCCCTTCAGCCGGTCGACGCTGTCGACCGCGATGGTGCCGCGTCCGCGGAAATAGATGACCAGGATCGCCAGCCCGATCGCCGCTTCGCCCGCGGCGACGGTCAGGACGAACATCGCGAAAACCTGACCGGTGATGTCGTTCAGGAAAGCGCTGAACGCTACCAGATTGATGTTTACCGCCAGCAGGATGAGCTCGATCGACATCAGGATGACGATGATGTTCTTCCGGTTGAGGAAGATGCCCAGCACGCCGAGCACGAACATGATGGTCCCGACAACGATGTAGTGTTCGAGGCCGATCACAACTCCAGCCCTCCCCCGACTTCCGGACGCATGTTCACAGTCGCATCCTGCGGCCGGCGACGGTTCTGACGATCGATGTTCTGCGGCCGCGAATCCTTGCGGTCGCGATGCGTCAGCACGATTGCCCCGATCATCGCGACCAGCAGGATGATGCCGGCGCTTTCGAACAGGAACAGGTAGCGGCTGTACAGGACCTGCCCGATCGCGGCGATGTTGCTGGTCATGATCGGCGGTGCCGCTGTCGCTGCGGCGGGTGCAAGGTCGATCGATCCTGCGCGGTACGCGCCGATCCCGAACACCAGTTCGGCCAGCAGCACCACTGCGATAGCGATACCCAGCGGGAAGTTCTTCACGAACCCTGCTCTGAGAGAGGCGAAGTCGATGTCGAGCATCATCACGACAAACAGGAACAGCACCGCGACCGCGCCGACGTACACGATCACCAACAGCATCGCGATGAACTCGGCGCCGACCAGCACCATCAGCCCAGCTGCGTTGAAGAACGCAACGATCAGCCACAGCACCGAATGCACGGGGTTGCGCGACAGGATCACGAACACCGCGGACAGGATCGCGAGCGCGGCGAACAGATAGAAGGCGAAGACCTGGATCATGGTTCGGCGCGGCCCCTAACGATAGGGCGCATCGGCTTCAAGGTTCGCGGCCAGCGCCCGCTCCCACTTGTCCCCGTTGGCCAGCAATTTCGCCTTGTCGTAGAGCAATTCCTCGCGCGTCTCGGTCGAGAATTCGAAGTTCGGCCCTTCGACGATGGCATCGACCGGACAGGCTTCCTGACAGAAGCCGCAATAGATGCACTTGGTCATGTCGATGTCGTAACGGGTGGTGCGGCGGCTGCCGTCCTCGCGCGGTTCGGCCTCGATCGTGATCGCCTGTGCCGGGCACACCGCCTCGCACAACTTGCACGCGATGCAGCGTTCCTCGCCATTGGGATAGCGGCGCAGCGCGTGCTCTCCGCGGAAGCGCGGGGACAGCGGGTTCTTCTCGAACGGGTAGTTGATCGTCGCCTTAGGCTTGAAGAAATACTTCAGCGTGAGGGCGTGCGCCTTCACGAATTCCCACAGGGTGAACGACTTGATGAAGTGAGCGACGCTCATCCGTACCTCGTAAGCATGAGCCAGCCCGAAACGAGCACGACGAACAGCAGCGAAACGGGCAGGAACACCTTCCACCCAAGCCGCATCAACTGGTCATAGCGGTACCGCGGCACGGTCGCCTTGACCCAGCTGAAGATGAAAAAGAACATGAACATCTTGGCAAACAGCCAGATGATTCCCGGGACCGCATAGAGCGGCGCCCAGTCAATGGGCGGCAACCACCCGCCGAAGAACAGCGTCGCGTTGAGCGCGCACATCAGGAGCACGTTCGCGTATTCGCCGAGCCAGTAGAGCGCGAAGCTCATAGAGGAATACTCGGTCTGGTAGCCCGCGACGAGCTCGCTTTCCGCTTCGGTCAAGTCGAACGGCGCGCGGCCCGTTTCCGCCATGCTCGAAATGAGGAACATGACCCACATCGGGAACAGCAGCAGGTTGAACCAGTAGCCATTGACGATGCCCAGCCCGTGGCCGCGCTGCGCCTCCACGATGGCGTTGAGATTGAAGGTGCCGGCATAGAGCACCACGCACACCAGGATGAAGCCGATCGAGACTTCATAGCTGACCATCTGCGCGGCGGCGCGCATGGCGGAGAAGAAAGGGTACTTGGAGTTCGAGGCCCACCCGGCGATGATCACGCCGTAAACACCCAGTGAACTGATCGCCAGAACGTAAAGCAACCCGACGTTGATATCGGCCAGCACCGCGCCCGAATTAAATGGGATGACGGCCCACGCCATCAGCGCGACGGTGAAGGTGACGATCGGCGCGATCAGGAACAGGCCCTTGTTCGCGGCCGAGGGGATGATCGTTTCCTGCAGAAACACCTTGAGCCCGTCGGCGAAGCTCTGGAGCAATCCGAACGGCCCGACCACGTTGGGCCCGCGCCGCAGCGCCATCGCCGCCCAGATCTTGCGGTCGGCATAGATGATCATCGCCACCGCCAGCATCAGCGGCAGCGCGATCAGCAGGATGCCGGCGATCGTCGCGGCGAACCACGCCCATTCGTAGGACATGCCCCAGTGTTGGAAGGTCTCGGTCATTCCGCGGCCTCCGCCAGCGCATCGCCGTGAAGCAGTTCATCCGAACAGCGCTGCATCACCACGCTCGCGCGGGCGATCGGGTTGGTGAGGTAGAAATCCTGGATCGGGTAGCGGATCGCACCGCTCGCCATGGCCGCGCCGGGCGTGGGCAGCGCGCCGTAGCTTGCCAGCCCCTCGACGCCGAGCGCGGGAACTGCCTCGATCATCTTCGCCTGGAGTTCGACCAGGCTGTCGAAGCCGACCGCCACTCCAAACGCATCGGCCAGCGCGCGCAGGATCGTCCAATCCTCGCGCGCGTCGCCCGGCGGAAACACCGCGCGTTCGGCGAACTGCACCCTACCCTCAGTGTTGACGTAAGTGCCGTCCTTTTCGCTGTAGGCGGCAGCCGGCAGGATGATGTCGGCGGCATGGGCACCCTTGTCGCCGTGATGACCGATGTAGACCTTCAGACTGCTCTGGAACTGCGTCCAGTCGACCTCGTCCGCGCCCAGCGCCAGCACGACCTTGGGCGCGGCTTGAACGATGTCGGCGATCCCGCCCTTCTGCGCGAAACCGAGCATCAGCCCGCCCATCCGGCTGGCGGCCATGTGGAGCACGTTGAACCCGTTCCAGCCCTCACGCTGTACCGGCAGCGCCAGCGCCGCGTCGAGCACACCCGCCGCCAGTCCCGCGCCACCGACGATCACCGCTGGGCGCTGCGCCTTCTCCAGCGCCTCGGTAACATGGCCTGGTAGGTCGTGCAGCACCGCCACATCATCGCCCAAGAATTCGGCCGGATAAGTCGTTTCCCACTTGGGTCCGACCACAAACACCTTGGCTCCGGCCTTGACAGCCTTGCGCAGGCGGACGTTCACCAGCGCCGCTTCCCAGCGCACATGGCTGCCAACGATGAGGATCGCGTCGGCGGTCTCGATCCCGGCCAGCGTGGAATTGAAATTAACCGCGGCGAGATTGTCCGCCGCATAGCTCATTCCGGTCTGCCGGCCTTCCAGCAGTGTCGAGCCCATGGCGCCGAGCAGCGTCTTGGCGGCGAACATCGTTTCACAATCGACCAGATCGCCGGCGATGGCGGCGATGCTGGCGCCCGGCTGGGCCTGGCGGATGGCGGCGAACGCCTCGTGCCAGGAAGCGGCTCGCAGCTTGCCGCCTTGCCTGATCCACACCTTGTCGAGCCGCCGGCGCACCAGCCCATCGACCATGTAGCGGCCCTTATCGCTCAGCCACTCCTCGTTCACGTCGTCATTGACCCGCGGCAGCGCGCGCAGCACTTCGCGACCGCGGCTGTCGAGGCGGATATTGGCGCCCACGGCATCGCTGACGTCGATTGACAGCGTCTTCTTCAGCTCCCACGGCCGCGCCTCGAAGGCATAAGGGCGCGAGGTCAGCGCGCCGACCGGGCACAGGTCGATCACATTGGCCGACAGTTCGTGCGTCGCTGCCTTCTCCAGATAGGTCGTGATCTGCATCGATTCGCCGCGATAAAGGGCGCCGATTTCGTCCACCCCGGCGATCTCCTCGGAGAAGCGCACGCAGCGGGTGCAGTGGATGCAGCGGGTCATGATCGTCTTGATCAGTGGACCCATGTACTTCTCGGTGACCGCCCGCTTGTTCTCGTAATAGCGCGAGCCGCCGCGGCCATAGGCCATCGCCTGGTCCTGGAGATCGCATTCGCCGCCCTGGTCGCAGATCGGGCAGTCGAGCGGGTGATTGATCAGGAGGAACTCCATCACCCCTTCGCGCGCCAGCTTGACCATCTGGCTATCGGTGCGGATTTCCTGGCCTTCTGCAGCCGGCAAGGCGCAGCTCGCCTGCGGCTTCGGCGGGCCCGGCTTCACCTCGACCAGACACATCCGGCAATTGCCCGCGATGCTCAGCCGCTCGTGGTAACAGAACCGAGGGATCTCCTTGCCGGCGAGTTCGCACGCCTGCAGCACGGTGGCGCCGTCCGGCACCTCGATTGTTTCGCCGTCTACGGTGACCTTGGGCATCAGACTTCTTTCATGCTCGCGACGGAGCGGAACGAGGCGGTCGCCAGCATGGCCCGCAGGCCCGCCGGACTGATCGACAGCGGCTTGCGCGCCTTGGCCGCCTGCGCGCACAGCGCGGCCGGCGTCGCCAGGACGTTAATGGCCGTCGTTTCCTCGGCGCTGCCGGGCGTTGTCGCGAATAATGCCGCTACCTGATCGGGCGCTGAGCGGGCGACGCACATGGCGACGCTGTCGGTGAACGAATACGTGGGTGCTGCGGGGCTTGCAGCAGCACGTGCCAGCTGCGCGTTCAGCGGCGCGCCGCGCTGCTTCATGAGCGCTTCGGCAAGAGCGCCGGCAAACGACAGGTTAGCCATCTTCAGTCGACCCTGCAGCCCCACCTTGCGGCCGCAATGATCGTTGTTGCGGATCATGGTCTGGATACCCGCGCGGTACGAGTTTGCCCGAAAGTCGCTGAGCAGCAGAGCGCTTGCCTTGTCGGTACTGCCTTCCACCACGCAAGCGGCAAATGCACTCATCGTGCGCCGCGCCATGCTGTCGCTGTCGGTAGTATAGGCATCGACCATTCCCAGCTCGCGCTCATGGTCGGGCCACGGCGCGGGCGTGTTCTCGATCTTCGGCTGCGGCTGCGGTTGCGGCGCGGCCTGCATCGCGAGGATAAGAGCGAGTCCGATCATTCCGCCGCCTCCGGCAGATTACCCGCCTCGACGATGCGGCGCTCCAGCTCCGGTCGGAAATGCTTGATCAGCCCCTGAATCGGCCAAGCCGCCGCGTCGCCGAGCGCGCAGATGGTGTGGCCTTCGACTTGCTTGGTGACCTGCTGCAGCATGTCGATCTCATCGATGTGTGCATCGCCGGTACGCAGACGCTCCATCACGCGCCACATCCATCCGGTGCCTTCCCGGCACGGGGTGCACTGACCGCAGCTCTCGTGCTTGTAGAAATAGCTGATCCGGCTGATCGCGCGGACGATGTCGGTGGACTTGTCCATCACGATCACCGCTGCGGTGCCAAGGCCGCTCCCGACTTCCTTCAGCCCGTCGAAATCCATCGGGCAGTCCATGATCTGCGCCGCCGGGACCAGCGGCACGGAAGATCCGCCAGGGATCACCGCCAGCAGGTTTTCCCACCCGCCGGTGATTCCGCCGCAGTGCTTCTCGATCAGCTCGCGGAAGGGGATGCTCATCGCCTCTTCCACCACGCACGGCCGCTCAACGTGGCCGCTGATCTGGAACAGCTTGGTGCCCTTGTTGCCCTCGCGCCCGAAGCTCGCAAACCACGCCGCGCCGCGCCGCAGGATCGTCGGCACGACCGCGATGCTCTCGACATTGTTGACCGTGGTCGGGCAGCCATAGAGGCCCGCGCCCGCCGGGAACGGCGGCTTCAGGCGCGGCTGGCCTTTCTTGCCTTCCAGGCTTTCAATCATCGCGGTTTCTTCACCGCAGATGTACGCGCCCGCGCCGCGGTGGACGAACACGTCAAAGTCGTAGCCCGAGCCAGCGGCGTTCTTGCCCAGCAGCCCCGCGTCATAAGCCTGCGCGACCGCAGCGAACAGCGTCTCGGCCTCGCGGATGTATTCACCGCGGATGTAGATGTAGGCCGCCCGCGCGCGCATCGCGAAGCCCGCGATCAGCGCGCCTTCGATCAGCTTGTGCGGATCGTGGCGGATGATCTCGCGGTCCTTGCACGAACCGGGCTCGGATTCGTCGGCGTTGATGACCAGGAAACTGGGCCGACCGTCCTTGCTCTCCTTGGGCATGAAGGACCACTTCATCCCGGTCGGGAAGCCCGCGCCGCCGCGTCCGCGCAGGCCGGAATCCTTGATCTCCTGGATCAGCGCGTCTTGTCCGCGCGCGATCAGCGCCTTGGTGTCATCCCAATCGCCGCGCGCCTGCGCCGCCTGCAGCCCCCAATCCTGGAAGCCATAGACATTGGTGAAGATGCGGTCCTTGTCAGCGAGCATCAGCCCATCCCTCCCTGTGAGAGGAAGTAGATCGCGGCGACGATGATCAACGCGATCAGGCCGAACTTCACGATCCCGGTCACCACTTTCCAGGCGATGAAGATCAGCACGATGGCGATGATAATGGTGACGATGCTCATTCCGCCCGCTCCCCCGCGGCGGCATCGGTCTTCCTCGCGTTGGCGGTCAGCGCGGCAAAGCTGGCGATCTGCGACATGGCGATCGCGATCATCGCGGCCCCCAGTGCCACGTTGCCCTCGACGAAGAAGAACACCGCCAGCCCCAGAAGGACGACTGCCATGACGGCAAGCAGCTTGCGCACGTCCATCACCACTCGCTCCGGTAATCGTGGTTTGCCGTCATCATCGCGCTCAGGTTGGTCGGCGCGCCAACCGGCTCGACCGTGTGACGCGCCGGGTCTTGCGTGCCTTCCTTGGGCTGCTGCCCGGCAGCAAGCGCATCGAGTACCGCGTCGAGGCGCTCAGGCGTCAGGTCCTCGTAATTGCCGTCGTTGATCTGGACCATCGGGGCGCTGGCGCAGTTGCCCATGCATTCGACCTCGGTCAGCGTCCACATGCCGTCGGGAGTCGTGTGACCCTTCTTCATTCCGCGCTTGTAGCAGGCGGCGAGGATGTCGTCGGACCCGCGCAGCATGCACGGGGTAGTGCCGCAGACCTGCACGTGAAAGCGGCCGACCGGCGCGATGTTGTACATCGTGTAGAACGTCGCGACCTCGAGCACGCGGATCACCGGCATGTCCAGTTCGCGCGCGACGAATTCGATCACCGGGATCGGCAGCCAGCCTTGCGTGTTCGTCTCGGCACCGACCTGGTACTGCGCCAGGAAGAGCAGCGGCATCACCGCCGAGCGCTGCCGCCCTTCGGGATAGCGCGCGACGATCTCCTTCGCTTTGGCCGCATTCTCAACGGTCCAAGCGAACGGACCCCACCGCTCGCGCAGCTCGGGCGTATCGGGTGCGGGGGCGCGGTCAGCCATTGGAACGCCTCCGATTTCGGAAATGCATGATTGTGTAGCCCAACGCCGAGAAGATCAGGGCAAATCGCAGCCAGTCTGCAAAACGATATACAGGATCGCTCAGCACGATCAGCCCTGCCAAAGCAGTACAGCCCGCGAATAGAATCGCCATCGCACGCAAGCTCACCGGTCACACTCCCCGAACACTACGTCGATCGCGCCGAGGATGGCGGTCGCGTCAGGCAGCATGTGGCCCTTCGACATGAAGTCCATCGCCTGCAGGTGGCTGAACGCCGTCGGGCGGATCTTGCAGCGGTAGGGTTTGTTGCTGCCGTCGCTGACGAGGTACACGCCAAACTCACCCTTGGGGCTTTCGGTCGCGACATAGACCTCGCCGGCCGGCACGTGGAAGCCTTCGGTGTAGAGCTTGAAGTGGTGGATCAGCGCTTCCATCGACTGCTTCATCTCGCCGCGCTTGGGCGGGGCGATCTTGCGGTCGAGGCTTTGCACCGGTCCGTCCGGCATCTCGGCGAGGCACTGCTTCATGATCCGCGCCGACTGCCGCACTTCCTCAACCCGGACCATGAACCGGTCATAGCAATCGGAATTGGTGCCCACCGGGATTTCGAAGTCCATCCGGTCATAGACATCGTAGGGCTGGCTCTTGCGCAGATCCCACGGCAGGCCAGCGGCGCGGATCATCGGGCCGGAAAAACCCCACGCGATCGCGTCTTCCTTGCTCACGACCGCGATCTCGACATTGCGCTGCTTGAAGATCCGGTTGTCGGCCACCAGGCTGATCGCATCCTCGAACAGGCGCGGCAGGCGGGTGTCGAGCCAGGTGCCGATGTCGGCCAGCAGTTCGGGGGTCGCGTCCTCGTGCACCCCGCCCGGGCGGAACCAGGCCGCGTGCATCCGCGCGCCGGAGACCCGCTCGTAGAAATTCATCAGGTCTTCGCGCAGTTCGAACAGCCACAGGTTGGGCGTCATCGCGCCCACGTCCATCACGTGGCTGCCGAGATTGAGCATGTGGTTCTTGATGCGCGTGAGTTCCGCGAACAGCACCCGCAGGTACTGCCCGCGCAGCGGCACTTCGAGGTTCAGCAGCTTCTCGATCGCGAGCACATAGCTGTGCTCCATGCACATCGGGCTGCAGTAATCGAGCCGGTCGAAATACGGCAGCGCCTGCAGGTAGGTCTTATGCTCGATCAGTTTCTCGGTGCCGCGGTGCAGCAAGCCGACGTGCGGATCGATCCGCTCGATGATTTCGCCGTCCAGCTCCATCACCATGCGCAGCACGCCGTGCGCCGCCGGGTGCTGCGGCCCGAAGTTGATCGTGTAGTTGGTGATGACCTCGTCGCCCGTGGTGGGCGAGCGTTCCATTTGCATGCTCATCGCGCGCAGTTCCAGCTTCCGGGGGCGAACGTGGTTTCACCCTGCGGACCGTTGATCGTCAGCACGGCTGAGCCAGAACCAGGCTTGACCGCCACCGAGTAGCCGTTGGCCGCCAGGGTCACGCCGTTGGCGACAACCTGCGCGGTTCCCGCAGGCGCGCCGGGCAACGAGACTTCCTTTCTGTCAATCACCAGCACGCCGCGCACGCCGGCACCTGCGGCATCGTCCGCCCCCGCCACCAACAACGAACGGCCCTGATAAACGAACGAGCATGCACCAGCGATGGCGCCAAGCGCCTTGGGGGCGGTCGGCGCCAGCGGCGTAAGCACTGACGAGCCTGTCGGCGCGACGACGGGCTGGGCATTCACCTCACCAAGCGGAGCGGCCTCGCCACCCTGCGCAGCCGCGCCGGCGCCGGTGCGCTCGGCGAAATCTTCGGCGCTTTCGCCGTTCCGCCTGTCGGAGCAGCCGGCCACCAGTGCGAGGGCACTCAACGCCACGAGAGCTTTCATGCGCCGTCCCCCTTCGGCTTGCGCGGACGACGGGCCTTGGGCTCGGTCGCGCCCGCGGTATCCTTTGCGGCTGCCTTGCGCGGTTTGCGCGCTGGCCGGTCCTCGGTGGGGTCGGGCGCGCCGGGTTCGGGCTTAGAGGTGACGACGGGCGCCGGCTCCCCCTGCCCTTGCCCCGCGACCTGGCCGATCGGGGCGGCCGGCGCGACCTTGTCGTCAGCCTTGCTGTCGGTCGGTTCGCCCGCCCCGCTAATGCCGGGTCCGGGAGTTACCTTAGGCTCGTCGACCTGCGGCGACGGTGGCGCCTTGGCGGCCTTCTCGTCGCCCGGAAGCACGTAATCCGCGCCCTCCCACGGACTCATGAAGTCGAACCGGCGCAAGTCCTGCGGCAAGTCGACCGGCTCGTACACGACCCGCTTCTCGTCTTCGGAATAGCGCAACTCGGCATAGCCGGTGAGCGGGAAATCCTTGCGGAACGGATGCCCTTCGAACCCATAGTCGGTCAGGATCCGGCGCAGATCGGTGTTGCCAGCGAACACGACGCCGAACATGTCGAACACCTCGCGTTCCAGCCACCCGGCGTTGGGCCAGAGGGTGGTGACGGTCGGCACCGGCGTGTTTTCGGCCGCGCTGCACTTGACCATGATGCGGTGGTTCTTGGTCAGGCTGAGCAGCATGTACACGCACTCGAACCGCTCAGGCCGGGCGGGGTAGTCTGCCCCGGCGATCTCCATCAACTGCTGGTATTCGTGGCCATCGCGCAGCAGCCGCAGCGCATCCTCGATGCGGTCGCGCGCCACGGTGAGGATAACCTCGCCACGTTCCTCGCGCGCCTCCAGCACCATCGCACCAAGCGCGCCGGACAGCGTTTCGACCACGCCCGAATTGGAGGCGATCTTCGGAGCGGAATGAAGAACCAGTGCCATCCTAGCGCTCGACCGTCCCTTCGCGGCGGATCTTCCGCTGAAGCTGCATCACGCCATAAAGCAGCGCTTCGGCCGTGGGCGGGCAGCCGGGCACGTAGATGTCCACCGGCACGATCCGGTCACACCCGCGCACCACGGAATAGCTGTAGTGATAGTAACCGCCGCCGTTGGCGCACGAACCCATGCTGATGACGTACTTGGGGTCCGACATCTGGTCGTACACCTTGCGCAGCGCCGGGGCCATCTTGTTGCACAGCGTTCCGGCAACGATCATCACGTCCGACTGACGCGGAGACGCGCGCGGGGCGACGCCGAACCGTTCCATGTCGTAGCGCGGCATGTTGACGTGGATCATTTCCACCGCGCAGCACGCGAGGCCAAAGGTCATCCACCACAATGAACCCGTCCGGGCCCACTGAAACAACTCCTCGGTCGACGTCAGCAGGAAACCCTTGTTGTCGAGCTCGGTCGACAGCGCGCTGGGCAGCGCCCCGTCGGGCATGCGCGAATCCGGGTGCAGCACCCAGTTTTCGCCCGGGCCGCTGACGGTCGAACCCGCGGGATTGGCCAGCTGGTGGCTGAGCGAGGGCTGGCGATCTACTCCCATTCGAGAGCTCCCTTCTTCCAGGCATAGGCAAGGCCGATAGCCAGTTCTCCCAGGAAGATCATCATGGTGATCCAGCCCGGCCATCCGGTCATGTCCAGGCTGACCGCCCAGGGGAACAGGAACGCGGCTTCCAGATCGAAGATGATGAACAGGATCGCCACCAGGTAAAAGCGCACGTCGAACGGTTCGCGCGGGTCCTCGAACGCGGGGAAGCCGCATTCGTACTCGCTGAGCTTCTCGGCATCGGGATTGTGCGTGCCCGTCAGGCGCGACACCCCCATCGGCAGGAACACGAACAGCGCCGACAGCGCGATCGCTATCCCCAGGAAGATCAGGATCGGCAGGTACTGGCTGAGATCGACCACGAGATTTCCAGTTGCGGGCCGCCCGCTTGCGCAGGCACGGACTTTCGCGCCGCCTCTAGGCCTCGCACCCTGCCCGCGCAAGGCTGCGGGCCCGCAAATTTACCCCGCAAATGTCAGCTTACTTCATCATCCCCTTGATCGCCTTGATCGTCGCCGGGCCATACGGGGGCTTGATCCCGCCCAGCTTGGCCACGTCCACTTTGGGCTGGGTATAGACGCTGCGGGCGTGACTGAATTCGCGGAAGCCTTCGATCCCGTGATAGCTTCCCATGCCCGATGGGCCGACCCCGCCGAACGGCAGGTCCTCCATCGATACGTGGAAGACCACGTCATTGACCGTCACGCCGCCCGAGATCGTCCGGGTAAGCACCTTCTCGCGTTCTCCCGCATCGTCACCGAAGTAGTACAGTCCGAGGGGCCGGTCGTGCTCGTTGACGTAATCGATCGCCTCATCGATCTGCTTGTAGGTCTTGACCGGCAGGACTGGCCCGAAAATCTCCTCCTGCATCGCCTTCATGTCGTCGGTCACGTTGCGCAGGATCGTCAGCGGCATCTTGCGCGCATTGGCCGACGAGAAGTCCTCCTCTCCCGGATTGACCTCGATCACTTCGGCGCCCTTCTCGCGCGCGTCGGCGACCAGCCCCTGCAGACGTTCGAAATGCCGGTCGGATACGACGCTGGCGTAGTCTTCGTTATCGAGCAGCTTGGGGTACATATTGTGTACGCCCAGTTGGACGGCGGCGACCGCGCCTTCCTCGATGTCTTCGGGGACATAGAGATAATCGGGCGCCAGGCAGATCTGCCCGGCGTTCATCATCTTGCCCATGGCGATGCGCTCGCCCGCCTTGGTGAGGTCCGCGCCCTTCCCCATGAACACGGGACTCTTGCCGCCTAGTTCCAGCGTGACCGGGACCAGGTTCTTGGCCGCCGCCTCCATGACCTTGCGCCCGGTAGCGGTGGAGCCGGTGAACACCAGGTGGTCGAACGGTAGCTCTGAAAAGGCATGTGCCACCTCGGGACCGCCCAAAACAACTGCGCACTCCGCTTCGTCGAACCGCTTGGCGACCAGTTCCGCCATCAGCGCGCTGGTGCGCTCGGTGAATTCGCTGGGTTTGATCATCGCGCGGTTGCCAGCGGCGAAGACCTGCATCAGCGGCCCGAAGCTGAGGTTCACCGGGAAGTTCCACGGCGCGAGGATGCCGATGACGCCCTTTGGTTCGTATCGCAGTTCCGCCTTCGCGCCGAGCAGGCCGAGGGGGAACTGTACCTTGCGCTTTTCGGTCCGCGACCACTGTGAAAGGTGCTTCAGGCAATAGCGGCCGAACCCGATCGTGCCGGCGATGTCGGTGATCATCGACTGATGCGGACTGCGATTGCCGAAGTCGGCGCTCATCGCCTGACACAGTTCCTCGCCGTGCTCCTTCAGCAGCGCCATCGCCCGCTCGATCCGGTCGCGGCGGACGGACAGGAGCTCGGGCCGAGCGGCGGTAAAGGCGCTGCGTTGCTTTTGCAGCAGCGCGTGGAGCTGGTTCGTGCGGTTTTCAGCCATGCTTGCTCTCCGTTGTCCTTTGCCACTGACGTTCGGCGATTATCCCGCCCTTGGCAAGCGGCGTGGGATGGCGCTGTCCTACAGCCAGTTCGATGTGCCATCGCACCAGGATGCGCGCTGGGACAATCTCCTTCGAACACCCCGAAAAGGCGTTAACTTAAGGCAGCGCGGTTTTGCGCCAGAACAGTGTGACACGTGTGACACTTCGTCCTTCGCGACCCTTGAGGTCGCTGGATTGCCATTGCCGCAGTGCAACATTAGATCGGCGTCGCACGCACATCAGAAAGGCTTGTCATGCCCACCTTCTCCGCCGCCGATCCGGTCGTGATCCTGTCCTACGCCCGCACCCCGATGGGCGGTATGCAGGGCGCCTTGTCCGATGTCTCGGCGACCGATCTTGGCGCGACCGCCGTCAAGGCGGCCGTTGAGCGTGCGGGTGTTGCAGGTGAAGACATCGAGCGGATCTATATGGGCTGCGTCCTGCCCGCAGGGCTGGGTCAGGCTCCTGCCCGCCAGGCGGCGATCAAGGCGGGGCTGCCCACATCGGTCCAGGCGACCACCGTCAACAAGGTCTGCGGCAGCGGGATGCAGACGGTGATCATGGCGAGCGAGGCGATCGCCGCCGGCTCGCTGGACGTCGCGGTGGCCGGTGGCATGGAGAGCATGACCAACGCCCCGTACCTGCTGAAGAAGCATCGTTCGGGTGCGCGCATCGGCCACGACACGGCGTATGATCACATGTTCCTCGACGGGCTGGAAGACGCCTATGACCAGGGCCGCGCGATGGGCACCTTCGCGCAGGATACCGCCGACGAGTACCAACTGACCCGCGAACACCAGGATGACTACGCGGTCGAGTCTCTACGCCGCGCCAACGAGGCTATCACCGGCGGTGCCTTCGCTGAGGAGGTGGTGCCGGTACTGGTGAAAAGCCGCAAGGGTGACGTTACGGTCGACACCGATGAACAGCCGCCCAAGGGCAACCCCGACAAGCTGCGCCAGCTCAGGGCGGCATTTGCCAAGGACGGGACGATCACCGCCGCTTCGTCCAGCTCCATCAGCGACGGCGCCGCTGCGGTGGTGCTGGCGCGCGAAAGTGTCGCCAAGGACAAGGGCCTTGCCCCGGTCGCCCGGATCGTCGCGATGGCCGCGCACGCGCAGGCGCCCAAGGACTTCACCACCGCTCCGGTCGGCGCGATCGGCAAGGTGCTGGACAAGGCCGGCTGGTCAAAGGACGAAGTCGATCTGTTCGAAATCAACGAGGCGTTCGCCTGCGTGGCGATGTTCGCCATCAAGGATCTCGGTCTCGATCACGCCAAGGTCAACGTGCATGGCGGGGCGACCGCTCTGGGCCATCCCATCGGCGCGAGCGGGACGCGGATCATTGTTACCCTGCTCAACGCACTCAAGCAGAAAGGCTTGAAGCGTGGGGTCGCATCGCTGTGCATTGGCGGCGGCGAGGCAACCGCCGTCGCGGTGGAACTGGTCTAAAGCTCGGCCGAACCCCACAACCGGTCGGCGCGGATGAACCCGCGCCGGCCGCCGATGTCGATTTCGCACCAACCGGCCTCGCAGTCCTCGATCTCGCCGACGACCCCGGGCTCGGCATTCCAACGCGTCTGGGCGCCATCCGATGGTTTGGCGCGAATGGCGGCGAGGCCCTTGCCGATCACGATCCCGCCGCGCTCCTTGCTCAGCAGGTTGGCGGTTACCCACCCTTCGTCCCCAGCGGGATCCTGGACCAGCCGCCAGCCCTCGTGAACGCGGATCACCTTGAGCGGCAGGCCGACCCGGTGATAAATCCACCGCACCGGGTAATCGCGGCCGGGCCCGGCGCGCAGGTTGAGCGTCTCGGCCTTTACCGAGGCCCAGTACGGAACCTCGCGTTCCTGTCCGACGACGGGGGCGGCGATCAGCACGAGAGCGGCAAGGAGTATGAAGCGCATGACCAGCAGCGATAGCCTCACCAGCCGCCGCGCTTCAAGCACCGTCGCCGCCACGGCTGGGTGCTTGACCACCACGCCGGAGCGGGTAGCTCGTTGAATCATGAGCGAACGCCCCACCCCGCGCCGCACGGCGAAGCCCAAAGTGGCGGTCACGCGCCACCTGTTGCCCTCGATCGAAGCGCGGATGGCGGAGCTGTTCGATGCCACCTTCAACGAAGCGGACGCGCCGCTGACCCGCGACGAACTAGCCGACCGGATGCGCACGGCGGACGTGCTGGTACCAACCGTCACAGATCGGATCGACGCCGCTCTGATCGCCGAAACGGGACCACAGCTCGGCCTGATCGCCAGCTTCGGCGCTGGCATCGACCACATCGACCTCGCCGCGGCGAGAGCGAAGAAGATCATCGTCACGAACACCCCCGGCGTGTTCACTGACGATACCGCCGATCTGACGATGGCGCTCATCATCGGCGTGCCGCGCAGATTGCGGGAAGGAACCGCGCTGATCCGGCGCGGCGAGTGGAGCGGCTGGGCGCCCTCGACGCTGCTGGGCCGCAAACTGGGCGGCAAGGTGCTTGGCATCGTTGGCATGGGGCGGATCGGCCAGGCAGTGGCATGGCGGGCACGCGCGTTCGGTTTGACGATCCGCTATCACAACCGCCACCGGCTGCCGCAGGCGGTCGAGAGCATGTTCGGAGCGGAATACGTCGACAACCTCGACGTTCTGCTGCGCGAGGCCGACATCGTCACGCTTCACGCGCCCGCGACGGAGGCGACCCGCGGCTTGTTGAACGCAGATCGCATCGCGGCGATGAAGCCGGGCGCGACGATCGTGAATACCGCCCGGGCGGACCTGATCGATTACGAGGCGATGATCGCAGCGCTGGAAAGCGGTCACCTGGGAGGGGCCGGGCTGGACGTCTATCCCGAGGAGCCGACGGTCGATGCCCGGCTCGTTGCGATGCCCAACGTCATCGCCCAGCCGCACATTGGAAGTGCCACGATCGAAGGGCGCGAGGCATCGGGCGAGAAGGTCATCGCCAACATTCGCTTCTGGGCTGACGGGCATCGTCCGCCTGATCAGGTGCTCGAGGGCCTGGTCTGATCTGCGCACCGAGCCGGCGCCCAAAACAGCCATAATTGTCTGGCGCGCCGCCGCCACCCTCCGTTAGAGCCTGCCCCGATGGATCAATTTGCCGCCAAGATAGAGACGCTCGAGCACCACTGGATGCGCGCCTGGATACTGGGTGATCGAACCGCGATGAAATCACTCGCGTCGCGAGAGTTCATCTTTCTGCTCGGGTCGACCAAGCCCGCTATTCTTGATCGGGCCAGCTGGCTTGAGGCTGCCACCACCCGGTTCCGCTGTACCTCGTACCGCTTCGGTGAGGTGTACGTGCGGCGCCATGGCGGGCTCAGCCTGTTCGCCGCGCAACTCACGATGGAGGGGATCATCGGGGACGACGAATGGTCAGGCGCGGGATGGGTTACCGACCTGTGGGCCCGCTCCAAGATCCGGCGCAAGTGGCAGCTCGTCGAGCGAGTCCTGTCCCGTCCGGATGAGGATCGTCGATTTCCGCCCGCCATCCGGTCGATGCAGTTGTGGCGCTGAGCGCAGCCGGCCGGTCAGCCGGCGTCACTCAATCGCCGGTCAAAATCCGATCAACCAGTTCCTTCACGGTCGGCGTGTAGTTGTTCGAATAGAACGGATCCTGGCCGAACCGGTATGCCGCGTGCCCGGCAAACATCAGGTTTTCCGAGATCGGCTCTCCGTGAGCGATGTTCTGCAGCGCTTTCTGAATGCAGAAACTGCGCGGGTCAGCCAACCGTCCGGTGGTGAAGTCATCGTGATCCTTCCAGCTTGAGAACTGGCAATGCGACAGGCAGCCCATGCAGTCCTTCTGATCCTGCCGGATCACGTCGCGGCTCTCTGGCGTGACATAGACGATCGTGTCGTCCGGCGTCTTCAGCGCCTCGGTATATCCGTGCGCGAACCAGGATAGCGCACGCTCATAGTCGGTCGGCGCGACCCAGAAGTTACGACCTCGCACGCCGATATCCAGCTGACGCGTGTGCTCTCCCGCCGCAACTTTGCTGAAGGGGATTTGCCGCTCTGACCGGTGGATCAGGTCGAACAGGAATTCGTTCTTCACCGCGGAGCTGTAGAACCCCGTCGGCGAGAAGCGGTGAAGGAGGACATCACCTTCTTCGATATGGCGAAGCGCTTCCTTCCAGTCATCCGGGATCGGGCTTTCGACAGTGAGCAGCGGACGAGTTCCGAACTGGAAGGCAATCTTCCCCAATTCCGGATTATCGATCCAGTCGTTCCATTCGCGCAGGAACCATACGCCGCCTGCCATCACGATCGCGGTGTCTTCGGACACGCCTTCAGCCCGCATGGTGTCACGCAAGGCTTTCACGCGCGGGTACGGATCCTCAGGCTTCAACGGGTCTTCGGCGTTGGACAAACCGTTATGTCCGCCGGCCAGCCAAGGATCTTCATAGACGACCGCCGCCATCAGGTGCGGGACGCGGCTATAGCTGCGCTTCCACAAAGCCCGGAAGGCGCGCGCTGAGCTTACAATCGGCAGGTAGTGCACATTGTGGCGCTCGGCGATCTCCGCCAGCTTATAGGGCATGCCGGCCCCGCAAGTGACGCCGGTCACCATGCCTTGGGTCTGTTCGAGGACGCTTTCCAGGATCGGCTGAGCCCCGCCCATCTCCCACAACACGTTGATGTTGATCGCGCCCTTGCCGTCGGCAATCTCGTAAGCGCGGCGAACCTGCTCCACCGCACCGTCGATTGCGTACCGCTTCAACTGCTCGTGCCGCTCTGCCCGGGTGAGCGCATCGTACACCTGCGGCACGATCTTGCCTTCGGCGTCGTAGCTGTCGGCGTTCACCGCGCTGACCGTCCCGATGCCCCCGGCCGCAGCCCATGCGCCGGAGCTCATGTGATTGGTGGCAGAAACGCCCTTGCCGCCTTCCACAAGCGGCCAGACTTCGCGTCCGCCATAGACGATCGGCTGCAATCCCTTGAACGCCATCGAGCTTATCTCATCCCAAAGTTGGGCGCGGTAATCAGCGCGCCGCACCGCCGGTCGTTCCCGGCTCTTGCTTGCAGGGCCTGATATCCTGCGGCTCGGGCCGCTTAGCGGCTCGCTTGAACTGTGCATAGTACCCGGCCAACTCGGGCGAGTCCTTGAAAGTCTCTAGTTGGAACCCGACCCGCTCGAATTCGCAGCTGAGCAGCAACGGATCGATGCCGTGCTGATTGGTCGGCCGATCGATGTCGACCACCACGATCCGGCCGTCCTGCTTGAGGCTCGGCCACAAGCGCCAGAGAAAAGCGTAAGGCTCCTGCACCTCGTGATACATGTGAACCATGAACACGCGGTCGAAGCTGTTCGCGGGTAGTTTAGGGTCGTCGGCGGTGCCCAGCCGGATCGATACGTTATCGAGCCGCTCGCGCTCAACCCGCTGAGCGAGCCTGTCCAGCGCCGCGCGATCAATGTCCTGAGCAAGCACCCGGCCGGTACCACCGACTGTTTCCGCCAGTCGGATCGTATAATAGCCTTCGCCCGCGCCGATATCGGCAACCGTCATCCCCGGTCGGATCTCGGCGAGATCCATGACCTTGCGCGCTTCGCCTACGCTGTCGCGCTGATCCTCCGTGGAAAACTGATTGCTGCCAAGATCGGATACCGCGCGCTCGGCCTGCGGGAATGCCAGCGCGGTCTCTGGACGCTCGACCGCCGGGTCTGCCTGATCGCACCCAGTGACCGCGAACAGAGCCAGCGCCAGTAACGCCTCTGTCCGCATCAATCGGCGTCCTCCACATCGACGCTTTCGCCAGTCACCCGCTGTGCCAGGGCCGCGGAGATAAACGGGTCGAGCGCGCCGTCGAGCACATCGTCCGGCGCGGGCGAGGTATACCCCGTCCGCAAGTCTTTCACCATCTGATAGGGTTGCAGAACATAGCTGCGGATCTGATGGCCCCACCCAATGTCGGTCTTGCTTGCGTGTTCCGCGCTGGCTGCCTCTTCGCGCTTGCGCATCTCTTCCTCGAACATGCGCGCCTTAAGCATGTTCATCGCAATTTCGCGGTTCTTGTGCTGGCTGCGGTCGATCTGGCTGGCGACGATGATCCCGCTGGGGATGTGCGTGATGCGCACCGCGCTGTCGGTGGTGTTGACGTGCTGTCCGCCGGCGCCGCTCGCCCGATAGGTATCGATCCGCAGATCGGCCGGATTCACCTCGATCGAGATGTTATCGTCGATGACGGGATAGACCCAGATGGAGCTGAAACTCGTATGCCGCCGAGCGCTCGAATCGTACGGGCTAATGCGCACGAGACGATGCACGCCGCTTTCGGTCTTGGCGTAGCCATAGGCGTTCTCGCCTTTCACCAGCAGGGTCGCACTTTTGATCCCCGCCTGATCACCCGCGTGGTAATCGACCAGATCGACCTTGAACCCGCGCCGCTCGGCCCAGCGGGTATACATCCGCTGCAACATCTCGGCCCAGTCCTGGCTCTCGGTTCCCCCCGCTCCCGCGTGGATCTCGATATAGGTGTCGTTGGCATCCGCTTCGCCTGAGAGCAGCGCCTGTACTTTGTCGGCATCGGCTCGCTCGGCGAGGCGCGCGAGGCTGGCCAGCCCCTCCTGCTCGATCTCCTGATCGCCTTCCGCCTCGCCCATTTCGACGAACTCGATCGCGTCGCCCATTTCTGCGGTGATCTGGTTAACGGTGCCGATGGCGGCGTCGAGCCGGCGGCGCTCCCGCATGACGGCCTCAGCCTCCCTGGGATCGTTCCACAGGTTCGGATCCTCTACCCGCGCGTTCAGCTCGTCGAGCCGGCGCAGGGCGCGCTCCCAATCGAGCGACTGGCGTACAAGCGCCAGCGCGGCTTCGATGCGATCGATGTGGGCCTGCCCTTCGGCACGCATGGAACTAGCCTTTTCAACGGAAGATGGGCCCGCCGCTTAGCCGAGGCGGGTGGGTTGCGAAAGGTGGCGGTGATCAGTTGCGAGGTTTCGCCGGTAGCTTCCTCAACGCCGCCCGCGTCACCGGGCGTGTTCCTTAATCGCCATCGGAACCGAGGAAAGCGATTCGCCCTGGGTGATCGATGATGAAGAGGTGTTTCGTCGCGGTGTGCAGGACGCTTCTCCGCATCAGTAGATGCCGCCCTGTTCCTCGACGAAATCAGCTTTCGCCTCGACCTCGCGTTTTCGGGTTACTGCAGCCGCTTGTGCGTTGACCTGTCGGCCCCGGCGAATGAGTTCGAGAATCTCGTTGCGTTTGGCTGCGACCTCGTCCTGCCGGGTCGCCCGCGGCGGTTCGGTGCTTGGCTTGAACGCTTCCCATATCACCGAAGCTTTCGGTTCATTGGTCGGCCACGCGTCAAACACGCGCCGCCCACTTTGGCGGTCGATCCGCACCATTCGGACGCCGGCGGGCGCGACAAACGGTTCATCGCTCCAGCGATCGCGGGTCGCCTTCACGAAATCGATGAAGATTGGCGCGCCAGTATTGCCACCCTGCACCCAGCCACCAAGATTCCGCGGCTTGTCGAAGCCGATATAGGCGCCAGCGACGATGTCGGGCGAGCCACCGATAAACCACGCGTTGGTCGGCCCCGTTGTGGTTCCCGTCTTTCCAAAAAGTGGGAGGCCCAGTGAAGCCACGCGCACGGCGGTACCGCGCTGGACCACGCCTTCGAGCATGTGGACGACCTGGTAGGCGGTCCGCGGATCCATCACCTGCCGACCCGAAGCGCCCAGTCGCGGCATGGCCGTCCCATCCCATTCGGCCATGTTACAGCGGGCGCACTCACGCTTGTCAGAGCGCCAGATCACTTTCCCCCGGCGATCCTGTACATAATCGATCAATGACGGACTGTGCATCCGACCAAAATTGGCGAGCGTGGCATACGCATTGACCATCTTCAGCACGGTCGTGTCGCCCGCGCCAAGCGCGAACGCCGGATACGGCTTATAGGAACCAATGCCCAGCCGCTCGAAGGTACGGACCACGTTCGGCATCCCGGCGTCCATCGCAATGTGCACCGTCATCAGGTTGCGGCTTTGCTCCAGGCCCCAGCGCATCGTGTGCACGCCGCCGCCGCCGCCGCCGAAGTTACGGAAGCATTTTTCCCCCAGTGCCGCCCCTTGATAGAAACAGTACGACTGATCGGGAACTTCGGTTGCCGGGGTCATGCCTTGGTCCAGGCCAGTCGCATAGACGAACGGTTTGATCGTAGATCCCGGCTGGCGCAGCGCCTGCGTGGCGCGATTGAAGTCGGTCAACCGATGATCAAAGCCACCTTGTAATGCCAGCACCCGGCCCGTGGCCGGCTCTTCTGCGACCATTCCACCCGAAACTTCCGGCACCGATCGAACGGCGTAGGAACTTCCGACAGGCGCCGCGGCGATGACATCGCCTGCTTTCAGAGCATCGGGCATGCCCGTCAGGGGCGCAGTGTCACCGTCTGAAAACCCGATTCGACCGCTGCCGCCGGATCGTTCGACCACGACGCCGACCCGCCAGTCCTTGTAAGAAATGCCAAGCGGAGACGCGGCAAGCTGGGACTGCCAAGTGTCGTCACTAACATCGATCTGCGCAATCGGACCCGACCATCCTTTGCCTGCGCTATACCGGAGAATGCCGCCCCGCAGCGCATCGCGCGCGGCTAGCTGCAATTCCGGATCAAGCGATGTGCGCACCCACAACCCGCCGGCGTAAACGCTGTTCTTGCCGTCTTCCGCGGTTTCGCCGAACTTCGCCATCAGCAGGCGGCGTACTTCCTCGAGAAAATACCCGGCATCCACTGAAGGCACCGCCGAGCGGGAGGGCTTCAGACCGAGTGGCTGCGCCTTGGCCGCGGCCCCTTCCTGCGCGGTGACGAAGTCGTTTGCGACCATCTGATCGAGGACGAAGTTGCGGCGGGTGATCGCCAGGTCTTCGTACCTCGCGCGGCCATAACGCTCCGGCGCCTTCGGCAAGATCGCGAGAAACGCCATCTCGTGCAGATTCAGCTCGCCGACATCCTTGTCGAAATAGGCTCGCGATGCCGCCTGCACGCCGTAGCTGCGCCGGCCCAGCGGAATCTCATTGAGATAGAGTTCGAGGATCTGGGGCTTGGTCAGAACGCCCTCGATGCGCCGCGCGAGGATCATTTCCTTCAGCTTGCGCGTGACCGAATACTCGTCCCCCAGGAGGATGTTCTTCGCCACCTGCTGAGTGATTGTCGATCCGCCGACCGCACGCTCGCCGGAACTGAACTTGGTCGCGTAATCGAATGCTGCGCCGATCGTGCCCGTGATATCGACCCCGCCATGGCTGAAGAACGTCTTGTCCTCGGCCGCGAGAAACGATTCAATCAGCTCTTGCGGGAAATCGGCATATTGCAGCTGCACCCGGCGTTCACGAGCATACGAATGGACGATTTGCCCATCGATGCCCCGCACGATCGTCGGCAGCGGCGGCTCGTAATCAACTAGCGTGTCCGCGCTCGGCAAGTCCCGTGCGAGGATGATCCACCCGATCACCAGCAGAAGCAGGCCACCAGCGATTAAACTCGCAAGCCACCGAAACCATCGCCGTTCGCGCCAGTTGTCGCGAAACCATTGAATTGCGCCATGGGTATCACGGCGAATGCGATACCGGATGTGCTCTAGGGTCGTGCTGTCCGCCATGTGGCGCGCGCCTTAGCATCGCCCGGCGCGTCTAGGGAAGGTCATTCCTGCGCGGACTGGCGCGCGAAATAGATGCGTACGGCGCGCGCCAGCACGACCGCAAACCGCTCGCGCCCCTCCTCGGAAGCGAGGCGCTTGGCGTCTTCTTCGTTGGAGATGAAGCCCGCTTCATACAGCACCGAAGGGACATCGGGCGCGCGTAACACGGCGAGGGAAGCCGACCTGCGCGCCTGGGGGTGAAACTGCAGCACGCCCTGCCCTTCTCGCTCGATGAGGCGGGCAAACTCTTCGCTGTCAGCTTGAACACGCCGTTGAGAGAGTTGCACGAGGATGGAGGTGACCGCTTCGCTCTGACCAGAGAGCGGGACGCCGTTCATTGTGTCGACTGCGTTCTCGCGCATCGCAAATCGGGCGGCCGCCTCACTCGATGCGTCGTCCGACAACGTATAGATACTCGCCCCGGTGACCTGATCTTCACTCCCGGCAGAATCTGCGTGGATCGACACCATGAGGTCGGCGCCGAGTTCGCGAGCGATGGCAAAACGCTCTGCCAAGACGAGGAAGCTGTCGTCGCTCCGCGTCAGCGCCACCCGCACCCCGCCTTCGGCCACAAGCCGGTCACGCAACGCCCGCGCCAAAGCCATGACGAGCTCTTTTTCTTCAAAACCCTGTCCCTGGGCTCCGGGATCGTGACCGCCGTGGCCTGCATCGATGACGATCAGTGGGCGGGAGCGGTCCGGTGGCCCTTCCACTTTCGGCAGGTCGATCGGTTCCCCCGCCGGCGGGAGCTCGAATTTTACGATGTAGCCGCGGCCCAGCGCGGGCACAGGCAAGGTCGTCCCCAAGGCATACAGTATCGCCAGCACCACGACGGGTGCCAGAAACACGAGCAAAAGCTGGCCGCGTAATGACATTGCGCACGATGGTTAAGGCGTTGCCGGGAGGCGGCGCAATATGGTTGCCGAGTTTAACCCACGATGCTAGCAGATGGCCCAACCGGGGCGATCAGCCTTAGAGCTCACTCAAGGCGCGTCGCACGCGCTGGCCGGGGGCCGGCCCGGCCGCTGACCTTCGCAATCGCGGCGGTCCAATACCAGGTTGACGCAAGCGATGAGCTTTCCTTCTCAGCAGACTGTGACGTCGCTTTTCAGCGGTCGCGCGGTTTTGACTGACCGGGGCGCGTACCGCGCACACGAGTGCACCCTTGCAGACACATCATCCCGGCCCGGCGCTGAACAGCGCATGGGCCGGTTCGCTTTCGCCGTCTCGCCTAATGCGTTTGGCGGCGGTCCAACATTAGCGCGCACGCCCCGCCCACCCTTCGATGGAGATCGAGGCCGGCCGGCATGCGCTCGGAGACAATACAATGGCAACGCGCATGCTTATCGATGCGCGCCACCCGGAAGAAACCCGGGTGGCGGTGGTTCAAGGTAACCGGATCGAAGAATTCGATTTCGAGTCTGCCGAACACAAGCAAATCAAGGGCAACATCTACCTCGCCAAGGTCACGCGGGTAGAACCCAGCCTCCAAGCTGCTTTCGTCGATTTCGGGGGCAACCGGCACGGGTTCCTCGCGTTCAGCGAGATCCACCCCGATTACTATCAGATCCCGAAAGAGGACCGCGAGCAACTTCTGGCTGAAGAAGCCGAGGCTGCCGACGAGGAAGCTCGTCTCCGGGCCGAAGAGGAAGAGGAAGGCCACTCCCCCGGCGACGAATACGATGCCGACGATGAAACGGGCGAGCAGCTTGTCGAGGAATTTGCCGAAGACGGCGTCGAAGAAATCGACACTTCGGAAAAGGACGATGTCTCGACAATCGAGGATGGTCAGGTCGACTACGACGATGACGCGAACCCCGGCGATGACGACACTCGCGACGACGAAGGACGCGAAGACGATCGGTCGCGCGGTCGCGGCCGTGGCCGGCGCCAGGGTAAAGGCGGCGGCCGCAGCCGGGCCAAGGAAGTGGACGAAGTTCGCGCGAAGCGGATGGCTCTGCGCCGCCGTTACAAGATTCAGGACGTTATCCAGCGCCGCCAGGTCCTGCTCGTGCAGGTCGTCAAGGAAGAGCGCGGCAACAAAGGCGCCGCGCTGACGACATACCTTAGCCTTGCCGGGCGTTACTGCGTTCTCATGCCCAATTCGAGCCATGGCGGCGGCATCAGCCGCAAGATCAGTTCGGCGGCTGACCGCAAGCGGCTCAAGTCCATCGTCAGTGATCTGTCGCTGCCGCGTTCCATGGGGCTCATCGTTCGCACCGCGGGCCTCCAGCGCACCAAGCCCGAGATCAAGCGGGATTTCGATTACCTTGCGCGTCTGTGGGATGAAATCCGGGAAAACACGCTCAAGTCGGTCGCACCGGCACTGATCCATTCCGACAGCGACCTGATCAAACGGGCAATCCGCGATATCTACAACAAGGAGATCGAGGAGGTCGTCGTCGAAGGCGAGCAGGGGTATCGCGCCGCTCGTGAGTTCATGAAGCTGCTGATGCCCAGCCATGCCCGCCGGGTGAAGGCTTACAGCGATCCGGTTCCGCTGTTTCAGCGTTACGGCGCGGAAGACCAGCTGCGCGCGATGTACGATCCGGTCGTGCAGTTGAAGAGCGGCGGTTATCTGGTGATCAACCCAACCGAGGCGCTGGTGTCGATCGACATCAACTCGGGGCGCTCGACCAAAGAACATGGGATCGAGGCGACCGCGCTCAGCACCAACCTCGAAGCAGCGCGGGAGATTGCCCGCCAACTGCGCCTACGCGACATGGCCGGCCTCGTGGTGATCGATTTCATCGACATGGAATACGGATCGAATGTCCGTAAGGTCGAAAAGGCGATGAAGGACGCGCTCAAGAACGACCGGGCACGCATCCAAGTTGGTCGCATATCCGGCTTCGGGCTTATGGAAATGAGCCGCCAGCGTTTGCGCACCGGCGTTCTGGAAGCCACTACGCGTTCATGCCCGCACTGCGACGGGACCGGTCTCGTCCGTACGGCGTCTTCGGCCGGCCTTAGCGCCCTGCGCTTAATCGAGGACGAAGCGGCCCGGGGCAAGGGTTCTGTCATCAGCCTTTACGCCTCGACCGAAGCTGCAGTGTACCTGCTGAACGCCAAGCGGGCGGATTTGGCCGAGATCGAAGATCGCTACTCCGTGGCCGTGGAAGTCTTGCCAGAGGGCGAGGATGAAGGCGCCAAGATGCGGGTTGCGAGCAGCGGCCCGCGCCCCACCACCCCGCCCAAGTTCGAGCCGATCATTGATGAGGTCGAGGACGATCCCATCGAGGAAGAGGACGAGATCGACGAGGAAACGGAGGAGAGCCGCGTCGACGAAGATACTGATCACTCCCGCAAGAAGCGCCGCCGCCGCGGCGGCAGGAACCGCCGCGACGACCGCGAAGGCGAGAACGGTGCGGAAATGTCTCCGTCAGCCGAAGAGGATGACGAGACCACCGGCGAGGAGACCGACGAACGGAGCGGTTCCGACGAGCCCGAAGGCGACGAGGACAAACCGCGTAAGCGCCGCCGCCGCGGAGGACGCCGCAGGCGGGGGCGTGGCCGCAGCGACGGCGACGAATCCAGCAGCGAAGGCGAAGGCGAGGCTCAGGCCATCGAAGAGACCGTCGGCCAGCAACTGGAGGACGACTTAGCTGTCGTTGCCAAGCCGGACGAGTTGGATGCACCGCAAGCGGAACCCGAAGAGCAGCCCAGGAAGCGCTCGCGCCGCAAGAAAGTGGTGACCGAAGCTTCGCCGACGGCGGAAGAGGCAATTCCGACGGAGGAAAATGCTCCTGAAGCACCAGCGGAAGAAAAGCCGAAACGCAGCCGCCGCAAGAAGGCTGTAGAGGCCGAGGCGCCGGCAGCGGACAGTGCGATCTCAGCGGATGTAGAGAGCGAAGCTCCTGCCAAGCCCAAGCGTACGCGCGCCCGAAAGGCTCCCGCCGCTGAAGCAAGCGCTGCACCGGTGAGCGCCGATCCTGTCACCACTCCGGCAGAAGAAGCTGATCCGGCTACTGAGCCAGCGGAGCAGTCGGGCGAAGAGCCGCGCGGCGGCAAGCGCGGCTGGTGGCAACGCACCTTCGGCGATTAATGAACCAATCTCCCCCGGTTAGTGAACGACCGGGGGAGACTTTCGATAAGCGGGGCCAGCTCAACTGCGGCAGAGCCGAAGGACCTCTGACTAAATCGGTGTGCCTTGCGGAAGGAGCCGCAATCGCACCGCTAGCTTGCCCAGCGAAGCGCGGTCATCCAGCGGAAGCGCAAGGCGCAAAGATGTCCAGATGGACGCAGCGCCGATTGCGATGATCAGCGGGATCGCGACCTCGTCGACAAACGCGATATCCACCACATCGGCGACCACGCCGGCCGTCACCGCAACTGCCGTGACGACCACGATGACCCGGGGAAAGCGCCGATCAAACGGATGCAGATTCTCAGTCAAATAAAGCTGGATCATCGGGATCGTCGCCATCGTGACAAACCCGATAGCCATGGCCAGCGTGATACCGGTGATGGGATCGAGCGGCCCGACCAGCTCGCGTCCTGCGAGGATCGCTACCGCCAGTCCAAACACGCTGGCGGTGATCTGGTGCTTGTAATGAGCGATGACCTGCAGAACCGGCAACGAAATGCCCAGCATCGCCTCCAGCGCGCGGGCAAACACCAGGATGACCACGGCCGCGGCAGCCACGTCCGCCTGCTTTCCAAACAGGCTCAGGATGGAATAGCGGCCGCCCCCTATTACGGCCGCGAGCGGGAATGCGATCGCCACGATCACCCGCACTGCATAGCTGTAGATCGATGCCACCTGTGCCCGGTCGGTCCGCTCGGCACTCGCCGCGAGAGGCGCCATGACATACACGAAGGCGACCCGGACCAGTTGCACAACGCTCGATAGCTTGCGTGCGATGGTGAACAGCCCTGAGGCGCTCGCGCCCGCAGCGCCCGGCAGCAACTGGTTGAGGATAAGCGTCGGAGATTCGCTGAACATACGCGCGACGATATTGCTCGGCAGGACAGACAAGCCCGCGAGCAGCGTGTGCCGCGCGCAGTCTCCCCACCACTTGCCGGCAAACAGCAGGTCAAGCCGGTAATACTGTCTCAGCAACCGTACGCAGAGCCCGGCGGTGATAGCCAGCGAGATGATGTGGGCGATGAACAGGCCCTTCAGGCCCATCCCCAGGAAGAAGAACAGTCCCGCCAGCACCAGCCTGATGATCTGCTCCCACACGATCCGCAGCCGAATCTCTGCGCCGAACACCATGCGAGCCCGCAAAGCTGAGGTCGCGACTTCGACAAAAGCCCATAGCGGCAGGGTCCAGACGAATATGCGCACCGCCGGGATCAACAGATGCTCGTCCTGTTCCGCTACGTTGAGCAGCGGCGCCAGATCGTGGGCGTAGAGCGAAATCAGGCAAGCGACCGCCAGACAGGGGCCGACGCCGAACAGCAGCGCGGTGCGCAGAGCCTCTGCCGCATCGGCATCGCTCGCGGCCTTGGGCACGGTACGCTGCATCGCGCTGGTCATTCCGAGGTCGCAGATATTTTCGATCAGATTGATCGTCGACCACATCACCGCGTACATCCCGTACCCGGCGAGACCGAACATCAGCACGTAGAGCGGCTGCGCCACGATCTCTACTACCGCACCCATTCGGGCGAGGATCGTCGAGCCGAGTCCGCGCGCAACGCGGCGGCTGTCAACGGTCTCGGGGGGAATAGCGGCGTCGCTCATCGGGCTGCGGCCCCCTAGGGGCAAACGCGGCTGAGGGGAAGCGCGCCGTCCGAAAGACGGTTGAAGATGGTCCGGTCCCGCGTGGCGGCCTTGCCCTCGGCCAGCGAGGCGCTAGATAGGCCACGATCCCTTGACCCGAGGAATGCCGACGATGGCCACCTTCACGCTGCCCAAGAATTCGAAGATTACCGGAAAGGGTCGCGCGCATCAGGCGGCGGGCGCCAGCCGCGTCAAATCGTTCAAGATTTATCGCTTCGATCCGGAAAGCGGAGAGAACCCGCGTTATGACACGTTCCAGATCGATCTGGACGACTGCGGTCCGATGGTTCTGGATGCGCTGATCAAGATCAAGAACGAGATCGACCCCACTTTGACCTTCCGCCGGTCCTGCCGCGAGGGGATCTGTGGATCGTGTTCGATGAACATGAACGGCCGCAACGGACTGGCCTGCACGACTGCGATGGAAGATCTCGATGGCGACGTGAAGATCACGCCGCTGCCGGCGATGCAGGTGGTCAAAGACCTGGTGCCGGACTTCAAGCATTTCTACGCCCAGTACGCGTCCATCAAGCCGTGGCTGCAGACCGTCACGCCCACTCCCTCGAACAAGGAACGGCTGCAGACTCCGGAGCAGCGCGAACGGCTCGATGGGCTTTATGAGTGCATCCTGTGCGCATGCTGCTCCAGTTCCTGCCCCAGTTACTGGTGGAATTCCGACCGCTTCCTCGGGCCCGCGATCCTGTTGCAGGCATACCGCTGGCTGGCCGATAGCCGTGACGAGATGACCGGCGAACGGCTGGAGCAGCTGGAAGACCCCTTCCGCCTCTATCGCTGCCACACGATCATGAACTGCGCCAACGTCTGCCCCAAGGGGTTGAGCCCAGCCAAGGCGATCGCCGAGATCAAGAAGCTGCAGGTCGAAAAGCACGCCTGACGTGGACGGGGACAGCGCGGTCTTCGATCACCGCGATCACCCGGACCACCCGGGCTGGAAGACCTGGCGGTTGCGCGATGACACGCGGTTCAATTCGGTCGTTCTTGGCGAGATGATCGTTCGCGTGGAAGGCGACAAATGCCGCCTGCGGATGTTCCCGGAACGCAAGCACACCAACCTGCAGGACATGATCCACGGAGCGATAACCTTGTCGCTCATTGATGTGTCCCTGTTCGCGGCGATGCGGACCCTGACCCACGGCGACGCGGGACCGGCGGTGACGTTGGAGCTGTCCACCCAGTTCATCGGCGCCGGACGACCCGATGAGCCGCTTGATGCGGTGGTGGAAGTCCTGCGGGAGACAGGGCGGATGCTGTTCCTGCGCGGCGATGTGGTTCAGGATGACCGCCTGGTCGCGGCCTTTTCCGGGCTGGTGCGCAAAGCGTCGAAGAAATGAGCGGGCTTTCGGCGCGGTACGATGCGCTCGTCGCAGCAGGCGAATTGCGGCCGGATGCCGATCAGCGAACCGCTGTGACGGCATTGGCCCGCCTGCAAGATCAACTCGAGGCTCCTGGACAAGCCGGCCTTCTGGGCAAGCTGTTCGGACGCAAATCGTCGCGCCCGCGCGGAATTTACCTGTGGGGCGGAGTGGGCCGCGGCAAGTCGATGCTAATGGACCTGTTCGTCGAGACACTCGCGATCCCAGACAAGCGGCGAACGCACTTTCACGCGTTCATGCTGGAGGTGGATAACCTGATCAGGGATGAGCGGGCCAGGGAGGCAGGCGACCCTATCGCTCCCACAGCAGCCCGGATCGCCCGAAACCTGCGCTGCCTTGCCTTCGATGAGATGGTCGTGACCAACACGGCGGATGCGGCGATCATGGCGCGGCTGTTCACCGCGCTGATGGTGGATCAGGGTGTCACGATCGTGACCACCAGCAACCGGCCCCCACATGACCTGTACAAGGACGGGCTGAACCGGTCGCTGTTCCTGCCGTTCATCGCGCTGGTCGAACATCAACTCGACGTGATCCCCCTGGATGGGCCGACCGATTATCGGCTCGAGCGCCTTGCGGGCATTTCGACCTGGCATGCATCGCTGGGCGATGCCGCCACGGCCAGCGTGCGAGAGGCGTTTTTCCGGCTGACCGATTACAACCCGGAAGACGCCGACCATGTACCAAGCGCTCAGCTCGACCTCGGCGGCGGACGTTCCCTGCAAGTGCCCAAAAGTCTGAAGGGTGTCGGGGTTTTCAGCTTCAAACGGCTGTGCGGCGAAAACCGCGGGGCCGCCGATTACCTCGCGATCGCTCACGCGTATCACACCGTGATCGTTGTCGGCATCCCGCTGATGGGTCCCGACAACCGGGACCAGGCGCTGCGGTTCACGAAGCTGGTCGATGCGCTCTACGAAAACAGCGTCAAGCTGTTCGCCACCGCCGCCGGTGAGCCAGGGGACCTTTACCCAGTAGGACCAGGCAGCTTCGAATTTGCGCGGACGGTCAGCCGGTTGGAAGAGATGCGCAGCGCCGACTACATGGCGCGCGGGCACGGGGTTGCGGGTTGAAGGTGCGCCCGGGCGGCGCCACATAGCTTATATTCCGGCGTAAACATCCCGCCGAGGTGGACTGATTTTCGATGATCGACATTCGACCCAAGGCGAGCCTGGCGCACCGCGACCATGGCTGGCTTGAAACCCGCTATCACTTCAGTTTTTCCGACTATCATGATCCGCAGCGCATGGGCTGGGGCGCACTGCGCGTGTGGAACGATGACCGGATCGCGGCGAAGAGCGGTTTCCCCCCTCACCCGCACCGGGACATGGAAATCGTTACGTTCGTACATTCCGGAGCGATCACGCATCAGGACTCGCTTGGTAACCGCGGCCGGACTGGCGCCGGCGATGTCCAGGTGATGAGTGCCGGCACGGGCATCACTCACGCCGAATACAATCTCGAAGACGACGAAACGACGCTGTTCCAGCTGTGGATCATGCCCGATCGCGCCGGTGAACAGCCGAGTTGGGGAGCGCGCGAATTTCCGCGCGGGGAGCGCAGCGGCAGTTGGGTCACGCTCGCTAGCGGCACCCCCGATGCTGACGATGCACTTCCCATTCGTGCCGATGCGAAGGTCCTGGCGGCCACGCTCGGCGTTGGGGAAACCGTGCGCTACACGGCTGATGAGGCCCGGCATCTGTATCTCGTGCCGGTCAACGGCCAGGTGCGAGTGAACGGGCTCCAGGCGTCTGCTCGCGATGGCGTGGCGATCACGGGCGAGAGCGAGATCACGGTCGAAGCGCTCGACGACGTCGAGTTGGTGCTGGTCGACAGCCGCTAGACTACGCCGAGCCGCGAGAGTGAGCGGTCGAGCATCAGAAGCTGCCACAGCAGGCGAGAGTGATCGCTGCGGCCGGAAATGTGCGCTTCTGCGAGCGTAGAAATCCTCGCGCTATCGAACCATCCCGTACGGGCGAGCGAGGCACCGCGAGCGATCGCGCGCGCCTCGCTCGCCAACGGACCGCGCAGCCACTGCGCGATCGGCGTAACGAAGCCCTGCTTGGGCCGATAGAGCACCTCCCGCGGCAGGTAGCGCTCCATCGTGTGTTTCAGCAGCCATTTGCCCTGCCCCCGGCGGATGCGCAGGTTCTCCGGGAGTGCCGCCGCGAATTCGATGAGGCGATGATCGAGCAGCGGCTCTCGCGCTTCAAGGCTCACCGCCATACTGGTGCGATCGGTTTTCGTCAGGACGTCACCGGGCAACCAGAACTTGAGATCCGCATATTGCGCCCGGTCAAGGCCGGATCGTGCGGGCGCGTTGCGCATCAAGTCGACGAAGGGGCGCTCCGCCTGATAGCCGGCGAGGCCACGGCGGAAGGCATCGCTGTATAACTGATTGCGCAGTTCAAGGGCGGTCACCGAAAGGCCGCGCGCATAACCATCTTCCCCGGATGCAGCGAGCGATTGGAAGGTGCTCTTGGCCCGAAAGGCACGCGGTGCCCAGTCCGCTTTCGGCCAGGCGCGCCCCAGCGCGCCGAAGACGGATGAGCGCACCGATTGCGGCAATACAGCCCGGGCCCGTTCCTCAGCGGCGTGGAACCGGTGGCGGCGGTAACCTGCGAAAGCTTCATCCGCCCCATCTCCCGACAGCGCGACCGTAACCGTCTCGCGCGCTAGTTCGCACACGCGCAGAGTGGGCAGCGCGGAAGCGTCGGCGAAGGGTTCGTCGAACATGGCCGCAAGCCGATCGATCTCGCCGAACTCATCCGCCGAAACGATCCGCTCGCGATGATCGGTGGCGAACCTTTCGGCAATCTGCCGGGCATAGGCTGTCTCGTCGAGCGATGCTTCGTCGAAACCGATCGAACAGGTTCGCACCGGAGCGGACGAAACCTCCGCCATCAACGCGACCACGCTGGAGCTGTCGACCCCGCCGGAGAGGAACGCGCCGAGCGGCACGTCGGCGACCATGCGGCTGCTGACAGCCTCCCGCAGGTGAAAGAGAAGTTCGGCCTCAAGGTCGGCCGCTTTGTCCTTCCGCCGATCAGCGAACGAAACGTCCCACCACCGAACGGGGCCCGCCGGAGGTGCATCGTGTTTCAGCAGTCGGTAGTGTCCCGCCGGCAGCTTCTCCACTCCCGCCAAGATCGAGCGATGGTCGGGCACGTACCCCCAGGTGAGGTAGTCTTCGACCGCAAGCGGATCGACCGAGCGGCGCAGCAACGGGTGGGCGAGAAGTCCCTTGAGTTCCGAAGCGAAAGCCAGGCTGCCATCGCTGAGCATGGCTGTGAACAGGGGCTTCACGCCCAGCCGGTCGCGGGCCAGGAACAACTCTCGCCGCTCCGTATCGTAGATAGCGAAAGCGAACATTCCGTGCAGCTTGTCGAGGCACCGCGGTCCCCATTGCTGCCATGCCGCCAGGATGACCTCGCTGTCTCCATGGGTGTCAAAGCGGGCGCCCAGCCCTTCAAGCTCGCGGCGCAACTCGCGAAAATTGTAGATCTCGCCATTAAATACCAACATGGCCCGACGATCGGGCGAGGCCATGGGCTGCGGCGACCCCGCCAGATCGATGATCGACAGCCGGCGGTGGCCCAACGCTACGCCCGGCGCACTCCACACCCCTGCGCCATCAGGCCCGCGGTGCGCGATTGCATCGCACATCTTGGTCACCCGCGCCGGATCGACCGGCTTGGGCGTGCCGCAATGAAATATCCCCGCAATTCCGCACATGCCGCCGGCCCTAGATCAGGCGCGCAAGAACGGCAAAAGCTGCGGCGATCACGCAGAGCAGCACGAGCGCGAGGTCAGGTGCGATTACACCCGCGGGAAATCGCTGGGCGATCGCGTCGGCCTCGGTCGCCGAAAGCCCGGCATCCGCCGGATCGCGGTCGATGAACCGCCACCCGACCCCAAGCACTAGCGCGATCACGAGAGCGAAAAACACCCAGCCATAGACGATGTGATCAAAGCCCCCGGCGCGCTCGGCGCCGATGTACTGGGCCACAAAGATGGTTGCCCATGCGCGTATTCCGTTTGCCACCACCGATACGCACGCCGCGGCAAGGACGAAGATCACGCGCCTCTTCCAGCTGGTAAAGGAGGTCCAGGCAACCAGCGTGGCGAGCGCTACCATCGCGATGAGAAATTTTACCCCGGAACATTCCTCGGCAACGACAAAACGCCCCGCAGGAGTATCGATGAACAACCCATTTGAGATCGCGGGGACTCCGCTCGCATGTGTCAAAGCCACTGCGATGCGTGCGGTCAATTGCTGCAGGGGCGCGATGATCTCATCCCCGAATGGCACCAGGAACAACGAGTAGGCGACCGGGAACGCCGATATAAGCATCACCCGCATCCCGCAGATGGTCATCACGGTAGCGGACATCGCGGCGACGGCGCCGAACTGAGCGACAAGATTGATCCCTGCCGCTCGGCCGCACAACCAGATCAACAGGCTGCCGCAAAGAAGGCCAAGTCCAGGGACGCAAGCCGAGAAGCTGGACTTGGATAACTCGGTCCGCCGCAGCCAGATCAGCCACACGAGAATCGGCGGAATCAGCAGAATGTGAGCGTAAGTGTCACTGTTCCACCATTGGTGCGCCATCTCGCCCCACTCACGCGCGGTCAGTACGAACAGCGCGACCCATCCTGCGGCGAGGCGCAGGAGCAGCGATTTCCAATCATCATCGGCGACTGCTGCCGGGCGGAGGGTCGAGCTGTCAGGCGGCATGGCGATCGCGCTGCGCAGCCCGGCCCATGATGCCGGCGAGTGGCGCAAGAGCGGTGGGCCAGCTCTTCTCCTGCACTACGAACTTGCGCGCGGCAGCGCCCATGTCCTGCGCCGTAATCGTATTGCCAAGGAGGCCGATCGCGCGTTCGATGAGCGCTGCATCGTCGCTGCCTACCGCCATGTGCTCGCCATCGGTCGCGTTGATGCCTGTCGCGGCTTCGGGAGACAGGACGACCGGGCGCGCCATCGCCATCGCTTCCAGCACCTTGTTCTGCACGCCGCGAGCAATGGTAAGCGGAGCAAGTACGAGGCTGCATGCCGCCAGAAATGGGCGCACGTCACGCACCTCGCCCCACACCCGGGTGCCGTTCAGCCCGTCGAGGGAACGCACTTTTGCTGAGGGTGCGCGACCCACGATGTGAAATGTGGCGGACGGGTACGTCGCGCGGATCGCCGGCATCAGCTGCATGGCCGCCCGCCGGACTGCATCGACGTTGGGCAGGTAATCCATCTGCCCGGTAAACAGCAGGTGCGGACCGCGGTCTTGCATCAGAGCCGCTTCAGGCTTCGTCGCCTGGGGATCGAACAGGTCAGTATCGATACCGTTGCCAAGAGCAACCACGTCAGAATTGACGTGGCCGGTGCGGCTGCGGAACAGTGCGGCCTCTGCATCGGAGATCAGCAGCACGGTATCGGCGCGGTTTGCGAGCTGGCGCTCTTCGGCTGCCAGCAACCGCCCCTCCCGCTCGTCGATCCACGCGCGCGGGCCGGTGCGCTGGTGCGCGTAGGCCTCGAACTTGGCAGAATCGACATCGCACAGGTCGACCACCAGCCGGCCCCCGAAAGAGCGCGGCACGTATTGTCCCATTTGCCCGGAAAAAACGAAGATCGTGTCGATCGGTCTCCGCGCTAGCGTATCCTCGATCCATTGCCGGAGAGGGTCGCTGGCGAATGCGGTCAGGCTGACGGGTTTTCCGGACGCTATTGCGCGCAAACCCGCCGAGATCAGGTTCATGGGTCGCCGCTGCAGAGAATAGCTGGCGCATACTTCAGCCAAGAGCGGTTCCGCGGCGAAATCGGCACTCTCGCCAAGGGTCGCCACATGCACCGGCCCTAATTCGGCGACTGCCTTGAGCAAATGATGCGAGCGGATCTTGTCGCCCCGATCGGGCGGAAACGGAATGCGATGGGCGATGAACAGAGTCTCGCCCATCACGCAAGCCCGCGGGCGATGATCGGTCCCAGGCGGTTGGCGACCGGGAGCGGCAGACGCTTCCACAGCGCGATCTTGCCCGAATACACTTCGCTGGTTGGATCGATGTCGCGCGCTGCTTCACCGGGCATTTGCCAGATTGCATAGGTCAGCGGTTCGGGCGTGAAGCCCCAGTTCTTCTTATAGGCAAAGGCGCCGCTACCGACCTTGGATCGCCCGAAATCGAATGTGCCGCATCCGCGCCGGCGGGCATGGCCCATCAATTCGAAATACAGCCGCTCGTTTGCTCGCGACGCGCGGGCGGCGTGGGTGCCCCCGCCCCAGTACGGATACGCCACCCCCCGGTGGTAAACCGTAAGAACGGCCGCAACCGGCTTATGTTCGAGCGAGATCGTAAGGATATCGGCATCGGAACCGAAACCATCCAGAACCGCATCAAAGAGCGCACGCGGGAATACAGGGGTGCCTAGGTTGCGCACGCTTTCGCAATAGACGGCATAGTGCTTCCGCCGGTCTTCGTCGCTCGTTCCGACCGTTACGGCGAAAGGCTGCTGCAGACCTTTGCGCACCTCGGCGCGCTGTTTGCGCGGGATGGCCAGCAGCTGCGCATCGTCGCTTTCCGCCAGAGGAGCCGCGAAGTTCGCATGCTTGCCGGTGACCTGCCGCCATCCTTCCTCGATATCGGCGCAGCGCAACTCAACCGAAGAGCAGGACAGCCGTTGGGCAAGCTCAATCGCGGCTTTGGTGAGTTGCTGAACCGTTGCTTCGCTGTCGGCGACAGCGCCGCCGCCAACCGCAAACGCACTAGAAACCAGTGTGGGGGGAAATAGCGGCGATCGCACTTCAGTGACCGGTAGCCAACCGGTCAAGTTGCCGCCCCTCTCTGCAATCAGTCCGAGTGCTCGCTGCCCGGTCCCCCGTTCGACGGCGCGAAGCCAAGCTGGCCGATGGAACGGGGTCCCCTCCCTTTCGACGACGAAACGTTCGATCCGCGCGAGTTCGCCCGGATCGGTCAGGTCGGCCAGAGTGACGGTCTCCAGCGGCGGAGTGAAGGGCGCGTTCATGCCGCAAGGCTGCTGGCGATTGCTGCCTCGCGGTGTGCCAGCACGTCCATCCGGCCCCATTCGAACTCGCGCACCAGCTCGGCCAGCTTGCCCGCCATCTTGTCGAGGTTCGTATAGTGCCGCAACCGGGAACGGACCGAGGCATTCGGCACGCGCGGCTGCTTCGGATCGATCTCCCAGGGGTGGAAGTAGAACACGGCCGGCCGCCGGTCCTGACGATTGACTTGCCGGATCGCCCAGCGGCTGAAGGCGTAGGGCAGCACCCGGAAAAAGCCCCCTCCGCCAGCCGCCACGCGCCGACCACCAAGAATCGCGGTGGTCACCGGAATCTCCACCAGCGGGTGCCAAGGCAGCGGATTGAAGGCGAACCGCGGCGCCTCCCGCCAACCATAGTGATCGTGAGTCACCGGCGCGACGGAGGAACTGTAGGCGTACCCCTGTTCGGCGAGTTCGGCATAAGCCCACGGGGTGCGCTGATCGATCGAGAAGCTGGGCGCCCGGTAACCGGTAACGGCCGCCCCCGAAGAATCTTCCAGTGCCTGGCGCGCGCGCTTCAGATCGGCGCCGAAGCTTTTGCGATCCAGCGTGAACACGCGCGCATGATCCCAACCGTGACTGGCAACCTCGTGCCCTTCCTCGGCGATGCGGCGGATCAGCGCTCCATGGCGCTGCGCCACCCAACCGAGCGTGAAGAAAGTCGCCTTTACCTCGGCTGCCGCGAACATATCGAGGACGCGCAGCACATTGTCGCTCACGCGCAGCGGCAAGCTGTCCCAAGTGTCCCGCGCGATCACGTCTTCAAAGGCGCCCACCTGGAACCAGTCCTCGACGTCGACCGAGAGCCCGTTGACGATCCTGGAATGGGGGATGGTCATCGACGCCCGTCACGCCGCCGCGCGCGGAGAGGCATCTTCGAACCATTCGATCAGCATGGTCAGGACGTGGCGGACGGCGTCTTCCTGATCGGCGATCCGCTGCTCCATTCGTTCGAAACGTGCGGACCATTCGCTGTTCGCCAAGTCATCGTTGGCTGGGCGTTCCTCCGCCAACTCGTCAATCGCGCGGCGCAGCTCCATGATCTGTGCATCACGTTCTGCGAGCAGATCCTCGATCCCAGCAGCGGGGGCTGCTCCTTTGGCGCTAGTGGAAACGTGCCGCTGCTCTCCGGCGGGCGCGGCAGGTATAGTGCCGGCCCGCGGTACGGCGGCCGGTATGACGTTGTCGCCGGCCATCTCCTTGCGAACCGCAGCGAGCATGGCGGCGTCGATCCGGGTGCGCTGTTCCACTGCGCCCAGCAACATGAGCCGACTCATGAGCTGATTGACCTTGCGAGGGATGCCGCCGGTCGCCTCGAAAAGCTCCGCGAAAACCCGCTGATCGAACGCCGGGTGGCATTTCCAGCCGACGCACTGCAGCCGGTGGCTGACATACGGTTCGATTTCGCTCGGACCCATTGCGTCGAGGTGGTGAGCGGCAATGACGCGCTGGCGCAATTGTTCGAGCGCCGGGTGCTCAGCCAGCATCCGTTTGAATTCGGGCTGGCCCAGCAGCAGGGTCTGGAGCAGCGGATGTGATCCGAGCTGGAAGTTTGACAGCATCCGCAACTCTTCCAGCGCCTCGACGCTGAGGTTCTGAGATTCGTCGACAACCAGCAGACAGCGGCGGCCCGCGCGCGCTTCGTCATGCAGGAACCCTTCGATCGCGGCGAGCGCGGAGGCCTTGTCGTGGCCGTCGATGTCGAGGCCAAAACTTTGCGCGGCGACATGGACGAGCTCTTCACCATCCAGGTTGCTGGTGACGATCTGCCCAACTGTTAGCTGCGCAGGATCGACCTTGCGCATCAGGTGCGCGACCAGCGTCGACTTGCCTGCGCCCACTTCACCGGTGATGACGATGAAGCCTTCCCCCTGTGACAGGCCATAGCCGAGGTAGCTCAGCGCTTTGCGGTGAGTGGCGCTCTCGAAATAGAACTGCGGGTCAGGGGTAAGCTGAAAGGGCCGCCCGCTCAGAGCGTAAAAGTCGTCGAACATATCAGTCTATCCCAAGCCCTCAATTGAAGTCGTAGCGCAGGCCGAGCAGTGCCGACGCAGTGGTCAGATCCTGACCCGCAATCGATCCGTTCAGGTGGTCCAGTCCCACCGCGGCATTGGCGGAGAGCCCGTCTAGCAGATACCGGCGGTATGCGGCCGATGCGCCGATCACGCTGGCATCCCGCGCTCCCGCGAAATCGCTGGTCAGCCAGTTCGCGTAGGCATTGACGTTGAAGCTGGAGCGCGCGTCGATCTGGCCCGACAAGTAGGCCGCTGCCCAGTAACTTTCGTCCACCACGCCATTGGCACTGCCGAGAACTGTGCCGGGGGCCGCGATGAACTTGCTGCGATCGTAACCCATTCCGACGCCGGCACTCATGCGGCCGATTTGGCGCGCATAGCTTGCGGTGATACCCCGCCCACGGAACACTGCCGAGCGGATTGAACCGAGCACACCGGTGAGACAATTGCTGCCCTGCAAGCTGGCAACGCAGCCGGTTACATCCCCGGTAATCGCGTTGCGGTTCGCCGCGAAATCGGTCGGCAGCGCGACCAGGGCGTTGGTCAATTGCCCGCCAAATCCGGTAATTCCATCATAGACCGCTATGTTGACCGAGCTGCGGCTGCTGGGTGCCCACGCAAAGCTGCCATAATAGGTCGTTGAATCGTAACGCTTGCCGACGTGCGCCTCAGCCCGAGTGCGGCGGCTGGGGCGCCACATCACGCCCACGTCCCAGATCAGCCCTTCCGTTTCATAAGCAAGTTGGCGCGGAGCACTCTTGTCGGTGACGAAACGGCCGTTGGCGCCGATCACCGGCGCGCCATCGGCGGTCCGCACGGCATCGCGGCTGGATATTTTCACGTTTTCGTACCCCGCCCCCGCCACGGCGGCGAGCGCTGGGGTCAATGGGACGCTCACGTCGGCGCGGACGTGTGCGTCACGCACCCGCTGGTCGAGGTTCGAAATATCTTCTTGATAGTAACCGGCCCCGACGCCGACGCCGACCGGCAGTCCGTCTCCCGCGCGCGTTGCTGCGTGCACGCCAGCGCTTTGCACGAGGCTGTCTTCGAACACGTCTACTGACGGCGCGCCCGGCGCGGTCGCGAGCCCTTCGGGCGCTTCGGCCCGAGTGTAACCGATCCGGTAGTTGGCATTCACTTCCGCGTCGCCGAGGCGGGTGTGAACGGTGGGTCCGGCATAGGCTGAATAGACGCGGCTTTCGTTGTCACGATCCGGTCCGGATCCGATCGTGGCCCCGCCGTTGTTGTCGATGCGGGTGCGCGTGGCCAGCGCCCCGGCCTCGACCGTGACGGCGCGAGGAACCACGCTGGCGTATCCGCGGGCCACCCCGGACAGCGCTGAGCTGTCGGCCATCCGCGCGTCGTAGCCCAGCGTCTGTTCGAATCGAACGGAGGCGGCGCCGCCGTTGTTGCGGCCCTGAACGCTCAAATCGACCCCGGCTGCCACCTGCGTATAAGTCACGGCGTCACTGCCCGGCGACAGTTCGGCGGTCAGGACCTGATTAGCCTCGATATACGGGGCGATCCGCACGTCGCGTGCGCGCTGGCCTTGGTCCTTCTGCTGAGCGGAAGCCGGAACCACGGCAATCGTGGCCGCCAGCCCAATGGCCGAGGCAAGGGTCCATGCCTTCACGGGCATTACCCCTTGTGCCCATAGTAAGTGCCGAAGCGCCGTCCGCTCGGGCTGAAATGCGTTGCGTTCAGCAGTAGCTTTATGTCCGGGCAGGCGCCGAGCAGGTGCACCGCGTCCTCGAGCGCACTTCGACCCGTCTTGTCAGCACGGGCGACGAGAACCGCCTGACCCACGTGCTGCGCCAGATCCGCGGCTGGAGAGGCGGCCAGCGCGGGCGGACTGTCGAACACCAGCATCCGTCCAGGCGCACCCTGGGTCAACCGGTCGAGAACTTCGGCGGTTCTGGCGCTGGCGAGCCATTCGCTGTCCGTAGTCGTCGTATCCCCCGCCGGCAGCACGAAAAGGCCGTCGATGTCGGTTGCCATCACCAGATCTTCGACGCGGAGCGACGGGTCTGCCAGCGCATCCATCAGACCGGGCGCGGACGGCAGCCCAAGTGTCGCAAGGATGGAAGGCTTGGCGAAATCGGCATCGATCAGCACCACTTCGCCGCCACGTTCCCCGGCCATCGCGATCGCAAGGTTAGTGGCACAAAACGTCTTTCCGTCGCCCGGAAGCGGCGAACAGATGAGAATTCGCTGGGCGGCGGCATCTCCGGCAACGTGCGCCGAAGCGAGCACTTGCCGTTTGATGATGCGAAATTCTTCCAGCAGCGCCGTCGCGCCATCTTCAGGCACGATCAGGCCCTTGTCTCGCAGGCGCTCGCGATCGATCGGATGGCGCGGACCCGTGAGCGAAACCTCCGATGGAGCCTCCGGTGCAGCGGGTTCGGGCACGACCGAAGCAGAGGCTTCGAACTGCGGACCCGGCTCGGGCGGCGTTGCCGCCTCTGGCATCGAGCTGGCATGCGCGGCAGTGCGCCGCACGCGCCTTGTCACTGGCACCGCAAGCTCGCTCGGCACTGGCGCAGCGCGAAACGGATTTAGTGCAAAAGCGCCACTCGCGCGTTCGAACAGCGACACCTCGCTTGCATCCTCGCCCTGCGGCGGGAGGGGGATCTTCGCGTGTTCGGTCATGCCACCATCCCCCGCTGGACGAATTCGATCGTCAGAAGCATGAGGAACACTCCACCCAAGGAGCCGGTCGCGGCATAAAACAGCTTCATCCGCTTGGCCCGCAGCGCCCTGGCGTCTCCCGTCAGGTTCTCTGAAATCGCGCCGATCACCGGCAGGTCGAGCGCGCGCTCCAACCCGGCCGTGGTCGCGAAGGTCGAGCGGAGCTGGCCCAAGGCAAGCGCCGAGCCCACCCCAGCTCCGAGTCCCAGGATCAGCACGCCAAGCAATAGCAACGGCCGATTTGGCGATGCGGGGTTGCGGGGCGTCGACGGCGGATCGACCACATCGAACTTGAAGCTCGACCGTTCGTCCTCCACCTGCCCGCGGAGGCGCATTTCCTCGCGGTTCTGGAGAAGCTCGTCGTACTTCTTCTTGAGCACGTCGTAGTCGCGGCTGATGCGATTGGCTTCAGCCGATGCAGATGGCTCGCTCGCCTGATCCGCCATCGCGCCGCTAACGTCCGCTTGAAGCGCCGCCATGCGTGCCATCAGCGCCTGGACGTTGGCTTCCCGTTCCGCCTTGATCGAGATCAAGGAGCTGTATGCTGGATTGGGCATGCCGCTCGCCTGTCCCCCGCCCGCCCGCTGGAGCAGCGTGATCTGCCGCTTGAGCGCGACCACGTCCGGGTGACTGTCAGTCAGCCCTCGCGCCTGCATCGCGGCAAGTTGCGCTTGGGTCTGGCCGAGCGCGGAACCGTCGCTGCCCCCCGGTGCGGCCAAGGTCCGCGGCGTGCCGGCGAGTTGCCCGTTGATCGCGGCGAGCGCACTTTGCGCCGCTGCAAGATCTGCATCGACCCCGCGCACTTCCTGGCGCGTCGCGGCCAGACGGCTGGAGATCGCGCTGCTCCCACCCACCAGATCGGGGTGCGCGGCTTCAAATGCGGAAAGCTTGGCTTCGGCCGCTTCCAGTTCAGCCTTGCGCTGTTCAAGCTGCTGATCGAGAAACACGACCGTGTCGGCGACTTCGCCGCGGTTGCCCGCGATGTTCTCTTCGCGGAAGATATCGATCAGCTTCTGAACGACGTCCTGCGCCAGCTTGGCATTCTGCGCGTCCGACAGGCTCGGCTTGCCGATCAGCGCCGTGATTGTGAACAGGCTGTCTTCCTGGCTCTCGACCTTCACGTTTTCGGCGAGATTGGCGACGGTCTGCTCCATCTCTCGCGGAGTGGCGACGTCGGCACCCAGATCGGTTCCGCGAACGACTTTTTCGAGGTTTACGCCGCCCGCGAGGGTCTTGCGGACACGGTCGATTTCGTCCTTGCCGCCGTTCGCAATTTTCAGCTGATCGGACAGGACATCATCGAGTTCGACGAAGATCCGCGCTTTTGATTCGTACTTGTTGGGGATCATCGCCACGGCCATCCAGCCCAGCAGGCACACGCCCCACGCGACCCCGAGCACCAGCCAGCGTCGGTGCCACACCGACACCGCCGCCGCGCGCAGTTCCCCGAACATCTCGTTCATCAAAACATGCTTTCGGGGATGATGATGACGTCACCCGGCTGAAGCATTACGTTCGCCTCGCTCTCGCCCTTTTTCAGCAGATCGCCGAGGCGCAGGGCGTATTCCCGTTGCCGCCCGGCCTGCTTGTCGAACCTGATCAGCTTTGCGCGGTTGCCAGCGGCGAACTCGCTCAGCCCTCCGACCGCAATCATCGCGTCGAGCACGGTCATGTTGGCACGAAATGGAATGCTCGCCGGCTTTTCGGTCGCGCCAATCACCCGAATCTGCTGGCTGAAGGTGCCAGCGAAATCGGTCACGATCACGCTGACCAGGGGGTCTTCGATATATTGCGAGAGCCGAAGCTTGATGTCCTGGGACAGCATCGCCGGCGTTTTCCCCACCGCCGGCATATCGTTGACCAGCGGCGTGGTGATCCTCCCGTCGGGACGGACCTGGATTTTCTCTGCGCTGAGTTCCGGATTGCGCCAGACGTTGATTGTCAGCTCGTCAAGCGGACCGATCACGTAATCTTCGCCTGGCCCCTGTTGCATGGAGACGAATGCCGCGGGCGGCAGCTGGTTGTCAGTTCCGCTGCTTGCGCAACCACTCAACGCGAGCGAGGCAGCCGCGACCATGCTCGCAATGATTTGGACGGGACGGAAAGAGCGCATCGATAGATCCTTGCCTTCAGGCGGCCCATTCGACGCATGTTCCGGGAGCGACCCGGCACACGGCGAAGGCGCGCGTATCCGGCCGTCATCTCGCGGAAATTGGTGAACATACTGTTAGGCTTGAAGGTCGTTAACGCGGGCAGTCCCGCTCCGGGACAACGGTTAGCAAAAGCGTTAAACGAGTATTTCTCGCGCCGGTCCTTGCCCAAGAAACATCGCCGGTGAAGCGCTCGCCCCATAAGCGCCCGCGCAGAACACGGCGACCACGTCGCCGACATCGGCGCGAGGAAGCAGCGCCTTGTCAGCCAGCCGGTCGAGCGGAGTACACAGGCAGCCGACCACGGTCGCCACCTCCTCAGCTGCCGCGCCGAAACGGCTGGCGATGGCGACTGGATAGTTGCGCCTGACGACGGTGCCGAAATTGCCGGATGCCGCCAGTTGATGATGCAGACCACCGTCAGTGATCACGTAGGTTTCGCCCTGGCTGTCCTTGCGATCAACCACGGTGCACAGGTAAACCCCCGCCTCCCCCACCAGATACCGGCCAAGCTCGATGCAAAGTTCGGTCTCGCGCAGAGATAATGGCAGCCTGTCGAAGCGCTCCGCCAAGCGGTCACCGACCACTCTGACGTCCACTGGCGTGTCACCCGCAAAATAGGGGATGCCAAGTCCGCCGCCCATATTGAGCTTGGGCAAAGCTCCGTGGCCGATCTCGTCAGCAAGCTGACCGGCAAGGTCCAGCACGTTGCCCTGGGCCTCGGCAATTGCTTCGGCATCAAGTGCCTGGCTGCCTGCGAAAATGTGCAGACCTTGCCAATCCGCGCCAGCCGCGATAATTTCCTTGGCAAGCGCCGGAACACGCCCGGCGTCGACTCCGAACGGCTTTGCTCCGCCGCCCATTTTCATCCCGGACCCGCGCAGCTCGAAGTCGGGATTGACCCGGATTGCGAGCCGAGGCTTTATCCCGAGTTGCTCGCCGATACCCAGCGCACGACGCACTTCATTAGCGCTTTCGCAGTTGAGGGTCGCGCCCGCCCGGATGGCGGCCTCAAGTTCAATGTCACGCTTGCCCGGCCCGGCGAAGCTGACCCGCGCCGGATCGATGCCCGCGTCCATGACCAGCGCGAGTTCCCCGCCGGATGCGATGTCGAAGCCATCGACCAACCCTGCCATGTGCTGCAGCACAGGCTGCCATGGGTTCGCCTTGACGGCATAGTGAACCGCCAGCCGCTCGGGCATCGCCGCGCGCAGGTCGATCATCCGGCGATCCAGGTGCATTCGTGAATAAACGAAAAGGGGCGTACCGCCCGCTTCTGCAATCAGCGCGCTCGCGGTGCGGCCGCCGATAGCCAGTTCGCCGCCTATGGTGTCGTAGCCTGCCGGAATGGGGCCGAGCGGCTTCACTGGATGAAATCCAGCAGGATCGCGGTTCGGTCCAGCTTTCCATTCGGATTGCGCGGCATCGAATCGTAGCGGCGCATCTGCCTGGGCTGCATGAAGTTCGGCAGCGATGTCGCCAGCGCCTTTTTCAGCGTCTCATCATCGAAGTTGGTTGCGGGGCGAACCGCAAGGCCGATCGCGTGCCCCAATTTCGCGTCCGGCACGCCCACCGCGACCGCCTCAGCGACAAGGCCCGTGGCCAGGGCGGCGTCCTCGATCTCTTGGGGGCTGACGCGGTTTCCCGCGGTCTTGATCATCGCGTCCCTCCGCCCGACGAAATAGAGCAGGCCGTCTTCCTCTCGTCGTACTCGGTCCCCTGACCAAACCGCGGTCCCACCGTAGGTGGATGTGCGCGGCGCGGCGCGGAACCGTTGGGCCGTGCGCTCGGCATCGCGCCAGTACCCTTGCGCGACGAGCGGACCTGCGTGAACCAGCTCTCCCTCCATGCCAATCGAGGCTTCCTCGCCGTCCTCACCGATCACCATGACCTCGGCAAAGGGAATGGCCCGGCCCATCGACGTGGGATGACTGTCGACCAGCGAGGGATCAAGATAGGTCGAGCGGAACGCTTCCGTCAGCCCATACATGGGGAACAGGCGTGCGGTGGGGAAAATTCCCCGCAGCGTTCGTACAAGAGGTTCCGTCAATGCTCCGCCGCTGTTGGTGAGCCTCCTCATCGCCCGCGTGGCATCTAGCGGCCATTCGACCTCACTGAGTTGCATCCATAACGGCGGCACGGCGGCCAACGTCGTGACGCCATGCCGTGCGCAGGCTTTCACCACGTCGCGCGGCATCAGATAGTCGAGCGGGGCCACCGCGCCGCCTGCATACCACGTGCAGAACAACTGGTTTTGTCCATAGTCGAAGCTGAGCGGCAAGACGGCCAGGGTGATGTCATCCATCTCAAGCCCGAGATAGTGCGCGACACTGACCGCGCCGAGCCACATGTTCGCATGGCTCAGCATTACACCCTTGGGCTGGCCGGTCGACCCGCTAGTATAAAGGATCGCCGCCAGATCGCTGGGGTCGTGATCCGACCGGCCCAGCGGTGCTGCTTCGTCTAACAGTCCCCACAGATCGTCTTCCGCTATCGCCGTGCACCCGGGCGGCAGATCGCCCTGATTGAGCGTTTTCAGACGCGAGCGGGTCCCGATGAGCAGGTCCGAACCGCTATCTGCCAGGATGTGCGCTGCCTGAAGCCGCTTGAGTAGTGGATTGATCGGCACGTGAACCATTCCTGCCCGCGCGCAAGCAAGCGGCAGCAGGCACGTCACATCGCCCTTCGCTGCCCAACTGGCGACCCGCGCCCCCTTCCCCGCTCGAGACTGCAGCCACCCCGCCAGCCGGGCGACACGGTTCCTTAAATCCTGATAACTAAGGGTCTCCGACCTCAGGATCAGCGCAGGCGCAGACGCATCGCCCCGGTCAACGAGGTGATCGAGCGGCCTGGGCCGGGGATCGAGCGCTACGGGCATGAATACTCCGAAGGGAACAAGCGCGTTGGACGCGGTCAGCTATCATCGCACGGTTAAGGTCTTGCAAGACGTTGCAGCGGCGCCGGTCGGGCCGTTCGATCGCGCCGAATGGTTCGCCTTGCTGGAAACTGCCGGACACCGTCCCCTTATTGCGGTTGCCCGCCAAGGCGAGAACGCAATCGCGCTTCCGTTGTCAGATGCGAATGGCCGGATCGAGGCTTTGCGAAACTGGTACACTTTCAGCTGGCGCCCCGTCGGAATGCTGGACGATCATCTGATCGCCGTCGTTGCACGCGATTTGCGCACACGCGCCGCGGGCGTGACGCTGTGGCCGATCCCCGACGAAGACGGTGCCGCCAGCCGCCTTGCCAGTGGGTTTCGATCTGCAGGTTGGGCGGTGAGCTGCACGCCTTGCGACCACAATCACGTGCTTGAGGTCGCTGGTCGCAGCTTTGCCGAATACTGGTCGGGTCGACCCGGACAGATCCGCGCCACCCACAAGCGCAAGGCCAATAGGGTCTCAGTCGATCTTTTCGATCGTTTCGATGGAAGCGCATGGGAAGCGTACCAGGCGATTTACGGAGATAGTTGGAAGCCTGCCGAAGGGGACCCGGAGCTCCTACGTCAATTTGCGCAGGCCGAGGGCGCCGCGGGCCGCATCCGGCTGGGCGTCGCTCGGGCCGAGGGTGAGCCGGTTGCGGCACAATTCTGGACCGTCGAAAACAAGATCGCCTACATCCACAAGCTCGCGCATCGCGAGAGCGCCAGACACCTCTCGCCTGGCACCATCCTGACTGCGGCGCTCTTTGAACGGGTGATCGATACCGACCGGGTCGACCTAGTCGACTTCGGGACGGGCAACGATCCCTACAAACGGGATTGGATGGAACACGACCGGCCCCGCTATCGCATTGATTGTCTGGATCCGAGACAGCCCCGCGCCTGGCCTGCCCTGGCGAAGCGGGCGCTTGCGCGCTTCTCGAGCGAAGGCTAGGTGCCGCGCGCATTTCGGATGGGGAACCGTATGACGGTTGATCAGGATCACCTGGGCGCGAGTCGCACTGAGATCGACGCCCGGCTGCGCTCGATTCTGGTCGACGCGCTGGGCCTCGACCCGGATCGCGTCGCGACGTTCGACAACGACACCGGGCTGTTCGGGCACCTGCCTGAGCTCGATTCCATGGCCGTCGCCGGGCTGCTGACCGAAATGGAGGACCAACTCGACATCGTCATTGATGACGAGGACGTCGACGGCGAAATGCTTGAAACCTATGGCGGCCTGCTCGCCTTCGCCGAGGTCAAAGCCGCCTCGGCGTGACCCTTTTCGAATACATCGACTGGCCGTGCCCCTCAATCAACGGAGGGACGCACGACGAACTGGCGCTCGTCTTCGACAAGGGGCGCCAGCATCGTCTGCTCGTGCTGCCGGCCTGGTTCGATGAGGCAAACAAGCTGCGGCGCCAAACCGTCGAAATCATGCGCCGCCTCGATCTGTCAGGTATCGACTGCTTCCTCCCTGATCTCGCGGGCTGCAACGAGAGCGAGGCACCGTTAGCCCAACAGACGTTGGCAAGCTGGCGACACTCAGGCACCGCCGCTGCCAGGGAGTTTGCCGCGACACACGTGTTCGCGGTTCGCGCAGGCGGGTTGATCGCTCCCGAAGAGCTGCCCGGCTGGGCATTCGGGCCGGTCACCGGCGCCAGGGTGCTGCGAACCATGCTGCGCGCCCGCGCCATTACCGCGCGCGAAGCTGGCAAAGCCGAGCGGTTGGAGGACCTTCAGAACGGTGCCCGGACCGACGGGATCGAACTCGCCGGCTGGACCATCGGTGCAGAAATGTTCCGCAGCCTCGAAGCGGCCACCCCGTCAGGGGAACTTGTGCCCATCGATCAGGATCTGGCAGGCGGAACTGGCCTGTGGCGGCGGGCCGAACCCGGTGAAGACCCCGAACAGGCAGATGCTTTGGCAGCCATGCTCGCGATTGGCATCGCCGGTACATGACACGGCTTCACCTGACCTTCGAATGCGCCGACACCACCCTGGCGGGCTCACTGGACACGGCTGCCGGCGTCAGCGGGCTGCTGCTCGTCAGCGGGGGCAACGAAGTACGGTCGGGCGCCTTTTCAGGCCAGGCGGCACTTGCGGCACGCATTTCCGCCGCAGGCTACCCCGTGTTCCGTTTCGACCGGCGGGGGGTCGGCGACAGTGGTGGTGAGAACAAGGGCTTTCGCAAGAGCACGCGCGATATCCAGTCTGCGCTCGCAGCCTTCCGAGTCATCGCACCCCAAATCGAACGGGTCGTCTGCTTTGGCACCTGCGACGCAGCAAGTGCCCTGATGCTGGCGAGCGGGCTCGATTGCGATGCACTCGTGCTATCAAACCCCTGGACCGTCGAAGATGACCGCGCCCTGCCGCCGCCCGAAGCGGTGCGTGCGCGCTATGCTGAAAAGCTAAAGAATCCTCGAGAACTCGCCCGATTGCTGAGTGGCGGAGTTGATCTCGGCAAGCTTGCGAAAGGTTTGGTGCGAGCCGGTCGGCGTACGTCTGCCCCCACAACACTCGCAAGTGAAATGGCCACCGGCCTGGCGGCATTCGACGGCCCCGTTCGCATACTGGTTGCAGGATCGGATCGCACGGCTCAGATTTTCGCGAGCAACTGGGATGCCGACGATACGCGGGTGGTGCGCTGCGACGGCGCTGGTCATGCCTGGAGTGAACCTCACGCGCGGGAGTTCTTGGAGCGGAACCTGCTCGAGATCTTGCGCGGCTAGCGCACGAAAAGGCTGGCAAGCTCTACGTGCGTGGACCAGCGGAACTGGCCGACAGGGCGCAACTCGGCAAGACTGAAGCCGGCATCGATCAGTGTTCGTGCGTCCTTCGCCCAGCTTGCCGGGTTACAGCTGATATAAACGACCCTTGAGACCGCGCTGCTGGCGATGTGAGCCACTTGCTCCCGCGCACCTGCCCGCGGCGGATCGATCAGTACTCCATCGAAGCGCGACAGTTCATCTTGCTGGAGTGGGTTGCGGAACAGATCCCGATGGTGCGCTTCCACCCGAGACGCGGTTCGGCCCGCGGCCGTGCGGCATGCGAGGTAGGCATCGCGGGCCCCTTCAAACGCCGCGACCCGACCAGGCAACGCGAATGCGAACGTGCCAAGCCCCGCGAACAGATCGGCGGAGTAGGTGCTGTCGGCCAGCCATTCGCGCGCTGCGGCAACCAGTGCTGCCTCTCCGTCCGCGGTCGCTTGCAGGAACGCGCTGCTGGGCAGGGGGATGCGCATCCCGCCCAACGTGACGGTAACGGGTTCCGGCTCCCACAGCGCTTCCGCCCCGAATCCCAGGTCCGCCGTCAGCCGAGCCAATCGATTGGTCTGCGCAAAGTGCAGCGCGGCCTCTGTCGCGGCGAGACCTTCCATTGCAAAATGACGCAAGTTGCAGTCGACCCCTTGGTCGCTCAGCGTCAAGTCCACATCCACCGCCCATCTCCCTCGCTGACTGGCGAGCATTTGGCGGAGCGGCGCGACCAACGAGAACAGTTCAGGCCGGAGGACGTGACATTCGCGCATGTCGACGATCTTGTGAGAGGCGAGTTCTCGAAAACCGACTACGACGCGTCCGCCCTGCGCTGACGCATGCAGCGATGCCCGACGGCGTGAGCGCGACGGTGACAAATGGGTTGGCGCGACCATCACGGGCAGTATTCCCTGACCCTCGGCGGCTAGCACGACCCGATCACGTACGAAGGTTGCCAAAGCGCCTTCGTCGAGATGCTGAAGCTGGCAGCCGCCACACTTTCCGAAATGACGGCAGGGAGGCGCGGCGCGGTGAGGTCCAGGCAACAGGCTGCCGTCGTCTGCAATCACATCTCCTGGCGCGGCGAACGCCACGTGGCGCCCGCTTGGGGTCACGCCGTCTCCTTTCGCTGCAACCCGGACGATCTCCTCTGTCACGTGCGCAAGAACCGATCGTAAGCGGCTGAAAGATTGCGGATCAGATCATCGGCAATCAGTGCCGGACCGGCGACGCGAGCCGCCTCCCCGTGCAGCCAGACCGCCTCGCCTGCCGCTCGGAAGGGGTCACGTCCCGCGGCCATCCGGCTGGCCGCGATACCGGCGAGCACATCGCCGGTGCCGGCCGTGGCAAGCCAACTCGGTCCCGGAGCGAAGAAAGCCAGTTCGCCACCTGCTCCCGCCAACAGGGTGTCCGGACCCTTCGCCAGCACAGTCGCACCGATCGTTTGGGCAAGCGTCTTGGCACGGTCGATCTTGCCTGAAGCGGCGATTGCAAATCGCCGGCACAGCGCGGCAAGCTCGCCTTCATGCGGGGTTAGCAGTAGCCGAGCGGCGGCAACTCCTTCCAGGTGGTCATCGTCGAGCACATGCAACGCATCTGCATCGATGACCGTCGGTATCCCCCTTTCCAGCACCATGCCAAGGTTCTGCCGAGCAGCTTCGTCCCGGCCCAGCCCGGGTCCTATGACCAATGCCGAAAAGCGGGGATCGGCAAGCGCTAGACCAATCGGGCGACTGTCATTCACCAACGCGCGCGCGTGCGTGGCAGGGAGTGGCTGTGCGAGGTGTTTGACGTAACCCGCGCCGCTGCGCATCGCCGCCTCGGCGGCGAGTAGCGCTGCTCCCGGCATCACGCCCCCCACCACGCCGACCATGCCGCGCGAATACTTGTGAGCGCCGCGTGCGGGAGCACTGAAGCGCGGCGCCGTGAACAGGTGCGCAACCGTGCTGGCTAGCTCTATGCCGATATCAACCAGGCGTACTTCCCCCATGCAGTCGCTGGCCGGCATCATGAAATGCGCCGGCTTCCACGCGCCCAGCGCCAAGGTGAGATCGCAGCGAACCGCTGTTCCCAGGATCGCTCCGTCATCCGACGAAACGCCGCTCGGCAGGTCCACCGCGATCACGAAATCGTGAGCGTCGGCAAGCTTGGCAAGAAGGTCGCTGTGTTCGCTAGCGAGTGGTCGGGACAAACCGGACCCGAACAGGCAATCGACCAACACGCCGCCCCGGGCGCCTTCCACCTGGTTCCCTTGCCAGCGCGCTTTTGCGCGGCGGGCAGCGTCTGTCGCCGGATCCACCGGAGCGATGACTCGCACGTCAGACCCTAGATGGCGCAGGTGCTCGGCAACGACATATCCGTCACCGCCATTGTTGCCCGGCCCGCATAGCACCGTCACGGAACGACCCAACGCCGTCCGGTGGACCCAATCCGCCGCCCCTCGCCCGGCGCGCAGCATCAGTTCATCGATCGATACTCCTTGCGCTACCAGCACCTGCTCAGCGCCGCGCATCTGATCGGCGGTGAGGACCTGGTCAGGGTTGCGCATCGATGTCCGCCGGGAAACGGTAGCGGTCCGGGCCGACGGCCACCTCCATCACCGGGGGATCGCCGACAAGCGTGCTGACTGCATCGTCCGCGCCATCGATCGCCACCATGCTGGTGCGGTCCTGCGCGATACGAAAACGCCGGAACGCGCCATCCGGATGCCGCACCACGAATTCCGAACCTTCTTCGCCTGCAAACCGCTCGACCAGGCAATCAGCTGCAAAGGCACTTCCTGATCCTTGCGCGCACTCGATCTGGCGAGCGCCCGGGCTGGCCTGCGGCTGCGCTTCTCCTTGCGAGCACGCAGCCAGGCCCAGCACCGCCGCGACAAGACACAATCGCATCACCCGCGCCTTAGCCGGCTGAGGTCCCGCACCGCCCCACGCGCGGCGCTGGTGGTCATCGCGGCATACGCCTGCAGTGCGGTCGAGATCGCCCGTTGGCGCGGCTTCGCCGGATGCCAACCGCGCTCCGTCTGCTCCGCCGCACGGTGAGACAACACATCCTGGGGCACAACCAACTGGATGGTCCGAGCAGGGATGTCGATTTCTATCCAGTCGCCGTCGCGGACCAGACCGATCGTCCCTCCCTCCGCTGCCTCCGGGCTTACGTGCCCGATCGACAGGCCGCTCGTGCCGCCGGAAAAGCGGCCGTCAGTGATCAGCGCGCACTCGGCGCCGAGGCCTTTCGATTTCAGGTAGCTGGTGGGGTACAGCATCTCCTGCATCCCCGGCCCGCCGCGTGGCCCTTCGTAGCGGATCACCACCACGTCTCCGGACACGACCTGATCGGTCAGGATGGCCGCCACCGCGGCGTCCTGGCTTTCGAACACCTTCGCCTGACCGCCGAACGAAAGAATGCTTTCATCCACTCCCGCGGTCTTCACGATGCAGCCATCCTGCGCAAGATTACCATGCAGGACGGCAAGGCCTCCGTCCTGACTGAAGGCGTGTTCGCGTGAGCGGATCACCCCGCCTGCACGATCCGTGTCGAGCGCCTCCCAACGCTTGTCTTGGCTGAACGCAGTCTGCGTGGGGACGCCCCCGGGCGCGGCGCGATAGAAATCCTGCACCGCGGGGTTGTTGGTCAGCCGCACATCCCAGTCGGCAAGCGCATCACCCAGCGTCGGAGAGTGCACGGTCGGTAGCGCGGTATGCAACAGGCCGCCGCGGTCAAGCTCACCGAGGATAGCCATGATGCCCCCGGCCCGGTGGACATCTTCCATGTGCACGTCCGATTTGGCCGGCGCGACCTTGCACAGGCAGGGCACTTGCCGGCTGAGACGGTCGATGTCGTGCATGGTGAAATCGACCCCGGCCTCGTGCGCGGCTGCCAGCAGGTGGAGCACCGTGTTGGTCGAACCGCCCATCGCAATGTCGAGGCTCATGGCGTTTTCAAAAGCTTCGAAGCTGGCGATCGAGCGTGGCAGTACGCTGGCATCCCCATCCCCGTAATAACGGCGGCACAACTCCACGACGAGGCGCCCTGCCCGTTCGAACAGCCCCTGCCGGTCGGCATGCGTGGCCAGTACGGAGCCGTTGCCGGGCAACGACAGGCCGAGCGCTTCGGTCAGGCAGTTCATCGAATTGGCGGTGAACATCCCGCTGCACGATCCGCAGGTTGGACAGGCCGCCCTCTCGATATCCGCGACTTCTTCGTCAGAGAAGCTCTCGTCGCCCGCGGCGACCATCGCGTCGACGAGGTCGAGAGCGATCTCCTTGCCCTTCACCACCACCTTGCCGGCTTCCATCGGCCCGCCGCTGACGAAGACAGCGGGCACGTTGATCCGCAGCGCAGCCATCAACATGCCCGGCGTGATCTTGTCGCAATTAGAGATGCACACCATCGCGTCAGCGCAATGGGCATTGACCATGAATTCGACGCTGTCGGCAATCAGTTCGCGTGACGGGAGCGAATACAGCATCCCATCATGGCCCATCGCTATGCCATCATCGACCGCTATCGTGTTGAATTCTTTCGCGACTCCTCCCGCCGCCTCGATCTGCCGGGCGACCAGTTGGCCCAGGTCCTTAAGGTGGACGTGCCCGGGCACGAACTGGGTGAACGAATTGACCACCGCCACGATCGGCTTGCCGAAATCGCCGTCCTTCATGCCCGTCGCGCGCCAGAGACCCCGGGCGCCCGCCATGTTGCGGCCATGAGTGGAGGTGCGGGAACGGAGTTCGGGCATGTGCAGGGTCCTTGGCTGTCGAGAAAGGCTAGGCCAGGATGCTGCTCCGTCCCAACGGCATTTCCTTAAGGCGCCTCAAGCAGCAGCGCCACCCGCGCCGCGACATCGCTGATCAGGTGCGCCCAGAGCGCTTGCCCCGCGGGCTCAGCGATCTGATCCTGCCGCACCTCGATCGCGAGATACGGTCGACCATGCGCCTCGGCATGGCGGTTCATCGTCGCGTTGAGTTGGCGGCCGGAGTACGGTTCGTTGTCGCCGACCGTGAAGCCAGCCGCTCGAAAGAGGTTCATCGCAAGCCGAGCGGCGCGATCATCCTCGTTATAGAGCAGCGCGACTTCCCACGGCCGCGCCGCTGGTGCGCTGCGGAGCGAAGGGGTGAAGCTGTGCAGCGAGATGATCAGCGACGGTTCAACCTCGTCCAGCCATGCAGCCAAAGCAGCATGATATGGCCGGTGGAAAAGGTTCAACCTCGCTTCTACATCGGCTCCCGCGTTCCCAGGTATCGCATGCCCGTCGCTGATCGCTGGAACCACGGCGGGATGGTCTTCTTCCCGGTGAAGATCGCATACCAGCCGGCTGACGGTTGCCAGGTGAGCGGGGATCCCGCTGTCCTGCGCCATCAGTTCGGCGACCGGCTCCACCCCGATGTCGACGGCGATGTGCTGGTCGAGCAATTCAGGCGCGATACCGAGGTCGATCCCGGCCGGCACGAAGTTGGACGCGTGATCCGCTATCAGTACGATCCCTGCCGGGGAGCGTTGAGGCCCGATGCGGCGCCAGGGTTGCCAAGATGTCATGGTCGCAGCTTACCTTCCATGATCCACCAGCCTGGATGCTCGCCGGACAGCTGGGCCGCCGCTGCCGCTTGCGCGGCAGCGTCGGAATAGAGGGCAAAACAGGTCGCTCCCGATCCCGACATCCGCGCGACCGACGCGCCGGTTCGGCGGAGGGCGCTGAGGACACCTGCGATTTCCGGAACCAGGGCAACGGCAGAATCCTCAAGATCATTGCGCCCTTGCTGGGTGACGATGGACGCCGGTCCGACCGGGAGCGGACCGCGATCTTCTCCGCTCCAGCCGGCAAACACCGCGCCGGTCGCCAGCGGCGCCCGGGGGTTCACAAGGATGACAGGCGCGCCCTCTAGATCATTGATTATAGGAGCTAAATCGATGCCCGAGCCATAACCGAGACACATCCGGCTTGCGACGCACGCCGGAACGTCCGCCCCCAGGGACGCCGCCCGCCGCAGCCAGTCGCCCGGCAAACCATGGAGCGCATCCACGATCCGAAATACCGCGCCGGCATCCGCCGATCCGCCGCCAAGCCCCGCCGCCACCGGAAGGTTCTTTTCAAGCGCAAGCGAAAGCCCGCCCGCCCGCGGCAACTTGCCCAGAGCAGCGGTCACGAGATTGCCAAATGGATCAGTCAGTTGCGGGGCGAACTCACCGCTTACCGTCAGCTCGTCCCGGTCTGACGGCCGGGCGACCAGCAGATCGCCCGCATCGACGAACGCGAACAGTGTCTCGAGTTCGTGATAGCCATCGTCGCGCCGGCGACGGACGTGCAGCGCCAGGTTGATCTTGGCGTATGCAATCTCGCGCATTCAGCCCCTTCCATCCGGAACAGGAACGCATCGGTCCCGACCACCATTTGCATGGGTATGATGGAACAGACGTCCGACACGATCGCGCTTGGCAAACAGTTGAGCGCCGCAGGCGGCTTGATGGTGGCCATGACCGTGGTTCATGCGTTCGGCATCACTGCGATATCGCACCTGCTCAATTTGCGGGAAGAGCGCCTCGACGAGCTCAATTTCGGCATTCACAGCATCATCAAGATGTCGGCGATGGGGTTCATGCTCTTGCTGCTGCACTCGCTGGAGATCGGCCTGTTTGGTGCATTCTACTTGTGGGTCGGCGGGGTCGAGACGGTCAAGGAGGCGCTGTTCTACTCTGCATCCACATACACGACGCTTGGCCGGACCGCCGAATACTTCCCGCCCGACTGGCGGCTGATCGGCGCGTTCGAGGCGCTGATCGGCTTCCTGCTGATCGGCTGGTCGACCGCCTTCATCGTCAGCAAGGCCAACAAGCTGATGCCCGACTAGCGCCTCACATGTTCGGATAATTGGGTCCGCCCCCGCCTTCGGGTGCAACCCACGTGATGTTCTGGTTCGGATCCTTGATGTCGCACGTCTTGCAGTGGACGCAATTTTGCGAATTGATCTGAAACCGCGGCTCACCGGTCGCATCGTCCACCAGCCATTCGTACACGCCGGCTGGACAATAACGCTGCGACGGGCCGGCATAGACGCCCAGTTCGCTACGCTTCTGCAACTCCATGTCCTTGACCACCAGGTGGACCGGCTGGTTTTCGGCATGGTTGGTATAGCTGAAGGCGACGCTGGTCAGCCGGTCGAAGCTGATCACTCCGTCGGGCTTGGGATAGGCGATCGGCTGGTACAGGTCGGCCCGCTCGGTCATCTCGCTGTCGCGGTGGTGCTTGAACGCGGGAATGATCGGCATCTTGAGATAGCGCAACCACATGTCGAGGCCTGCGACGATCGTGCCCATGTCACCGCCGAACTTCGCGACCGCCGGCTGCGCGTTCTGCACCAGTTTCAGTTCATGCGCGATCCAGCTGTCGCGGAGCGCCGCGTCGTAATCCATCAGCTCGGTCCGCTCGTCACCTCGGCCGATCGCGGCAGCAGCCGCTTCCGCAGCCAGCATGCCGCTCTTGATCGCGGTGTGCGTGCCCTTGATCCGGGGCACGTTCACGAAGCCGGCGGAGCATCCGATCAGCGCGCCGCCCGGGAAAGCCAGCTTGGGGACTGATTGCCAGCCGCCTTCGTTGATGGCGCGCGCGCCGTACGCGACCCGCTTGCCACCTTCGAGGTACTCGCGAACCGCCGGGTGATGCTTCCAGCGCTGGAATTCCTGAAACGGGCTGATGTAGGGATTGCGATAGTCGAGCGCGGTGACAAACCCGATGGCGATCTGGTTGTTCGCCTGGTGGTAGATGAACCCGCCACCCCAGCTCTCGCTTTCGTTGAGCGGCCAGCCCTGGGTATGGATCACCCGTCCGGGCACATGCTTTTCGGGATCGATATCCCATACTTCCTTGATGCCGAGGCCATAGACCTGCGGCTGGCAATCGGCCTCAAGATTGTACTTGGACTTCATCCGCTTGGTGAGGTGGCCGCGCGCGCCTTCTGCGAACAGGGTGTACTTGGCGTAGATTTCCATGCCCGGCTGGAAATCGCCCTTGTGCTCGCCGTCCGCCGCCACGCCCATGTCCTGGGTGATGACCCCGGCGACGGCCCCGTCTTCGCCGATGATCACCTCTGCCGCGGGGAAGCCGGGGAATACCATGACCCCCAGCGCTTCGGCTTGTTCGGCCAGCCAGCGGCACAGGTTGCCCAGCGATCCGGTGTAGTTGCCATCGTTCGACATGAACGGCGGCATGATCAGGTGCGGCAGGTTGGTCTTCTTGCCTTTCGACAGAACCCAGTGCCAGTTGTCGGTCACGGGCACTTCAGCCATCGGGCACCCCTGATCCCGCCAGTCGGGCAGCAGTTCATCAAGCCCGCGCGGATCGACCACCGCGCCCGACAGGATGTGCGCGCCGATTTCGCTGCCTTTTTCCAGCACGATCACTTCGAGTTCGGAATTGATCTGCTTGAGGCGGATCGCGGCGGACAGGCCAGCGGGGCCACCGCCGACGATCACCACGTCACACGGCATCGATTCACGTTCAATCATGCCTGAAAGGCTCCAGTTCTTGCGTTGCTATCCGCTTGATTGCAGCGGCGGGGCAGGTCAAGACCCAGCCGCTCCTGATCATGCCCACCCCGACCTCTTCCGTGCTCGCAAGAGACATTGCCGCCGCGCTGGACTGGTGGCGGGAAGCCGGCGTCGATGCCACGTTCGGTGATACGCCGCGCAAGTGGCTGGGCGAGCAAAAGGGAGCCGCTCCCGCTGCGGAGCCGAGCCAGACCGCTGCCGCAGCACCGCTGCCCACGCCGCCGCCAGCGCCCGCGATTGGCGGCGATCGGGCGCGGTGGCCAGGCGACCTGGAATCCTTTCGTAACTGGTGGCTTGAAGAACCTTCGCTTGATGAAGGCGGACTTGCCCCGCGCATCGCACCCCGCGGCGACGTGGGCGCGGAACTCATGGTGCTGGTGGCGATGCCCGAGGAGCATGATCGCGAAACCATCCTGACAGGCCGGGAAGGCCAGCTCCTGTCAGGCTTCCTAGCCGCGGCGGGCCTGCCCGATGAGCGCGTCTATCTCGCAAGCGTGCTGCCACGGCACACGCCGATGGCAGACTGGCGCCAGATCACGGCGGATGGGATGGGCGCGGTTCTTGCTCACCACGTGATGCTGGCGCGTCCGAAGCGGCTGCTCGTGCTCGGTCAGAGCATCCTGCCGCTTTGCGGGCACGATCCAGCGCAAGGCTCACCAAATTTACAATCGTTTAACCATGAAGGCGGCAGGGTACCGGCGCTGCACGAAGCGGGGCTCGACCGGCTGCTGGCCAAACCGGCACTCCGGGCGAGGTTATGGCAACGCTGGCTGGATTGGACGGACGGGCAAACATGGGACGAACCACACGGATAGCTCTGGCTGCGGCGGGCGTGATCGCCTGCGCGGTGTCGTCCCCAGCTCTCGCCAATTCGAGCGCCGCCGAATATTTCCGCGCCCGCGCCAACTCCACCAACGTTCCGAAGCTGCTGAGCAAGGCTGAGAGCGATTGGTACAAGTCGCTGTTCGCCGCGATCGACCTTAACGACTGGACCCGGGTCGATGCGATGTTCGCCGAGAAAGCGGACGGCCCGCTGCACCAGGTCGCCCGCGCTGAATATTTTCTTCACGCCAAGAGTCCAAAGGTTGAACTGCCCGCCATCCAGGCTTGGCTCGACAAGGGAACGGCGCTGCCGCAGGCGCAGCAGATCGCCAGCCTGGGTCTGAAGCGCGGACTGGCGACCGTACCCAGTCTTCCTGTACCGCAGCAACTGGTCGCACAGCCCTACGCGCCCAATCGGACGCTGCCCCGTTCGGTCAATGACGGGACGATGCCGGCCGAAGTGTCGGCGGCGATCCTCGAGCGGATCAAGGCGGACGATCCCGGCGGCGCGCGGATCCTGCTCGACGGAGTTGACGCCGGCCTTTCGAGCGCGGCGCGCGCCGAATGGCGCCAGCGCGTCGCGTGGAGCTATTACATCGAGAATGACGACGCCTCCGCGCTGGCGATGGCCAATACCGTCCGTGATGGCGGCAGCGGCGCATGGGTCGGCGAAGGCGACTGGGCGGCGGGCCTTGCCGCGTGGCGGCTGGGCGATTGTGCCGGCGCGGCAGATGCGTTCCGGCGCGCGGCGGGCTCCGCGCAGAACCTGGAACTGACCGCAGCCGCGTATTACTGGTCCAGCCGCGCCCTGGTGCGCTGCCGCGAACCTGAGCGCGCCGCTGAGCAACTGCGCGGAGCAGCGCGGCTCGATGAAACGCTCTACGGTATGCTCGCCCGCGAGCAGTTGGGCCAGGACCTGCCCGGCGGCAAGCGGACGGCCGACTTCGATCTCGCGGACTGGCAGCGGCTGCGCGACGAGCCCAACGTGCGCACCGCCGTGGCATTGGCCGAGATCGGCCGCGACAGCCTGGCCGACCAGGTGCTGCGCTACGAGGCGAAGATCGGGCCCGCCAGTCAATACGATGCGCTCAGCCGGCTTGCGCGGGAGCTGGGTCTGCCATCGACACAACTGTGGATGGCGGCGAATGCCCCGCGGGGCGCCCGGGCTGAAACCGCCCTGCGCTACCCCGCCCCGCGCTGGCAGCCGGCGACCGGTTGGAAAGTCGATCCAGCGCTTGCCTTTGCCCACACGCTGCAGGAATCGCGGTTCCAGGTGAACGCCGTCAGCCCGGCTGAGGCGAAGGGGCTGATGCAGATCACCCCGATCACGGTGCGCCAGCACGCACCGCGGCTGAACATGAGCGCGAGCTACGTCAACCTGTCGGACCCGGCGACCAATCTCGCATTCGGGCAGGAGAACCTGGAAATGCTCCGCGACAGCGCCGCGACCGGCGGTTTGCTGCCCAAGATCATGGCCGCCTACAACGCGGGTCTATCGCCGATCACCCGATGGAACAGCGAAGTGCGCGATCTGGGCGATCCGCTGCTCTACATGGAAAGCATCCCGTACTGGGAGACGCGCGGCTATGTCGGCATCGTGATGCGCAATTACTGGATGTACGAGCGGCAAGCCGGCGGCGCGAGCGACAGCCGCAAGGCGCTGGCCCAGGGCATGTGGCCGACCTTCCCTGAGCTTTCCGGCAGCCGCGCAGTCCGTCTGACCCGCGCCAACTAGAGGGGCAGATTGATGCCGATCGATCCGGCGCGCGAGTTCCGCCCGGTCAACATCGCGCTGCTCACCGTCTCCGATACCCGCACGCCTGCGGACGATACCAGTGGCGATATTCTTGCTCAGCGCATCCGGAACGCGGGCCACCACCTCTTCGCGCGCGCGATCGAGCGCGACGATCTGGACGCGCTGGCTGACCGGCTCAATGGCTGGATCGACGACCCTGCCATCGACGTGGTCGTCACCACCGGGGGCACCGGACTGACGGGGCGCGATGTCACGCCAGAAGCCTTCGACCGCGTGAAGGAGAAGGACATTCCCGGTTTCGGGGAGCTGTTCCGACGGCTCAGTTATCGCTCGATTGGCAGCAGCACCGTCCAGAGCCGCGCCTGCGCTGTCGTTTCGCGCGGGACGTACCTCTTCGCCCTCCCCGGATCGAACGGCGCGGTGAAGGATGGCTGGGACGGCATCCTTGCCGAGCAACTCGACAGCCGTAATCGCCCCTGCAACTTCGTTGATCTGCTGCCCCGCTTGCAGGAGCAATAGCGGCTACCACCCAGCCGATGTTCCTTCTATGTTCCGCCATGTGGAACGGCGATTCGCACCAGAAATAAGCGGCCGAGGCGCCCAGTCGGATGGTGCTCCCACCCGGTTTGGCCTCAACACCCGTGAGGAAGATGGCGACTGGCGCGATTACATGGAACAGCTTGCCAGGGAAGCTGGGGGCCCGCCGGTGAAGCTGCGCACGACGGTCACGGCAGAACACCCCAAGACGATCCTCAGTTTCAACACCTCGCCGGACATCGGTTTCGACCGATCCGTCAATGCGTACCGGGGCTGCGAGCATGGCTGCATCTATTGCTTCGCGCGCCCGACCCACGCCTATCACGATCTGTCGCCCGGCCTGGATTTCGAAACCCGGCTGTTCACGAAACCCGACGCCGCCCGCCTGCTGCGCGATACGTTCGCCAAGCCCAGATACCGTCCGCAGCCGTTAGCCATGGGCACGAACACCGATCCGTATCAGCCGATAGAGCGGAATTATCGGATCACGCGCGAACTGCTGGAGGTGTGCCTCGATGCCCGCCACCCGGTGACGATCACCACCAAGTCAGACCGGGTATGCGACGACATCGACCTGCTGGCAGAAATGGCCCGGCTGAGGCTGATCGCGGTCTGCGTGTCGGTAACGACGCTGGATCCCGCACTCTCCGGCAAGCTCGAACCGCGCGCAGCAGCGCCTGCCAAGCGACTGGCCGCGCTCGGCAAGCTGGTGGATGCGGGCGTGCCGACGCACTGCTCGGTTTCCCCGATCATCCCGGCGATCACCGACCAGTTCATGGAGGAGATCATCACCCGCGCCGGAGCGCTTGGCGTGCGATCGGCAGGTTGGATACCTTTGCGTCTGCCCTATGAAGTCGCCCCGCTGTTTCGCGAATGGCTATCGGTCCATTTTCCCGAACGCGGCGACAAGGTGATGAGCATCGTGCAGTCGATCCGGGGTGGGCGCGACAACGACCCGGCATTTTTCAGCCGCATGAAGCCGAGCGGCGTGTGGGCCGATCTGTTCCGCGCCCGTTTTCGCATCGCCGCCTCCCGCGCAGGCATGCGCAAGGAGCGGTTCGAGCTCGACTGCACGCAGTTCCGCCCGCCACCGAACGGAGGTCAGTTGCGGCTGCTGTGACGCAGAACGCTAAGCCGCGGTGAGAAAGGCGTCCTCGTCCAGCGCCATCAAGGCTTCGGCGCCCGTTTCGATCTTGCGTCGCAGCGCTCCAACGTCCGGCACGAAGCGTTCGAAGAAGTAGCGCGCGGTGGTCAACTTGGCCTGGTAGAACGCGCCGTCGCCGTCGCCGTCGGCCACCCGCACCGCCGCCGCTTTCGCCATGCGCAGCCACATCAGTCCCAGGCACACCACACCCATGATGTGCATGTAGTGATGCGCGCCTGCGCCCAGGTTGTTGGGGTTGGCCATGGCGTTCTGCATGAACCACATGGTGGCCGCCTTCTGCTCACCCACCGCTTTGCCGAGGGCTTCGGCCAGCGGCGCGAGCTCCCCGTCGCTGGCAGCGACTTCGTCGTCGACCATCTTGAAGAACGCCTGGATGGCTGCCCCGCCCTTGCTGGCAAGCTTCCGCCCGCACAGGTCCATCGCCTGCACGCCGTTGGTGCCTTCATAGATCTGGGCGATGCGAGCGTCGCGGACGAACTGCTCCATGCCCCATTCGTGGATGTAGCCGTGGCCACCGAACACCTGCTGCATGTTCACCGCGGTGTCGAAGCCCTTGTCGGTGCCATATCCCTTGATCACCGGGGTCAGCAGCCCGAGCAGCGCATCAGCTTGACCGCGCTCCTCTTCGCTCGGGGCGTTGTGCGTCAGGTCAACCAGCAACCCGCCCCACAGGACGAGCGCGCGCATGCCCTCGGTAAACGCCTTGGCGTCCATCAGCATCCGCCGGACATCGGGATGGACGATGATCGGGTCCGCCTTCTCGGCCGGGTCAGCCGGACCGGTCAGCGCCCGGCCCTGGCGCCGATCCCGGGCATAGGCGACCGCGTTCTGGTAGGCGACTTCCGCCTGGCTCAGCCCCTGGATGCCCACGCCAAGCCGCGCGGCGTTCATCATGATGAACATCGCGGCCAGTCCCTTCATCTCCTCGCCGACCAGCCAGCCCTTGGCACCATCGTAGTTCATCACGCACGTCGAGTTACCGTGGATGCCCATCTTGTGCTCGATGGAACCGCACTGGACCGCGTTGCGCTCCCCGATCGAGCCGTCGTCGCCCACCAGGAACTTGGGCACGATAAATAGGCTGATGCCCTTGCTGCTGTCAGGGGCGCCGGGCGTCTTGGCGAGGACCAGGTGGATGATATTTTCGGCAAGATCGTGCTCACCGGCAGAGATGAAGATCTTGGTCCCGGTGATGGCGAAGCTGCCGTCGCCCTGCGGCTCGGCACGGGTGCGGATCAGGCCCAGGTCGGTGCCGCACTGTGGCTCCGTCAGGTTCATCGTCCCGAGCCACTGATTGGCGATCATCCTGGGCGCAAAGAGCGCCTTCTGTTCGTCGCTGCCGGTGGCCAGAATGGCGCTCACCGCGCCTTGCGTCAGCCCCGGATACATGCCGAACGACTGATTGGCGGACGAGATGAATTCCTCCAGCACTGAACCGAGCACGTGGGGCATCCCCTGCCCGCCGAATTCCTCCGGCGCGGTCAGCGTGCTCCAGCCCGCTTCCACGTACTGATCGAACGCCGCCTTGAAGCCGGTCGGCGTCGTTACCGATCCGTCCGGGTGACGGGTGCACCCCTCGTGGTCGCCCACTTGGTTGAGCGGCGCCAGGACCGCGGCCGCGAACTTGCCGCTTTCGTCCACCACGGTGTTGATGAGATCGGGCGTGGCGCTCTGGAAGCCGGGCAGGTTGCCATAGCTCGCCACGTCCAGCACCTCGTTGAGGATGAACTTGGCGTCACGGGTCGGGGCAGTATAGCTCGGCATTGAATGTCCTTAGTATAGCGTGAGCGTTCAGCGCTCTTCGGCGACGCGCTCGACGTGCGCGATGAAAGCGGTCAGCTCGGCAATCGCCGAATCGATGTCGTCTCGCTGCGCTTTCATTTTGGCGACGTGCTCGCGGCATTTTTCGATCGTCACGCGGCGCTGCTCGACCCGGCCGTCGCCCAGATCGTAAAGGTCGATCATCTCGCGGATCTCGCCCAGGCTGAAGCCGACGTTCTTGGCCCGCATGATCCAGGCCAGGCGCGCGCGGTCACGCGTCGAGTAGATCCGCGCCAGACCGACACGGCGCGGCGCGATCAGACCCTCGTCCTCGTAGAACCGCAGCGCGCGCGCGGTGCAGCCGAATTCCTCCGTCAGGTCGGAAATGGAGAACTGCTCTCGATCAAGATGATCGGGCCGTTCGAGGTGCGCCCCTTGATGAGCGGATTCGGCGCTGCGGGCGGGTTCGGCCATAAGTCACGATACTCGCTGCTTTACGTGCGCGTCAAGTTGTGACGGGACGGAGAACCTCGCCGTCGAGTTCACTGAAGAAGCAGCTCTGCGCGCCGGTATGACACGCCGGTCCCGCCGGGACGCACTCGAGCAGCAGAGTGTCTTGGTCGCAGTCGACCAGAATGCGCTGGATGCGCAGGACATTGCCCGAGCTTTCGCCCTTCTTCCACAAGCGGCCGCGCGAGCGGGAATAGAAATGCGCGAACCCTGTCGCCCGAGTTGCGGCAAGCGCTTCGGCATCCATGAACGCGACCATCAGCACGGCCTTGCTGGCGGCGTCGATCGCGACGGCGGTAAGCAGCCCTTGCTGATCGTACTTGGGCTTAAACTGCGCGTGCATTCGTCACTCTCCTTAACGCCACACCTTGTTGCATCATAACCACAGAGATTGGGCAAAATCAGTGTCTTTGCCACATGTCTATTTGATGAACCGGCGAACGGTGAGACACAGGCTGTGCAGTCCGCAAGGGCGGCGAGCCGGAACGCGGCAGCCATAGCGTGCCAGGTTCAGGGACCGCCGATCACGGCAAACGCGCCAATGCTTGCATCAGGTCGCGACGGGATCGGCAGACGATGAGGGATCGAACCTGGCGGCCATAGGGGGTGGCCGCTGTTGCCGAAAGGCGGGTTCAGCGTATTTCGTCACGGTGCGCCCGGGGTTAACGCCCCGGGCGTTTCGTTTTCCGGCACCTCTCCATCCGTCTCATCCAGCACGCGAGCAAAGCACGCAACGATGACCTTGTCTGCTCCGGCACGTTTCAGCGCCCGGACGCAGGCATCGCTGGTCGCGCCACTGGTAAGCACGTCATCCACCAGGATAACCTGCGCGCCCTTTAGGCCGGCGGCGTAACGCGGATTCACGGTCAGCGCGCCCCTCAACGCGCGCGCGCGCGCCGTGCGTCCCAGCCCGCCAAGCGTGGCAGTGTGCTTCGTGCGGATCAGCGGATCGAGGGCCAGCGTCTGCCCGGTCAGCCGGGCCACCTCTCGCGCCAGCAGAGCGGCCTGGTTGTAGCCGCGCGACCACAGGCGCCAACGGTGGAGCGGCACCGGGGCCACCAGCCACGTCCCCTCCAGAGCCGGCAAGCGGGCGACGATCAGCCGGGCGAGCATCGGCGCGAGCGCGATCCGCCGGCCATGCTTGAAGGCCAGCACCAGCTTGCGCGAGCCATGGCCATAGAGCGTACCGGCGGCGATCCCGTCGTGGCGCGGCGGCTTGACGAGGCACACGGCGCAGACCGCTCCGCTCCCGGCCGCCGAGTGGCCGAACGGGCGCTGGCAGGTGACGCAAGCTGGCTCCGACGGGATGCGCAACTCGCTCCAGCAGTCGCTGCACAGGCCGGTCTGTGCGCCGATCGCCGCGCCGCATAGAGGGCAGCGCGGCGGGTAGATAAGATCTACCAGCGGCGCGAGACTGTCGCGCAAGATCGCTTTCGCGCTCATCGTCTCGCTTGCATCGCGCGCGACGATGGTGCGTGAGGTTTGCCATGACCGATGCCGCCCCACCGACAATTTTCAGCGCCCGGCGCCGGACCGCGCGCGCCGCCCGGGCGCAGGTCCTCCAGCAACAGGCAGATGCTGCTCACTGGTTGGCCGAGGCGATGGTTGAGGACATGCTGGACCGGGTCGCCTTCATGCGGCTCGAACCCACGCGCGCGCTGGTAGTGGGGGTGGGAAGCACCAGGCTTGGCCGCGCGCTGGAGCGGGACGGCGTCCGCGTGACCGTGGCTGAACCGGAGGCGATCGATCTGGAGCGGCCACTGCCGTTCGGAGAGTTCGGCCTGATCGTCAGCCTGGCCGCACTCGATGTGATCAACGACTTGCCGGGCGCCCTGATCCATCAGCGCGCCGCGCTGGCGCCGGGCGGCGTCATGCTGGCCGGAATGATCGGCGCCGGCAGCCTGCCGCGGCTGCGCTCGGCCCTGCTCGCCGCCGATGGCGAACGGCCAGCGGCGCGCTTGCACCCGGCTGTCGATGCTCGCTCGGGCGCCGGCCTGCTGCAGCGCGCTGGTTTCGCGCGGCAGGTGGCAGACGCCTGGACCTTGCGCCTGCGGTACGGCGCGCTCGACACGCTGGTCGCCGATCTGCGTGCGCAAGGGCTTACCAGCACGCTCGCCGACAGTGCGCCGCCCCTGACCCGCACCGGTCTGGATCGTGCGCGAAAGGCGTTTCTGGCGGATGCCGACGACGACGGCCGGGTGATCGAAACGCTCGAGATTCTGACCCTTACCGGCTGGAAAGACTGAGCAACCGCGAACGATCAGGCGCGCAGCGCCGCCTGAGCTGCCGCCAGCCGCGCAATCGGCACGCGATAGGGACTGGCGGAGACGTAATCGAGTCCCACGCTCTCGCAGAACTGGATCGACGCGGGATCGCCGCCGTGCTCGCCGCAGATGCCCAGCTTGATGTCTGTCCGGGTCGACCGCCCGCGCTCGGCAGCGAGGCGGACCAGTTCGCCGACGCCCTCGACATCCAGGCTGACGAAAGGGTCACGCGCAAAAATCCCCTGATCGACGTAGGCCCCCAGGAAGCGGCCTGCATCATCCCTCGACAAGCCGAGAGTAGTCTGCGTCAAGTCATTGGTGCCGAACGAAAAGAACAGTGCCTCTTCGGCAATCTCGTGAGCCATGAGGGCAGCGCGTGGGAGCTCGATCATCGTACCCACCAGATAGTCGACCGATCTGCCCTTCTCGGCGAACACTTCAGCGGCCACGCGGTCCACCAGCGCACGCAGAATCTCCAGTTCGCGCTTGGTGGCGATCAACGGGATCATCACCTCGGGGACTGGCGCCGCGCCCGATGCCGCGGCGACATCGCATGCGGCTTCGAAAATGGCACGCGCCTGCATCTCGTAGATTTCGGGATAGGTGATCCCGAGCCGGCAACCCCGATGGCCAAGCATCGGATTGAATTCGTGTAACTCGGCCGCGCGGCGCTTGAGGTGATCGACGCCAAAGCCGGTGGCCTCGCCCAGGTCGGCGAACTCGGCGTCGTCGTGCGGCAGAAACTCGTGCAGCGGGGGGTCGAGCAAGCGGATCGTGCATGGCAGGCCGGCCATCACCTCGAAAATCTGCGCGAAATCCGCCCTCTGTTCGGGTAGCAGCTTGCTCAGGGCCTTGCGCCGGCCAGCCTCGTCTTCGGCCAGGATCATCTGGCGCACGGCGCTGATCCGGCTGGCATCGAAGAACATGTGCTCGGTACGGCAGAGACCGATGCCCTCGGCGCCGAACTGGCGCGCCATTCGGCAGTCGCCGGGCGTTTCGGCATTGGCGCGCACGGCCATCCGGCGATGCCGGTCAGCCCATTCCATCAGCACGCCGAAATCGCCGGCCAGTTCTGGTTCGATCGTGGCGACCACCCCCGCCATGACCTGCCCTGTGCTGCCGTCGAGGGTCAGCACATCGCCTTCGGCCAGTTCGCGCCCGCCAATGCGCAGCGTGCGGGCTGCGCGGTCGATCTGCACGGCGGACGCGCCTGAGACGCAGCAGCGGCCCATTCCGCGCGCGACCACCGCCGCGTGTGACGTCATGCCGCCGCGCGCGGTAAGGATGCCTTGCGCCGCATGCATCCCGTGGATGTCCTCGGGACTGGTCTCCACACGCACGAGGATGACCTTCTCGCCCCGCGCGGCCCAGCTTTCCGCGGTATCGGCATCGAGCACGATCTTGCCCGACGCGGCGCCGGGGCTCGCGGGGAGGCCGGTGGTGAGGACATCACGCGGTGCCTGGGGATCGAGCGTGGGGTGTAGCAACTGATCGAGCGCCATCGGATCGACCCGCAGGATCGCGGTTTTCTCGTCGATCAGCCCCTCGCCCGCCATGTCGACCGCCATCTTGAGCGCAGCCTTGGCAGTACGCTTTCCGGAGCGGGTCTGGAGCATCCACAGCTTGCCCCGTTCGACGGTGAACTCGATGTCCTGCATGTCGCGGTAGTGGAGTTCCAGGATGTCAAACACCCGGGCAAGCTCGGCATAGGCATCGGGCATCGCCTCTTCCATGCTGAGCGGCTTGGCGTTGGCGCGTTCGCGGGCGGCGCGGGTGAGGTACTGGGGAGTGCGGATGCCGGCGACGACGTCCTCCCCTTGCGCATTGACCAGCCATTCGCCGTAGTAGGCGCGCTCGCCGGTGGCGGGGTCGCGGGTGAAGGCGACGCCGGTGGCGCTCGTCTCGCCCATGTTGCCGAACACCATGGCCTGTACGTTGACCGCGGTCCCCCAGCCGGCGGGGATGTCGTTGAGCCGGCGATAGACCTTGGCCCGGTCGCTGTCCCAGCTGTCGAACACCGCCCGGATCGCGCCCCACAGCTGCTCGGTCACGTCCTGCGGGAACGGCTGGCCGAGTTCCTCCTCGACGATGGCCCGGTACTGCGCGACCAGCGCCTGCCAGTCTTCAGCCTCCATCTCGGTGTCGGCGTAGAGACCCTTGTCTTCCTTGGCGATTTCCAGCGCCTCTTCGAACAGCCCGTGGTCAAGTCCAAGGACCACGTCGGAATACATCTGGATGAACCGGCGGTAGCTGTCCCAGGCGAAGCGCTCGTCCCCGCTGACGACTGCCAGGCCCTGCACGGTCTGGTCGTTGAGACCGAGATTGAGCACCGTGTCCATCATGCCCGGCATCGACACCCGCGCGCCGGAGCGCACCGACACCAGCATGGGATCGGCCGGGTCGCCGAACCGCTTGCCGACCGTTTTCTCGATATGTTGCAGCGCCTTAGCGATGGTTTCTTGCAGATCGCCTGAGAAGTCGCCGCCCTCGGCCAGGTAGCGGACGCATTCTTCGGTGGTGATGGTGAAGCCGGGAGGCACGGGCAAGCCGATGCCGGCCATTTCGGCGAGGTTGGCGCCCTTCCCGCCCACGATCGTCTTGTCCCGGGCGCGCGGATCGTCGTGCACGGCGCCGCCGCCGAAGGTGTAGACGGTTCTGGTCATGCGGGCCCCTGTCTGGCTGTGTGGTTTGATGGAAGTGTCACACGTGTCACACTGTCCAGGGCAAGAAGTGCTATCCTTCGATCCGGCTGAAATCCGCCACCCGGTGAACCGCGTCGCGCAGGCGCGCCAGCAGGTCCAACCGCGCCGCGCGCTTGGCGACATCGGGATCGTTCACGGTCACGCTGTCAAAGAACGCATCGATCGGCGCCCGCAGCGAAGCGAGCGCCGACATCGCCGCGCCGAAGTCTTCCGCCTCGACCGCACGGCTTGCGGTAGGCTCGGCCGAATCCAGCGCCTGGATCAGCGCTACTTCCGCAGGTTCGGGGGTGTAGGAAAGCGCATTCTCGCGCCGCTCCGCCATCTTGGCGGCGATCACCGGTGCAAGATCGGGATCGTCGACCAGGGCGAGCGGGTCTTCCTCGCCGGTGCGGGCGATCTCGCCCTCCGAACCGTGCCAGTCCTCCTTCTTGAGGATGTTGGCCGCACGCTTGTAACCGGCGAGCAGGTTGGCGCCGTCCTCGGTGGCCATGAACGCTTGCAGTGCTTTCACCCGAGCGAGCAGGCGGACGAGATCGTCCTCGCCGCCGAGCGCGAAAACGGCATCGATCAGGTCGTGCCGGACGCCGGCCTCGCGTTGCTGGACCTTGAGACGGTCTGCGAAGAAGTCGAGCAGGTCGCCCTGCGCGATCGGCAAACGCAGCTGATTGTCCTGGACGAGCCGGATGATGCCCAATGCCGCCCGGCGAAGCGCGAAAGGATCTTTTGACCCGGTTGGCTTCTCATCGACTTCGAAGAAGCTGCGCAGCGTATCAAGCTTGTCTGCCAAACTCACCGCCACCGTCACCGGCGCAATGGGCACATCGTCGCCCTGCCCGACCGGCTTGTAGTGGTCGCGGATGGCGTCGGCCACGGCAGCGGGCAAGCCCTCGGCGCGGGCATAATAACCGCCCATAAGTCCCTGTAGTTCGGGAAATTCACCGACCATTTCGGTGACGAGGTCTGCCTTGGCAAGGCGCGCCGCTTGCTCGGCCTGCTCCGGGTCAGCGCCTTTGACGATGCCTTCCTCGACCAGCCAGCGCGCCAGCCTGGCGACCCGCTCGACCTTGTCAGCGACGGTTCCGAGCTTCTCGTGGAAAGTGATCCGCTCGAGCTTCTTCGCGTGGTCGGCCAGCGACGTCTTGCGGTCCTGCTCCCAGAAGAAGCGCGCGTCGCTCAGGCGCGCGGCGAGGACCTTGCGGTTGCCGTCGACGATCGCCGCGCCGCCGTCAGCCGCCTCGATGTTGGCGGTGCAGACGAACGCGTTGGCGAGCTTGCCCGACGCATCTTCGCACACGAAGTACTTCTGGTTCACGCGCGCGGTGAGCTGGATCACCTCGGGCGGGACGTCGAGGTAGGCCGCGTCGAAGCGCCCGAGCAGCGGCACCGGCCATTCGGTGAGGCCGGCGTTCTCGACCACCAGCCCTTCGTCCTCGATCAGCGTCAGCCCTGCGGCAAGCGCCGCGGCGCGGCTCATCTCGCGGACCAGCGCCTCGCGCTCCGAATGATCGACGATCACGTGGCAGGCGCGCAGTTTTTCCTGGTAGTCATCCGCCCCGCCGATGGTGATCGGGCCGGAGTGGTGGAAGCGGTGGCCCAGCGTCATGTATCCGCTGGCGATCTCGCCCACCTGGCACTCCACCAGGTCTTCGCCGAGGATCGCGACGATGCCCGACAGCGGCCGCACCCAGCGCGGGCTTTCGGTCGAGAGCGATGCCGCGCCCCAGCGCATGGACTTGGGCCAAGGAAACGCGCGCACGATTGCGGGGATCGCGTCGGCAAGCACCTCGCGCACGGCGCGGCCGGGTTTCTCCACAATGGCGAACCACACCCCGTCGCGGTCGGTCAGTTGGTCCTTCGACAGCCCGGTCTTTCGCAGGAACCCCTCAAGCGCCTGATCGGGCGCGGTGGTGCGGGGGCCCTTGGTCTCCTCGCTGACCGCCTGCGTCGCTTGCGGCAAGCCGCGCGCGATCAGCGCGAGGCGGCGCGGTGTGGACCAGACGGTGATCTCGCCCAGCGGCACGCCGGCGGCGTCCATCTGGGCGCGGAACAGCTTTTCGAGGTCGGCGCGCGCGCCCTTCTGCATGCGGGCGGGGATTTCCTCGCAGCGCAGTTCGAGCAGGAAGTCGGCGGCGCTCACAGCGTCCACCCCGGATACTTGTTCTGCCACTCGGGGGTCATCTTGGCGGCATAGGCCTCACAGCTGGAGCGCGCGAGATCGCGCACCCGCCCCATGTAGCTGGCGCGTTCCTGCACGCTGATCACGCCGCGCGCCTGCAGCAGGTTGAACACGTGGCTCGCCTCGACCGCCTGTTCATAGGCGGCGATCGGCACGTCGGCGCTAAGCGCATTGCGGCACTCCGCCTCGGCCTTGGCGAACAGGTCGAACAGCGCGGCCGTATCGGCAACCTCGAAGTTCCACTTCGACATCTGCCGCTCGTTTTCCAGGAACACCTCGCCATAGCTTACGCCGGCGGAGTTGAATGACAGATCGTACACGTTGTCGACGCCCTGGATGTACATCGCCAGGCGTTCGAGGCCGTAGGTCAGCTCACCCGCGACCGGCTTGCAGTCAAAGCCGCCCATCTGCTGGAAGTAGGTGAACTGGGTCACCTCCATCCCGTCGCACCAGACTTCCCAGCCCAGCCCCCAGGCGCCGAGCGTCGGGCTTTCCCAGTCGTCCTCCACGAAGCGGATGTCGTGCTTCAGCGGATCGATGCCGATCACCTCCAGGCTCTTGAGATAAAGCTCCTGCAGGTCGGGCGGGCTCGGCTTCAGGATCACCTGGTATTGGTAGTAATGCTGCAGCCGGTTGGGGTTTTCGCCATAGCGGCCATCGGTCGGGCGGCGGCACGGCTGCACGAAAGCGGCGTTCCACGGCTCCGGCCCCAGCGCGCGCAGGGTGGTCGCCGTATGGAACGTGCCGGCGCCCATCCGCATGTCATAAGGCTGCAGGATCAGGCAGCCGTTCGCGCTCCAGAAATCATGGAGCGTCAGGATCATGTCCTGGAAGCTGCGGGAGGGGTCACGAGCGGAGGTCATTGCCGCGGCAAATGGCCGAGCGGCCTGCACCCGTCAATGGCGCCCCAACAACGGCGCCGCGGGCGCGGAACGGATGGTCGCGGCGGCGTGCTGCTGTTCGCCGTTTCGCTTGCGCGAGGCACCGCGCGAATTCACAGGCACGCAATGAACTTCAGAACGAGCAAGGCAACCGGCGCACTGGCCGCGCTGCTGCTGGCCGCAGGCTGCGCCACCACGCCCGCGCCTGTCCCGGCCAGCACGGGACCGGCGCTGTGGGCAGTCGCTGACGCGGACACGACGATCTATCTGTTCGGTACCGTGCACGCCCTGCCCAAGGACGTGCCGTGGATGCGCGGCAAGATCGGCCCGGCGTTGGCCGCTTCGGATACGCTGGTGACGGAAATCGATCTTGCGACCGCCGACACCGCCGCGATGCAGGCGTTCGTCATGAAGAACGCGCTGCTCGGCGAGCAGGAGAACCTGCGCGATCTGCTGACCCAGGCCCAGCGCGCGCGCTTCGAGGCGGGAACCGCCAAGCTCGGCATGCCGGTGGGGGCGTTCGACCGGTTCGAACCCTGGTACGCGGCCCTGATGTTCGCGCTGGTCCCGCTGGCGAAGGCCGGAGTGGTGGGCGAAAACGGGGTCGAGCAGGCGCTGGTGGCCCAAGCCGGCGCGCCCCGTGAGCGGGCCGCGCTGGAGACGATGGACTATCAGCTGTCGTTGTTCGACAGCCTGCCGCGCGAGGCGCAAATCGACTATCTGATGAAGGCGGTCGATGGCAGCGACGATATCAGGGCGATGCTCGATGCGATGGTGGCCGAATGGCTGGAAGGCGATGCCGATGCGCTCGCCAGATTGATGAACGAGGACATGGCGGGCGACACGGCGCTGATGGAGCGATTGTTGTGGCAGCGCAATCGTGCCTGGGCAGACTGGGTGGCGAAGCGGCTGGACACGCCGGGCACGGTGTTCGTGGCGGTGGGCGCGGGGCACCTGGCGGGTCCGCGCAGCGTGCAGGCCGATCTCGCGGCCAAGGGCTTGCGGGTAAGGCGCGTGCAGTGATCCGCTGGCTGTTCGCGTCGGTCGCAGCCCTGCTGGTCGCGTCCTGCGGTCACGAGGGCGCGCGCACCGACCTGCCCGCCCCCACGCCCGCGTTGTGGCAAGTCACCGCGCCCGATGGCTCGTCCGCGGGCTGGCTGTTCGGCACGATCCACGCGCTGCCTGACGGGGCCAAGTGGCGAACCCCGGCGATCGACCGGGCGGTAATCGATGCCGATGTGCTGGTGGTCGAGGCGAAGGACCTGGAGGACACCGCCAAGCTGTCGGCCACCTTCACCCGCCTGTCGCACAGCGCCGGTCTGCCGCCGCTGTCGGAGCGGGTGCCGGCGAGCCTCAGGGCGAACCTGCGCACGCTGCTGACCAAGGGCGGATACCGCGAGGCGGACTTCAAGGCGGTCGAGACCTGGGCCGCCGCGATCATGCTGGCGCAGCTGGCGGACGATTCAATCGGCGAGAACGGGGTCGACCGCGCTCTGCTGAGGGACTTCAGCGCGCGCCCGGTCGAAGAACTGGAAGGCGTCCAGGGCCAGTTCGCGATCTTCGACCGGCTGGCGGAAGCCGACCAGCGCGACCTTCTCGGCGCGGTGGTGGAAGAAGACACGATGAATTCCGACGATAGCGCCCGGCTTGCCAGGCTGTGGCTCACGGGTGACATGGACGCGATCGCACGTGAGGGTGACGAGGGGATGCTGGCCGATCCGGAACTCCGCCAGGCCCTGCTGGTGGACCGCAACCGCGCCTGGGCCGACAAGCTGCTGGCCCTTTACGCACAGGGCAAGCGGCCGCTGGTGGCAGTCGGCGCGGCGCACCTTGCCCCGCCCGGGGGCCTGCCCGAACTGCTGGCAGCCAGGGGATACACGATCACGCGCGTGCGCTGAGCTTGCCTTTTTGCAACAGTCCCGCTAACGGCCCGCGCACCGGCGTCATGGTCATCCCTGGAGGCGTGGCGGACCGGTTACTCTACCGCATTCGAAAGGCATCAAGATGAGCGACGCTCTGACCCTGCCGGCTGAGGCGCGCGAGCGGGCTGGCAAGGGAGCCTCCCGTGTATTGCGCCGTGAAGGCCGTGTTCCCGCCGTGATCTACGGCGGCAAGGAAGAACCCACTCCCATCCACGTCGAGGCGAAGGAACTGGTCCGCCAGCTTGGCACCGGCCACTTCATGAACTCGATCGTGATGATCGACATCGGCGGCCGGTCCGTCCGTGCGATCCCCAAGGACGTGGCGTTCGATCCGGTGAGCGATCGCCCGATCCATGTCGACTTCCTGCGCCTGTCGAAGGATTCCAAGATTCAGGTCGCCGTGCCGGTCTTGTTCACGAACGAAGAAGCCAGCCCCGGCCTCAAGCGCGGCGGCGTGCTGAACGTCGTTCGCCACGAGCTGGAACTGGTGTGCGAATCGGACAAGATTCCCGATGACATCACCATCGACGTGACCGGCAAGGAAATCGGCGATTCGATCCACATCAGCGAGGTGACCCTGCCCGCCGGTGCGGAAAGCGCGATCACCGACCGCGACTTCACCATCGCGACGCTGGTCGCCCCCTCGGCGCTCAAGCGCGCTGAAGGCGAAGGCGATGCCGACGAGGTTCCCGCCACCGAGCAGGGCGGCGACGCGCCTGCGGCTGGCGAATAAAGCGACATCCGCGGCTGAGCCATCAGCCGCAAACCAACAGCACGACGCCGGCCCTCGCAAGAGGGTCGGCGTTTTGCTTTGTGGGGGGCCTTCGCCTAAGGGCGCGCGATGCAAATCTGGGCAGGCCTCGGCAACCCCGGTCCGCAATATGCGATGCACCGGCACAATGTGGGATTCATGGCGGTCGACGTGATCGCCGAGATGCACGGCTTCGCGCCGGTGCAGAAGAAGTTCTCCGGCTGGGTGCAGGAAGGCCGCATCGGCAGCGACAGGATTCTGTTGCTCAAGCCCGCCACGTTCATGAATGAAAGCGGGCGCGCGGTGGCCGAGGCCTTGCGCTTCTACAAACTGGACGTGAGTGCCCTGACGGTATTTCATGACGAACTCGATCTGGCGCCGTTCAAGGTCAAGGTGCGCACCGGCGGCGGCCTGGCGGGCCACAACGGTTTGCGATCGATCGACCAGCACGCCAGCCAGCTTGGGGGGGCGGACTTTCGCCGCGTCAGGATCGGCATCGGTCATCCAGGGCACAAGGACCGGGTCACGGGGCATGTCCTCGGCAACTATGCCAAGGCAGAGTTCGACGATCTCACCGACATGCTGGCCGCGATCGGTGCCGAGGCGGAGCATCTCGCCAGCGGCGACGACGCGCGGTTCATGAGCGACGTGGCGTTGCGGCAACAGGCGTGATCCCGTTGGCCGGCCTACCGGGCGGCCGTCTCGCCGCTGGCCTGGGCGTGCAGACCTTGGTGATGGTCGGCGCCGGCGCGGCCATGTGGGTCTATTCCGGACGCGGTCTCGACACCTTCGTGGACCTTGGCTGGCGCCCTGTCGCGCAGGGGCTGATCTTCGGCCTCATCCTGATTGTCGTCATCGCCGCGATCTTTCGCCTGTTCCCCGGCTTCCTGGAAAAGACCGCCCGGCTGCAAGCGAGGATGGCCGCGTTGTTCGCCCGCGAACCGAACGGAGCAGCGTTCGTGGGCATCGCGATCTGCGCGGGCATCGGTGAGGAGGCGGCGTTCCGGGGCGGGCTGCAGACGCTTGCCGGCGATGCGATCGGGCCGGTCGCGGGGATCGCCATCAGCGCGCTCGCCTTCGCGCTCATCCACATGGCCAGGCCCCTGATCACGGCCATTATCCTGCTGATCGGCGTGGTGTTCGGCCTGGTCTTCTGGTGGACCGGCAGCCTGCTGACCGTGATGATCGGTCACGCGGTGTATGACGTCTGGGCGCTGCGCGTGCTGCACCGTGAGCTCGGCCGCCTCGGGTACCTCGACGATCCGGATACTCCGAAGACGGAACCGGCGGTCTAGACCTCTATCGAGGCACCCGGCCGGGGCGTCCAGCCCAGCGCGCCCATGCAGCCGATGAAGAATTCACGCCGATCTTCTTCCTTCGACACGCCCGTGAGAAGCTGATTGCAGCTCCGCTCCGCCTGTTTGAACGGGGTGCGCTCTCCTCCGGCCCAATCAGAAGAATTGGTGGATTCGCACGCTGCCAAAGAAAGGGCGCAAACGAGGGCAAGAGCGAAGCGGCGCATGGGCTGACGATTGGACGGGCGGGCGTTGGCGCGCAAGCAAAATGGCGATAGGTTCCGGACGAAGGAGCATCATCCATGACCGCAATCGATCGCCGTAGCCTGCTCGCCGGAGCCGCCGCCACCGGAGCGCTGGCCGCTTCGGCCAAGGCCGCCGAACCTCTCGCCACAACGCTGCCCGATCTCAAGGGCAAGGCGATCCTGATCACCGGCAGCTCGTCGGGCTTCGGCCGCGCGGGCGCCGAACACTTCGCCCGCGCAGGAGCCAAGGTGTTCGCCACCATGCGCAATGTTCCGCGCGCGGAAGCCGAAGAGCTCGGCAAGCTCGCCCGCGATGAGAAGCTCGACCTCACAGTGCTGGAGCTGGACGTCACGGACGAGGACATGGTCAACCGCGCGGTGGCCGAGGCTGAGCGCTTGACCGGACGCGGACTCGATGTGCTGGTCAACAACGCCGGTGTCGGCATCACCGGGCCGGTGGAGGTGCAGGACATGGCGGCCACCCGACTCGCGTTCGACACCAATGTGTTCGGCTATCACCGGCTCGCGCGCGCCGTGCTGCCCGGCATGCGCGCCCGCAAGAGCGGTCAGATCTTTGCCATTTCGAGTCAGCTCGGGCGAGTGATCGCGCCGTTCGCCGGCCATTACTCCGCCACCAAGTTCGCCGTCGAGGCGATGTTCGAGCAGCTCGCCTATGAAGTCGCGCCGCACGGGATCGAGGTGACGATCATCCAGCCGGGCGGCTACCCGACCAAGGTGTGGGTCAACCGCAACGCCTATTCGGCCGCGCTCAAGGAGCGCACCCCTGCCCGTTACGCCGATGGCTACCCGCAGGTTGTCTCGCGGATGGGCACCGAAGACGGGTCGGGCCGCAGCGCAGACGTGATGGACGTGCCGCGCGCGATCGCGGCCATCATCGCGATGCCCGCCGGGACGCGCCCCTTGCGCAAGCCCGTCAGCCACGGCGCCATCCCCCAGACCGCCATCAACGAAGCGTCGGCCGCGGCGCAGCGGTCAATGCTCGGCCGTTCGCCGATGGCGGCCATCGTGGAGGGCGTACTCGACTAGGCTCCGGGCAAATAGCCGCCGTTCGCACGGTTCCCAATTGCCCGGCCACCCGCTAAGGGCCGCGCCTTCACCTCCCACCTTCCGGAGTTACCGATGGGTTTCCGTTGCGGAATCGTCGGCCTGCCCAATGTCGGCAAGTCCACGCTGTTCAATGCTCTCACCGAAACGCAGGCCGCTCAGGCCGCGAATTACCCGTTCTGCACGATCGAGCCGAATGTCGGCCAGGTCGCGGTGCCGGACGAACGGCTTGATCAGCTGGCGGCGATCGCCGGCAGCGCCAAGGTGATCCCGACGCAGCTCGGCTTCGTCGACATCGCCGGACTGGTGAAAGGCGCCAGCAAGGGTGAAGGCCTGGGCAACCAGTTTCTCGGCAACATCCGCGAAGTGGACGCAATCGTCCATGTCCTGCGCTGCTTTGAAGATGATGATATCCAGCACGTCGCGAACAAGGTCGATCCCATCGCGGATGCCGAAGTGGTCGAGACCGAACTGATGCTGTCCGACCTCGAAAGCCTGGAGAAGCGGGTGCCAGCGGCGCAGAAAAAGGCGACCGGAGGCGACAAGGAAGCCAAGATCATGGCGAGCGTACTGGGTCAGGCGCTCGAACTGCTGCGCGAAGGCAAGCCCGCCCGGCTGACGCAGCCCAATGGCGACGACGAGGAGCGCGTGTTCGCGCAGGCCCAGCTGCTCACCGCCAAACCGGTGCTCTACGTCTGCAACGTCGCGGAGGAAGACGCGGCAGAGGGCAACGACCTGTCCGCGCAAGTGTTCGCCAAGGCCGCGGCCGAGGGCGCGCAGGCGGTGGTGGTGTCCGCGGCGATCGAGAGCGAGCTGGTCGCGATGCCCGCCGAAGAGCGGGCCGAGTACCTGGAATCGCTCGGGCTCACCGAAAGCGGCCTCAGCCGCGTGATCCGCGCAGGCTACCGGCTGCTCGGCCTCAACACGTTCTTCACCGCCGGACCCAAGGAAGCGCGCGCGTGGACCTTTCCCGCCGGTGCCAAGGCACCTCAGGCCGCGGGCGAGATCCACTCCGACTTCGAGCGCGGCTTCATCCGCGCAGAAACGATCGCGTTTGACGACTACGTTTCACTGAACGGAGAAGCCGGGGCCCGCGAGGCGGGCAAGCTGCGCCAGGAAGGCAAGGAGTACCTGGTGCAGGACGGCGACGTCCTGTTGTTCAAATTCAACGTCTGAGGCACTAACCAGCCGCTCGTCCGTTGCAGCGCAGAACCAAGGGGAGAGCGCTGCAGTGGTCGATAAATCGGAAAAGTTCAGCTGGCTGGTGCGCCTCGGTTATGCGGCGCGCGGCGTCGTGTACCTGCTGCTCGGCTACCTCGCGCTGTCTACTGCCGGCAAGGCGCAAGACGGGCAGAGCGCGGTCTTCGATCTGATCCAGGACGTGCCGCTGGGCACCCCGATGCTGTATCTCGTGGCGATTGGATTGCTCGCCTATGCGGCGTTCAAGCTGATCGACGCGGCGACCGATGTCGAGCGCCACGGCGACGATACGAAGGGCAAGGCGAAGCGGGTCGGCTCGGCGGCCAGCGGCATCGCTCACCTGGTGCTCGCATACACCGCCTTCCAGTTCGCCAGTGGCGACAAGCAGCAGTCGGCGCAGGGCGGCGGCGGCAGCCAGGACACGGCGAGCAGCCTGCTGACCTGGGACATGGGGCCGTTCCTCCTCGGCCTGGTTGGGCTGGGCTTTCTGATCGGCGCGGCGATGCAGGCAAAGTCAGCCTACACCGCCGGCTTCATGAAGCACATCGGCGGCGGCGCGCCGCACTACGTGAAACCGATCGGCCAGGCCGGCCATGCGGCCCGCGCGGTGGTGTTCGCGCTGATCGGCTGGTCATTAATGAAAGCTGCCTGGTTCTCGCAGTCGAGCGAGGTCAAGGGGCTCGGCGAAGCGATCACCGCGCTGAGCGACAACGGGATCGTCTATCCGCTGGTGGCGCTCGGCCTGCTGCTGTTTGGCGTATTCAGCCTGATTACCGCGCGGTACCGGATCATTCCGGACATTCATCAGGGCGACTTGAAGCCCAAGCTTTAATCGAACGCAGCGAGGATCGGGCACGGCCCTGCCCGATCCATCGCGCAGTCCTTGGCCAGCTTGGCCAGCGAGCGGCGCGCCTCTTCCAACCGGGCGATCTCGGCATCCAGCGCGGCAATCCGTTCCTGCGCCATCGCGCGTGCGCGCGGACGGTCGTCGGTGTCATCGAGGGCGATCAGTTCGGCGATCTCGACGAGCGTGAAACCCGCAGCCTGTGCCCGGCGAATGTACCGTAGCCGTTTGACGTCATCTTTGCCGTAATGCCTCCCTGCCGCTGCGCTTGCGGAAGGAGCATCCAGCAGGCCCTTGCGCTGATAGAAGCGCACGGTCTCCACACCGACGCCGCCCGCCCGGGCGAGATCTGAAATCCGCAGCGCAGACATCGCTTGACTCCGTACTATGGTACGGAAGCTATAGGGGGGCGCATGACACCCGACAACCCTGCCCGGATCGCGCATCTGACCCGCATGGTCATGCCCGATCACACCTGCCCTTTCGGCACGAAATCGAAGTGGTTGCTGGAAAAAAACGGCTATCACGTGGAGGACCGGTGGCTCACCACCCGCGAGGAGGTTGACGCCTTCAAGCGCGAGCAGTCGGTGGAGACGACGCCCCAGACCGTCATCAATGGCAAGCGCATCGGCGGCTACAGTGACCTGCGCGCATTCTTCGGAAAGCCGCTCCCGGCGGTGGGAGCGACCAGCTACACCCCGGTCCTGGTGGTGTTCGCGGTGTGCGCGCTGCTGGCGATGGCGGTCAGCTTCCACTCCTTCGGCAGCGCGTTGACGGTGCAGGCCGGCGAGTGGTTCGTTGCGTTCGCGATGGTTATCCTGGCCATGCTCAAGCTGCAGGACATCGAGAAGTTCTCGAGCATGTTCCTGGGCTACGACCTCCTCGCGCAGAGATGGGTGCCGTACGCGTATGCTTATCCATTTCTGGAGGCCGGTGCAGGCGTCCTGATGGCTGCCCACGCGTTGGACTGGCTATCGATCCCGGTGGCGCTGTTCATCGGCACGATCGGTGCCGTCAGCGTGTTCTACGCTGTCTATGTGCAGAAACGCGAACTCAAGTGCGCTTGCGTCGGCGGGTCCAGCAATGTGCCGCTGGGCTTCGTCTCCCTTACCGAGAACCTGGCCATGATCGGCATGGCCGGGTGGATGCTGTTCAGACTTTAATGGAAAAGACCTTGTGATGACCTATCGACTTTTCGCAGGCGCGGCCCTCCTCGCCATCGCGGCGCCGGTGGCGGCGCAGCAACACGATCACGCGGATGCCGCTGGCACGTCTCACGCCGGTCAGCCTGCCCCCGCCCCCGCGGCCAATCCACCCGCCGATCACTCGAAGATGAATCACGGCGCCCCTGTTCAGGATGCGGATCCCGCCACCCCGCCCGGTCATCCGGTCGATCATTCGGCGATGGACCATTCCAGCATGGATCACTCGGCCATGGATCACTCCGGCATGGCGCACGGACCGGCGGAGATGAACCACGACATGGGCGGCGAGGGTTCCGGCACGGCCCGCCTGCCGCGTAACGAGACGATGAACCACGGCGCCATGGTGCCGCTGGGCGGCGATGCGAGCCTGATGCTCCACGGCTATCTTTGGCCGGTCTACACCAACCAGTCCGGGCCGCGGGGCGATGCCAAGTTCTATGTCCAGTCGATGGCCATGGCGACCGTCACCGGCTCCTTCGCCGGGGGCCGCTACATGGCGCGCACGATGCTGAGCGCGGAGCCGGCGATGCGGCATGATGGCTACCCCAACCTCTTCGCCACCGGCGAGGTCGCCTATGGCGAGCCACTGGTCGACCGCCAGCATCCGCACGATCTGGTGATGGAACTTGCCGGACGCATCGATCTGGACGTGGGCGAGGACACCAGCGCGTTCCTGTATGGCGGTCCCGTCGGCGAACCTGCGCTGGGTCCCAGCGCCTTCATGCACCGGGCCAGCGCTCGCTATAATCCCGAAGCACCGATCACGCATCACTGGTTCGATTCGACGCATATCGTCTATGGCGTCGTCACTGCGGGCTTTGCCGCGCCCGCATGGCAGGTCGAAGCCAGCGCGTTCCGGGGGCGTGAGCCTGACGAGTTTCGCTGGAACATCGAAACGCCCAAGCTCGATTCGTGGAGCGTGCGGGCGAGTTTCTCCCCTTCGCCCGCATGGTTGATCCAGGCAAGCTATGGTCAGATCGAGGAACCCGAGGCGCAACATCCGGGTGAAAACGAACACCGCACCACTGCATCCGCGCATTTCAACAATGGCAGCGGTCTATCGGCCATGGCCGCGTTTAGCGCCAAGGACCGGGTGCCCGGAAACACGCTGACCGCGTGGCTGGGCGAAGTGAACTGGGACATCGACCGCCACCACACGCTGTTCGGGCGTGTCGAGAACGTCGCGAACGACGAGCTTTTCCCCGACCACTCCGATCCGCTGCACGACCAGGCATTCCGAGTGACCAAGTTCCAGGCGGGTTACGCCTATCGCCTGCCGCTTGGGCCGGTGAACCTGGCGCTGGGCGGCACGGTCTCCGCTTTCGCCAAGCCCGACGTGCTCGATTCCGCTTACGGATCGAATCCGATGGGCTACACGGTGTTCGCCAGGTTCAGCTTCGGAGACTAGCGCAGCATGGATTATTTTGAGGACATCGAGCTGGGTCGTCGCGCCAGCTTCGGCTGCTACGAGGTTACGCGCGAAGAGGTGATGGAGTTCGCCTCCAAGTATGACCCCCAGCCCTTCCATCTCGATGACGACGCTGCGGCCAAGACCCACTTCGGGCGCCTGTCGGCCAGCGGCTGGCACACTTGCGCGATGATGATGTCGATGCTGGTGGAGAACATGAAGACGCACCGGCAGGCCGGGCTTGGCTCACCCGGAATGGACAGCCTGCGCTGGGTGAAGCCGGTCTATCCGGGCGACACCTTGCGGGTGGAAAGCGAAGTGATCTCCAAGCGGCGCAGCGCCTCGCGCCCGGAGATGGGACTGTTCAAATCAAACGTGCGCGTCCTCAATCAGAATGACGAGCCGGTGCTGGAGATGGTGTCCAACGGGCTGATCCAGGTGCGCGATCCGTCCGCGCCGATCGAGGGTTAACCTAGCTGCCGCACTGGGCGGTGCCATCGGCCTGATACACCACCTGGTCGCGGTCGTTGCGCAGCACCAGCCGCGCGGGGAAGTTGACCGTCTCGTATCCCGATTGGGTGCCCTCCTCGCTCGCGAGGTCGAGCACGAACGAGTACGCGCCGCCGGTGTACTTCCCCTTCGCGCCCAGCGGCAGGTCTCCGCTGCCGGCATCGGGCGCGAAGCGGACCACGCCGCCATCGATCTTCATGAACCCGCGCTCCGGCTGAAGCAGCGCGACGGCGGCGATTCCCTTGCCGGGCGCGAAGCTGCAACCGGCGCCGAACATGTCGTATTTTTCAATGTCCGGCATGCCGATCGTTTCCGGCTCGATCGGCACCGGGGGCGGCACCTGCGCCGCGTTCACCGCCGCAACATCGGCTTCGTCCTGTCGCGCCTGCTCTATAGGCGACAGTTCTTCCTTGCCGCAGGACGCTGCCAACAGCGCCGCGCAGATTACCAGGCCAGCGCGCATCAATGCCTCCCCAACAGCTTTCGACATCCAGAACGAACCGTCTGGTCCGGCGTTTCCGGCCTCAGGTCAACGTCTGGTTTTTCGGCCATGCAGAAGGAGGGGGCGGATCCATCCATGCGGCGGACCAAAAGTTCACGACTGTAGGAAACCACGCTACTTCCGTAGCCGTATCTGATCGTCCCGCTTTCAAAAAAGGCCCGACCCTCCGGAATGACCGATCCAGAAGTGGAATCCCTGCAAGACCTGCTCGATCAAATCGCTGCCTGCCGCGTCTGCGGCGACGCGCTTCCGCTGGGTCCGAGGCCGGTTCTTCAGCTTTCGTCCACGGCGCGCATTCTCGTGGCCAGCCAGGCGCCCGGGACCCGGGTGCACGAAAGCGGGGTACCGTTTGCCGACGCATCGGGGGACCGGCTGCGCGCGTGGATGGGTGTAACGAAGGACGAGTTCTATGACGCCGGCCGGATTGCGATTGTGCCGCTGGGTCTCTGCTATCCGGGCCGCGGCGCGGGCGGCGACGCTCCGCCGAGGCCCGAATGCGCGCCCTTGTGGAGAAACCGGATCATGGCGCAGTTGCGCGGGCTAAGGCTAACCCTGCTCGTCGGCGGACACGCTCAGGTCGATCGGCTCGGCCGGGCCCCGATGACCGAGCGCGTGCGCGCCTTTCGCGCCTATCTGCCGGACGTCGTGCCGTTGCCCCACCCATCGTGGCGCTCGCAGATGTGGATGGCGCGCAACCCGTGGTTCGAGGCTGATGTCCTGCCGGTTTTGCGAGCAGCGGTTCGCGATGCACTGGCATGACGCGGACCGGCCTTGATACGGTCGCAACGTTCGGACAATAAACCTGCACCCGCCAGGAATTCAGCCGAGAGCCAGTCCCCTGCCAATAGGGACGCCTGTAGTTTCGGTCGGCTTTGCCTCGTCCCGGAGAATTCGATGCGTACTGCTCTTTTGTTGATCGCCGCCACGTGGAGCCTGCCAGCGCTGGCCCAACCCGCTCCGGGTCCAACCGCGCCCTCGGGCCGCCCGCCAGTGAACGAAGGGTGGTCCGTCACGGTGGGCGCGGCGCCCGTGGTCAGCCCCGCATGGCAGGGATCGAAGGACTACGTCCTCTCGATCTACCCGGATCTGCGGATCAACTATGGCGAATTCTTCTTCGCCTCGATCCCGGATGGTGTCGGCGTCAATGCCGTCAACGCCAACGGGTGGCGCGCGGGTCCGATCGCCAAGGTGCGCTTCGGCCGGGACGAGGATGGCAGCGGCTCACCATTCGCGATCACCGGCGGCAGCGATGCGCTGATCGGCCTGGGCGATGTCGGTGCGACGGCCGAGGTTGGCGCGTTCATCGAAAAGCGCTTCGGGAACCGCGGGCAATGGCGCGGGCGGGTGGAAGCACGGCGAGGGTTCGGCGGGCACGAAGGTGCGATCGGCGATCTGTCGCTGTCCTACCAGGCTCGCGCAGGGCGCACGATCATCAACGTGGGCCCTCGGGCGACGGTGGCGACCAGGGATTTCACCCAGACCTTTTTCGGTATCGATGCGGCGCAGTCCCTTGCCTCCGGCCTTGCGCCCTACAGGCCAAAGGGTGGCCTGGTATCGTACGGGGTCGGCGGGTCGTTGATCCATCCGCTCGACCGGCACAGCGCGATCACCGCCTTCTCCAGCCTGGAACGTTTGGGAGGGGTCGCGAAGGATTCGCCGCTTGTCGTGGAGCGGGGTCGGCCCACGCAGTTCACCGCCGGGATCGGTTACGGCTACCGGTTCTAACTATGGGAGGCCCCCGTCCAGGTACCTGACGGCGCGCGCTTGAACCCGGCTATCGCACCGATCACAACCAGAATCGCAGACAATGCCGCGGCCCACGCGACTGCGTCAGCCTTCTGGCCGCCTGCTGCGTAGATCGCCGACAGGGCCCACAGGAACACGAGCGCGTATGGCGGATTGCCGCGCCCGCGCGCCAACGCGAGCGCGGCGACGACACCGCCGACGATGACGACCGCCGCACTGACCAGCGGGGCAGCATCGCCGGCCTCCACTCCGTGGAAGCGAAGCGACGCCGCGATGTTGACGATCGTCGCTGCCGTCAGCCACGCCGCCAGTGCGCTGAGCGGGAGCACGACCAGCCATCGCTGGCCGGTGGTGAAGCCTTCTTCCCGGTTCGCAAAGATCCGGTAGCAACGAAGCAGGCACACCAGCGTGAAAATGATGATCAGGGCCGAGATCGCCGACAGCCCGAACGACTGGGTGTAAAGCGCCCAGACCGCGTTGCCCATGAAAGCGCCGGTTGCAGGCCAGCGTAACTTGTCGAGAAGGTGATCGCCTGCATGGCGTGGCAGGAACTGATAAGCCGCGAACACGAACGCGCCGGTATACAACGGCCCCCATATCGCAAACGCCCAGCCCGCCGGGGTGACGAGCGTTCGCACATCGTCCGATTGCGACCCGATAGGTTCGCCAAACCCTAGGCTGGGAAGAACAGGCACCAGAACCTGCAAAATCGCGGTAGCGACCACCAGCCAGCGCACTGATCGGAATCGCGAGTCTTCGATGTTGGTTGCTGGCATGATCTTCGAACGGGCAGACGGACGTTTCGTGCCGACGAGGCATAGTCTGCCAGCATCGATTACGCGTCCGCCGGTCTGCAGAGCCAGCCCCCCGCCCCTCCGGCAAAATACTTAGGGGAGGTGCGGTAGGGACATCATCCAAATTCATCAGCCAGCCCTCGGGGCGTACACCCGGCAGACGATCTGGCGATCGCGCAGATTGGCAATGAAGGGGATCTGACATGCGCTACACACGGGATTTCGCCGCCGATGTGCGGGTTGTAACAACCGAAGAACTGGCCGCACTGGCATCACCCGGCCCCGCGCTGCCGGAACATTCCGATTTTGAATTCCCGCGCTGGATCTGGGCGATCATGCTGGGCGGCTATGCGACCTTCCTGGGTGGCCTGTTCGCCGCGACCGCGGGTGAAGCACGTGCCGCACTGGCAGTCATCGTCAGCTCGCTCTACGTCGCGATGTTCTTTGGCACGGCGCGTATCCTGGCAAACGTGGATGGCCGCCGCATCGGCGCATTCACCCGCACCGGCGGCAAGCTCAACACGTGGACGGGCCCGATGGACATCGGCGCGGTCGCCGGACAAGTGCTGGTCCTTCCCGTGCTGCTCGGCTTTTTCGGGGTGTCGATCGCGGTGATCAGCGCCATTGTGTTCTGACGTCAGTGAGCGACTGATACGATCGTCGCCATGCGCACGAGTTCCGACAAGGTCTTGGCGTGCATCTTCATCATCAGGTTGGCGCGGTAGACTTCCACCGTCCGCGCACTGATGTCGAGATCGAAGGCGATTGCCTTGTTGGCCTTTCCGGCGACGAGGCCTTCCATCACCTCTCGCTCGCGGTTGCTCAGGCTGGCGATGCGGTCGAGCACGATCTGGCGTTCGGCCGCCGCGCCCTGATCGCCGGCCTGTCGCGCAAGCGCCGCCCGGATCGCGGACAGCATCATTTCGTCATCAAAAGGCTTTTCGATGAAATCAGCGACGCCCGCTTTCATCGCCTGAATGGCCAGCGGGACATCCGCATGACCGGTGATGACGATGACTGGCGCCGGCGAGCCGCGCCGCTTCAGTTCCTCTGCCAGTTCGATCCCGTTGGTCCCCGGCATGCGCACGTCAGTGACCACGCAGGCGCCCGAAAGCGGCGGCGCGGCCTTGAGAAAGGCATCGGCCGACGCGAAGGAGCGCACTCTGACGCCCGCGACGTCGAGCAGGAATTCTAGGCTGTGGCGCGCGCTCTCATCGTCGTCGATCACATAGACGATCCCGTCGCTCGTTTCGGCCCCGACGTCCTCACTCGCCATCGTACAGTTCCTCTTTGCCAATGGCTTCCAGGGTAAAGCCGAACTCCGCCCCGCCGCCTTCGTTTGGCTTGCCCCAGATTCGTCCGCCGTGCGCCTCCACGATCGTGCGGCATATCGACAGGCCCACGCCCATACCCGCGCGCTTGGTGGTTATGAAGGGCTGGAACAGGCGATCGGCGACTTCGGGATCGATGCCTGGCCCCGTGTCGGTGACGCGCACACTCGCCATGTCATCCGGGTGTGGCTCGATGGCGATTACGAGTTCGCGCCGCGCAAGGGTGCCTTCGGCCATCGCATCCACGGCGTTGCGGACCAGGTTCAGCACCACCTGCTGGATCTGGACCTTGTCGGCGAGCACCAGGTCGATGTCCGGATTGAATGCGTATTGGACGCGAATCCCGTGCTCCTTGGCCCCCACCAGCGCGAGCGCGCTCGTTTCCTCGACCAGCTTGGGCAAGCTTTCGATCTTTCGTTCGCTTTCCCCGCGTGCGACGAAATCGCGGAGCCGGCGAATGATCTCTCCTGCACGCAATGCCTCGCCGGCGGCGCGGTCGACCGCGTCCGCGACCCGCTCGTGCGGGACCTCGTCCCGGGACAGCAGGATGCGGCTCCCCTTCAGGTAATTGGCGATCGCCGACAGCGGCTGGTTCAACTCATGCGCCAGCGCGGAGGCCATCTCGCCCAACGCGGTCAGGCGCGAGACGTGCACGAGCTCGCTCTGCAGCTCCTGCAGGCGCGCTTCGGCTTGCTGCCGTTCCGTCAGATCGCGAACGAAACCCGTGAAATATCGCTGCCCGTCGGCCCACATCTCACCCACCGCGAGTTCGAGCGGGAATGTCGAGCCGTCGCGCCGTTCTCCGACGACAACCCGGCCCTTGCCAATGATGCGCTGCTCGCCGGTGCGATAGTAGCGTTCGAGGTAGCCGTCGTGCGCACTGCGGTACGGGTCAGGCATCAGCATGCTGACGTTTCGGCCCGCTACATCATCGGCGCTCCACCCAAAGGTCCGCTCTGCCGCCGGGCTGAAGTCGCGGATCAATCCCGCCGCGTCGATCACCACGATCGCGTCGGGCACGGTATCGAGGATGGACCGCCAGTGAGCTTCGCGGCGCGCCAGCCCGGCCGCGGCAGCCTCGGTCTCGATCCGCGCGCGCTGAAACCATTCACCGCCGACCGCGACGGCCAGCCCAATCGCAGAGAACGCAGCCGCCGCGATAACGCTGCCGGCCTCCAGTCTGAGCCCCGACCAGTCGCACCACAGTCCGATGCCGGCCCCGGCGATCGTGGCCAGAGCGCCCGCTCGCAATCCGGACAGCGCGCTCGCCAGCACCACCCCCGGGATCAGGAACAGGAAGGTGACCCGGCTCCCAAGCTCCGCATCGAAGGCCAGCCGGATCGCCGCACCGGCACCGATCACCACCAGCGCGATCGCCACCGCCAGCGGCACCGACAGGCGCGGAAGGAAGCGGCTCGCGAAGGCGGCACGGCTCGCCTCCGTTAAAGCCCTTAGGGGCGGTGCAGTAGGGACATCATCCAAATTTCGCGGCCTCCCCCAGGCGGTTAATCGGCTTCATCAACGGCGCACAAGCAATTCCGCGCCGGCAATGGAGAACTTCAATGACCGCACCGTTTATCGATCTTAGCGTCCACCACCAGCCCAAGGGCGTTTCGGACCGGATCGCCTACGGTTTCACCAAAGTCCTGCGCTGGACCGCCGACACTTTCTTTGCCGAACGCTATGGTCACCGCGCCGTGGTGCTCGAAACCGTCGCGGCGGTGCCCGGGATGGTCGGCGCGACGATCAACCACCTCAGCGCGTTGCGCCGCATGTGTGACGACAAGGGCTGGATCAAGACCTTGATGGACGAGGCCGAGAACGAGCGGATGCACCTCATGACGTTCGTCGAAATCTCCAAGCCCACCTTGTTCGAACGCGCGGTGATCATCAGTGTGCAGTGGGTGTTCTACCTGTTCTTCTTCGCGCTCTACCTGATCAGCAGCAAGACCGCACACCGGGTCGTCGGCTACTTCGAAGAAGAGGCCGTGATCAGCTACACGCACTATCTCGCTGAGATCGACGAGGGCCGGAGCGAGAACGTCCCCGCCCCCGCCATCGCGAAGCGGTACTGGGGTCTGCCCGAGGATGCGACGTTGCGCGACGTGGTGCTGGTGGTGCGGGCCGACGAAGCGCACCACCGCGACGTCAATCACGGCTTCGCTAACGAACTTGCCGGATTGCCGGTCGGTCCCGTCGCGGATTGCGTGCCTCACGTGGAGCTCGCACCCAACTGGAAGAAAGCGGCCTGAGCGCAGGCTGCGGGAGAGGAGGACAGGACGTGCACGCCCCCATCGCATTGCTGGTGAGCGACCATGCGGTCCTGTCCTCGCTCCAGTTCGCCCTGTCGGTCGAGGGTTTCGCACTGGCGGCGGCCGGGGGTGACCTGGCCGCCGCTGGTGCGGTGGTGATCGATCAGGGCTATCGCGGCGATGGCCTTGCAGCGCTCGTGGCGCTCCGAAGCCGCGGTAATGCCGTTCCGGCGATCCTGCTGGCGACCAACCCCACGCCGTCCTATCGCGCCCGCGCGGCGGACGCAGGCGCCGTCGTGATTGAAAAGCCACTCCTGGGCGACGAGCTAAGCAGCGCCATCTCGCACGTCATCGAGCCAAGGAAGGCCGCCTGAGAATGACCGAAATCCCGATTACCGAGGAAGATATCGCCCGGCTCGTGCCGCGATTCTACGCCCGGGTGCGCCGTGACGCCGTGCTCGGTCCCATCTTCGACAACGCGATCGACGATTGGCCTCACCATCTTGGCAAGCTGCAAGCGTTCTGGTCCTCGGTCATGCTGACCAGCGGGCGGTACAAGGGCCAGCCGATGGTCGCGCACCTGAAACACGCCGGCCACATGACTCGGGAGAATTTCGACCGATGGCTGACGCTATGGACCGAAGTCACCGAAGAGGAGCTTGGGCCGCAAGCTGCCGCCGCGTTCCAGGAAAAGGCCGGTCGGATCGCCGAAAGCCTGCAACTCGGCGTCGAATTTCACCGAGTGCGCGAGGTCGCTGCATGACCGCCCGGCTCCCCGACGGTGTCCGGTCATACAAGCGCACCCCAACCTTCACCGAAGGAACGGTGCCTGCCGGTTTGATCGGCGAGCATTCGACCAAGGAAGGCACCTGGGGCCTGATCAAAGTCGAGGAAGGCGAGTTGCGCTACGTCGTCACCGATCCGCGCCGGCAGGGCACCAGCGCCGTTCTGTCTCCGGCCACCGACCCGGGCGTGGTCGAGCCAACGATTGTCCATCGCGTCGAAGTGGTCGGGCCGGTCCGCTTCCATGTCGAATTCTTCCGCCCGGGCTAACGAGCTCACTCTGGCGTAGGATCTGGAAAGCCAGCGCAACCGGTGCTACCCGGTTCTTCTGCTCTACTTCCGGCCGAAAAGGGCTTCGACGTTTTTCAGTGAGAGTTTCACCCACGTGGGCCGACCGTGGTTGCACTGGCCCGAACGCGGGGTGCGTTCCATTTCGCGCAGCAGGGCATTCATCTCGACCACCGACAGCGTGCGCCCGGCCCTGACGGACCCGTGGCAGGCCATGGTCGCCAAAACCAGGTCGAGTTTCTCCCCCAGCAACAGCGCTTCACCGTGATGTGCGATGTCGTCGGCAATATCGGCCAGCAGCTTGTGCGGATCGGCCTTGGCCAGCGCGTGGGGCAGGCTACGCACCAGCATAGCCGATGGCCCGAACCGCTCGATCGCCAAACCCATCTCGCCCAGCTTGCTTGCTGCCGATTCCAGCCGGTCGCAGTCGGTTTCATCGAGCTCGACCACTTCGGGGATCAGCAAGGCTTGAGGGCGTGCGGTCGCCTCCCCCGCGCCCGCGGCGCGCAGCCGCTCAAGCACCAGCCGCTCGTGCGCTGCATGGTGATCGACCAGGACCAAACCGTCGGCTGCTTCTGCAACGATATAGGTCCCCGCCACCTGGCCCCGCGCGACCCCAAGCGGGTACTGCGCGCTTTCTGGCGAGATCGGCGCGGCCTCTTCCGCCCTCCCGACCGGCGCGGGCATCACTTCGTCTTCATAGCTCCGCCACTCCCGCGAAGCTTCGCGGACAGAGGTAGAGGGCGCGCTCCAGTCGCGGTTGGCAAAGATCGAAGCCAGCGCCGGGGCGGGCTCGGCAGTCCACCGGCCCATCGCGGCAGCGTCGGGCGCCTGTGCACTACGGCGATCAGCGGAACCCAGTGACTGGCGCAGGCCTGAAACGATGAACCCGCGGACCGCTTGCGGATCGCGGAAGCGGACCTCGGTCTTGGCCGGGTGCACATTCACGTCCACCTCCTCAGGCGGCAGATCGAGGAACAGCGCCAGCACCGCGTGTCGGTCGCGGGCCAGCATGTCGGCATAGGCCCCTCGCACCGCGCCAACCAGCAGCCGGTCCTTCACCGGTCGCCCGTTCACGAACAGATACTGGTGATCGGCCACGCCTCGGTTGTACGTGGGCAGCCCGGCAATGCCGGACAGGCGCATCGGCCCCCGACGCAAGTCGATCTCGACGCCGTTGTCCTTGAGCTCACGCGCGACGATCTGCGCGACCCGCTCGGCCAGCTCCTGCTCGGGCTGCACGGCAAATACGCGCCGGTCTCCGTGGTCGAGCGTGAAACCGACGTCGGGACGCGCCATCGCCAGCCGCCTGACCACGTCGAGGCACGCGGCATATTCACCGCGGGCGGAGCGGAGGAATTTGCGCCGGGCGGGCACCTTGGCGAACAGTTGCTCCACCCGCACGCGCGTGCCGGGCGGCAGCGCCGCGGGAGTTTCCTCCAAGACTTCGCCATGATCCACCGTTCGCCGCCAGCCTTGTGCGGCACCTCGTGGCCGGCTTTCGAGAGTGAAGCGCGCCACGCTGGCGATCGATGGCAACGCCTCTCCGCGAAAGCCCAGAGTGGCTACCAGTTCGATGCTTTCGTCGGGCAGCTTTGAGGTCGCATGCCGTTCCAGCGCCAGCGCCATCTCGTCAGGCGCCATGCCGCAGCCGTCGTCAGTCACCTCAATCCGGTCCAGGCCCCCTTCCCCAAGCGCGACGGCGATCCGGGTGGCCCCGGCATCGATGGCGTTTTCGACCAGTTCCTTCAGCGCGGCGGCCGGCCGCTCGACCACTTCACCGGCGGCGATGCGGTTAACCAGGCTCTCGGGCAGGCGGCGAATTTCGGCCATCGGCCTCGCCTAGCGACCAAGCGCGAGAAATTCGAGGCGGCCCGAGAACTTTGCGGGGGACGGGGCCGCAATTTTTTTGGCCTTTTCCACCGCCTTTCGGTAAGGCGCCGGCATCCCCGTCACCCCCGGGTCAAAGTTGCCGCAGCATTGTGCGGCATAGGCCTGAATTGTATATGGAAACGCGCTCAACATGGGCTTCTTTTCGAATCTCCTGAAGTTCGGGTCGCAGAACATGGCGATCGACCTCGGAACCGCGAACACGCTGGTCTATGTCGAAGGTCAGGGCATCATCCTCAACGAGCCGTCTGTGGTGGCGATCGAAACGCTCAACGGGATCAAGCGCGTCAAGGCCGTGGGTGAAGACGCGAAGATGATGATGGGCAAGACGCCCGACAGCATCGAAGCGATCCGCCCGCTGCGTGACGGGGTCATCGCCGACATTGAAATCGCGGAAGAGATGATCAAGCACTTCATCCGCAAGGTGCACGGCAAGAAGAGCCTGCTGCGCTATCCTGAAATCGTGATTTGCGTGCCGTCGGGCTCCACCAGCGTCGAACGCCGCGCGATCCGCGATGCCGCCTCCAACGCCGGCGCCAGCCAGGTGTACCTGATCCTTGAACCCATGGCCGCTGCGATCGGCGCCGACATGCCGGTGACCGAACCGGTCGGCTCGATGGTGGTCGACATCGGCGGCGGGACCACCGAGGTCGCGGTGCTGAGCTTGCGTGGCCTTGCCTATACCACCAGCGTCCGCACCGGGGGCGACAAGATGGACGAGGCGATCGTGTCCTACGTCCGCCGACACCACAATCTGCTGATCGGTGAAGCCACGGCCGAGCGGATCAAGAAGGACTATGGCATCGCTCGCCCGCCCGAAGACGGGATTGGTGAGATCATCACCATCAAGGGCCGCGATCTGGTCAACGGCGTGCCCAAGGAAATCACCATCAACCAGGGCCACATCGCCGAGGCGCTGGCCGAACCGATTGGCGCCATCGTTGAAGGCGTGCGCATCGCGCTGGAAAACACCGCTCCTGAACTCGCCGCCGATATCGTCGACCAGGGCATCGTGCTCACCGGCGGCGGGGCGCTGATCAGCGGTCTCGACGATCACCTGCGTGAAGAAACCGGCCTGCCGGTTTCGATCGCGGAGGATCCGCTCAGCTGCGTCGCGATCGGCACCGGCCGGGCGATGGAAGATCCGATCTATCGCGGCGTGTTGATGACCGCCTGAGGAACTGAATTAGCATGGCGCCGACCTCCCAACGGCGCTCCGGGCATTCGCGCAGGGCGCAATTTGGACTTTTCACTGGCTACGTCCTCGCCACCATCGGCGCGGCCGTTGGCGCGGTGCTGCTCGGCATATCGCTGTGGCGGCCGAGCTCGTTCAATGGTTTCCGCACGGCGGCGAACGACACCGTCGCGCCGGCGGGCGAGGTCGCTGCTAAAGGCCGCGCCGAGGGACAGGGCCTGTTCGACAGCATCTCGGGGTATCTCGCCGCCGGCAGCCAGAACGCGGCGCTGAAGCAGGAAGTCGAACTTGCCCGCATCCGGCTCAAGGAAGCGCAGGCGGTGCGCACTGAGAACGCGCGCCTCAAGACGCTGCTCGGGTTCAGTGAAAGCGAGATCAAACCGGTCGCGATCACTCGGCTGGTCGGCTCCAGCGCCGCCAGCACCCGCCGTTTCGCCTACCTGGGTGCCGGCCGCAATCAGGGCGTTGGGATCGGCATGCCCGTGCGCAGCCCGCGCGGCGTAGTCGGGCGGGTGCTGGAAGTGGGCACCGACAGTTCGCGCGTGCTTCTTCTCGGCGATAGCGAAAGCGTCATCCCGGTGCGGCGGTCGCGGGACGAGGTCGTCGCATTTGCGGAAGGTCGCGGTGACGGACGCCTGCGTATCCGGCTGATCAATCTTGGCATCAATCCGCTGAAGAAGGGCGATGTGTTCGTCACCAGCGGCGCCGGCGGTTATTACCGACCCGGGATCGCGGTCGCTATCCTGCAGGAGGTGACCAACGACGGCGGGATAGCCGCGGTGATCAGCGACCCGGCCGCGACCGACTTTGTCGCGGTGGAGCCAATCTGGCAGGCGAACGCGGTAAGAGCGGCAGCACAGTGGTCTGCTCCCGACAAGGCCCCGCCGGAATGATCAGCGAATTATCACCCCGCGCGCGGCGCGACCGGTATGGCAGCAAGATCAACCGCACCCACTCGCCCGCGCTCGCCTATGCCGTGCCGTGGACTTCGGTGATGATCGGATCCCTGCTTCCGCAGCTGCTGATCGCCAGTGCCGTGCCGTTGCTCCCCCCGCTCGGCTTCGTGCTCCTGTTATCCTGGCGCCTCGTTCGCCCCGGCCTGTTTCCCGTGTGGGCGGGCTTCCCGCTGGGCATGTTCGACGATCTGTTCAGCGGCCAGCCATTCGGCAGCGCGGTATTGCTGTGGTCACTGACCATGCTCGGAATCGAGCTGCTGGAAACCCGCTTCCCCTGGCGAGGCTTTGTGCAAAACTGGATCGCAGCGAGCGTGATCGTGATCGCATATCTCTTCTTGGCCGCGCTCGCATCGGGCGCGGCGATCAGCGGGACGACGCTGCTCGCGCTTGTGCCGCAGCTTGTCGTCACGCTGGTGCTGATTCCGCTCATCTCGCGGTCGGTCGCCGCGCTCGACCGCTTCCGCCTGACGCGGGTCAGGATCCTGGGGTGAAGCTGCGCCGTCGGCGCCGCCGCGCCCGTCCCATCGTCAGCCCCGCCACGCTGTCGCACACGTTCGAGCGGCGCAGTTTCGTCATCGGCGCAGTTCAGGGCGGCCTCGGCGTGCTGCTGGCCAGCCGGTTGGCGTACCTGTCCATTTTCGAGAATGAGAAGTATCAGACGGAAGCGGAAAGCAACCGCGTCAATCTGTCCCTGATACCGCCACGGCGTGGATGGATCCTCGATCGCAACGGCGCCCCGTTGGCATCCAACAAGGCCGACTTCCGCGTCGACATCATTCCGGAACGGATGCGCAATCCCAACGCGACGCTGGCGACGCTGGCGCCGCTCCTGGGGCTGGATTCCGACAAACTGCGCGACTTGCGCGACAAGATTTCCGAGACCCGCGGGTTCGCGCCGATCGAGGTGGCGAGCGGCCTGAATTACGAACAGTTTGCCGCGGTCAGCGTGCGCCTGCCCGACCTGCCGGGAGTTGTGCCGCAACGCGGGTTCTCACGGTCCTACCCAACCGGTCCCGCCGTCGGTCACCTGATCGGGTACGTCGGCCCCGCCAGCGCCGAAGAGTACGAGAAGGACCGCAACCCGATCCTGATCACCCCCGGCTACAAGATCGGCAAGGACGGGATAGAAAAGCAGTTCGAGCAACGCTTGCGCGGCATCCCGGGGGCAAGGCGGGTCGAGGTCACCGCATCAGGACGCCTCGTGCGCGATCTGGAGACGCGCGAAGATATCCAGGGCAAGCCGATCCAGCTGACCATCGATGGACCGCTGCAGGACTATGCTGCCCGCCGCATCGGGCAGGAGTCCGGCTCGGTGGTGGTGATGGACTGCCAGTCGGGCGATCTGCTGTGCATGGCGTCGATGCCCAGCTTCGATCCCAACAGCTTTTCCGACGGCATCGGGCGCATCGAATATGCGATGCTCAGCCAGGACGAGCGCGTGCCGCTGCGCAACAAGGTTCTCAAGGGGCTGTATCCCCCCGGCTCCACTGTCAAGCCGATGGTCGCCATGGCCTTCCTCGAAGCCGGGCTCGATCCCAACGCAAGCGTCGGATGCAGCGGCGGCCTGCGGGTCGGCAACCGGGTGTTCCATTGCTGGCAGCGGCGCGGGCACGGCACGGTCGACATGGCCAAGGCGATCTACCAGTCGTGCGATGTCTATTTCTATCACTTCGCACAGAAGCTTGGGATGGACGTGATCGCGCCGATGGCCAGGCGCTGCGGCATGGGACAGGAGTTTCCGCTGCCGGTGGCCAGCCAGTTCTTCGGCACCGTGCCCGACCCGGCGTGGAAGCTCAAAAAGTACAAGCAGCCGTGGCAACCCTACGACACCGTGAACGCCACCATCGGACAAGGCTATATGCTGGCGAGCCCCCTGCAGCTGGCGGTTATGGCTGGGCGGCTGGCGACCGGCAGCAAGCTGATGCCGCGAATGATCCTTGATCCGAAGCAACCGCGCCCTGCTTCGATGAACTTCCACGGCGATCATGTGGAGGTAATTCAGAAGGCCATGAGCGACGTGGTCAACGGACCCGGCACGGCCGGTCGCGCCAAACTGCCGATCGACAACATTCTGTTGGCGGGGAAGACCGGCACCGCGCAGGTGGTCGGGTTGAACGTGTCCAGCGGCAAAGGCGGCCTCTGGAAGCATCGTGACCACGGGCTGTTCATCTTCTTCGCGCCGTTCGACAAACCCCGGTATGCAGGCGCGGTGGTCATCGAACACGGCGGAGGATCGGGCGCGGCCTATCCCATTGCGCGCGACGTCATGACTTTTCTGTTCGATCCGACCAAGGGCATGGAGGCGCTCCATGCGCTCGAGGCCCAATGGGGCGGCACCGCGCAGCAGCGGCTGGAGGCCAAGTATAACGCCTATGCCGCAGCCGCCGGTCAGGGCGTGGGCCGTGCGCCGCGGCGAGACGAGGATGTCTTCGCTCGCGTTGACGCAGAAGCGCGCGCCCGGGCCGCCCGGCCGCAACCGCTGGAAACCGGCGCCGTGACCCCGCCGCCCGAACCCGACGGCGTCGCCGCTCGAACCGAGCCCGAACCGCGATGAGTTCGATCGTTCCATCCGCAATCGCACGCCAGCCATGGGCAATGCTGCTCCCGCTGATCCTACTGGTGCTATTCGGGGCTGCGGTGCTGGATTCGGCCGCCGCCGGTAACTTCCAGACCTTTTCCCTGTCGCACCTGATCCGTTTCGGGGTGTTCATGACGATGGCGGCAGTCATGTCGCTGTTCGGCAAGGACTTTGTGCGGTTTGTCGCCTATCCCGCATACGGCGTAATCCTGCTGCTGCTGCTGGCCGTGGAAATCATTGGCTTTGCCGGCGGCGGCAGCCAGCGGTGGATCGATCTCGGCATCATCGTGCTGCAGCCGTCAGAACTGATGAAGCCCGCGATCGTGCTGGTTCTTGCGCGGTTCTATGCCGATCTACCCTCAGGCATGGTGCCCACGTGGCGCTCGCTGGTACCGGCCTGCGTGCTGATCGGCATGCCGGTGTTGCTGGTGTTGCTGCAGCCTGACCTGGGCACGGGCCTGGCGATCACGTTCGGCGGAGTGGTCGTCATGTTTCTGGCGGGTCTGCCGCTGCGCTGGTTCCTGATGGCCGGAGGGGCGGCGGCAGTGACCGCCCCGCTGGCGTTTTTTACCCTGCTGCACGATTACCAGCGCAACCGCGTCTTCACCTTCCTCGACCCGGAAAGCGACCCCCTGGGCACCGGGTATCACATCACCCAGTCGAAGATCGCGATCGGATCGGGCGGGTTGACCGGCAAGGGTTTTGGCAACGGGTCGCAAAGCCACCTCAACTATCTTCCAGAGCCCCACACCGATTTCGTGTTTTCGACGATGGCGGAGGAGTGGGGTTTGATCGGCGGGCTGTTCGTGCTCGGCGTGTTCTTCCTAGTGCTGCGCTGGGGCTGGCGCGTGGCGCTGGCGGCGGACGATCGGTTCTCCCGTCTTCTCGCCGGAGGCATGGTCGCCACTGTCTTCTTTTATGTGGCGATCAACCTTTCGATGGTGATGGGCCTGGCGCCCGTGGTCGGCATCCCGCTTCCGTTCATGAGCCATGGCGGCAGTTCCATGATGACCAACATGATCGCGCTGGGCACGCTGATGATGATCAACCGGTGGAACCGCAGCAGCGGCCGCCGATCGCTTTCGTAGAAACTTCGAGCCCACCCCTTGGCATCGGCGCGAGGGCCGCTATATGCGGCGCTCCCGGCGATTCGGGGCTGCCGGAAACGGCACGGCCTGACACGGTATGGACGCTTAGCTCAGTTGGTAGAGCAGCTGACTCTTAATCAGCGGGTCGTTGGTTCGAACCCAACAGCGTCCACCATTTAAACTAGTAAAAACATAGTGTTACGTTATCCTAGACGCTAGTCTACGCCGCGGACGCTCCTCAGGTAAGCACCCCGCACGCACGACTTCACAGCCCTCGCGAGCGGCCTCGTAAGCTATCTTGGGGTCCTAGATTGGGGCCATTGTTAGGGTGTTTTGGTTTTCGCCACCCAAGGGCGATTCCCACGACAGAACGGTCTCCGGAAAAAAACGCCAGGTCGATGCCGAGCGGTTAAGCTAAAGCGATTTGAAACAGGCATGAGCTGCCAGTTGCAGCGGACGTAAGCATTCAGCCAGCACCTAAATCGTCGCTTTTCAATGGCTAACGTTGAAGACTTGCTCGACGGATTCTCAGAGAATGCAGAGGTTCGAAAAACAAACTCAGCAATGACGCGCCTGATTGCGCTAGTGCGGACTAACCTTGGACAAAGAACGTGCCCTGACAGGTTCTTCTCGCAAGGCATTGGTCGTAGCTGCGCACAACAGCTAGCATCGGCGCCTTGCTTTGATCGTGGGCATCGGCGCGTGGCCCAGGTGCAACCCCTCAGATCAGACGGATGGCGCAAGTGGCTTGACCTGGACAGCGAGCTCATGATTTCACTTGCCGCACTAAAACACACCCACAGGGAAGAGGATCGCGGGATGAAGTGCAACTTGCTGGCAGCAGTGGCTGCCCTGGGGCTTGTCGCCTCTCCCGCGGCCGCCGATCCGCTTCGCGACGCGGTGTCAAAGGACATGCCGTCGTTGCTGGCCCTCTACCGCGACCTTCATGCTTCACCTGAGCTCAGCATGCAGGAAGTGAAGACCGCGGCAAAGCTGGCAGCCGAAGCGAAGAAGCTCGGCTTTGACGTCACTACCGGAGTCGGAAAAACCGGCGTCGTGGCGGTGATGAAGAATGGACCAGGCGCTGTCGTCCTGCTTCGCGCGGACATGGATGGCCTGCCGGTGGTTGAGCAGACGGCGCTTCCGTATGCGAGCAAGGTCTGGGTCACCAGCGCGAGCGGCGTGGAAACTGGAGCCATGCACGCGTGTGGGCATGACACCCACATGGCGGCTTGGGTTGGAACTGCGCGCCGCTTGGTCGCGATGAAGGATCAATGGTCCGGCACCCTGGTGATGATCCTTCAGCCCGGCGAGGAGACCGGCGAAGGCGCCAAGGCGATGCTGGACGACGGTCTATACACGCGTTTTCCGAAGCCGACTCATGCCCTCGCCTTCCACGACAGCGCGGGGCTTCCGGCCGGCACGATCGGCTACTCCAACGGCTACGCACTAGCGAACGTTGACAGCGTGGACATCGAGATCAAAGGGGTCGGCGGCCATGGTGCCTACCCGCACACCACTAAGGATCCGATCGTTCTGGGAAGCCGCATCGTCGGCACGCTCCAGACACTGGTCAGCCGCGAGAATGATCCGCAGAGTCCTGCTGTGGTCACGGTCGGAAGCTTCCATTCCGGCGCCAAGCACAACATCATTTCAGACGAAGCGACGCTGCTGCTGACAGTGCGCAGCTACAGCGACGAAACGCGGCGCCTCCTGCTGGACGGGATCAAGCGTATCGTGCGCGGAGAGGCAATCGCGGCCGGAATGCCGGAGGATCGTATGCCGGTGGTTACTGTGCGCGAAGGCGAAGGCACTCCGGCCACTTTCAACACGCCGAAGTTCACCAGCGAGACTGCAGCTCTACTGAATGAGCGGTTCGGTGCGGAGCGAGTGAAGGCCACGCCTCCTGTGATGGGTGGCGAAGACTTCGGCCGCTTCCACCTCGCGGACGAGTCGATCGAGAGCCTGATCTTCTGGGTCGGCGGGGTGCCTCACGCAAAGTGGGAGGCCGCAAGCGGCGATCCTCTCAAGCTTCCGTCGCTGCACAGCCCGTTCTGGGCGCCAGACCCCGAGCCGACGATCGCGACCGCCACGGAGGCGATGACTGCGGCTGCGTTACAGGTGCTGAAGAAGGCCTAAGGGAGGCCCGATGCGGTCGAGGATTTTTTCGCCGGCTGCCTTCTCAAGCAACCTGTGGATGCGCTCCCTGATCGCCTAGAAGGTGCGGACGGCCGCCGTGTCACCTTGTTCGAGCAGCTCGTCGCATCGCATCGCCGCCAACACCGGGGCGTCTTCCTGGAATCGTGCGACGTAGGAGTTGGCGCAGGCCCAGAGCTCCCAGTCGGTGATCATCATTTAAACTCAGGTCGGCGGGTCGCGCTTAGCCGGCATTACCGCAGCCAAGGCCCCCTGCACATCCGCATAGGTCATTGTCGCGGTGCTCCAATTTTCTGCTCCGTCGAAGGTCGAGCCTTCTGGCCAGGGCTGATGATTGGCTCCGTCTATCGCGACGATATGATCGCCGTCCTTGATCTCGATCCTGTAGTTCGGCGCCACACCAGTCCCCGTGGTGCCAATGCGCAGGACGATGTTGCCGTGCTCCCTGAGCTTACTCATCACACCCAACGTGCGACGCAGAAACCGCTCGGCTTCCGCCTTGGGCAGTTTCAAGTCGTTGAGTGTTGCGTCCTTCGGCAGTGAGACTGGCACCATCCATCTCCAAGCGTGTGAGATCGATAAGCTTTAGCGCACATAGCGTGCCGGTAGCCAGCCGCCCGTGCCGGGGCCTCGCAGTAGAACATGGCCTGCGACCGTGTCTGAGCGTAAGGTAAGGCGGGAGCGGTTAAGGGGAGTCGCCAAAGGGGTATGTCCCAGGAGCCACAGGAAAGAGACGGGGAAGAACTTGCGCGCCTCATGATCCGAACCAATGACACAACCTTGGCGTCTGCGCTGATAGGCTGCGAGTTCTATAAGGACGATCCGGAAGCGCTTTTTCGCATAACCCAGTGCGATCCAAGTAGCGGTGTACTTACAGTGACGGACTCTGGCCGTCCTCGGAAGATGAGTCTGTCTTCTGGCTACGTAACTTGCAGTGGCAACTTGCTCGATATCGCCATTAAGAAGGCGCTTAGGCCCCGTGATCGTCTAGTGATCCAGGCGCGCACAACAGCAGCCACTTACGGCCTTCAGAGGTTCATATCGGAAGACGATCTGCTCCTCTTTCATGAGCTTGTAACGCGCCAAACGGCTGGAGAGATGCCCCGGGAGAGCGAGAGGCGCACCATACTTGAGATTATGCAGCGGCACGCCCGGTCCGAACGGCAGGTACTTAAGGTGACTTCGTCATGGTTGGAGTCTTGCGAAGGCCACGTCCCAGCTGATGTTCTCATCGCTCACGCTACCTTGTTACGCGCGCTAGGCGACCTCGAGGCAGTTGTAGTCCAAACGAACTGCCTGACTGCAAGGCACAGCTACTCGAGGTCTCAGGAGGCAACGCTCCTCACCATTCGCGCTGCATCGATGGCTGACCTGTTTGAGCGTCATCAGCTGCAGGTCTATCTAGATAGGGCATTCGCCGGAGCCAAAAGAGCTTGGGGCTTCACGGGCGGCGGCAATGAGCATCTCAAAGCCCTTTTCGGCAGGCTCCGCAGCCTTGAGCGGCAGGGCATCAGTGAAGAGGAGGCAACTCAAAGGCTTCGCCATGAGGCTCGTCTCAAACAAGCTGAGGATGAGTATTGCAGAGAACTGTGAGAACGGTGTCTCAACCAACTTGCTTCCGACCCGCATTTCAGCATCGAAGAGTTTTTTCGCAAATACGACAAGGCGATCGCATCCACGCCAAATAATGTAACTCACATCGCTGCTGTGGTGGCTTCCCAGAGAACCGGTCCGATGCAGACGCAGGCGATAGCTATCTTTCGTCCGACGTTTTTGCCGGCCGCGCCGCAGAACATAGCTTCCTCTCAACGCCGCTCTTGCAGATCAGCTCGCTCTAAGGGTACCCTGCTTGAAAGAGTAGGGGAGCATGATGGCTGCGGAACGCGAGACAAAACTTTCGCGCACCGATGCAACTCGTCAGCGCCTGAAAGCGACGGAAAAAATGGCCCGTCTTGCTGTGTGGGCGTGCGCAGGAGCGGCGCTATTCGTTTCTTGGATGAAACTTACGGGTGGTCCCCCCGAAACCGGCCGAGATGTTGATGTCTATTTGGCTTTAGCCTGGCTGGCGCTGATCGGTGCAAGTGCCTTTTTGCGCTTCGCCACTATCCAATCGGTCTGCTTCCGGGACGTGGAGCAGGAGCTAGCGGGGGCACTTCGCCTTCCAACGTCAATTGGATTAGACAAGGCGATCACCGACCTAGAAGCGCGAACGCAAGGCAGCATCCAACTGCGGGCGGTCCTAGAGGATTCACTAGGGCAAATCATGCTTCGCCGCGTCTCATTGTTGGACGCCGAAAGTAGGCGCGACCACGAAGCCCGAGTGACACGGCTCTGCCGAGATGCTGATCAGCTAGTCAAAGCCTCCCTTCAGCGTCGCCATGAGGCGCAGCCTGAAGTGCAGGCTCGCTTGCAACTAGAGGAGGCCATCCCGCGCCTTCGCCACTTGGTGTCGGAAGCTGATCGACAGTTTGAGAAAGCCTTGGATACGAAGCTGCTAAAGTGGTGGAGAAGATGGACGCGAGATCGCGGGCCGATTAATGAAATCGAAAAGCAAATCGCCGCCCTGGAAACGGCGTTGGAGAGGCTGCGCGCTTCTCCCTCTCTAATCGCAACCGAAAATGATTTCTCCGCATTGCAGCGCCTGGTGGACCAGCGCCTAGAAGAGTCTCGGCAGGCTGCTTTAAATGCGATCCCGAGAAGTCATCTGGACACTTACGACCCACAGCATGCGCTGAGCGTCGGCATGATGGCCGCGGCCGTTTCCGTCCCTGTTTCTGTGGCGAGTGACCTTGATCGAGCTGGAGAGGTTTACGACGCGCTCCGAGAGGTGAACAGCAACTTCGCTGATCTGAGCGACTTCGAGATTTGGCAGGAAAGTCTGTCCATGCCTGCCGAGTCGCTCGTTGGCCTCGCCTCACTGACCAAAGGATCCTATTTCGAGAGATTGGTTGAAGACAGTTTTGGCGGTGAACGCTTCGCCAATTTCAATCACCCAGACACGGATATCGTGATCGATGGAGTGGCCTATCAGATCAAGGCCACTGACAGCGTGTCCTACGTAGAGAGTGTTGCCGTCCACATCCCTGTCATTGCGACCTCAGAGGTTGCCCCTCTGACGGGCGTTATTAATGGCGGCGTTTCCGATGCAGAGTTGTCGGAAGCGGTTGAGTTGGCCCTCGGCGGAGCAATTATTGATTTTGGCGATACCGTACTGGACGGACTTTCGATCGGCTTCGGAGGCGTCGGAATTGTCGCCATCCTACACGGAGCCCGCAGCGCGTGGGCAGCGTACAAAGCGAACGGCAATGCTGTCACAGCTTTAGGCGCCGGGATCGAAAGCACAGCCATTAGCGTCGTGCGGTCCATGGTGAACCTTACAGAAGCTGGTTATCGTGGGGCTGAAGCGCTCATCAATTCCAAAGCATTTAAGCGACTGGTCGGGTGGGTTTCCTCCATAGTAGCCCCATCCCGAGAAACCGCCTCTACAGGTCAGGAGGCTGCCCAACGCGGCCCTTTCCCAGCCCACAATCGCGCGCCAGTTGACACCCCTTCTCCCAACGTTTTTCAGCTACCGGCTAGGAGCTAGTTCAATCCGTCTGGCTCGCTACTCTGTGTTCGAAACCCCAAATTGCGTCCCGATCTGATGGTCATGCTTCCGCTTCCTGACCAGCCGCGAACCATGCGTGACCCTGCTGTCCGGGCGCAAAGGATTGCAGCAATTAACGACCCCCACGTCGCGCCTCTGACAGAACTGTCCACGCGTTCCGAGCGAGGGACGACAACCAGTACCCCTACTTCGAACCTGCCGACGGCGGCGTTAACGCAACAATCCTCTTCCTACTGGAGAAGCCGGGGCCGATGACGGTTCCGACCGGTAAGGGCCTGAGGCAGGGCTCGGGCTTCATCAGCCGTGACAACGACGACCCCACCGCTGAGGCGTCCTTCCGCTTCTACCGGGAGGCGGGCGTGGAGCGGGGGCAGCCTGTGGTTTGGAACGTGATCCCCGGCTGGAACGGCACTATCAAGGTCACTTCGGCCGAGTTGAGGACTGGCGTCGAAGACCTCGCCGAGCTTCTCGCCGTTCTGCCTCGGCTGCAGACGATCGTGCTTGTCGGCAGGAGGGCCGCGCGGGCTGAGCCTCTTATCCGCAGGTTGGGCGACCACGCGGTGTTCCACTCAGCCCACCCTTCGGGGCAGGTTCGCGCGGGGAACCCTCATGTCCGGGCAGACATACCGATGATCTGGAAAGCCGCTTGGGAGGAGACCCGCCGCCGGCTCGCGACAGGTTGGCTATAGGCGGACGATATATGCGCCATACCCGCAACAGGCGGCTTGCCAAGAGGCTAGCCCCTTTGACAAAACTTCGTCGGGGGGCTTGGATATGGGCTGACCCCCGCGTCGTGGGGCTGAAGTCGCAACTCAGGGGTGCTGCGATGCTATCAAATTTAGGTTCCGTCGCCCTCTTAATCATCGGCCTAGTGACAGTCTTTTTAGGCTGGATGACAGTGATGCAATTTAGGGTCGAGCCCGAGCATACGACAAAGGCTTCAGCGCGAGGCGGATGGGTTTGGATAATCGCAGGGTTGGCTCTTATGGGATGGCGCGTGTTTCGCTTTTTCTGACCGCGAGGCTATCGTGCAAAGCCAAGTTTCAGACCGAACAGACGCTCATAAAGTCAGCTTATTTGCAAGCGGGATAGCGTACGCAAGCTGGATTTCTACAGGCGAAAGGGGGCTCGCGTTTGCCCGGGATTGCTCAACGGGAGGTAAGAGGTGACTGCACAAACTCCGGAGCGTTTAGTTTTCGAAGGCCGGGAACACCCAATGTTCTCTGAGCCATTGAGCGATTTCCTTCGAAGCGGCAGTGGCCGTCCCGAGTTCCAGATGCAAAGCACCGCCTGCTGGAGAGGTTATATTGGCACCTGGGAGGTTATTGGCCGACGGCTCTACCTCGTAAAACTGGAAGGTCGGTTAAAAAGCGGAGAAAAGGCAAATCTTGCGGCAGTATTTCCGAGCTCCGAGGAACGGGTATTCGCTAGGTGGTTCAGCGGTATAATACAACTCCCGCAAGGTGATGAGATCGAATATTTGCACATTGGCTTCGCGAGTATTTACGAACGCGATCTTCTCCTTCGCTTCGAAGACGGTGAGTTAGTTGATCGAAGACTAAGAGTGAATGGGGAGACAGGTTCAGACGCGCCCGGTGACTGTGCACTGCTTCCTCGCCGCGAAGATGCAAAGTTAGCGGCGGGACCAGGGCATCAATTATGGGAACAGATAGAGCGTGCCGCTGAAGAGCTCTCAACGCAACCTAAGACGTTTGCCGCACTCGCCCTGAGAGAATTTTATTACACAGAGGGATCTGTCAGGATTGCCAGAAAAATACGTGCTCTCGCCTGCCCATCTGAACAGCTGAAAAAACTCCAGAGGAGCATACTGACATCTATCCTCGACGTCGCGGCCCCTCACAAACAGGCCACTGCTTTCTTCAGAGGGTGTAGTATAATCCAGAACGCGAGACAGCATCATAATAAGCATTATATGTTTAAGACCGATATTAGGTCATTCTTTGGATCTATAACGACCGAGGATATCACGACTACGCTTCGAAGGTTTATTCCGAACCTGTCTCAAAAGAATTTGGAAGCGCTGACAAAGGTGCTTTCATGCGATGGCACACTGCCACAGGGGGCGCCAACGAGTCCTCATGTCTCTAATCTTCATATGCGCGATTTCGATGAGCTAGTATCGTCCCAAGCAAAGAAACACAAATGTTCATATACACGGTACGCGGATGACATCGCTGTTTCATCGGATAACAAATTCGCAGTCCACCAAATGTCCGAAATAGTCGGAGATGCTCTTGGGAATGCAAGGTTTACTCAGAATACGAGAAAGACGCATCTGTTAGGCAAATTCGATCGCAAGATCGTCACGGGTCTGGATGTCTCCGGTGATCATATCCGACCAACGAAAAAGTTTCGCAAGACAACTAAGGCAATGGTCAGAGTGTTCATTGTTCATGATCGAAAGGCAATGCTGCCTAACATACAATCGCGACTTGCTTTTTGGCGTAGCATTCGACCTGACGATCCCGAAATGCTTCAGCTTCGCAAGAGCATAGCCAGCGCGTGATAATCGGCGATCCACGGGTCCTCCGCGATTAGTTCGGAGATGCTCTGTGGGTGGGGACGACTCCAACACAAGAGGCCGAAGGCCAAGAGAACCATTCGTACGCTGGCCGGTGAACCAGCATCGCTTGGAGCCGTCCCTCGTGTCACGCCTAGGAAAATAAGCTCTCCGGATCAACTGCCGGATGAGTAACCTGCTTCCTGACAGTTCGTACTGCTGCGATGTCCGCTTGCCACCCAACTTCGAATATTGAGGGCATTCGAAGGTTCGCCTGAAAGCCGACGGGCAAAGGCCATAACCCCTGGGCAAAGGAGGCTGGCCTGTCTTAGGTGGGTCTGACGTGGGCACGGGGCATTTCATTGGCAAACCGCCCCAAAAAGGACCCAAGCGGCCGACCCAGGCGAACGGCCTTTCCGCTCAACCTGCTGGACTTCCCTGCTGAAAGGCTGGCGCCGCCTACGGGTCGCCAAACTGGATATTGCCCTCGGTGGGGGGGGCTTTTGGCACTTAAAGGCCTGAATCGTCCTCGTCGTCGCTGCTGATGGGCAATTTGCCGGGGGCCTCGGGCTCGGTAGTTCGGCGAGTTGCCCAAGCCTTTCGCGCACCTGCCGATCGCTTGCGGGTCGCCGCCGCCCTCGCCCCGGCGTCTTTCATCCTCGCCGTGTGTGACGGGACTCCTTTGGTCATTTGCCAATGGGCTCGCAGCAGTCGGATCGCTTCCACTGGGTAGAGACAGGCGTCGAACATCCAGTGATGCGTGTGGCACAAGAAGACGAGGTTGTCGGGATCGTTGTTCCCCGGCTGGTGATCGAGGTGGGCCACCGTCAGTACCGCCCGCAGTTCCAACCCGCAGACCACGCAACACACATGTGGGTAGGCGGCCGCCGCCGCGAGGCGAGCCTTGCCTTGCTTGCGAACCAGCAGATCGGTCTTAACCTCAGCCGGTGTTATTTCCCAAACCCCTGTCGAATAGCCTGCTCCAACCTCACAGGCACCCACGCACGACCGACACCCCACCTTCATCTGTCGCCCCGTTCCGCAGCTCGGCCTGCGACCCGGCGTTCGACGGGAAGAAATCCCACCTCACTGCGGTCTTGATGCCGTCGCGCCGGGTCAGCGACCACGCCGGCCCTGCCTGCTCGAGCTTGAAGTCTGCCAGCGCCGCCGCTGCGCACCGGGCAACCTCGTCAGCGGACTTGGCGCTGTCGAACCGCGCAGCGACGTTCGGGTCGGTGATCTGGTGCTTCACGACGGTGCACCCGGGCAGCGCAATCGCCGCCAGCATCAATATCATTCGCATGCCAACTCCCCTCCATCGCGGACGGTCACCCGCGCAGATCAGAAAGTAGACCCGGCACGAGCCCCTAGCAACCGCGCAATCTCGGCGGGCCCTACGATGACGATAGGCTAGCGACCCAAAGATCTGCCGACGGCAATGGCTCGTCCGAATGTCCGCTCACCACCCAAGCTCGCACCTTGAGGGACTGGTCAGATTTACCTGAAAGCTGGCGGTCAAAGGTCAATTTAAGTGAAGCCGCTGAGCACATTTCAACTGGGTCTGACGCGGGCCGGAAGCAGTTTCCTACCCAGTGCGCCCCAAACAGGACCCAAGCGAGGATCCAGCCGAAAGGCCGTTCGCTCAACCCCGTGAATTTGCCTGCTGAAAGACTGGTGCCGCTTACAGGACTCACGTTTGCGCCGTAACTACTTGAAACAGAATGTAATTATTTCGAGCGCCTCGAATATGGCCCCCAATCTGGCCCCCGGCACGAATTTTATTTCCGTTCCGCCTTTGTCGGATGGCTACGGCTTGTCCCGGTCAGTGGTGGGCATCTTAAACCAGCAAGGCCCCCAAGGACCGGTGGCTTACTTAGGAATCTTTCGTTCAAACGGCGTCCACGGCTATCACAGTATCGTAGCCTCCAAGCTGAGTTAGCCCCTCATGGCTATCGATCCCAGTATAAGCGAGCGACGCGTTCTCGTAGCGACGGAAAGCGAAGACCGCAGCGTTCATGCGCTCTGTGTTGAAGACCTTCAGTCGCACCAACAGGTGAAAATCATCGACAGTTAAGCCGGTCACGGTGAGGAATAAGTCCGGCTCAAGTTTGGTGATCACGTCTTGAAGGGTGTTTTCCCGGAAATCGGTGAGATACATAAACGCAGGAATGCGCGTCGCAAATTTGATCAGCTTTTCCTGGACGAGCTTGCGCTTCGATTTGTATTCCTTCTCCTCGTCGCTTAGCTCTTTTTTCTCAGCGGTTGAGAGAGGGCGGTCCTTGCCCTTGTTCTTGATGTCCTTAACTTTCTCGCTCTTGTTGATGATCGTTTCGATCACGTTGTCGCCAAGAGTGCGCCATCCTTCGATCCTACCTACCGCCGCCATGGCCTCGTCGTTGTCGAGCACACGCCGAAGCGTGTCGTTATCGACATTGACCAAGAGTGCCGATTCCCATTTGCGCGCCAATAGCGTCGCCGATGTTCCAGCCATAGCAATGTCCAAGATACCGCCCGCATCGATCTGGGTCATGTTGGCGCCGTCATAGGCAAGCACCGGAAGGAACGAGACAAGGTCGCGGACGGCGTTTTCCGGATTTGGTTCGCCTGGCGACAGGCCGATCCCATACTCGGATAGTTGCCGCAAAGCTCGGGTCGGGGCGAAGTCAAAGACGAAGCAAACCGGTTTCAACACCTGCTCTGCATTAGGATCGTCACCTTCAGGGTTCTTGATCGACCACGGCGATTGCACGCGGAAAGCTGCCTGAAAGTAAGTCTCGGGTGATTTAAGATTGCGAAGCATTAAGATCGATGACCACTGCGGCACAGTAACGCCTGTGGTGAGCTTGCCACAGGACAACGTGATGGTCTTGCTATTGAATCCCCCGCCGATCGCATCGCGCACTGGCGGAAGAGCCTCCAAGCCGATCCCGGCCCCTGCTCCCGCCGCTACGATAACCTTGTAGTCGTGCCAGAAGACATTCTGCTTTTCCTCTAGGAGATTGGCCATGGCCCGACAGGCAGCTACGTTCGGCAAGAACCAAAGGGAATGTTGTAGATAAGGTAGCAGCCGCGCGTCTGAGTAGGGGAAAGGGGGGCGCGAGCCGGTTTTAAGAGCTTCGACGGTCTGGGGCGCATAGGCCCCCCGAATGATGCTCAGCCACTTCTGCACATCGTCAGTGTGTTTGAACGAGGCGAGCACGCCAGTCCCTGTCGCCGTGAAAAATTCGTTGAGGTCAAACTCATCGAACTCGCCCGCGCTTGCAATCGCCAGAAGCTCGTCTGGCATCTGATATGTCAGCAGCCGCATTTGCGGCAGCGCGGCATAAGGGTTTCGAGTGGCCGGGTCTGCGCCCTCCCACCTCAATTTGGCACGTTGCTCGTCAGTATAAGTCCAGTTAAAAATCTGCTCTTCGATGAACTCGCCGGTCGCCAGGGCCTTGAACGGCGTGCCGGAGAGATAAAGATAGGCTCGCGTAGTGATCGGTAGGAACTCGGCCTCGGCTTCGGATAAGACGCCCAGGTCCTCGTTGACCGTTTCGAGGTCACCCGCATATTCGAGCTTGGTCTCCGCCTTGGCTACAGCCGCGTCTTCACCTTCGAACAATTCCTTTGCCGTGTCCCGCCATGCCCCAAAGTGGTATTCATCGAAAATCACAAGATCCCAATTTATCGCGTGAAGCCATTCGTTGCGCGGCTTGATATTGCCCGTTGAATCGCGGCCCAGCACATCTTGGAATGACCCGAAATAGACAACGGGCTTGGCCTTATCGATTTGCGTCGGGTCCCGACCTGAGGACTTAGAGAGATACTGCCAGCCGTCGAAATCAACGTGGTTTTCGAGGTCGCTGCGCCAAGCATCTTCCACTGCGGGCTTGAAGGTAAGGACCAGCACGCGCTTCGCACTGAGCTTTCGCGCCAGTTGATAGCTGGTGAAGGTCTTCCCAAAACGCATCTTTGCGTTCCACAGGAAGCGCGGCACTGCTTGGGGGTCCTCGCCCCATCGTGATTGAAAATATGCGTAAGTCTGCTCGATTGCCGCGGCCTGCTCATCACGAGGCGGAAAGGTCTCGTGGTGGGTGCCCGTGAAAGCCTTTCGAGTGCGCAACTCGGTCAGCACGGTGTGGACGTCGGCTATCGTGCAGCGCATCCATTCAAGCTGGGGATTGGCGAAGCCCTTAGCGCGTAGCGCATCGCGCACGGCATGGTCTGTGATAACCGAGCCATCGTCCCGCGCGGCACTTTCGTCGAGTTCGATAGTGTAATTTGTGATCGCCGCAGTTTTAAGCTGCTCGGCAACCCGACGTTTCACATCGCGTGTGGTTTGGCCGATCTTGAGCAGTCCTGCATGTGCGGCGTCGGCAATGGTATACGCGTATATGCGGGGCTGAACGTCCGGCTTGGGAGTGAGGATTTCCCCAATTGTCGGCCTTATCACGCCTCAGGCACCACAGGACGAACCATCTTATCAATAAACTCCCGCTCTGCGGCTGACAGCTTGTACTTCTTGAATAGTTTCTCGTCAGTCCAATCCTCATTCCAATCTTGAATTGGAACGAAGGAATAAGCTGCCCGCATCGCGTCCTGCGTGTTCTTTCGGAGCATAATCAGGAACCGAAAGAACTTTGTTCTTATATATGCTTGAACGCTCTTGGCTTCAGATTCGGATTTGAACGGCCCGATCATCAAATAGGTTTGGGTGCAACAGCTACCTTTTTCCCCCAAAAAGGGCTTCGCTAGAAAAAGATACGGATAGCTTCCGCGTTCGCCGTAAGACTTGGAAATGTAGAGTTTATGCTTGTCTAGCCATTGAGAGTTTTTTGTTACCAACTTCCGATCAACATACCCGACTCCCCCGACCGTATGAATTTTGACAGAACCAGCGAATGGCTTATCCTTATAGTTCTTGAAGGAAGACAAAAATCCGAACGGAGTTTGAGGACTTACAAGCGACGAGAAACTCGGCTCATTCAGCTCTTTAACCTTCCGCACAATAGGAATGGCTTCATTGAATCGAACAAAAGTTGACTCGCCTGGCTCAAGCAAGGGCCTTGTCATTTCAGACACAACCTCCTGGCCCTGCATCGTTTGTATGGTACACTTGCCGGGATGGTCCCGGTCCCACAGAAAATAGCAAACCCCGCCCGAAATATCGACGCCTGGGAAACAATCAGCGGCATTCGGAAAGTCGACTATAGAAGTGAGACGCTTATCGTTGAGCATTTCCTCACGAAAATCATCTAGTCCCCTTCCACCAGCAAACCATCTAGAGGGAACCACCATCGACAGTAAACGAGGTTCAAGTTTTTTTGCTTGCTGGACGAAGTGCTGGTAGAGCGGGACTGCGTAATTTTCTTTTTCGACGCCCACGTTTAGCTGGTATGGTGGATTTCCGATGACCACGTCAAACTGCATGTTACCTCCAAACAGCGCCGAAATGCGTTCCTTGACATTGGCCCCGTGGGTCAACGCATAGGCATGGGTCTCAAGGTCACCGCCCCTTTTAAATAGGGCTTGAGGCGCACCGCAAAATTTGCATTTTTCGCCCACCCACGAATGCTCAGTACGTTCGAACCAGACGTTGCCGTCTTCGGTATTGAATCCTTTTACAATCGAATGCTCCCCGGTCGCGTGCTTCGAGCAATATAGGCTTCGGCGGGCAAGCAGACCCGTCAGACGGGTGATGCCGATTCCGAAGACCTGTTTCGTCAGAATATGATCGATGCGCGCTTGCAGATCAGGGATTTGCACTTCCAGCCCCTTGTTGAGCCGCGTTACAATCTCGCGCAGAAACACTCCGGATTTTGTGCAAGGATCGAGGAAGCGCACAGTGCTGTCCGCCCAAATGTTCGCCCTGCGATTTCCAGCCGACCAGGCATCCGCCACCGTATCGAGCATTCGATTGGCCAGCTCCGGCGGAGTAAAGACCTCGTCGTTCGACAGGTTGGCGATGCAGGTCAGCACATCAGGATTGCGTCCGCGCAGAGTGAAGCTCGCCTGTGCAGTCATGCGACCGGCTCTGCCGCTTGCGAAGCAAGATCGCGTACCGTCATCGGCGCGTAGCGGTCCGGGGTTGGTTGGAAAATCTCATGCCGCCCCAACGCCGCGAAAAGCGTTCCCTCTTCGCGAAAGGCTGCCATGCCAGTCAGCTTGTCTAGCCTGAAATCGCGGCGCTGAAACTTGCCCCTGCCCAGGTAGCCCCATTCGACAACTAGGATTGGATCACCCAGATCGTCTCGCATCGTCATTGCGTCACCATGAATTAAATTGAGCGAAAGCACGTGCGCGGCAGCGCAGTAGAGTTCATCCGTCTCTGCCAGCTTAAGGAAGGCAGCGAATACGCTGAGCATATTTGCGCGGCACTCAGCGATATTGTCCGCCAACACTTCAATCCCATAGCAGCAGGCCAGCGCTACCAGCGAGTAATGCCGCTTTTCAAACGTCGATTTCCCATAGACCAATTCGACCGCGGCCAGCTTTCGCCGGAGGATCGGCACGAGGAAATTGCCGCTGCCGCAAGCAGGCTCTAGAAAGCGGGCATCAATTCGCTCAGTCTCGCCCCGGACCAGATCAAGCATTTTTTCGACCAGCCAATCGGGGGTAAACACCTCGCCATGATCGGCTACTCGTTTCTTTGACTTAATTAGCGAAGCGTCGTCATTGGGGCATGTCCGGCTGGCCAGAAACGTCTGTCCCTTCTCGGTCGGCGGCGGTGGCGCTTTTGAGTTACCAGTATTGAGTTTTCTAATAGAATCTAACGACTCGATCACGCCGGGTGGCGGACTACCCAACCCGTCCTCCCAGTCGCGAACGGTATCGGGAGGGACGTTAAATTCTTGCGACACCTGTTCAATGGAAAGTCCCGCCGCAAATCGTGATCTTGCAAAACTCATACCGCTTCTTGAAGCTCACCGGGCGGGTGATCAAGCCCCGTACCGCTTGGATCAGTGCCCCGGCTGCCAAGACGCTCTCCGGAGCGCCTAAGCTTCACCTGTCCCCGATCGCGAGCGCCAGTCATCGGCGAGAACCCAACCTTCACGGCCCTTTAGTTCCCAGTCGTTCCACCCGTTCCGGTTAGTCCCGGTCACAGCCCAAGATGCGCCAGAAAACGACGTTTGTGGTGCATCGATACCTTGGATTTCCATCTTCCGGTTCTTGACCAACCCAGCGAATGTCTCCCCCCCATACTGGAACCGGCAAACCGTCCCTTCGGTTGGGAAGTTCCCGTTTTCACCCAGGCGACCAAACTCGGGAAAGGCCGTCTCAATAGCCATCGGGGGAATCCAGATTCTTCGAGCGATTTCGAACAAAGCCGTCCCCCGCAGCGTTACACAGTCTTCGTCCCAGTGGCCGAAGTCGCTCAGCTCGCGATTGAGGGCTAGGCTTGCGTGGGCGCGCAACGCCGGGAGTTTGGCTGAGAATGGCCCGTTCGACATTGTGGAATTGAGCGGCGAAGTGACCAGCGTCAGATTGCCTAGCTTGTTGATGCACTCGTCCCGTCCCACTTCCCTCACCAATTGATCCGTATTGATTTCCCCGTCTTCCAGATGCTCGAAGCCGGGGACCGGCCAGTTCTGACGCCACTTCTGCGGCATGATATGTTCGACAGTGAGGGCAGACTTGATGTCTATCTCTTCGCTGAGGGACGTGCGCTTCGCCTGCTCGATATGTTCGAAAATATAGCGAAGCCGGGGCTGCCTGGCCGACTTGTAATGATCGCGGCCAAGCCAACCTTGTCGAAACTCCGAGTCGTTCGGCCAGCGATCAGTGTCGTTCGGGCGAGTCGAAAGCCAGCGGCCCAAGGCTTCCACCTTGCAGCCTTCGCTTTCCCGCAAACGGTCAATCGTCCCGACAAAAAAGCGGTTATAGCTCTTGGTCGAAAGGCCCGCGATATCCCGCCGCAGAATGAAGCTTTCCAACATCGCCAAAGCTTCTGACAGTCTCTCGCCAACGTCGGCTTCAGTCGCGAGATAGACGACCAGTGGAAACGCGGTGCTTACGTCGAAAGCTTCGGCGAGAAGGCCGAATTTGCCGATCGGGTCGCGCTTGTCCTGCTCAAAAATCTTACGCTCGACGGACGCTGATGCGGTGATCGCTTCGAGTTCCGGCTCGACGCCCGCAAAAGGCCGCTCGTCCATGATCCATCGCCGGTAGCCTTCGAAGAGATTTTCCTTCGACACGATATCGGCCTTCACCATCGAAAGATGGTCGGTCAGCATCCAGTCCAGCCGGTTCGCCCCTTGCCGCCCGCGATACGCGTGGGTGCCCCAGAAAGGCCCGTCGAGCGGCAGCCAGTGCTTCTCGTAAAGCTCGTCAACCTTCAACGAGCCTTCCTCTTGTCCCATCCCCTTGGCCCGCTGGAAGATGAAATTGCGCATGAGGTCGCCCGGCGTAAGATCAACGCCCCGGCTGTTCAGGGTCTCAAAGATGGTCTGCGGATCGTCACCCCCTTCAAGCTCGATAGAGACGACGGCCAAGCCCTCTTTCATCGCTTCGAAGAGCTTTTCGAGCTTGGCCTCATCATAATGATCGCCGATCCCGACGTGACCGTTAATCTGTTCGCGGAACCATTCATGCGCTTGCGCAGCCTTACGCACGAACCCGTCCTCTTCGGCTGGCCTCTTCGCGATTGCCTCAAGGTTGGCTTGGGGATCGACGACTTGCGCGAACGCCCGGCGATCCATGAGCGAAGGCCAGACCTTGAAGCGCTCGACCAGCGGCGTCTCCATTATCCCCTCATTGAGCAGGTATTTCTGGATTTCAGCCGCGTAGGATGAACCGTTCGCAGCGGCGACATCGCGAAGCGCAGCCAGCAGAAGCTGGAACGTCGTCAACCGTTGCTGGCCATCGATAACTTCGTAGGCTTGGACTTCCTTGCCGAAGGTCTTGATCTGCGCGATCACCATCGCGCCCATGAAGTGCGGGACCATCGAGGCGCGGTCGGTCATTACGCGCTGGTATGCACGACCGATGTCTTCCCACAGAAGCCTTAGCTGGGGCTCGACCCTCCACGCATATTGGCGCTGGTAAAGGGGGATGAGGTATCGCTTCTTGCCGTCGAACAGATCGATAATCGACCGCGTGTAAGGCTTCATGGTGATCCCCCGTTCAAGACGTGGAACCTAGCCATGTAACCACGCAGCGCGCAATTGGTTCGACACGCAAGTCCCTGACTTTTCTAACCAGGAGTATTTGCGGGGCACGCGTCCAGCCGCATCGACCACGATGCCTAGCTGGTCGGAAGCGCACCGTTAGCTGGAACAAGCCGCTGGATCGTTGCGAGCGCGCGGGCGAGTTCGTCGCCGTCGGGCATTGCAGGCTTCGCCTTTCCCAGCGAGCGGATCAGTTCGGCCTGGCGGTGCGGCGCGACTGTCCCATAGCTGCCCAGCGTGGTCAGGACGCTCGAATGGCCGATGTTCTGCGACCAAGCTTTGAACGCCTCGATAGTGGGGCACACCTGCTGGCCAAACTGGCCCAGCGTGTGACGAAAGCTGTGCGGGTGGAAATAGGGCAGGCCCGCCGCTTCGAACGCGCGGCGGAACGCTGCTCGCACCGGCCCGGTCGAGCGCCAACCTTCGCGCAACAAGCCAGCAGGGGCGAACGCGCCATTGGCATCAGGTGCCATTGCCGTTGCCGGGAACAAGGCATCATTATCGCCCCTGTGCAGTTCGTCCCGCAGATAAGCGCACCACTCGATGAAGAACGTTAGCGCTTCGCCACCGACGGGAAGAAACCATGTCACGATGGTTTTCGAGTTCTTGGTGTCGACTTCACGCGGGTGCTGTTCGATCCGCTGCTCAGCGAGATTGACGTGCTTCAGTCGCAGCGAGCGCAGCGCACTGTCGCGTGCGCCGGTGAGGATCGCGCACGCAATCAGCGCCCGGTCGCGCTTCTCGATGGGCGTCGTCGCGGGCATCGTGGCCAGCACATGATGCACCTGGTCCAGCGTCGGGAACGGCTTGGGCACGCTCGCGTGGGCGATCCGCACGTCTTTGTCGCTCAGGTTGAAAAAGTCGGCATCATCATGGGTCAGCTTCGAGCGATAGCCCGGCTGGCCTGCCAACCAGTGAAAGAACGCGCGCAGCGCCTTCAGCGTCGTGTGCGCGGTCGCCTTGCTGAGCTTTTCGCCAGTGCGCGCGTTAACCTGTTCGCCCAGCTTGCGCTTGAACGCCATCGCCTGTTCGCGGTTGAAGGTGGCGAAATCCTTGTGCCGGTTCACTTCCTCGAACCGCGCCAGCGCCCGCGCGAGTACATCAATCGTTTTCTCGTCCGCGCGCATCGCCTCGCGCCGATAGCGGAAGTAATCGCGCTTGATCCGGGCGTTCTTTTCGCTGTGCTTAGCCATGGTGTTGGCGATCCTCTCGATTGTCACAATACAGGGGGGCAGGCGCGGAACCTGTTAGGCGTGGCTCCGCCTCCCTGTATTGAACGTCGACCCCGGGCATTTTGAGCGCGATCGCGGCGCGTGCGACCCGCTGGTGCATCACCGTGCCGCAGTCCTCGCACAGTGCCTTCAAATTACCCCCGGTGGCGCTGTGGGCCATGAAATCAACCATGCCCAGTGCCGGGCGACGCGGTTCGCGACACTTAAAGCAATAGATTGTGCCCTGTTGGCAGGGCCGCTTGAGCCGCTTGCGCCGCGCCACCAGAAATGCGCGCAATTCGCGCCCCAAGATCAACGTCGGGCGTTTCGAGGTAAGCGCGGGCAGTCCTTGGTCGATCCAGCGCCGCACGGTGTTCGCGTGAACGTCCAACGCCCGGGCAGCCTCCTCCACCGCATAGGGCCGGTCCTGCTTGATCCGCCGGGGATCGACCCGCCGTGCGGGCATCGCCCTAGCCCTCGCCCGCGACCAAACGCCGGATCGATTCCGCGCGGATCAAGGTGCGGCGGCCGAGCTTGAAGGCGTCCAGTCGCTTGTCGGCGATCATCGCATAAATCGACGTGCGTCCCAAGCTCAGCACGCGTGCCGTTTCGTTGATGGAGTAGGCAAATTTTTCCATGATCGAAGCTCCAATGCGGCTGGCGAGTGCCAGCGAACATCAGCAATCATGCATGGGGTTAGCGCTCGAAATCGTCCGGAAAGGTCCGGAAAGGTTCGGTAACTATTTGGTCGCTTCAATCTGAAGCCATAGGCGCCGAGCGCGTTCGGTCACCGCCGTGTCACCCACATCAATGTCCTGGGCGGAGAACCACGCTAACATCGCGCGAGTAATCTCGGCCTGTGTTTTTGGTTGAAGGTCGCCCGCCCAAAGCTGGATAGCGATAGCCGCCCACATTTCGTCCCAATGGGCGGCGAGTGGCTTGCCGCCCCTGTTCGGCGGCGAGGGTACCTTAGCCAATTTTCGCTCGTAAGAATCGGCGCGAAGGAAATTGTGTCGAGCAATTATGAGGTCGGCTTCGATGGTCTTCTTCACATCGAGATAGTGACCGTAAGCGGCGCTTGACGCAGAACTTCCTGGTACTTGGCCAGCCATCCGAACGACTTCGCCAACCTCGGGTCCTAAGGATTTGAAGATCCGCTGCACCGCACTTTCAATTTCAGCAAAAGCTTCGTCCGTCCGGGCAACGTTTCCCACATCCGCCAGCAGCGAGCTAAGGGCGGACCCCACTGCCCTTTCCATTTCCTTGAAGGCTGCCAAGATCGTTGACCCCGAGTGGAGGCGCCCCATTCCGGAATAACTGGCGTAAATAGCGGCAGCCTTCTCTAAGAAGTCTTCCTTCGCGCGGTCCACAGCACGGGCCGCTATCAGTTCCACTTGCCTACGGTCAGTCGCGTCCACCTATGAACGATCGATCAGCCCGATAGGTTTGTCTAGCTTATCTAAGCGAGCAAGCGTTCTCTCGATCCAAAAATCGAACAAGGAGTGGGCTGTGTTAGCTCAGCGCGAAGTCGGTAGCGTCGCCATCCTGGCGCGCATTGTCGGCTTCTAAGCTTTCAACAATGCGTTTCAGCGCCTCGTAGCGGTGTCGTTTGGCGTCGCCGCGGGCGACCATTACGCGAAAGCCGATACCTCCTACAGGCGCAAGCAGCCAAGCTCCCGTCGCCAGCATTAGTGCGGCCCCCGCTGCCCCTGATAGACCCGCCTTCCCTGCGCGCACGCCGAACTGCTCAGAGCGATCGCCGATGGCACCCTCCGGGTTCGAGAATGCTGAGTAGGCAATTAATGCAAGGCCAAACGCGGAAGGCACAAAGTCGGTCGCATCTAAGCCCGCTTCGAGACCGGCTGCCGCCTCCACTTTGCCTTGCAGGAATGCGTCAGTGAGACCGCCATCGGAGACCTGCTCGCCCAAACCCAACGCCAGCAACTGACCATGGACTTCCGACGTGGTGGTCACGTCAATGTTAGGATAGCGCTCTAGCGCTTCCTTCACGTAGGCGACCGAATCTGTGGCCTTGGCTTGCAGAAGGTCCACCGTGTGGCCGTCCGAATCTAGGATACAGATGTCGTGGCCGGGCTGAGTGGCGGAGGCTGCGATTTCCGCATGCAGCCCATCAGCAAGACCGCCCTCATTGAACTGTTCGACAAGCTCAAGTTCGAAGACCTTGCCTTTAACCCCGCTGACCAGCCCTATAAGATCATCGGTTGGCATTCGCCCGACGGCATCGGAAAAGGTTTCGCCCGTTGCAGCGAGACCGGGGTAGGCGAGCCTGAAAGCCTCCTCCACTACCTTCGGCACGTCAGCAGTATGGTCAAGAAAACCAGACAGCGAGACACCGCCAATCACCAGCAGGTCAAGCAGTTCACCGCGTCGCCCCTCGCGACGCGCTGCTTCGATACGCCCTAACTCGCGCTCTGAGTGCCGTCGCGCCTCCTGGTCTGCACGGACGAGGCGGCTTTGTAGCCCATCAAAGTCCGACTGCTGGATAGATACTGCATCCACGGCTCCCGAAACCGCGCCAATCGTTCCTGCAACTGCGCCTCCCGTCGCCGCGCCGATGACGGGTGAAGCTTTACGCGCGCTCCTCCCGGCTGAACCTAGCACGCGACCGATCAGTCCCCCTAAGCCAAGCGACCCGTCCGCCGCGCGATCGAGGAATGCATGAAGGCCCTCGCCTGATTTTGCCGGACGGGCGTCGCGAAGTTCCTGTCTAAGCTCCTGGCAGCGCTGTACCAGTCCGTGCCCGGCGCTTTCCGACACCCGCCCAACACCGTCGAGCGCGCCATGAGTGCTATCGGCAATAGTGTGCTTGTGGGTCTCGACAAAATTAGAGGCTGAGGCAAGGGCATCGCCACTGACCCGGCGCGTTCGCGCCCAGCCACCCCGAAGCCGGGAAGAAAGTTTCTCGGTCATGCCCCCCCAATACTCGGTTTATGACGCACAAGCGTTGTATGCTGTAGGAGTCAAACAATACCAAGGCGTGAAACGCTCGCCTTCGGTCGCACGCGTCACTTACCCATTGGCCGGACTGCTGTTTCAGCCTGTACGTCACATCCGATTGCGCGAATGTCTGAAGAAAGCGATCTCAGGCCAAGTGTTAGCTTCCAGTCGGCACCATGGGCACGCCGCCGCGGAGAGCGTCCAAATGATCGCTCCACCATTGCGCCATTTCCACTCGCTCCGCCCAATGCGTGCCGCGATGGTAGGCGGCGCGGACAATGTCCCTGTCCTTGTGTGCCAGCGCCCGTTCAATAGCGTCAGACGACCATTTGCCCGACTCGTTGAGCAACGTGCTGGCCATGGCGCGGAAGCCGTGCGCAGTCATTTCGTCGTTAGTAAAGCCTAGCCGCCGGAGGGCGCCGTTGATCGTGTTCTCCGACATGGGCCGTGCCGGGGTTCGGATCGACGGGAACACGAACCGCCCGTCTCCGGTCAAGCCTTGCACCTCGCGGAGAACGTCGATGGCTTGCCTGGACAACGGCACAACGTGTTCGATCCGACCTTTCATCCGCTCGGCACGGATACGCCACACCGCCGCTTCGAAGTCGATTTCCGGCCACTCGGCTTTGCGCAACTCGCCGGGGCGCACGAACAGCATCGCTGACAGCTGCAAGCCGTAGCGCGTTACCGGGTTCCCTTCGTAACCATGGATTGCGCGCAGCAGCTCGCCGACTTTCTTGGGTTCGAGGATCGCGGCATGATGCTTGACCTTAGGACTGGCCAGCGCGCCGCGCAGATCGCGGGTCGGGTCCGACATGGCCAGCTGGTTGGCGACCGCGAAACGATAGACCTGCCCGACGAAATTCAGCGCCCGCTGCGCCTTTTCCTCGTTCTTAGCGGCCTCGAAGGGGCGCACCGCGTCCAGAATAGCAAACGGCTCGATTTCGGCGATGGGCCGATGTCCGATGGACTTGAGTAAGGTCCTCAGCAGCCAACGTCGCTTGCGCACAGTGTTCTCCGCCAAGCCGTCGCGCTCGTTCTTGGCGATGTAGGCTTCCGCAACGGCGGCGAAGGTGTTGGCGGCTCCGACCTTGGCGGCTTGCTTGGCGCGGCGCTTTTGATCCGCCGGGTCCAATCCCGTGGCGAGCATCGCGCGAGCTTCGTCGCGCCGTTCGCGAGCATCTTTCAAGCCAACGTCGGGATAGGTGCCGAAACCCAGCTTCTTTTCGACCCGCTTAGGGTTGCCTGCATCGTCGCGCCCGTCCGTCCGGTATTTGAAGCGCCAAAGCATCCCGCCTGACGGCTGGACCAGCAGAAACAAGCCCTTTTCGTCAGCGAGCTTGTAGGGCTTTGCCCGTGGCTTGGTATTGCGAAGCGTCGTGATTGAAAGCGACATTTGGGGGCCACCCTTTTCAGCTGTTTTCAGCTGGCCCCCGCCGTGGCCCCCATTATCGCTCGATCAGAGCCAAGCATCGGCGAACACTAGCGGCTAAGCCAGTCTCGTTTTTGGCAGATTTCAGGGGTTTTCGCAACCATTCGCGGGCTTTGGCGAGCAGGGTGGTGGTGCCGCTTACAGGACTCGAACCTGTGACCCCATCATTACGAATGATCGGTCTTGTAGGGGCTACATTGGGGCACGGCCAAGCCTGAAGCCGCCCTCATGCAAAGCCGCTACGAGCGCGGTAGTAGGACTCGAAACTCAATTTCCGGCGGCGGGGGCGTCTGATGCCGTTGGTCGACATCGGACATGCCTAGCCGCTAACCTCACATTAGCGGCGATCGCTGCCAAAGCCACTCATCTGCAACCGCTTTTCCTGCGCAATACTCGACGAGCAAACACCACGGCATCACACCTAATCACGGGTCAGCATTCGCTGAGTCTGGACACGCCCGAGGCCCTTTCGGGTCTCTGCTGGCAACGTATGTGGCAGCCTTTTCGTCGCTCAAGAACTACAGCACCGTGCCTCCGCCGCTTCTGTAACGCGGCCGCTCGAACATCACCTAGAGACGGCTGAATGCATCATTCTCGATGAGGCGTTCGACTTGCCAGAATGCGGCGACCGGCAATAGCCATAGTCGAGCGCTGGGTTCACTCGAGCATCAGGTTGAGCAGCGGCAGCGTATTGACCCGAGGCCCCTTCCCCTGCGTCCGCAAGTGACTGTGCGCAGGCCATTGTCTCCGCCAATTCCTGTCCTGGATGGTCTACGAGCGTCGGGCTGATTAGCTCGGTACGTGCCACGAACTCTACCAGGGCCTCGTAACTTACAGGGTGACGATGATCTCGGTGTTCGGAGATGAAGCAGGATCGCTCGTGGTCCGCGACGAAGCCCCCTCAACAACGAGGGTCGGTGCCGCGCGCTTGCTTCCCGCCATGTCGCCATTTCTTGCAGCTGGACAGAAGTCTCAGCCCCCCCCGTCTCCGCCTCTTTCATTGTCCGAGGGCAAGTCGGCATCGGTGTATCCTCCGACTACCCAGATGAAACTCTGGACGTCGATGTTGTCAGCCGGCGCGAGATTGCGCAGCGCTTCGCGCGTATCGTCGGTGAGCTCAAGGAGCGCCTCGTAGACCGCGGAGGTCGCCACCGGATCGTACCGATACTGAAACGAGTGCCCCACTCGCTCAGCGAAATCTCGTGTAACAGTGGGCTTCAAGAACATGTGGTATCCGGGCTCCCACAGATACGGGAAGTAGGTCAGGATCGGCCAAGTAAAGGCACCATGCCCCCTCATCGCCTTGCGCATCCCAATAATGCCAGCGTCCCGCTCCCCCAGGGCGAAGCGCGCCGCCGCGGCGAGGAAAGAGGGACCTTGTGGCCCTTCGATTGTCTCCTTCAGGTGCATGCTTTCATACGGCGAGAGGATGTTGATCCATGCCGGGGCTTTGCGCACTGCGTCGGCATTCGCGCGAGTTGCGCTCAGCGCCTGGTCTGCTGGCAGGATCGCGTTCAGCGCCTGGCTAGCCTTGACCTTGTAAACACGTTCTTTCTGGATCCGCTGCCCAGCGAAACCGCCGGGCATGAACTTCAGGAACCGCTCGATCGCTGCGCTCATGCCAAAGTAGCCAGGCTCCAACTTGCCCGCCTCGTTGCGCAATCTCGTCAGCAGCCGATCGCGGTTGTCATCCTGGAGGATCTCCCCCGCCTTCGCATCGCGGATCGTCGTACCAAACCAGCCACTGCCATTTTTGGCGGGTTGTACACGTAGCTTTGTTTTTCCGATCCACTCTTCGTGCGACTTCATCGTCTTCGTCCCCACCCTTCGCAACTGGACCCGTAGATCCTTGGTCGCCGCATTCGAGCTGCGCTCGACCGATCGTCACCAGGACATGAGAAGCACTGGTTCAAGCGCTGAGCTCAATCCGCCGCTTCCCCCTTCAGCAACAGAATGGGCTCGTCAGTTTCCCCTCTAGCCGTTTCGAGCCACTGCCGACCATGTAGACCCAGCTCCCGCACTCGCTTGAGCGTCAGAGGGGTAGACGAAGCCGCCGCTTCACGCTCGCGATACAGACTTGCCTGCGCCTCCGCGAAGGGGCGCAATCTCTCGAGAGCAGTGACGTAGCCGGGGTCTGCAGCTGAAACTTTGTCGGTCTGAAGTCGGCTCGATGCGATCTGGTGAGCGCCGACTGGCTCGAGCAAGTCTGACAGCTCGGCCGCAAATCTCTCCGCAGCATCGATCGCCGCGGGCAATTCGCCGGTCGCGACCCGGCAAGTAATACGTGTAGCCGCAGCCATGGACAGCGCATCGATGAAGGGCTCGACCAGATTCACATCGTTGCTTACGGACATCAGCTGTCGAGCACGGCTGAAGAACACATTCTGGATCTCGAGTAACTCTCGCGCCGCTGAATTCCATTGCGGCTCGGGATCAGACAGCTTCCAAGCTTCGTCGGCGAGTTCCGACGCTGTCCTTAGTCTAACGAAATCTCGTTGAATGGCGTCCGCTCGCAATTGTTCGACGCTTCGTGCGATACGGTCGAGCTTGCTGTCCATCTGCTCAACCTGCTTGCTGACGCGGTCCACTTTTACGCTGATCAGAGCCGCGCTCACGATTGAAACTCCAATGCCGATCCCGCTCAGCGCCAGCCCACCAATCTGCAGCGTTTGTAGCGTGGTTAGCGCTGTCTTGATCTGCTCGTTCTGAACACCGGTGATGATCTGGCCAACCGCCTGAACGCCTAGGTTAACCAGCATCCCAGCAGGAGATGCTGCGCTTAGAGCTTGTACGGCGGTGTCCAGCCCTCGGGTCTCGATCAGGTGGCCAGCAATGCCTGGCACCCCTTGCCGAAACAACAGCATTCCCACCCGGTAAATTTTCCCTGCGGCGAACTCGGATTGGAGAGCCGCTGGTACCGCTGCAAGGATAGTTGTGGGATCAAGCATGTAGGCGCTCCATGGCAGATTGGGCTGCGGCCTCGATGCCAATAGTAAAACGGCGCATGACCGAAATATCCGACTGAGGAGAGAGGATCGCGGCCTCGACGTATTTGCGGATGCGCGCGCGGATTCGCGCATTCCGCGCATCCCGAATTTGACTGGTCTTGATCACGCCCGTCGCGAGAGCGCCGCCGGCCAGTAATAGTCCTGAAACTAGGACCGGGGCGCTAACGGCCGATGTGGCAATCAGCCCGAATGCCGCCGTGCCGGAAACCACCGCCATGCCAGGCAACGCCGCTCCGAGTGCCAGACCACCGGCAACCGGCACCAGCCCTGATAAAACATCCGTAACCTGTTGGAGTGACTCAGGTTCGTCAGGAATTCCTCCGACGGACGTTTCGACGTCCAGCTGGTGCTCAAAGATCGCACTTAGCTCAAGCTGAGCATCCGAAATCAGCCGCTGCACCACCTCTTCGACGCGTTTAGTAACAATAGGGTCAATCTCGCGCGCGATATAGGCCGCGGGTTCGGTAAGTGCCGAACTCCAGGTAATCTGATCCAGCTTCTCGTCCACAATCGGCCGCAGATCTTGCCACGTGCGTGACAAGGCCAAAGCCGCATTTTGCAAATGGCGGTCGCGCCACTCAAGAATCTGCCGCCGGCTGTCGATCGACGTCGCCGCCAGTGCAGCCGCACTCCCCTGGCCCATGCTCGAATTCCCCAAATGCTGAGGTATAGATATGAAGCATTGATCGGATTAAACCAGTTTTCGTTGAACCTCCCACTGCGGAACGGTTGTCGCTCCAATCATCGACGTTGCAGGTCCAGAACTGACGTAACCTCTAACGGTTGGAGTGGGAGCGACCTGATGGCGATTTTGTCCGGGCTGTTTCTGCTCGTTGCGGTAGGCGTAGCGATTGCCCTGCTCCGCCCGCTCCTGGAATTCGTAGCGAAGCTGCTGGCCGGCATGTTCATTGCCACAGCCGGCGGTATCGCCCTCGGTCTTGCTGCCGAGAACCAGTGGTCCGGCGCGGGGCCACTTGTCGGGCTCATCGCTGGCACGATTTGTCTTGTGCCCAGCATACGGCTGGTCTGGGCGCTGTACGATACTGCGTCCTCGCCGATGCCCAAGACCCAGGAGCGGCAGGAGTCACCGGTACCCCCCCTAAGGTCTGCTACTCACCGCATCGAGCCAGCAGGAGACGAACCGGTAGCGCAGCAGCCTGGGAGCGCGCGATATTTTTGGTTCCGCACGAAGACAGGAAGCTACGCGATGCCCGTAGGTCTTGCGCAGCCCTTCTCGAGTTCCACAACGCTGCTGCGCCTCCGGACTTTGACGTGATTGACGCAGCGATCTTGATCCGACGCCACTTACCCCTGCTGATTAGCGACACTGAAAACGTCTGCCGCGGAGCCGCGCCGGCCGAGCGGGCGCAGTTTCTGGCGCAGCTCGTCACGCAGTTGCAAGCCTTTGCGGTCCGGGCCGACGCCCTGACCGAGCGGGGTCGGCAGCAAGCCCGTGAAGAACTGGCGCTGAGGCATACGCACTTGCGCGCCCGCCTGTCCGAGATGAGCGACGCTCCCGGCGCCGGAGAGCTACAGTCGTTGTCTGAGGTGAAGCATCAGGATGTCGCCGGCGTAAGGACCGACGGCGCCAATCCGACTTGGTGGGCGTGGATCAGCCGACCGTTCACTCTTTGGCGCTAGGCCCTCTCGGGAGGGTGGGTGCATCCGTCGTGCTTACGCGGCCCTAGGATCGACCGTCCGAGCTCCTCGGTGCCGCAACGAAACTGCCGCAGCCGAACCACTAATCAGATGTTAGCGGTCCCTCCCCTAGCCAGTTCGGGCAACGTCCGCTTCGCGCCCAATCTCGGTCGTTCGCGGCCTGCGTCTGGATGCCTAGAAGCCGACGTTTGACACACGAAGCTCGAGCACCGCTAGTACGTCCGGGATTGCGAGCTGCCGTTGCAGCGAATCCCTCAAAGAGGCTTCTAGGCAGTCTGCCTGCAGAGCTCTGTTGCCATCCACGAGGTTGCACAATCGGATCTAGCGGTACAGCTCAAGTCGCAGACTGTGCTTGGCGACTTTCTCGTAGAAGGTCTGCCGTGAAATTCCCAGTAGCCGGCAAGCCTGGGACACCCGCCCTTCGGTTTGTTGAATTGCTTCAACCATGAGGCTGCGCTCGTAAGCGGCGACTCGAGCGGCGAGGCCAGCCGAACCTTCATCTGCCACTCCGGCGACGCGAGGCAGTCCCAGCACGGCATTGTACGCGTAGCTGCGCAGTTCTCGGGCGTTACCGGGCCAGTCGTGTTCGAGCAGTCTGCGTCGGTCGGCGGCAGAAATCGCAAAGCGTTTGCGCCGTGTGCGAGCGAGCGCCTCGCTCACGAACTGGGCAAATAGTACGGGAATATCCTCTCGTCGCTCGCGCAGCGGCGGTATGCGGAGACGGAGAAGGGCGAGCCGGTAGAACAGGTCCTCGCGAAACCGGCCTGCTTCCACTTCTGCGTCGAGTGCCACCCGGGTTGCTGCGATGACCCGCACACCGCTACTTGCCCCTTGGTGCTGCTCGCGGGCCTCGAGATGGGCTAAAAGACCAGCCTGAAGAGGGGATGAGAGGGCATCGATTTCGTCGAGGAACAGGACGCCCCCTTCGAGTTCACCCAGCAGCCCGCCGCCGGAGTCGATGGTGCCGAAGCGGTCGCCTAGCCCGCTATCGCCCAGCGACGAACAGCGTATGGCCCTAAACGGCATCAGCGCGCGCGCCGACCGCCGGTGGAGCGCGCGTGCGACGATCTCCTTGCCTGTGCCCGTCTCCCCCTCGATCAGCACGTCAAGATCGATCATCGCCATTTGCCCGACCATGGTGCGCAGGCCGGCCATTGCTTCAGAGGTGCCCGCCAGCTCGCCGGTGCCGGCTTGCTCGGCCACTTCGCGCAGGGTGCGGTTGTCGAGTACAAGTGCCCGCGCCTGCAACGCGCGGCGCACCGCTGCAGTCAGTTGATCGGTCGAGAAGGGCTTGGCGAGGAAGTCGAACGCGCCTTCCTTGAGCGCAGCCACGGCCATTGGCACGTCACCATGGCCGGTAACGAGAATAACCGGTATCTCGGGATCGATGGCGTGGGCCGCTCGCATCAACTCAAGCCCGTCCATGCCCTCCAGTCGGATGTCGGTTACAATGCAGCCCGCGAAGCGAGCGTCGATTTTCTTTCGCGCGGGCTCCGCGGCAGCGAACGGCTTCGGCTCGAACCCGGCGAGCTCGAGCGCTTGGCCGGTCGCCAGCCGCAATGGCGCGTCATCCTCGACGAGGATAACAGTGCGCAGGTCCTCCAGCTGGTTCATGCCGGCACCAGCGATGCTGTGAACACGGTGCCCTTCGCACCAGTAGAGGTGAGCGACAGGTCGCCACCGAATTCGCGCAAGATGTCGCGCGCGATCGCCAGGCCCCGTCCGAGGCCGTCATCCCGACCCGTGACGAAGGGGGTGAACAGCTTGCGCCGCACCGCGGCGGAAACACCTCCGCCGTTATCGGCAAAGGATACCGCGACGAGGTCGCCTTCTGCCTCGATCTGGATATCGAGGCGGCCGTGGGGGCGGTCACCGATCGCATCGAGTGCGTTCTGAATCAGGTTGACGAACACCTGCTCCAATCGCACCCGGTCTGCGGAGACAGTCTGGTCCGCAGCCGCCGCATCCCAAGAAACGCGCACGCTCGATCCCGCGATCCGATGATGCACCAGTAGCAGCGCGGCATCGATGGCCTCGTCCAGTCGCACGGGGCCGACGCTGGGCGTCTTGCGGCGGGCGAAATTGCGCAGTTCGCCGGTGATCTGCGAGATGCGTTCGGTCAGCTCGACGACCTTGGCGAGGTTGTCGCCGACATTGTCGGCCATCCCGCGCCCGAGAAACGCGACCGCGTTCTCGGAGAACGTGCGGATGGCGGCGACCGGCTGGTTGATCTCGTGCGCAACGCCCGCGGCGACTTGGCCGAGCGTGGCGAGCCGGTTGGCCTGGGCAAGTTCCTCGCGCGAACGACGGTATCGTTCCTCCGACCGCTGGCGCTTGACACCTTCCGTAACAAGCTGCGCATTGACCTCGCGGAGCTCGGCGGTGCGCTCCAGGACCTTGACCTCGAGCTCGCGCTGCGCAGCTCGCTGGAGTTGCAGCCGCTCGCGCTGCCTGACGAGCCAGAGCAGAATACTGCCGAGAACTATCACGATGCCTAGCAAGGCCTGCCGCGCTCGGGCCCGCGCTCCGGCGAGCGCCGGCTCGAGTCGAAGAAGCGCGGTCAGCTTGGCGCCGGCGAGCGCCACCTGGGTATCTGCCCGCCGGAAGACGTCGCCCTCGAAGCGGGCATCGCGGCCGGAAAATGAGACAGGCAGCGGTGCGAGCGGCAGGTCATCAAACTGGCGCGTGCGGGCGATCTCGGCCTTTTCTGCCTGGCGCAAAGGGCGCAGCCGATGGAACCGCCATTCGGGAAGCGAGCTGACTATCACCACATCGTGCGCGTCGGAAACGAACGTCGTCCCCGCTTGCGCCCGCCAGGACGCTTCGAGGCGATCGAATTCGATCTTCACGACGACCGCCCCGAGCGGCGCTTGCGTTGGGCCGATCCGCCTCGCGATGAACAGACCCGGGCGCCCGCTCACCGTGCCCAGTGCGAATAGCTCGGATGCCCCGCGCGCAAGGGCATCCGTGAAATAGGGTCGAAAACCATAGTTCTGGCCGACGAAGCTTGTGGGTAGCCGGTGGTTGCTGGCCGCCAACGTGCGCCCGTCGGCTCCGATGACGTAGATGATCGCCCCGGTGCGCGCGGCGAGAACCTCGAGCCGACGATTGAGCGGGAGGGGATCGCTCGCTGGCGCGCGCAGGAGCGTTGACACGTCGGGGTACTCGGCGAGCACCGCGGGCAAGAGGCGAAACTTCTGCAGTTCGCTGTCGAACAGTAGAGCGTTAGAGCGGGCTAGCTGGAGCGCCTCGGCATCGGCGACCTCGTTCGCTGACGTACGGGCCCAGCGTTCGCTTATCCAGCCTGCGAGAGCGAGCAGAACGAGCGCCGCAATCCCGGCGATTAGGCGCGAATCGCGCCAGATCGATCTGCGCCCCGACGAAGCCTGTGTCACCGTTTCCGGACGATCCGGCAATTGCCTGTCTGGATTTCCTGACATTTCTCTCGCCAGTTGAGGACCAGCTCGACATCAAAGCTAGATAAAACAATGCTTTACCATCGAGTCCGTCAGCCGTTGACAGTTTACGGTAACGCGCTTCACAGCCAAGTCAAAGCAATGGTCCGCATGGAATGGAGAGAGGACATGGCGGCGACCGCTGCGAAGACCGCCGTTGCGCCAGGCGATCGCAGCCTCTGGCGTCGCGCATTCAGCTCGCTGTACCTGCAGGTCATCGTCGCCATCGTCGCCGGCGTAGCAATCGGCGCCCTCTGGCCCGAGGCTGGGGTCGCCCTCCAGCCGCTCGGCGAGGGCTTCATCAAGCTGGTCAAGATGATCATCGCCCCGGTGATTTTCCTCACCATCGTAACCGGGATCGGCAACGTGCGCAGCGCGGGCAAGCTCGGCCGGGTCGCGGGCAAGGCGTTCATCTATTTCCTCGCTTTCTCGACGCTCGCCCTCATCATCGGCCTGATCGTTGCCAATGTTGTCCAACCCGGCGCGGGCATGGGGGTGGACCCAGCGACGCTCGATGCTAGCGCGATTGAAGAGTACCGGGCCAAGGCCGAAGAATCTTCGATCACCAACTTCCTGCTTAGCATCATCCCAACGACGGCCGTGTCCGCGCTGACCGAAGGTTCAATCCTCCAGGCGCTATTCGTCGCGGTGCTATTCGGCCTCGCCCTCATGGGGGCGGGCGAGGCTGGAGAGCGCGTGACCCGCTCGCTCGAAGGCGTGGCCGAGGTCGTCTTCCGCCTCGTCGCGATGCTGATGCGCTTCGCGCCGATCGGCGCGTTCGGGGCCATGGCGTTCACCATCGGCAAGTACGGGGTCGGAGCGCTGGTCGATCTCGGCGCCTTGATCGCGACGTTCTACGCCACCTCGATCCTCTTCGTGGTTGTCGTCCTCGGTGCAGTCGCCCGTTACAACGGCTTTTCGATCTTCCGTCTTATCGCTTATCTCAAGGAAGAGCTGCTGCTCGTCCTCGGCACCTCATCGAGCGAGGCCGCGCTGCCGCGCCTGCTTCAGAAGATGGAAGGTGCCGGCTGCCCCAAAGCGATCGTCGGGCTGGTCATACCCACTGGCTACTCATTCAACCTCGACGGCACCAACATCTACATGACCCTCGCCGCGCTGTTCATCGCGCAGGCGACAGGGGTGGAGTTGACGCTCACCGAGCAGGTAACGTTGCTGCTGGTGGCGATGATCAGCTCGAAGGGTGCGGCCGGCGTGACCGGAGCGGGCTTCATCACGCTGGCGGCGACGCTGTCGATCGTGCCCTCGATACCGCTCGCCGGAATGGCGCTGATCCTCGGAATCGATCGTTTCATGAGCGAGTGCCGCGCGCTAACCAACTTCATCGGCAATGCGGTGGCGACAATTGTGGTTACCCGTTGGGAAGGGCAGCTCGACCGCAGTGCACTCAACGCGGCGCTGCACGGTGCACCTCTAGCGCCGGCGAGTGAGCCGACTTTCGCTATCACCCCGCCCGCCGGCGTGCGGGTTGGCGAGCGCGACGAGGACTGAGATGGTTGATCGGCGCCTCTTGCTAAAATCCGCGGCCGGACTCGCCGTCGCTACTTCGCTTGGCATCACCGGAATCGCGCGGGCACACGAATGGGAGGAGATCCCCCTGTGGCCCGGGCCGCCCCCGGGGCGGGGCGGCGTCACCGGCCCTGAGAAAATCGGTAGCGAGGGTGCCGGCTTCGGCGCGGTCTCGAACGTGTCCACGCCGCGGATGCGCGTCTATCGGCCGAACCACCCCAACGGCCGTGCGGTGCTGATCTGTGGCGGCGGCGGCTATTTCCGTATCCAGCTGTGGAAGGAGAGCACGCCCGCCGCCCAGTGGCTGCAGAACCGCGGCTACACTGTGTTCGAGCTGATTTATCGATTGCCGAACGATGGCTGGGAAGCCGCCGCCCCGTTTGCCGACGCCCAGCGCGCGATGAAGATCGTCCGAACTCGCGCGGCCGAGTTCAGCGTGCGGCCCGACGCCATCGGCATCCTCGGCCACTCCGCCGGCGGCCACCTCGCCGGTTTCACCGCCCTGCAGCCCGGCCGCAAGCTCTACGACGGAACCGATCACTTCGAGGCTGCAAGTGCGCGGCCCGACTTCGCGGCGTTGCTCTTTCCGGTCGTTTCGTTGCGAAAGCCGTTCAACACGCGCACCCGCAAGGAGATCATCGGCGAAAACGCGGACCGCGCGGCGGAGGATGCCTGGTCGCTTGATACCTATGCGGCGAAGGGTGCGCCGCCGATGATCCTGTTCTCCTCGGTCGACGATCCGACCACTCCGCCCGCACACAATCTCGCGCTGTTCGAAGCGCTTCGGCGCGCGGGCGCGAGCGTGGAAATGCACATTTTCGCCGACGGTGGCCACGGCTGGGGCCTTGGCGCGCCGGACCAGACCCTGAGCCAGTGGCCCGAACTGTTCGCCACCTGGCTCGACACTCGAATGACCGACAAGAAATGATCGGGAGGACCAAGACCATGCGTATCACCAAACTCGCCCGCCTCGCGCTGCTCGGCAGCACCAGCTTGTTCGCCGCGACGGCTGCGGCCGCACAAGATCAGCCGATCGATCCCCCGGCAACCGACACGTCCGAGCCGGCCCAGTCGGCGGTCGGCAACGACACCGAGATCGTGGTTACCGGCACGCAGATCCAGGGCGCGCAGATCAACGACGTGCTCCCCGTGACGGTCGTCGATGAAAGGGACATTGAGAACTCCGGCGCCTCCTCGGGCGACGAAATCTTTCGCTCGATCCCTCAGGCGGGCACGGTCGCCTTCAACGAGCAGAACGCCACCACCCAGAACAACGTCCGCGGCGACGTCTCGTCGGTCAATTTGCGCGACCTCGGTACCGGCAACACGCTGCTCTTGATCAACGGCCGGCGGATGAACCTCCACCCCGGCTTCCAGACCGAGCTGCTCGTGCCCGTCGTCTCCCCCGACGCCAACGAGATCGCGCCCGGCAGCGTCCGGCGGATCGAGGTCTTGCGCGACGGCGCCTCGGCGATCTACGGCGCGGACGCGGTCGCCGGCGTGATCAACACCCATCTCAAGGGCAACCTCACCGGCGGTTTCGTCGAGGGTGATTACCGCATGTCCGACGGGACCGGCCTCTACAACTTCACCCTCAGCGGCGGGGTCGGCTTCGACTTTGGCGGCGGGCGCGGCAACCTCACGGTCTATGGCAGCCATTTCCACGAAAATGGTTTGCGGGCCGACGAGCGCGATTATGCCGTCAGCGGCGACTTGCGCCCATTGGTCACCGATCCAGACTTCATCGACGACGCCTCGTTCAACAATCTCAACACCTTCAGCCCATTCGGCCAGTTCGACATCCAGCGGCCCGCGAACAATACGCCGATCGGCGACGACGACTTTTTTCTCCAGCCCAGGACCTTCCCGGGCTGCGATTTCCAGTTCGGCAACGGCATCTGCGCGAACGCCGGGACGACCCCGGTCGCCGCGGTCCGCTTTAACGAGAACTTCGGCACCACCCTGATCAGCCGGAAGAACCGTTACAATGCCCTCGCGCTCCTCAACTACGAGCTGTCGAACAGCGTCGAGGCGTACTTCGAGGGGAGCTACTACCGTTCGGAGAGCAGCCGCCGGACCGAGCCTTCGGCGATCCTCACCGCGGTGCCCGTCGGCATCTCGCGCAACGCCTATTACAACCCCTTCGGGCCGACGACACGCAACGGTCAGCCCAATTCCTTCCGCCTCCCGGGGACGACCATCCCCGCCGCCGGCGCAGACCTCATCATGGAGCGGTATCGCCTGGCCGACGTCGGCAACCGCGTCGTCGATGTCACCAAGGACTCGTACCGTTTCGTCGGCGGTCTGCGCGGCGACTTCGGGGCGTGGGACTTCGACTCCGGCTTCCTTTACTCGGAAGCCGACACGGTCGATCTCGAGCGCAACCGCGTTTCGATCACCAAACTGCAGGAGGCGATCAACCGGACGACGCCCGATGCCTACAACCCGTTCAACGGGGGCTGCCTCGACAACCCGGCGAACGGCGATTGCACCCCCAACCCGCAGTCGGTGATAGATTCGATCCGCATCGATGTCCCCCGCAAGGGCGGCACCAGCCTCGCGCTCGCCGACTTCAAAATCAGCCGCGACGATCTGATCGTCCTGCCCGGCGGCAACCTGGGCATCGCGGCCGGCGTGGAGTGGCGTCGCGAGACGTTCTACGACGACCGCGACCCGCGCCTCGATGGTACGATCACGTTCACCGATACGGTGACGGGCGTGTTCAATGGCAGCGATGTGGTCGGCACCAGCGAGTCGCCCGACACCAACGGCAAGCGCGAAGTCTATTCCGCCTTCGCCGAAATGTTCGTGCCGATCGTCAATCGCGACATGGATATCCCGCTGGTCGAGGAGCTCAACCTCCAGCTCGCGGGCCGGGTCGAGCGCTTCACCGACATCGACCAGACCGCGATGGTGCCGCGCGTCGCCGCCTCGTGGACCACCGTGCCCGGCGTGACTTTCCGCGGCGCCTGGTCGCAGGGCTTCCGCGCGCCGAACCTGGTACAGGTCAACGACGAGGGGACCACCCGCTCGAACACCCGCGACGACTTCGTCACCTGCCAGGCCCAGGTCGAGAAGGGCGTTCTGGCCAACCTCGGCGCCTGCCCGGGCGGCGGCGTCGTCAGCTTCCGCTCAGGTTCGCAGGATCTCGAACCCGAGGATAGCGAGAGCATCAACCTCGGCGTGGTTCTGGAGCCTGCGTTCATGCGCGGCCTGACGCTGACCGCGGATTACTGGCGCGTAAAGCAGACCGGCCTCGTCGGCACTTTCAGCGACGACAACCAGATCGCCCTCGACCTGGTGCGCCGCCTTGCGGGCGGCTCGAACCCGAGCGTGATCCGCGCCGATCCCACCGCCGAGGAGATTGCGCTGTTCACCGGCACCAGCCTCGCGCCGGCGGGTAAGATTATCCGGGTGCTTGACCCATACCTCAACCTAGACAGCCGCATCTCCAAGGGATGGGATTTCGGCCTCTATTACCGCGTGCCCGATTTCGGGATGGGAGATTTCCGCATCCGCCTGAACGCGGCGCGACTGGAAAGCTTTGTCCAGGACGCCGGTCCTGAGGGTCAGGAAATCCTTGACGCGATCGAGGCGGGCACTCTGCCGCTGGACGTTAGCGTCGGTGGCCTGGGCGAGCTGCTCGAAATCGATGGCCGGCCCAAGTGGCGTGCGAGCGGCTCGATCAACTGGGAGCAGGGACCGGTCGAGCTGGGCCTGTTCGGCAGCTACGTCGGCAGCGTCTACGACACTGGCGTCGTGCGCGACACGCTCATCGTCTCCGATGACCCGAACGCCAATTTCTTCCCGGTCGACGACATGTTCACGATGAATGTCTCGATCGCCTATTCGATCAACAATGACACCCCGCTCGACGGCACGCGGCTGCGCTTTGCGATCAACAACCTGTTCGATACCGATCCGCCGCTCGCCGACGAAACCTATGGCTACTTCAGCGACCTTCACAGCGCGCGGGGGAGGCAGTTTGCAATCGAGCTCCGGAAGAAGTTCTAGCCTGTGATCGTGCCGATGAAGCTGTCGTGGCGTGTGGCGCTCCTGCTTCTGCCCCTCGGGGCGTGCGCGGGGGCGCTTCCGCCGGTCAGCAGGACCGATGTCGTGCCTGGCTGCTCGACGCGATCCGCGTCGATCCGGTTCGACTTCGACACCGCGCCTCGACACGCTTGCGCTATCCTGGGCGAGCGAAAGTTCGCGATACTCGTAACCCCCGAGCACGCCCCGCCGATTAACCCCAGCCCGTGGTACGCCTTCCGCTACGCCGCGAGCGGAACCAAGGGCATTTCCATCCGGCTCGATTATCTGGGGGCGCGGCACCGCTATTCGCCAAAGCTGATCCGGGGCGAGTCGATCGCCCCCGTTCCTGTTGAGGTGGCCGAGAACGGCGCCAGCGCGTGGGCCGAGCTTCCCGCCGGGGAAGGACTCGTCGCGGCGCAGGAGCTCTTCGATGGAGCGCGTCACGATCGCTCGCTCGACCGCCTCGCGGCTCTGCCGCAAGCCGAGCGGCTCGAGCTTGGCCGCTCTTTCGATGGACGCCCGATCTCAGCCGTCCGTTTCGGCGATCCCGCTGCTCCCTCGCTCGTTTTGTTGCTCGGCCGCCAGCACCCCCCCGAGGTGACCGGCGCGATTGCAATGGAGGCGTTCGTTGACGAGTTGGCCGCTCAGGTGAAGGCGGGTCGCATCGCCGATGGCCGGATCCAGTTTCTGTTCGTGCCGCTGCTCAACCCGGATGGCGTTGCGCGAGGCCATTGGCGCTCCAGCCGCGGCGCGAAGGACTTGAACCGCGATTGGGGAGAGTTCTCCCAGCCTGAGACGCGCACGGTGAAGGCTTGGCTCGAAGCGCTGCCGCAAACCGTTCGGCCGATCGCGATGCTCGACTTCCACTCGACCAGGGAGAACCTGTTCTACGTCCAAGGCGAAAGCGAGGCGGGCGATCGGGAAGAGGAATTCCTCGCAGGATGGCTCGCTGGAAGGGAAACCGCGATCCCGGGCTACCCTTTCTCGGTCGAGCGCCGCGATGCCAACCCAGGGGCCGGTACGGCGAAAAACTGGTTCCACCAGACCTACGGCATTCCTGCTTACACCTACGAAGTGGGCGATGAGACCGATCGCGAGGCGATCAGGCGGTCTGCGATAACTCTCGCCCGCACCTACCTCGATCCGCTTGAGCAACTGGCGCGCGATCGGCCCGAGCGTTAGATAGCGCTTAGAGGGAGACTGCGCAGTGCGGCGGCTTTTTGTCCTTCTGCTTCTATTTGTGCTGTTCACGGCATGCGTCGGAGCCGGTGATGCGCCGCGGGCACCCCAAGACGCGACTGTTCACACTTCTTTTGAATTCAGCGGCTGGGCAGGTCCGGCCATACGGGTTTGGTATCAGAAGCCGGTGCGCGTCTCCGTGAGCACGCCAATCGTGTTCGTGATGCACGGGGTGCGGCGGGATGCCGACCGCTATCTGGCAGAGTGGGCGCCTATCGCTCAGCGGAACGGTTTCATTCTTGTGGTACCCGAGTTCAGCCAAGCCGATTTTCCCGGATCGCGCGGGTACAATGACGGCTATCTGCGCGAGGAAGACGGCTCTCTCCGGCCGCGCTCGCACTGGTCCTTCGCGTCGATCGAGCCGCTGTTTGATGAAATCAAAGCCCGGACCGGCACCAGATCGGCAGCATACGCGCTTTACGGTCATTCAGCCGGGGCCCAGTTCGTCCACCGCTACGTACTGCTCATGCCGCAGGCCCGCCTCAGCAGGGCGATTGCTGCCAACGCGGGTTGGTACACGATGCCCGATCTCCAATTTGACTATCCCTATGGTCTCGCTAGCACCGGGGTAGATGAGCCAGCTTTGAAGCGCGCACTCACCAAACCACTGACGGTCCTGCTTGGTACTGCGGATACTGACCAGGATCCGAACCTTCGCACTACGCTTGATGCAAACGCGCAGGGGCCTCATCGATATGCGAGAGGGCTCAATTTCCACCGTCATGCTGAGGCCGCTGCCGCGCGCGCTGGGGTGCCGTTTGGCTGGCGACTTCTGAGAGTCCCGGGGGTGGGCCACTCTAACAGCAAGATGGCCATCTCCGCTGCACCGCTTTTAGCAAAGTAACGAAGCTTCCGCTCTTTTTGCTCACCGAAATGATCGTCTGCTTTTCGCTAACCGCGGCTCGAAAGCTGCAAGTCAGCTTACGGCCCAGAACCTGCCATTCCGCGGCTGTGTTTCCCAGGTGCTGCCTCAGTCGTAGGCGCCGCTTCTTTGATGGGTTTAAGCGCTTGAATTAACAGTAGGTCGTCCGCCCACTCACGCTGATTGAATATTAGCGGGTCCACACAATTCCATGCCTGAGTGTGCTCGGCAATGGGGGGCCAGGACGCTGGCTGGGCGGTCTTGCACTATCCCTGCGCCGGGCTCACAAACGCGAGAAGTATAAATTTAGGAGGCAACCTTGAGCTTCACTCCGGCCGGCAAGTTGCTCACCCTTGCATCTGGTTTGCTGTGTCCTAGCCTAGCGTCAGCTGCGCCGGTCGATGCTGCGGTGGAAGTGGCAGTGGGGGCGAAAACAGTGACCGCCGATGTAAAGGTGGCGATCGCGGAGGGCGCTTCGGCGCTGTTAGCCAATGAGCGGTGGGCTGTGGTTGGAAGCTGCTCCAATCGACCCACAGTCAGGATCAACTTCGTGAAAGGGGCTCAAGCCTTAACAGCGACGAAGCGAGTAGCAATTGTCAGTGGCGCGGCGAGGCTGACGGCCGATCGCCAGATCTGCATTACCAACGCCGCGCAACTAACGACGGAGATGCGGGCCTCGTTGAATCTGCCTACGGATTAGATCTGACAGTGGCCTCAGGTCAGGGCATTAGAAACCCCGTCTTTTATACTCATCAGGCAGGAGTTTGGATGCGTCGATCGAGGCATCTTCGAATGAGAGACCATTGTCCATACCCGTCTTATGACGACGCGGATTCGGTCCAAGTCCTCTTTCTTCTGCGAGCGCTTTGCCATACCAACTCCAAGGTCTAGGCCCACAATAGTCGGACGAGGTGGTCCTCGCGAACGCGACGACGACGCTCTAAACTGAGAGAATATCGCGCCAAGCGCCGCACTTGAAATGCGCTCACCCTTGAGATATCTCAAGCGTAATCATCAGGAGCAGGGCAATTCCGCCCTCACCAACCTGCCAGTTCGGGCAAGGTGGTACCCGCAAGGGGATGTGGCCGAGGCAAATATGCGAACCCATTCGAACCGCGAGCAGCTCCTACGCAAAAGGAGACCTGCATATGCACCCGTTTAAGCTTGGCGACGTCGTTGTGTGCGTTAACGATACGCCTCTCCCCGAAAAGATCGTTCGCATCGGTGAGCCGTGGGTGAAAATCGGGCGAACTTATCTAGTGTCCGGAATTAGCAGTAACGAAGTCGGCCACCACGGCATCGTGCTTCTTGAGATAAGGCAGTGGCCGCCCGCGATCGGCTGGCACACATGGCGCTTCAAAAAACTTTATGGCACGGATCAGCGCGTGGAAGTAGAGACCCGCGGTAAAGAATTGGAGCATGCATAGCTCCGCACTGGCGGGCTCGAGCCGTCCGCGGTCAAGTTTTGTTTTCAGGCGTCGGCGCCAGCACCGCGTTGCTTCGTGCCCGCGCGGCATCAAGTATGGCGGCAATCCGAACTGACGCATCGACGTCAGAGTGCTGACCCGCGGGCAGCAGCTTTTCAATCGATAGGATAGTCTGAGCGGGCCGGCCCCAGCCGCGATCCAGCAACGCAGTAGCTGCGGTCACTCGTGCTGCGGCCGGGCTTCTCTTGTCCTCAAGCACAGCCATCAGCGCGGCCAGGGCATCCTCGGTTTTTTCGCGCGCGAGCTCTGTGAGGCTTCGACCGTCTGATAAGCGACGCGGGGGCCGACCGCCAGGGTTTCCGCTTTGTCCCTTCTCGAAACGGCCGAGTGGCCTGTTCGGCTCCTGAGAACAGGTGTCCATAACGATCTCCTTAACTCATCGGTCCACCCACCACCCCTCTTGTAGGGGGGTGTGGTGTGGGTGGAATGGATTTGATGTCCACATCTGCCGTTTGTGGGTCGATGTGGGGTTGTGGGAGCGTAATTCCTGCAGGACCTTCGGCGATGAGGCCTCTTTGCATCATCGTGCGAATGCTGCGCTTGATTGCGTCTGGTCGCGGAACCGGTGAGTTGGGGTAGATCCGCAGGTGCTCATCCCTGGTTGATTGTACCAGCTCGTAAATTGAAAAGGGGCCCGTGAAATCAAGTTCCTGAAGCTTGTCCAAAATTATGCTTTGTATCTTGCCGGCAGGTGCCGCCGAGGATTCTACAGCGTCGATATGGCTGACGACGCAGCTAGTCACCGGATCGCCGTCCTCATCGGTCTCGAGAACAATCTGTTGCATGGTGAAGGCGGCTGCAGCGCCGTGCTCGCCGTCTTTCATTTTAGTGACTTCGGCGACAGAATAGGAGTCACCTCGCGAAACGCGGATCTCAACGTCGACGGCGCCTTTCAGACCTGACCAACCGCGAGCCCCTCGCCCTTCGTCTTTGCCACTGTGATGGATCAACAAGACAGTCGCTCCCGTGCGCTCGATGAGTTCGTTACAGTGCGCAATGGCAGCGCTCATATCCTGGGCGGAATTCTCGTCCGCGCCTGATGTGGCTTGGGCGAGCGTATCTATCACGATGAGGTCCGCACCACCCGCAGCGCGGATCTCCTCAATGAGCGCAAGGGGGTCCTCGCTGTGAAGTGATGGACGCCCAGCAATTACGCCGATTGGCAGGTCGGCTAGGGCTACCTGATGGTACTCGGCGTAGGCTCTAAGGCGGAGACGGGCGCCAGTTGCCCCTTCAGCCGCAATGTAGACAACTCGCCCGCACTGGGTGCGCCTGGCTCTCCAAGAAGTTCCTCGCGCAACCGACCAAATCAGGTCGAAAGCGAGGAAGCTTTTGCCCGAGGCTGGGGCGCCATAGAGCATGACCAACGATGCGGCAGGAAGGTAACCTTTCACGATCCAACGCACTGGGGGTCCTTGGCAAAATTCCGCCGCGGGAACCACCTGTAGAGGCCGCCGATCATCGCGTAGGAATGGTGACACTATCGGAAGAGAATAGCGCATGCCGCCATGGGCATGGGAGTAGATGTGGGGTTCGCTGGCGTCCTTCAGCAAGGCTACGGCGATGCGGTTGTCACCGCGGTAATCGGGCTCGAGTGGATCGGCAAAGCGTCGGCCATTCCACTGGTCTAAATCGTTCAGGAGTTCGCTAACTGATACTTCCGTCCCCTCTTCAGTGAGGAGCAGCAAATCCGCTGGCAGTGTGCCCGCCTCCAGCGCGTCCCGCATTGCACTACGTACGCGATGCAGTTCGCCCTGCTCGGCGTCGTGTCGCACGACTTTACGGCTTTGAGCATCGAGCCATACGTCACGTCGACGCGCTGCTTCCACGTATCGATTTTCACGAGATTGTTTTCTTAAGGCATCAAGTTGCCGCTCCTCATCTTCCGTTAGAAGCTGAAGGCCCCCGGCCGGCAATCGAGCCTCATTTCCGAGAAGATCATCGATGTCCCCGGGGTAAACTGTCCCCGTCAATTTCTGAATCAGGGGACGCTCGCACTCTGCCACGGCATAGATCAGCCGCTCGGGCTGCCAGACACTGGCATCAAAGAGCGTGCGCTCCCTCATCTGACCATTGGCCAGAACTAGAATGTCGCCGTGGCCCGCCAGCCACAGGCGATCAGAGATGCGCTTTCCGAAGGTAGGAGCATCTTCAGCCCTCTCCAATGCGATGAAGAGATGCTGGCCGCGCGTTCCACGTAGCTCGAGACCAGTCTCGTCGAAGATACAGCTGGATGTGCTCGGCTTATGACCAATGGTGATATGTTCGAGCTCCGGGACAGCCCGACGTAGCGCCGAAACCAAATCATCGGGCTGCAATGGATCGGTCCGAGGCGAAGGGTCGTAATCGAGTAGGAGAAAGCCTGGCCCTTTAGGCCAAGCGAAATGCTTCCGATCCCGGGCCACCTGGTTCTGGGCGCATGCTGCCCTCTCAAGAGCTGCCTTCGTTACGACCCGAGCCTCGACCGGTGAGCAGACCCCGAAGCTTACTGCTTGGCTGGAACTCAGGGAACACAGTAGATCAAGCAATTGCCTGATCGTCGCCACTTCTGCCCTAGTTACCCGGCCATCGGTCAGGTTACCGCCGCCTCTGGACACGAGCCCACCATCCCGAGCTTTGCTGATCGTCTTGCTGAGGACTCTTCCCCCTTCAGTGGTGAATACGCTGAGTTGAAAAGCGTGCATCACTGAACAGCCACTCGCGAAGCATCGGCAAGTGTTTTTGCGAGCTCGAGGATCTTGCGCGTTGGAACCCTTTCGCTGCCGTCCTGGAAAAGCAGCCAAAGCGCCATGGCCACCTCTTCGGGCTCCGCCTTGGGCGAGCGGAATACGGGATCCGAGAGTATCAAGAACAGCTTCTGCCGGAAGCCCGGCCGCATCTGCTTCAAAACGACATGTGTGATCCCGACCTCGGGGACGGGCTCACCAATGATCGGCGTACGCAGCCGGAAGTTGCAAGAAGGACGCGCCTCAAACCAAAGGCGGTCGGCTTCCTTATAAAGCGCGGCATCGGCGGGAGTGATGTCAAGATAGCCCCTCCACGATGAGTTCGCGCCGATCATCGCACCGACTCCTCAGAGGTGCTCGAGATCGTCCGCCTGGCCAGCCATTCATCAAGATCGCTCGCGCGGTACCGGACTGCCCGGCCCAGCTTCAGATAAACCGGCCCGCCACCACTGCATCGCAGCTTTTCAAGAGTGGGTACTGCGAGGCCAGTGTGTTCGGCGGCACCTGCAGTATTGAGAACATGAGGTTTCATGGTCAGCTCCTATCTAGCTGACGACAGGGTACCCCAGATTATCCTCCTGGTGTTCACGGTCCCCCTCGAGGGCAGCTGAGACGAGATCTTCAAAGTCCAACAAGACGCTGAACGTTCGAGCCCCAACGTTCCAGTGCCTCTCGCTTCTCTGCTGCCCAATCATACCGCTGATAAACTCCGGCAATTCCTGATCGCGAGCCGCTCGAATGGTTCAGCACGGCCTCGGTCACTTCAAAGCGGATACCGAGACGCTGGAGACCAGTTGCTACTGTGCGCCGGAGGTCGTGCAGCCGCCACGGTGGCGGAGGCTCCGCTAGAGCGGCAGTCAGATGCTCATCGAGTCTGCGTTTCACCTTTGAAAATCCCGAGACCGGCGTAATCCCGGTCGTAGAGAACACGAGCCCCCTCGCCGGCCATTCCTTTCCTGCGGCCACTTCATTGAGAACCGCTAGCGCCAGCGTACCTAGCGGAACGAGATGCGGTTTCCCATTCTTCGAGCGCCCTGCAGGCAGCGTCCAAGTCGAACCGCGGCGATCAAGTTCTCCCCACGAGAGCGCGGCGACCTCTTCGCGGCGCTGCCCGGTTAACATCAGCAATTTGAGCAGTCCTTCGAACTGCCCTCCGATCCCTCCCGCCCCGGCCCACACCGCCGCCAGTTCGTCGTCACAGAGGACGCGGTCGCGCGCGGCCACCGGCGGGGGCGCCTCCACGCCCTCCAACGGGGATCGCTCGAGATCGCCACGGCTTACTGCCCATCGAAATAGCTTACGCAAGGTGGCGTGGGTGAGCCTCGCAACCGCGGGTCTATCCTGCAGCCGGTCCCAGATACCACTCAAGTCCGAGCGCTTGATCTGCGGCAGAGGCTTCTTCTTGAGGACAGACACGGCTTCACGCCGCAGCACGCCCGCACCCAACGACCACTGCTTCCACCGCTTCTTAAGGTACAGATCTACGAACGTATCGACGTACGCATCGAATGCGAGATCGACGGCCTGCCGCCGGCGCTCGTGATCGGCCTGGACCGGATCAACCTTCTGCTGAACCAGCATTGCGATCCGCTCCGCTTCTTTGCGTGCGGTTTGCGGCGTCCAGGGCGATCCATGCCGGCCAATCGTATAGCGCCGCGAGGGCGCCTCGCGGCCACCCATGCGGTACTGGAAGACGTAGGACCTCGCGCCGTTCGGCGTTGCGCGCAGACCGAACCCGCGAAGCTGATCGTCCCACAAAAAGGTGTCTTTGAGGGCTCCCGCCACTGCATCGACCGACTGTTTCGTAATTCGCACTGTAGGCATCAGCGCGCCTCCCCAACCATATCAGCGAGCCCGAAATGTAAGCACCGTGGAAGCACGGTACAGCAAACTCGAGGAAACTGGAAGCGACGCGAGCTAAAGGAATAGGGAGCGTTTAAACGCACTTAGCCCTACAGGAGGCAAAATCAGGTAAGTGGAGAAAAGTCGAATTGCATAACTCTTAATCAGCGGGTCGTTGGTTCGAACCCAACAGCGTCCACCACCCTTCCCCCCTATCGCCGTTTCAGGAACCGGTTTCCTGCTCCGGAATGAGCACGGCGCGGTCCTGGTAATCGGCACGCGGGGGGCGCGGCGGGAAAATGCCGAGCGCGGCATCGCGGCGGGTAACGAGGTATTCGTAGTCGGAATCGTCACCCATCTGCGGGCGATCTTCGATCTCGTATTCCATGTCCGGCACCTCTCCATCTCCGCAATGCCGGAGAGGTGTGACGGTTCCGCGAATCTGCGCTAAACTGCAGAGACTTGCGCCGAATTGTTCACCTGTCAGATGTGAAGCGCGCGGCCGTAGGCGGCGAGCACGCTTTCGTGCATCATTTCCGACAACGTCGGATGCGGGAACACGGTCTGCATCAGTTCCGCCTCTGTGGTCTCAAGTGTCTTGCCAACGACATATCCCTGGATCAATTCGGTCACTTCAGCCCCGATCATGTGCGCGCCGAGCAGCTCCCCGGTGGCCGCGTCGAACACCGTTTTGATGAAGCCCTCCGCTTCGCCCAGCGCGATCGCCTTGCCATTGCCGATGAAGGGGAAGGTGCCGACCTTGACCTCGCGCCCGCCCTCTTTCGCCTTGGCTTCCGTCAGCCCGACGCTGGCGATCTGCGGATGGCAGTAAGTGCACCCGGGGATGTTCGAACGATCGAGCGGGTGCGGATGGACATCCTTGTTCCCCAGTTCCTGCGCGATCGCCTCCGCGGCAGTGACGCCCTCGTGGCTTGCCTTGTGGGCCAACCAGGGGCCGGGCGTGCAATCGCCGATCGCCCACAAGCCGCTGGACTTGGTGCGACCATAAGGGTCGATCTGAATGAAGCCGCGGTCCATCTCAACCAACTGGTCGAGGCCGAAGCCTTCGGTGTTCGGCACGATGCCGACCGCGACGATGACGTGGCTGAATTGCTCTTCCGCGATCTTGCCCGCCTTATCCTTGATCCTGGCTCTCACGCCGCCGCCAGACACCTCCAGCGCCTCGACCCCGGCACCGGTCATGATCGTCATGCCCTGCTTGGTGAGGCTCTTTTCGAGAAATGCCGACACGTCCGCGTCCTCCACCGGCACGATCCGGTCGAGCATCTCGACCACCGTCACCTCGGCGCCCATGTCGTTGTAGAAACTGGCGAACTCGATCCCGATGGCGCCGCTGCCGATCACCAGCAGCTTGCTGGGCATCTCGGCCGGGGTCATCGCGTGGCGGTAGGTCCACACGCGCGCTCCATCGGATTTGGCAAACGGCAGTTCGCGTGCGCGCGCGCCGGTGGCGACGATCACATGCTTAGCCGAGACTTTCTCCTCCCCTTTGTCGGACTTGACCGTCAGCGAGGTCGGGCCGGTCAGCGTTCCCTCGCCCATGTGCACGGCGATCTTGTTCTTCTTCATCAGGTGCGTGACGCCCTGGTTAAGCTGCTTGGCCACTCCGCGGCTGCGTTTGACCACCGCTGCCAAATCTGCCTCGATCGCGCCGGCGACCTTGAGACCGTAATCGGCCGCGTGATCCATGTAGTGCTTGATCTCGGCCGAGCGCAGCAGCGCCTTGGTGGGAATGCAGCCCCAATTGAGGCAGATACCGCCGAGCAGTTCGCGCTCAACGATCGTGGTCTTTAGACCGAGTTGGGCGCAGCGAATGGCCGCGACGTAGCCGCCGGGGCCGCTGCCGAGCACGATGACGTCGTATGATGTTTCAGCCATGAGTCTCTCTAACCGTTGACGGCACGCGGCCGGTCGTTCTCGTCAAGCAGGACGAACTTGAAAGTGCCACGCGAAACCAGTTGAGTCGCCTCGCCATTCCGCTCGCGCGCGATGCCTTCGGCGGAGATAGTGAGCGAGGTGGTGCCGGTCGCGGCGACCGCGCAGTAGACGCTAAGTTCGTCCCCCACCGCCATCGCGCCGGGAAATGCGAAGTCGGTTGCCGAGACGACCACCGCCTTGCCCCGCCCCAACCGGCTGGCCAGCGCGCCCGCACCGAGCGCCATCTGGCTCATCAGCCATCCGCTGAACACCCCGCCATAGGGATTGGTGTCCGCCGGCATGGCGGTGACGCGGATGAGGGGGTCACGCTGCCAACGGACTGTCAAGCCACCAGCCCCAGCGGTGCCTCGCAGATCTGCTTGAACGCGCTCATCAGCTCCGCACCGGTCGCGCCGTCGATGGCGCGGTGATCGAAGCTGCCGGTGGCGGTCATCACAGTGGCGATGGCGAGCGCGTCGTCGACCACGTAGGGCCGCTTCTCGCCCGCGCCGACGGCCATGATCATGCCTTGCGGCGGGTTGATCACCGCTTCGAACTGCTTGATCCCGTACATGCCTAGGTTGGACAGGCTGGCGGTGCCGCCCTGGTATTCGTGCGGCTGCAGCTTGCCCTCGCGCGCCTTGCCGGCGAGGTCCTTCATTTCGTTAGCAATTGCGCTGACCGACTTGGCGCCGGCGTCGACTACGATCGGCGTGATCAGGCCGCTGGGCGCGGCGACCGCGACCGAGATGTCAGATCGGGTGAAGCGGCGAAGCGTATCGCCGCCAAAGCTGACGTTGCACGCGGGGACCTGCATGAGCGCCTTGGCAAGCGCCTTGATCAGCAAGTCGTTAACGGAGAGCTTGACCCCCTGCGACTCCAGCGCAGCGTTGAGGTCAGCCCGCAGCTTGAGGAGAGGATCAAGCCGCACGTCGATCGCGAGATAGTAATGCGGAACGGTCTGCTTGGATTCGGTCAGGCGGCGCGCGATTACCTTGCGCACGTTCGACAGCTTCTCATCTTCGTGCGGAATACCGAAATCGGGCAAAGCTGTGGGGACCGACAAGACGGTGCCGGGTTCAGCGGGCGCCTGGGCCTGGGCGGGTGAAACCTTCGCCTGTGCCGGGGTGGCGGCGGCCCCTTCGACATCCGACTTCACGATGCGCCCGTTGGGACCGGAGCCGGTGAGCGATGCGAGATCGACGCCTTTCTGCTGAGCGATGCGCTTGGCGAGGGGGGAGGCGATTATTCTATCCCCATCCGTTGCCCCAGCATGGTCTGGGGCCCCGGTGGGCTGGGCGGAAGGCCGCGTATTTGTCGACGACTCCACAGCCTGCGCTGGAGCGATGGGATTGTCCTCAGAAGCAGCGCGCGCAGGCTCTGGCTCCTCCCCCGGTTCGGTTGGTTCGGGCGTACCGGTGATCGCGGTGCCCTTGCTCTCGTCTGCCTTGACCGCGGGAGCGGAGGCGGCGCTGGCGTCCTCCCCCTCGCCCGCCAGCATCGCGATCACGGTTCCGACCTTCACGCCTTCGGTGCCTTCGGCCACCTCGATCTTCGCGATCGTGCCTTCGTCGATCGCTTCGAACTCCATGGTTGCCTTGTCGGTCTCGATCTCAGCCATGACGTCGCCGGCGGAGACGGTGTCGCCTTCCTTGACCAGCCATTTGGCGAGCGTGCCCTCCTCCATCGTCGGCGACAACGCAGGCATCTTGATCGGCGTGGGCATGGTTTTCCTTCACTGGGGAGTGACGCCCGCCCGCTTTGGCAAAGCCGTAGCGTCACGGCAAGCCGCTTGCCCTGACGCTCCTTTGCGCCGATACTTTGGCTCACGCAAAGGGGTGGGATCGATGCGCGTCTATCTGGTGATCATGGACGAGACCGAGGAAGCGGTGCGTGCGCTGCGTTTCGCCTCGCGCCGCGCGACCAAGACCGGCGGGGCAGTTCACATCCTCGCGCTGGTGCCGCGCGAAAGCTTCAATGCGTTCGGCGCGGTGCAAGCGACGATCGAGGAAGAAGCGCGCGACCGGGCGGAAATGGTCGCCAGCAGCGCCGCCGGATCGCTGTTCGCCGAAAGCGGGAAGATGCCGGTGATCTCGGTCCGCACGGGCGATGCGCAAGGCGTGATCAAGGACTACCTCGCCGAACACCCGGAGGTCGCCGCGCTGGTGCTGGGCGCCGCGAGCGAAGGTGGGCCGGGGCCGCTGGTGACGCACTTTTCATCCCACATCGGCGCGTTGACCTGTCCGCTGTTCATCGTGCCCGGCACGCTCACAGATGAGGACATCGACCGCCTGAGCTAGGCGGCGTCTGCGCCAATCAACGTTTGCCCCGCCCCTGATGGCGGATGCTGCCGGGACGGCCTCGCTTACCCTGCGGATGCTGGCCGGCGGGCGACTTGCGCTTGTCGCGCGGCGCGAGCCGGTTGCCGCGTGGCTCAACCCGCTCGTCGCCGTCGGGCAGTTCAAACTTGAGCGCACCAGTCAGCGGGTTTGCCTCCCCCAGCCGCAGTTGCAGCCGGTCGCCTGGGGCGTAGCTGGTGCCGCTGTCGTCGCCCACCAGCCGCTGCGCACCCTCCTCCCACCGGAAATGCTCACGTCCCAGAGTGGACACCGGCACCAGCCCGTCGCCGCCCAGGCCCACGATTGTGGCGAAGAAACCAAAGCTCTGCACCCCGGTGATGCGCGTCTCGAACACCTCGCCCACGCGGCCCGCCAGCCAGGCGGCGACGTAGCGGTCGATGGTATCGCGCTCCGCTTCCATCGCGCGGCGCTCGGTCTTGCTGATCGCCTCGGAGATCTTGCCGAGATCCTCACGGTCGCGATCTGACAGGCCGCTGTGCTCGGGCAGGTGCTTGGGCGCGGGCTGCTCCAGCTTGTAGGCGTCGACCAACGCGCGGTGGACCAGCAGGTCGGCATAGCGGCGGATCGGGGAAGTGAAGTGCGCGTAGGAGCCGAGCGCGAGCCCGAAGTGCCCCATGTTGTCTGGACCGTAGTACGCCTGCGTCTGGCTGCGCAGGACGGCCTCCATCACCTGCGCCTTTTCGCTCTCGTCGCCGATGTCCTTGAGGAGGCGGTTGAACAGCCCCGGCGTGACCACCTGTCCGAGCGCGAGGGAATGGCCAAACGTCTTCATGTAATCGCGCAAGGTAATCAGTTTCTCGCGCCCCGGCTGCTCGTGGACCCGGTAGACCACCGGCGCGGTCTTGGCCTCCAGCGCCTTGGCGGCGGCGACGTTGGCGGCGATCATGAAGTCCTCCACCACGCGGTGCGCATCGAGTCGTTCGCGCACCGCGATCTCGGCGATCTTGCCTTCCGCGTCGAGACGCACCTGGCGTTCGGGCAGCTCCAGTTCCAGCGGATCGCGCGCCTGGCGGGCGGCGAACAGCAGCTTCCACGCATCCCACAGGATGGTGAGATGAGCGGGCGCGTCCCCGCCGTCGATCGCCGCCTGCGCGTCTTCGTAGGCGATGTTGTGCGCGATGCGCACCAGCGCGCGGGTGAAGCGCCATTTGGTCACCTTGCCTTCGGCCGAGATGCGCATGTGACACGCCATCGCCGCCCGGTCCTCGCCCTCCTTCAGCGAGCAGACGTCGGCGCTGAGCACTTCGGGCAGCATCGGCACGACGCGGTCGGGGAAATAGACCGAGTTGCCGCGCTTCCGCGCCTCGCGGTCAATCTGGCTGCCCGGGCGGACGTAGAAGCTGACATCGGCGATCGCGACGATCGCGTTGAAGCCGCCCTCCCCGTCAGGCTCGGCCCAGATAGCATCGTCGTGGTCGCGCGCGTCGGCCGGATCGATGGCGACGATCGGGACGGCGCGCAGGTCCTCGCGGTGGTCGGGCGACAGCGGTTCGGTCGCAGCCTGCTCGGCTTCAGCCAGCGCTTCCTCAGGGAAGATGTGCGGGATGCCGTGCTTGGCGATGGCGATCAAACTGAACGATTTCGGGGCCAGGGGATCGCCGATCACCTCGGTCACCTTGACGCCCGAGCGAGGCGACTTGCCTGCCGGCTCGGCGATCACAAGCTGACCTTCCTCTGCCCCGCCAAGATCGGCAATCGGCGAGGACGAGCGCACCCGCTTGTCCACCGGCGCGAGCCAGCCCTTGCCGCTGGCGTCGATCTCCACCACCCCCATCAATCCCTCGGTGCGGGCGGGCAGTTTTTTCATCACGTAGGCGCGGTAGCCGTTGCCCGCCTCCTCGGTGCGGGCGAGCACGCGATCGCCGATCTTCAGCGCGGGGAAGCGGTTGCCATTCTTGCCCCCTTTCTTTCCCTCGATCACCCGGATGCGCGGAGGGGGCGCGCCGTCGTCCGGGCTCCAGGCGTCGGGGATCGCGAAGGGTTCGCCGTCCTCGATCTCGGCAATGCGCAGAGTGGTGACCTTTGGCACACCGCCCATGCGGTGATAGGCTGTTTTCTTGCCGTCGATCAGGCCTTCCTGGGCCATGTCCTTGAGCAACGCCTTGAGGGCGATCTTCTCCTGACCCTGCAAGCCAAACGCCTTGGCGATCTCGCGCTTGCCGGCGATCTGGTCGCTGGTCTGGAGAAATTCGAGGATTTGCGCCCGGGTGGGCATTCCGGGCTGGCGATTACGGGTACTGCTCATCATCCCCGATATGGGGCCGCAGCTAGTCCTTGTCACCCTTGGCGCTGGCGAGCGGCCGAAACCCTCCGCCAGGCACCGCGCTGGCGACGGGGCTGCACAGTCCATCGGCCGAACAGGCGCTGACGCCGAACACCCAGTCGTCTCCGCGCACGCCTTCCAGCTTGGCGCTGGTGGCGACGATCTTGCCGATGACCGGTTCCGCGGGCCAATTCGCCTCGTCGGTGCGGCGCTGCCAGACGGAGTAGTTCGCCGCGCCCGGCACTTCGCCCCATTTTACGGTCGTGAATGTCTGCACGGCGGCCTCGGCGGTCGGCACCGGCGGGGCGGGCGTCCGCGCAAGGCGGTCAAGCATGCGAACATTGAGCGCGGTCACCTTGGCGAGGTAGGGGAAGTCCATCGCCTCGATCGTGTCCCCATACACCGTGCCGCCTTCCGTCCGCAGATCCTGGTGCTGATGCTCGTAATCTTCGACTGCCACTGAAAAGCGGATCGCGGGGTAGCCCTTGTCGAGGTACGGCAGGTGATCGCCGCCCCGCCCCATGCGATCGGCGCGCCAGATCTGGCGGACCTCCAGCACATTGTCGTCGAGCCCGGCCGCGTAACGCGACAAATTGCGGCTGGGCGAATCGTTCTCGCCCCCATCACGGCGCTGCGCGGCGCGGGTCTTGTCGTCGAGATCGGCGCGCGGTCCTTCAGAGAAAACCCGCACGTGGTCGGGGTCGCAGTACCCGTCGGAACCGCACGAATTGCCAACGATGTCGTTGTTGAGCACCGCCTTGACCTGCCACCCCTGCTCGGCCGCATAATCCGCCAGAAGCTGCCCGCCATAAAGCCCCTGCTCCTCGCCCGAGAGCAGGGCGTAGACGATCGTCACCGGATACTTGTTCTTCGACAGCAGTCGCGCGGATTCCAGCACCAGCGCCACCCCGCTGCCGTCGTCGTTCGCGCCCGGCGCGTCGGAGGTGAAGTCCATCACGTCGGTCACGCGGCTGTCGATGTGCCCCTGGACGATGACCACTTCGCCTGGCCGCTCGGTCCCGCGCTGGATCGCCACCACGTTCACCAGCCGCGTCGGGGTCGGCACCCGCGCGCCTTCCACCACGCGTTCGGGCAGGACAATGGACAGGCAGCCGCCGCACGCCTGGCTGGTCTTGCGGAACTCCGCTTCTCCCCACCGGCGGGCGGCGCCGATGCCGCGCGCGGGATTGTCCTGCTCCGACATCGTATGCCGGGTGCCGAAGCTGACCAGTTTTTCGATATCGGCCCGGAGCCGCGCTTCAGATACCGCGGCGGAGGGAGTCTGGGCGGCGGCAGGAATGGCGACCAGACCGGCTGCCAGAAGAAGGATTGTGCGCATCAGCCCTTGTTCCGCGCCCGGCGCGGCAACGCAAGCCGCAATTGCGCGATCAGAATCGGACCGGCACCTCGCCGTAGCGGTTCTGACCGGGGGTCGATCGCAGCAACCCGATCACAATCACGAGCACGATCGGCACATAGCCCAGCAGGCTCTGCCGCGCCAATTGCGCCTGCGCTTCGATTGCGCTCGCCGGATTGGACGCGCTCGACATCTGGCGCATCACCTCGACCATCTGGTCGGCGCTCGACCAGTTCTGCCATAGCGAAAACAGGTAGATCGCTCCCACGAGCGCGGCCCACAGCCCGGACTGGCCGCTGTCGTGCAACCGGCGGACGAGCGCCGCTGCCAGCAAAACGACATTCACCAGCCCCAGCACGATGCCGGCGATGATCATCGAGCGCATGGACCCCGCCATGCCCGCCATCGCCGCTGCTTGGGCTGCTGCTGGATCCCCGCCGCTCCTGGTAGCTTCCAGTGCAGTCGTCGTCGCGCTGATGGTGGCCGGCAGGCTCATCGCCAGACCGACAACGATGTTGAGGATAAACAATGCCAGGAACCAGTACCAGAAGGTCTGGCGCGCATCCCGGCCGCTGAAGTCAGCGAGATGGCTCAGGTGGTAGCGCACAGCTTGCAGCATCGGATGGCCCTCGGTTGTTTCTCAGTAAGCCCGCGCGACCAGCACGCGCTCCACGGCTGGCTCTCCGGTGAAGACGCAGGCCCCGTCAGCCGGATCACTATCGGCTGGCACGTTGCGCAAGGTCAGCTTGAGCGCCTTCAGCCGCTCGGCCACGGCATCGAGCGCCGCGCCCGTCGGCTTTGACCACTGAACCTCCACCCAGCCGGGGTTCTTCACCTCGTCGGAAAAGGCCGCCTCGATCTCGGAGAATGAATTCACTCCGCGAGTGATGCGCCGGTCACGATCGGCCTGTGCCGAGGCAAGCAACGATGCCTGCATCTCGGTCAGCATCGCCGGGATGGACTGCGCCGCGTATTCCAGCGAAGGCGCGGCGAAAGCCGGCTTGCCGTTTTCAGCCCACAATGCGTCGCGGCGCAGCAGGCTGACCTTGCCATCGGTCATGTCGCGCTGGCCGACCTCGACGATCAGAGGGGCGCCCTTGCGGACCCAGTTCCACCGTTTGGACGCCGCCTTGCCGGGCTTGATATCCAGCAGCGCGCGCACCGGCTCACCCAGCGCGGTCTGTGCCGCAATCTGGGCACGCAGTCGTTCACAATACGCGATCAACGCCGGGTCGCCATCGTCCTCGCGCAGCATCGGCACAATGACGACCTGCCAGGGGGCGATCCGCGGCGGCACCTTCAGCCCATCGTCATCGCCGTGAACCATAATCACCCCGCCGATCATCCGGGTAGACACGCCCCAGCTGGTGGTGTGCGCCAGTTGCTGGCCGCCGTCGCGGTCCTGAAACTTGATCCCGCTCGCCTGCGCGAAATTGGTGCCGAGATAATGGCTGGTGCCGGCTTGCAGCGCCTTGCCGTCCTGCATCATCCCCTCGATCGACCAGGTCTCGACCGCGCCGGGGAAGCGTTCGTTCTCGGGCTTTTCGCCCGCGATCACCGGCAGCGCGAGGTCTTCTTCGGCGCAGGCGCGATAGACTTCCAGCATGCGCAGCGTGTGTTCCTTCGCCTCGGCCGCGGATTCGTGGGCGGTGTGGCCCTCCTGCCAAAGGAACTCGCTCGTGCGCAGGAACATGCGGGTGCGCATTTCCCACCGCACCACGTTGGCCCACTGGTTGAGCTTCAGCGGCAGGTCGCGCCACGACTGGACCCAACGCGCCATCGCGTCGCCGATTATCGTTTCCGACGTCGGGCGGACAACCAGCGGCTCTTCCAGCTTGGCTTCGGGATCGGGTACCAGTCCGCCCTTGCCGTCGGCGATCAACCGGTGGTGCGTGACCACCGCCATCTCCTTGGCAAACCCCTCGACGTGCTCCGCCTCGCGTTCGAAGTTCTTGAGAGGGATGAATAAGGGGAAGTACGCGTTGTCGTGGCCGGTCGCCTTGATCCGGTCATCGAGCAGGCGCTGGATACGCTCCCAGATGCCATAACCCCACGGCTTGATCACCATGCACCCGCGCACACCCGATTCCTCGGCCATATCGGCGGCGGAAATCACCTCCTGATACCACTGGGCGAAATCGTCGGCGCGCTTGATCGAAAGGGCGTGGCGGATCTGGGACACGGGATGGGTACTTTCAGGAACGGACGGGTCGCGGGCGCCTAGCGGCGGGGGCGGCTATTTGCCAAGCTCATCAAGCTTCTTCTGCATCGCGGCCATCTGCGCGCGCAGTTCGTCCAGCTCGTCCGCCCTGGGCGGAGCAGGTTCTGCTTCGTTCGTCGCTTCGGGCTTGCGCGGCATCAGCGCGTCGGCGGCGGCCCGCATCATCGCCATATTGGTCTCGGCCATCTTGGCAAAGGGGTTGGATCCCGCGCGAGCGTGCAGCGCCTCGGCCACCTTGGCCTGGTTGTCGCGGAAATTGCTCATCATCGCATCAAGGTAGGCTGGCATCATCGACTGCATCGAATTGCCATACATGCCGATCAACTGGCGCAGGAAGCTGATCGGCAGCATCTGCTCGCCTCCGCTCGACTCCTCCTCCATGATGATCTGGGTCAGGATAGTATGGGTGAGGTCTTCGCCCGACTTCGCATCAAGCACCCTGAAATCGACCCCTTCGCGGGTCATGCGCGCCAGATCTTCCAACGTGATATAGCTGGACGACGCGGTGTTGTAGAGCCGCCGGTTGGCGTATTTCTTGATGATGGTCGCACCGTCCGCGCTATCGTTCCGCTTGGCCATCGTCTGAAATCCTTCGCTGCTGCAAGAGTTGCTTAGCACTTGCAGCATTGAAGCTTCAATAATGCTGCGCTCGTTGTGCGCAGCAATTCAAGAGCGGTACCGCTGGCCGAGGGTTGTCAGCAGCTCGTATTGCGACAGACCCGAACGTTCCGAGGCGGCGGGAAGATCATACGGGACGTCAACCCACTCGCCCTCGCGTACACCCGGAGCGGCGGCGAGATCGACCACCACCATGTCCATCGACACCTTGCCAAGCAGGGGCAACTTAGCGCCTTCGTAGCGCAAATAGCCGCGAGCGCCCCAGCAGCGCAGGAAGCCGTCGGCATAACCCAACGACACCACTCCGACGCGCATCGGCCGGCTGGCAACAAATGCCGCGTTATAGCCGACGCCTTCGCCAGCCTCGATCTCGCGAACCTGCAGGATCGCCGCGCGCGGATATGCCACCTGGCGGATCGCAGCGTCCAGCTCGGCGCGCGGAACACCGCCGTAAAGCGCCAGCCCGGGCCGCGTCACATCGAACGCGTAAGCATCACCCAGGCCGATACCGGCGCTGTTGGCCAGGCTGCGGCGGCGGGCCGGTACCGCGGCGCTTACGTCACGAAAGCGGGCGAGTTGCTCAGCGTTTTGCGGCACGTCCTCATCGGCCGAGGCCAGGTGCGACATCAGCGTATCGACCGCCAGCCTGGCGACCAGCGGATCGCCCAGGTCGCTCAGCGCCAGCCCCAGACGGTTGATGCCGGTGTCGACCATCAGGTCGCACGGGCCCCCGCCCGTGTTCACCCAGCGCGCGGCCTGCGCCAGACTGTTGAGCACGGGACGCACGCCAGTCTCGCGCGCGAACCGGCAGTCGGCCTCGCTCATCGGCCCGTGCAGGACTGCAATCCGGTCTGCGGGAACATACGCCAGGACGGCAGGCACCTCGCTCCAATGCGCGACCAGGAAATCGCGCGCGCCGGCCTGCGCCAGAACTGGCACGACGTTGCCGACTCCCAGGCCATAGGCGTCCGCCTTGACCGCCGCACCCGCCCGCGCGGCGCCCGACAGGCGGTCGAGTGACCGCCAGTTGTCCGCCAGCGCCGCGGTATCGAGATCGAGCCGCAGGCTGGGCGGCGGAAGCAATGTCATGGGCGGTTCGGCGCCACCGGCGGGTTATCGGTCGAAGCTTCGAAATCGCGCGGCTTGCCACCGGGAATGCCCCACCACGCGACCAGCAACCCGAACGCCACCACACCCCAAGTGTACCAGAGCCCGGCATAGGCGTTGCCGGTGGTGGCGACGATGTAGCTTGCGATCAGGGGAAGGAACCCGCCGAGATAACCTGCACCGATGTGGTAAGGGATCGACATGGAGCTGTAACGAATTTGCGGCGGAAACATCTCTGCCAGCAGGGCCGCTACTGAGCCGTAGGTGAGCGCCGACAAGAGCCCCAGCCCGCACAGCAGCGCGATGATACCAAGTATGCTGGCAAGCGGCGGCGTCTGCTTGGCAAAGTCATAACCCTGCTGCTCCAGCAGGCTCTGGACCGCCGCTTTCTGCGCGGTGTCGTCGGCTGCGCCGAACGCGGCGAGTTCGGTCCGGGCATCGCCTACTGAAAGCCGAGCGCTGCCGTAAGGATCGGCCACATCGTATGCGACCCCCAGTGCGGTGAGATCGGCCAGCAGACGGCCACACTCGGTTGCCTGCTTGCTGGCGAACGGATCGTAGGTGCATCCCTCGCCCGACACGACCACCGGCGCACGTTCGGCGCTGGCCGACAAGCCGGGATTGGCAAGCGCCCCGATGCCCCAAAACAGAGGGAACAGAAGCACCAGGCTAGCCGCCGCGCCGACAATGATCGGGGTCTTGCGCCCGATGCGGTCTGACCATCGGCCAACCAGGAGATAGAACACCATCGAGATGCCGGCAGAAATTAGCATGACCATTTCCACGGTCGTGTCGTCCACTCGCATCGGGCCGCGCAGGAAGCTCATCCCGGAAAAGAACGCGGTGTACCAGATCGTTGTGAGCACCCCGGTGATGCCGAACAAGGCCACGAAAATGCGCTTCTTGTTACCAGGGTAGGTGAAGCTTTCCACGAACGGGTTCTTCACCATCTCGCCCGATGCCTTCATCGCCTGGAAAACGGGGCTTTCCGACAGCTTCAGACGCATCCACAAGCTGATGCCCAGCAGGATCAGGCTAAGCAGAAACGGCACACGCCAGCCCCAGGCAGCGAACTCGTCCTCAGGGATTAAGGCGCGGCAGGCGACGACCACGACGATCGACAACACGAACCCACCGACCACGCTCGCTTGAATAAACGAGGTGTAGAACCCCCGCTTTTCTGGCGGGGCGTGTTCCGCGACATAGACCGCCGCTCCGCCGTACTCCCCGCCCAGCGCAAGCCCTTGGAGAATCCGCAGGAAGATCACGATCGCCGGCGCCGCCACCCCGATAACAGCGGCTTCGGGGATCAGCCCCACGCCCGCGGTGGCAACGCCCATCAGAGTGACGGTGACCAGGAACGTGTACTTGCGCCCTAACCGGTCGCCCAAGTACCCGAACAGGATCGCACCGAGCGGCCGGAACCCGAATCCGACCGCAAACCCGGCCCACACCAGCAACAACTGCAGCGTTTCGTTGTCCGCCGGGAAGAACGCCTTGCCGATCAGCGCGGCGAGCGTCCCGTAGATGAAGAAATCATACCATTCGAACACGGTCCCGGCGGACGATGCAGCGATCACCAGGCGAATTTCGCGCGCGCTCGGTTCCGGCGCGGCGGTGACGGCAGTAGCGCTCATGACGGCAGCCTTGCTCCCCTTCCCTCAAGGTGACGCGCTCTAGCTGTCCGCAGTTTCCTTGGGAAGCGCGGCCAGCGCGGCGTTCCACGCCAACGGAATGGCTCCGTGCCGTCCGGGATAATCGATCGCAGGCGCCAGCGCCTCGATCCCGGGCCAGACAGGCGGCGGACCCTGACTGGCCAGCCAGCCCATGATCGCGTCGCGCGCCGCCTCGATCTCGCCGCGTGTGCGCCCGGCGGCATGCGCGACGAAGATCGCCGCGGCGGCTTGCCCGACGGCGCAGGCAGTGACGCGCAGGCCAGGGGCGCTGATCTGACCTCCATGCACGGTGCCAGAAAAAGCGACCCGGCCGCCGCATGTCGGAGAGCGGGCCTCACCGGTGCAACCGGAAGCCCGATCGAACGGGAACCGCGCCAGCGAAACCGCCAGCTTCAGCAATTCGGGTGTGTAAAGCACCGACCCGGGCCGAGCGGTCATCGGCTCTGGTCGCGGATCACGGAATCGCTGTTGGCAACGGACTCGTTGCGGTTCTCGATCATCTTGACCAGCGCATCGGCGCTGGCGTTGATCAGCGGATACGTGCGCGCCTGCTTGATCCAGTCGGGACGACCCGCGATGCCCCAGGCTGCATCGTAGCCGAGCACCAGCAGCGCAAAGCCACAGGTCACGACGACCGCCCCCTTGATCGCGCCGAACCCGAAGCCGAGCACCCGATCGATCGGACCGAGCATCGATGCGCGAGAGCTTTCGCCCAGCCGACCCGCGATCAGCTTCATGCCCGCGTACGGGATCAACAGCAGCATGGCGAAGGCCAGGGTCGCCGCCCCGGTTGGGTTGCCGATCTTGGGCACCAGCCAATCATACAGCGGCGTGTGAAGGTTGTGGATTGCGAGGATCGCGACCGCCCAGGCGACCAGCGACAGCACTTCCTGCACGAAACCGCGCATGAAGCCGCCTACCGCCGCTACCGCAACGATCAGCAGTACGATGATGTCGAAACCCGTCATACGATCTTCGGAACGACTATGCCTCTGCCACGACCCGGTCAACGAGATTGCCCAGCCGCCGTAGCCCGCGATAGTTAAGTCCGGATGAACCCGGCTCGACATCGGCCGGCCCGAAACCAAGGTTGAAACCCAGCTTTGCCGCTTCGCGCAAGCGCAGCCCGGCGTGTGACACCGGGCGTATTTCACCCGCCAGCGACACCTCGCCGAACCACACGGCGTGGGTCGCCAGCGGCTTGTCCGCCAGCGCGGAAACCAGCGCGGCGGCCACTGCAAGGTCGGCGGCTGGGTCCGACAGGCGATAGCCGCCCGCGACGTTCAGATAGACCTCGGCCGAGCTGAAATTCAGCCCGCAGCGCGATTCCAGCACCGCCAGCAGCATCGCCAGCCGCCCCGTGTCCCAGCCCACGACCGCGCGACGCGGGGTAGCGCCCGATTGCAGGCGCACGATCAGCGCCTGGATCTCCACCAGCACCGGCCGGGTACCCTCCAGGGCGGGGAACACCGCGCTGCCCGCCAGCGGTTCGTCGCGCCCGGTAAGGAACAGCAGCGACGGGTTGGCGACTTCTTCCAGCCCCGCCCCTGCCATCGCGAAAACGCCGATCTCGTCGATCGCGCCGAACCGGTTCTTAAGCGCGCGAAGGATGCGGTACTGGTGGCTGCGCTCCCCTTCGAAGCTCATCACCACATCGACCATGTGTTCAAGCACGCGGGGCCCGGCGATCGACCCGTCCTTGGTCACGTGGCCGACCAGTACCAGCGCAACGCCATTCTCCTTGGCGTAGCGGATCAGCTCGAACGCGCACCCGCGAACCTGGCTGACCGTCCCCGGCGCCCCCTCGATCGTGTCGGAGTGCATCGTCTGGATCGAATCGATCACCAGCAGCGCAGGCGGTGCCGACTGCCCCAGGGTGGTGAGGATATCGCGCACCCCGGTGGCCGACGCGAGCTTGATCGGCGCGTCCGACAAGCCCAGCCGCCCCGCACGCATACGGACCTGCCCCGCGGCCTCTTCTCCGCTGACATAGACCACGCCAGCGCCCGTTCGGGCCACCGCTCCGGCCGATTGCAGCAACAGGGTCGACTTGCCGATCCCCGGATCGCCGCCCATCAGGATGGCGGAACCGGGCACCAGCCCGCCGCCCAGCGCACGGTCGAACTCGGCCAGACCGGTGGGCAGCCGCACCAGCGGCTCCGTCGGCGCATTGAGCGCCTCGAACTTGATCGCGCGCCCGCCCGCCGACAGGTCGTGCTTCAGCGAATACACGGTGGCGGGCGCATCCTCGACCAGAGTGTTCCACTCCGAGCAATCGGCGCACTGCCCCTGCCAGCGGCTGCTGACCGAACCGCAGGCCTGACATACGTATCGCCGCTTCGCCTTGACCATGCGGGTTCGCCTAACGGGAACATTGGTGGAACGCAATTGCCAAGGGCGACGCGACACGGCAAGGCCCGCACATGCGTCAGAAGGAACTCCGCATCGCGCTGATCTGCTATGGCGGGGTCAGCCTGGCGGTGTACATGCACGGGGTCACCAAGGAACTGTGGCACTTGGCCCGCGCCAGCCGCGACTATCATGGCGACGGGCCGGAACGGGGCGGAGTCAGCGCGGTCTACCGCGATCTCCTGACCACCATCGAAAGCCGCCACGGCCTGCGCCTGCGGGTGCTGCCGGACATTGTCACGGGGGCGAGCGCCGGCGGCATCAACGCGGTGTTCCTCGCGCAGGCGATCCATTCAGGCCACAGCCTGGAACCGCTGACCGAGCTGTGGCTGGCCAACGCCGATGTCGAACGCCTGCTCGATCCCGATGCCCGGCCATGGTCATGGGCGGCCAAGCTGTGGGCGATGCCGCTCGTCTGGTGGTTGCTGCGCCGGCCAGGCAACGTGGTCAGCGAAAGCGTGGCGCCGGAAACCCGGGCCGAGGTGCGGCGCAAGGTATCCCACCTCGTGCGCAGCCGATGGTTCGAACCGCCCTTCTCGGGCGACGGATTTTCGGCGTTGCTGTTCGATGCGCTAATGGAGGTGAACGCAGGCCACCCGGATACGCCCCTGCTGCCGCCCGGACACCCGCTGGACCTGATGGTGACCGCCACCGACTTCCGTGGGTTCCTGTCGCTCCTGCGCCTGAACAGCCCGCCGACCGTCGAGGAGAGCGAGCACCGGATGCCCATCGCCTTTCGCAGCAAGACTCCGCCCGGCGGAGGCGAGAACGTGGCCGAGCCGCTTGAACTGACGATGGCGGCACGCGCCACTGCGAGCTTCCCCGGCGCCTTCCCTCCGCTGCGGCTGGAAGAGATCGACCGGCTCGCGGCGGCGCGCGGGCGGCAGTGGAATGGGCGTGGCGCGTTTCTGGACCGGATCATGCCCGTGCACGTGCGCCAGGGCAGCGAGGCGCATGTATCGCTGATCGACGGGTCGGTGCTGATCAACGCCCCGTTCGCCGCCGCCCGCGGCGCGCTGACGTCGCGCCCGGCCCAGCGCGAAGTGGACCGGCGGTTTGTCTATATTGATCCCCGCCCCGACCGGTTCGGTTCATTGGAACAATCGATCGATCGGCCGGTGGGCTTTTTCGGGGCGATCTTCGGCTCGTTGTCGACCATTCCGCGCGAACAGCCGATCCGCGACAACCTGGAGGCGCTCGAGCGCCAGTCACGCGAGGCGGTGCGGTTGGCTCGCATCGTCAAGGCATTGCGCCCGGAAGTCGAAGGCGCGGTTGACAAGCTGTTCGGCATGACCCTGTTCCTCGATCGCCCCACACCCAAACGCCTCGCCGCCTGGCGCACCAAGGCGCAGCAGGCCGCCGCCGACCGCGCCGGATATGCCTTCCAGGCTTATGCGCAGACCAAGGTGGCCGGGATCATCGACACCCTCGCGCAAGTGGTGCTGGCGGCCGCACCTGCCCTGCTGCTGCCCGATGCGGAGCCGATCGCGCTCCGGCTGCGGCGTGAACTCGACGAACGGGGGCTGTTCTCCCTGGCGGACGGAGGAGGAGGGCTGAGCGAAGCAGCGGTGGCGTTCCTGCGCGCGCACGATCTCGCATTCCGGATCCGCCGCCTGCGCCTGATTGCGCGGCGCCTGTCGATCGACTGGGAAGCGGACGAGACCATCCCGGACACCGCGCTGGAGGCGGCGCGAGAGGCGATCTACGACATCCTCGCGCTCTACTTCGCGCAGGAAAGCGGCACCAACCTTGGCGACGACTTCGCGGTTCTGGCGGGCAAGGTGATGAGCGATCCGGGCGCCGTCCTCGATGCGCTAGCCGCGCGGCGGCTGCTGCCCGAGGTCGACGCCGAGGCGGAGGAGCGGCTTGCCGCGGCGCTCGACGAGATGCCTAAGGAGCTTCGCCGGCGGGTGTTGCTCACCTACCTTGGGTTCCCGTTCTACGATGCCGCGACGCTGCCGTTGTTGCAGAACGAAGGCCTCACCGAATTCGACGCGGTCAAGGTCGATCGGATCAGTCCGGAAGACGCCCGATCGATCCGCGCTGGCGGCACGAAGGCCACCCTACGCGGGACCGAGTTCTACAATTTCGGTGCGTTCTTCAGCCGCGCCTATCGTGAGAACGATTACCTGTGGGGTCGGCTGCACGGAGCGGAACGCATGATCGATCTGGTCGCCTCGACCGTAGAGAACTTCAGCGATGGCGAACTGGCTGCGTTCAAGCAGCGCGCGTTCCTCGCGGTGCTGGACGAGGAAGATGGCCGCCTCACCGCCGACCCCGGCTTGATCGCCCGCATCAGGAGTGAGGTGCTGGCCGCTTAGCCCCCAAACGCGTTCTTCAGCTTATCGAAGAAACCGCGGCTCTCGGGACACTCGTCACCCGTCTCGGTATCCCGGAACTGCTGGAGCAGGTCGCGCTGGGCCTTGGTCAGCTTGGTCGGGGTCTCGACGGCAATCTCGACTACCAGGTCGCCCCTGCCGCGGCCCTGCAACACCGGCATGCCTGCTCCGCGCACTCGCAGCTGCTTGCCTGACTGGATCCCCGCGGGAACCGAAACCTGGTGCGTTTCGCCGCCAAGATCGGGAATCTCAAGCGTGTCGCCAAGCGCCGCGCTGGTGAAGCTGATCGGGCAGCGGGTGAGCAAGGTCGTGCCTTCGCGCTGGAATACCGCGTGAGGCCGGACATGGACAAAGATGTACAGGTCGCCCGGAGGCGCGCCACGCGGTCCCGCCTCGCCCTTGCCGGCGAGCCTAATGCGGGTGCCGGTATCGACCCCGGGAGGGACATTCACTTCCAGCTTTTGCGGCAGGTCGATGCGCCCTTCACCGCTGCACGAGCGACAAGGACTCTCGATCACCTCGCCGGCCCCGTGGCAATTGGGGCACGGGCGCTCGACCACGAAAAAGCCCTGCTTGGCGCGGACCTTGCCGTGCCCGGAACACAGGTTGCAGCGCCGGGCCCCGGTGCCGGGAGTGGCGCCTGACCCGTGGCAGCTATCGCAGGACTGGCTGACCTCGATCTCGATCTCGCGGCTTTCGCCGTGAAACGCCTGATCGAGAGTGATCTCCATGTCGTAGCGCAAGTCCGCACCGCGCCGGGCCTGGGTACGCCCTCCACCGCCAAAGGCGCTGCCGAAGATCGTCTCGAAAATGTCGCCGATGTCGCCGAAATCCTGCCCGTGGCCGGCGCCCCCGCCCATGCCGCCCTGAAAGGCAGCGTGACCGTACCGGTCGTAGGCAGCGCGCTTCTGCGGGTCCTTCAGGCACTCGTACGCGGCCGAAACGGCCTTGAACTTGTCCTCGTTATCCTTGCACCCGGCATTACGGTCGGGATGGAACTGCATCGCCAGCTTGCGGTAGGCGCTCTTGATCGTGGCGCCGTCAGCGTCGCGGGCGACTCCGAGCACCTCGTAGAAATCGATTTCAGCGGTCGACATGGACTGGCCCCGAACTCAGCCGCCACCGGTGCGGCGGGCACCGGTGGCAGACTGCGTTTTCATCGTTTCGATCAGTTCTTGGCGTCTTCGTCGACTTCCGAGAATTCGGCGTCGACCACGTCCTCGTCGGAACTGCTTTCCGACGCCGCCTCGGTCCCATCGGAGCCCTGCGCCGAAGCCTGTTCCTGGCTGTAGATCGCCTGGCCCATCTTCATGGCGAGATCGGTCAGCGCCTGCGCCTTGCCATTGATGGCGTCGGCATCGTCGCCTTCCAGCGCGGTCTTGGTTTCCGCGATCGCGCTTTCGACCTGGCTCTTGAGATCGGCGTCGATCTTGTCGCCATGCTCGGACAATTGCTTCTCGGTCGCGTGCACCAGGCTATCGGCCTGGTTGCGTGCTTCAGCCGAGGCGCGCCGCTTCTTGTCCTCTTCAGCGAACTTCTCGGCATCCTTGACCATCTGGTCGATGTCGTTGTCGCTGAGCCCGCCCGAGGCCTGGATGCGGATCTGCTGTTCCTTGCCCGTGCCCTTGTCCTTGGCCGAGACGTTGACGATGCCGTTGGCGTCGATGTCGAACGTGACTTCGATCTGCGGCACGCCGCGCGGCGCCGACGGAATGCCGACGAGGTCGAACTGACCAAGCAGCTTGTTGTCCTGCGCCATCTCGCGTTCGCCCTGGAACACGCGGATGGTCACCGCCTGCTGGTTGTCCTCGGCGGTCGAGTAGGTCTGGCTCTTTTTCGTGGGGATCGTCGTATTGCGGTCGATCATCCGGGTCATGATCCCGCCCAGCGTCTCGATGCCGAGCGACAGCGGCGTCACGTCGAGCAGCAGCACGTCCTTCACGTCGCCCTGCAGCACACCCGCCTGGATCGCCGCGCCCATCGCGACAACCTCGTCCGGGTTTACGCCAGTGTGCGGTTCCTTGCCGAAGAACTCCTTCACGAATTCGCGAACGCGCGGCATCCGGGTCATGCCGCCGACGAGCACGACGTCGTCGATGTCGCTGGCCTTGAGGCCGGCATCGGCCAACGCCTTCTTCATCGGCTCTTTCGTGCGTTCGATCAGGCTGCCGACCATCTTCTCCAGATCGGCGCGGCTGATCGTTTCGACCAGGTGAAGCGGCGTGGTGCTGCCGCCTTCCATGCGCGCGGTGATGAAGGGAAGATTGATCTCGGTGGTCTGCGCGCTCGACAGCTCGATCTTGGCCTTTTCGGCGGCTTCCTTGAGCCGCTGCAGGGCAAGCTTGTCGGTGCGGAGATCCATGTTCTCCTTCTTCTTGAACTGGTCAGCCAGCCATTCGACGATCGAATTGTCGAAGTCTTCACCGCCGAGGAAGGTGTCGCCGTTGGTGCTCTTCACCTCGAACACGCCGTCGCCGATCTCGAGGATTGAGACGTCGAACGTGCCGCCGCCAAGGTCGTAGACCGCGATGGTCTTGCCGTCGTTCTTTTCCAGGCCATAGGCGAGCGCGGCTGCGGTCGGCTCGTTGATGATGCGCAGCACTTCAAGGCCGGCGATCTGGCCGGCGTCCTTGGTCGCCTGGCGCTGCGCGTCGTTGAAGTACGCCGGCACGGTAATCACCGCTTGGGTGACCTTTTCGCCCAGATAGCTTTCGGCGGTTTCCTTCATCTTCTGCAGGGTGAAGGCGCTGATCTGGCTGGGGGAGTAATCCTCGCCGCCGGCCTGGACCCACGCGTCGCCATTCTTGCCCTTGACGATCGTATAGGGGACCAGCTCGGTGTCCTTCCGGGTCACCGGGTCATCGAAGCGGCGGCCGATCAGGCGCTTGACCGCGAAAATGGTGTTGTCGCCGTTGGTGACGGCCTGGCGCTTGGCCGGCTGACCGATCAGCCGTTCGCCGTCCTTCGTGAAGGCGACGATCGAGGGCGTGGTGCGCGCGCCTTCCGAATTCTCGATGACCTTGGGCTTGCCGCCGTCCATGACCGCGACGCAGGAATTGGTGGTGCCGAGGTCGATCCCGATAACTTTTGCCATGGTTTCCCTATTGCCTTCTCTGGTGTTGGACACCGCCCATCCGGCCTCCCGCGTCTGCGGCAAGGCCTGTCGGCGGCTCGATTAACGCGGGCGATATAGGTGCGCTTTCGCTTGGCACAAGAGAGCTTGGGCGCTACGCGAACGGCGCCAGCAAGGGGGAGAAAACGATGCCGGGCAAGCTGTTTGCAGTCGCGCTGATGGGCGCTGCGCTGACCCTTTCGGGATGCGGCGAGAGCCCGGAACAACCCGCCGCCACTGATGCCGTCGGCATCCCCGGCATGAAGATTTCGAACGCGCGCATGGTGCTGGCGCCGGTGCCGGGCAATCCTGCAGCGGTGTATTTCGACCTCGCCTATGACGGGGATCGCCAGGTCGCGCTCAACCGCGCGGAAGTCACCGGCGCAGCCAGCGCGGCGTTCCATGACTACGCCGAGTTCGAAGACATCCGGCAGATGCAGGAGATGCTACCGGTGCCGCTCAAGAAGGGCGACCGGATCACGTTCGAGCCCGGCGGCAAGCACCTGATGGCGATGGATGTGTCACCCGACCTCAAGCCCGGCGGCACGACCGAGGCGGCGGTGATCGTTTCCGGTGGCAAGAAGCAGACATTCGCGGTGGAGATCCGCGCAGCCGGGGATGAGCGCTGAACCAGGCGAATGACGAACTCGGAATAGAGAGCCACTCCGCGCCGGCCTGCCCGGTGGGCGGGGAACGGCGGTTGACGGGCGGCGAGGTCGACCTTGCGCGCAGTGTCTTTGGCAGCGCCATCGATTATGCCCGCGTCACCATCCGGCGGCGCAAGTTCTTCCCCTTCCAGCCGCGTCACACCACCATGGCGCCGCGCGGCCACCTGCACTTCCACCCGCGGGGGACCGGCTACTGCGACGATTTCGGTCGCGCGGGTCGCGTGGCGCAGGGATTGTTTATCCACGAAATGACGCATGTGTGGCAAACGCAGACACTCGGCGAGTGGTACCTGGTGCTCCACCGCCACCCGTTCTGCCGCTACGACTACAGCTTTAAGCCCGGTTGGCCGCTTGAACGCTATGGCATCGAGCAGCAGGCGCAGATCGTGAAGCACGCGTTCTGGCTGCGCAACGGGGTGAAGGTGGCAGGCGTTGGCGATGCCGCCGCGTATGATCTGCTGGTGCGGTTTCCGGGGACGGTCTGACGCGGTCGGCTTGAGCGATACGGTTTCGCTTGATACCATCTGCGCATCGATCCGGGCGGCCCAACCCGCGCCCGGCATACGGTGCAATCCATGGAGCTATCTGACTACGGCATGTCGCGGACTCGCGGCTTTCTCTCGCATTACGAGATCGACGAGATCGCCCTCCCCTCCCAATTTGACGAAGTAAAAGACGCCGCCGGCAACCTGTCCGGCCTGCTGTCCACCGGGCGCGTGCGCCACTGGCTCGACCAGCTCGCCGACCCGACGCTAGAAGACTGGGCGCGTGAAGCCGCGGAGGAAGAGGTCCGCACCGCAATGGTCCACTACAGCTTCCTGGTGCAGGCTTACGTCTGGGGCGAACCTCTCCCGCCAGAGCATCTGCCGGCCAATCTCGCCCGCCCGATGGTGGCGATCGCAGACCGCTTGGGCCAGGCGCCATTGCTGCCGTATTCCGCCTACGTGCTCGACAACTGGTCGCGGCTCGACAAGGCGGGGCCGATCAGCCTTGAAAACATCTACATGGTCCAGAACTTCCTCGGCGGGGCCGATGAAAACTGGTTCGTGATGATCCATGTCGCGATCGAAGCGGAAGCCGGAGTGCTGCTCGACAACGCGGCGCGGCTGGTCATGATTGCGCAGCAAGGCGACGCGGCCGAAGCGGAGCGACTGCTGATCGAGATGGATGCCGCGTGGGAGCGGATCTATGGCCACTTCAGCCGCATGACCGAGCGATGCGATCCGTACATCTACTTCCATCGGGTGCGCCCCTACATCCACGGGTGGGCCAACAACCCGGCGCTGGCTGGCGGCGGGTTGATCTACGACGGCGTGGAGCGGTTCGAACGCAAGCCGATGCCGTATCGCGGCCAGACCGGCAGCCAGTCAAGCATCGTCCCGGCGATGGACGCACTGTTCCAGGTGGGTCATTCGGACGATCCGCTGCGGCAGTTCCTCGACGAACTGCACCACTACCGCCCTGTGCCGCATCGCCGCTTCATCGAAGACATCGCGGCGCAGTCCACCTTGCGCGCGTTCGTGGCGGGCTCGGCATCGCAAAGCCTCAAGGACGCGTTCAACGCCTGCCTCAACCAGACGGCCCGCTTCCGCACCCGCCACCTTGAATACGCGGCGAGCTACATCAATAAGCAGGCAGGCAGCATTGCCGGCAACGATCCCGATGTCGGCACCGGCGGCACGCCGTTCATGAAATACCTGAAAAAACACCGCGACGAAAACCGCGCGCAGCTGGTGTGAAATATGCTTGCTCCCCGGCAAAACAGTCTCTGCCGGGGAGCAACACGCAGGTTGATCAGGGAGTAATTAAGGCTTCTTCGCGACCGCCACCATCGCCGGTCGCAGCAGGCGGTCCTTGATCATCCAGCCGGTCTGCATTTCCTGCACCACGGTGCCCGCTTCCACGCTGTCACTAGGCACCTCCAGCATCGCCTGGTGCTGGTTGGGATCGAGCGGCAGCCCCATCGAGGCGATCCGGGTGATCCCGTGCTGGGCGAATACTTTTTCGACTTCGCGCTGAGTCGCTTCGATACCGGTGACCAGCGCCTTCATGCGCGGATCGTCGTGGAGTTCACCCGGGATGGCATCAATCGCGCGCACCAGGTTGTCGTACACCGACAGAATATCCCGCGCGAAGCCGGTCGCGGCATAGGCGCGAGCGTCGACGATATCCTTTTCCATGCGGCGGCGCACATTCTGCGTTTCCGCCTTGGCATAGAGCGTTTCCTGCTTCGCGGCTTCGAGGTCGTTCCTCAACGCCGCGAGCGCCTCTGACACGTCGGAACCGCTTTCCGTCGCGTCTTGCGCTTCGTCGAGCATGTCGGCTGGGACGCCGTCGAGTTCCTTGGCCACGGCTTCATCCTCGGGGCGTGAATCTTGGTCTGCGATCATTGTTTTTTCGTGGTTATCCGATGATCTTGCCCAGTGATCGGGCGGTGAAATCCACCATGGGGACAACGCGCGCGTAATTCAACCGGGTGGGGCCGATGACACCCACCACGCCGACCACCCGGCCCTCGCGATCGCGGTAGGGCGATGCGATGACGGAGGATCCCGACAGGGCGAACAAGCGGTTCTCGCTGCCGATGAAGATACGGGTCGCCTGCGCCTCCCGCGCGGCCTCCAGCAGCGTGGCGACCTCCTGCTTGTCCTCCAGGTCGTCCAGCAACTGGCGTACCCGTTCGATGTCACCAAGCGCCGCCTCGTCGAGAAGGTTCGCAGCGCCGCGGACGATCAGCACCGGGCGGCGCGCGGCGTCCTCGCTCCACACGGCAAGCCCGCGTTCGACGAGGTCGCGGCTGGCCGCGTCGAGCTGGCTTCGGCCCGTCGCAAGCTCGGCGCGCATGGCGGCGGCGGCTTCGGCCAGCGTTCGCCCGGCAAGGCGCGCGGTGATGAAGTTGCCCGCCTGCTCAAGGGCGGAGGGGCCTGCCGGGGCGGAAAGCTCGATCACCCGGTTCTCGATTCCGCCATCCTCTCCCACCAGCACCGCCAGCGCCCGGGTCGCGCTAAGCGGGACGAGAGTCAGCTGCGCCAGTCGCGGCTCCTTGCGCGGTACCATGACCATGCCGGCAGCCCCAGAAATATCCGACAGCAAGGCACTGGTCGCCTCCAGCGCGGCTTCGATCGGACCGGGTGCGGCGAGACGCTTTTCGATCGCCTGCCGCTCCTGCCGGGTGGGTTCAGCCACCTGCATCATCCCGTCGACGAACAGCCGCAGGCCCACGTCGGTCGGCATGCGTCCAGCGCTGGTGTGCGGCGCGGCGAGCAGGCCCAGGGTCTCCAGCTCCGCCAATACCGAGCGGATGGACGCGGGCGACAGGTTCAGCCCGGCATCGCCGGCAAGCGTTTTCGATCCCACCGGCTGTCCGCTGGTGAGGTAGCCTTCCACCACGAGACGGAAGATATCGCGGGCGCGAGTGCTGAGTTCGGTGACGGGCGGCGTGGCCATAGCCGCTCACTCTAGAGCCTGTCCTTGCAGCCTCAAGGGCGAAGCGCCTAACGCGGCGCGAACGACTCATCAAAGGAATGACCCATGCGACCATCCGGCCGCGCGCCCGACGAGATGCGCGCCATCACCATCGACACCGGCTTCACCGTTCATGCGGAGGGTTCGTGCCTCGTCAGCTTCGGTGATACCCGGGTGATCTGCACCGCCAGCGTAGAGGAGCGGGTGCCGCCGTTCCTGCGCGGCAAGGGCCAGGGCTGGGTCACGGCCGAGTACTCGATGCTCCCGCGGGCGACTCATACGCGCGGCCAGCGCGAAGCGGCCAAGGGCAAGCAGAGCGGACGAACGCAGGAAATCCAGCGGCTGATCGGGCGCTCGCTGCGCTCGGTGGTGAACCTGAACAAGCTCGGCGAGCGGCAGATCACGCTCGACTGCGACGTGATCCAGGCCGACGGCGGGACCCGCACCGCCTCCATCAGCGGCGCATGGGTCGCCCTGCGGCTGGCGGTCGACGGCTTGATCAAGAAGGGCTTGCTGGTCGAAGACCCGATCGAGGCAAAGATTGCCGCGATCAGCTGCGGAATTCACCAGGGCACCCCCGTGCTCGACCTCGATTATGCCGAGGACAGCAATGCCGATGCCGACGCCAATTTCGTGCTGATCGAGGGCGGCAGGATTGCCGAAGTCCAGGCCACGGCCGAGGGCGCGACGTATGACGAGGAAGGGCTCTTGCGGCTGCTCCGACTTGCGCAGATCGGTTGTGCCCAAATCTTCCGGGAGCAGGAGAGCGCCACTCGATGACCCGGCGGATCGGTTCCGGCACGGTGGTGATTGCCACCCACAACGCGGGCAAGCTGAAGGAAATCGGCGCGCTACTGGAACCGTTCGGCGTCAAGTGCATCTCGGCCGGATCGCTGGGGCTGCCCGAACCGGCGGAAACCGGCACCAGTTTTGTCCAGAACGCGCTGATCAAGGCGCGAGCGGCGGCGGAGGCGTCAGGGCTCGCCGCGCTGGCGGACGACAGCGGATTGTCAGTGGCGGCGCTGGACGGGCGCCCGGGGGTCTATACCGCCGACTGGGCCGAACGGCAGTGGTTCGAAGGGGAGCCGGGCCGGGACTGGTACATGGCGATGGGCAAGGTCGAAGGCCTTCTCGCGGCCAAGGGTGCCTCTGCCCCGCGCAACGCATGGTTCATCTGCGTTCTCGCGATTGCCTGGCCCGATGGCGAAAGCGCGGTGTACGAAGGGCGTGTCGACGGCGCACTCACCTGGCCGCCGCGGGGCACGCTGGGGTTTGGCTACGACCCGGTGTTCGTGCCTCATGGGCGCGAGGTCACCTTCGCCGAGCTCGATCCGGAGGAAAAGCACCGCATCAGTCACCGCGCAGATGCGTTCGAGAAGCTGGTTGCCGATCAGTTCGGCTGATGTGCTAGAGTACGGCGGCACTAGCGAAACCTGAAAGCACCCGATGGCGCGCGCGCTTTACATTCACTGGCCGTTCTGCGCGCGCAAATGCCCGTATTGCGACTTCAACAGTCATGTCCGCGAAAGCGTCGACCATGCCGCGTGGCAGGCGGCCTTGATTGCCGACATGCGCCACGAGGCGCAGATCGCCGGTGGGGAGCCGCTGCAGTCGGTGTTCTTCGGCGGCGGCACGCCCAGCCTGATGCCTCCGGCGCTGGTGGCGGCACTGCTCGCGGAAGCGGAGCGGTGGTGGGGCTTCGCGCCGGACGTGGAGATCACGCTGGAGGCCAATCCGTCATCGGTCGAAGCGGCGCGGTTCGAAGGGTTGGCCGCGGCGGGTGTGAACCGCGTGTCGCTGGGGCTGCAATCACTCGAAGATTCCGCGCTCAAGTTCCTAGGAAGGCTACATAATTCCGCCGAAGCGCTGGCTGCGCTCAAGTTGGCGCACAAAAGGTTCAACCTGGTCAATGCGGACCTGATCTATGCCCGTCCGGGACAGACTCCGGCCGATTGGCGCGATGAACTGTCGCGCGCGCTGGACCTCGGCACCGGACACCTCTCGCTTTATCAACTCACGATCGAGCCCGGCACCCGCTTCGCGACCGATGTGCGCCTGGGTGCCTTCGCCCCGCTGGAGGACGATCCGGCGGCCGACCTGTTCGCGCTGACCCGCGAACTCACGGCAGCGGCGGGGTTGCCGGCATATGAAATCTCCAACCACGCCCGCCCGGGCGAAGAGAGCCGGCACAACCTCGCTTACTGGCGCTACCAGGATTACGTCGGGATCGGACCGGGAGCGCACGGCCGGCGGCGGGGCAGCGCGACGGTGCGGCACAAGAAGCCGGAAAACTGGCTGGCCGCGGTGGCGGAGCGGCGGCACGGCATTGCCGAGGAACGATCGCTCGCGGCCCGTGAGCAGGCCTCCGAGGCGCTGCTGATGGGTTTGCGGCTGGCCGAGGGGGTGGACCTGGCCCGGCTGTCGGAGCGGCTAGCCGTCCCGGCGGAGGAGCTGGTCGATCCGGCACGGCTGCAGTTCCACACCTCGCTCGGGCTCGTGCGGCAGGAAGGGACGCGGGTCTTTGTCACCGACGCGGGGATGCCGCTGCTTGATGCGCTGCTGGGCGAGCTGGTTCCGGTGGAACTGGTCGCGGCGTGAGCAAGGCCGACCTGCTGGAGGCCTGGGGCGAGCATCTGCGCAACGGCCGGCGCCGATCCCCCCACACGGTCCGCGCCTATCTCGCGACTGCGGACAGGTTGTTGACCGAAGAGCAGATCGGCGATTGGCGGCGCGCCGCCGCGCTCGATGCCGCCGCCCTCCGCCGCCAACTGGCGCTGCGCCGGGCCGACGGTCTCGTGAACACCTCGGCCGCGCGCGAACTATCGGCGCTGAAGGGCTTCGTCGCATTTGCCCGGACGCAAGCCGGGGAAGAGAGTACCGCGCCCCGTCTGCGCGGCCCGCGGATCAAGAAGGGCTTGCCCCGCCCGATCACCCCGGACGAAGCGGTGAACCTGGCCGAACTGGTCGACCATAATGCCGCCGAAGACTGGATCGGAGAGCGCGACCGCGCAGTGCTGCTGCTGATGTACGGCGCTGGCTTGCGGATCGCGGAGGCTCTGTCGCTGACGGGCGGCAGCCTGCCGCTGGGCGAGACGCTGACCGTGACCGGCAAGGGCGGCAAGCAGCGGATCGTGCCGCTGATCCCGTTGGTGCGGGAAGCGGTGGCCGCTTACGCCGCGAAATGTCCCTGGCCGCTGCTAAAGGAACAGCCGCTGTTCCGCGGCGCCAAGGGTGGACCGCTGGGCCAGGGCATGGTGCAAAAGGCGGTCGCGCGCGCGCGCATCGCGCTGGGCCTGCCGGCAACCGCCACGCCTCACGCCCTGCGCCACAGCTTTGCCACCCACCTGCTCAGCGCCGGAGCGGACTTGCGATCGTTGCAGGAACTGCTCGGCCACGCGAGCCTGGGCTCGACCCAGATCTACACCCGCGTCGATGCCGCCACCCTGCTCGACACATACCGGCGGGCGCACCCGCGCGGCTAGTCGCCGGTGCGGTCCGCAGCGGGGCGCGGCTTCCAGGTGAGCACGCGGTACGCGTAGCCCAGCACCGCCAGCGCGATCAGCCCCACGATGATCCACCCCATCGCGGATTCGTATTCCTCCAGATACCGGGCGAGGAACGTGCCGCCCAGGATCAGCAGCGCGTTCCAGATCGCCGACCCGGCGGTGGTGAACAGCAGGAAGCGCCACACGCTCATGTGCGCAAGGCCGGCCGGCAGCGAGATCATCGTGCGCATGAACGGACTGAAGCGGAGGAAGAACACCACCCATTGGCCGTGTTTCTGGAAAAAGGCCGTCGCGCGTTCGACGTGTTCGAAATCGATCGTCAGCCACCGGCCCCACCGCTCCACGAACGGTTGGGTCCGCTCATATCCCCAGCGGTCCCCGATCCAGTACCAGGCGTAATTGCCCGCCACCGTGCCGAGCGTGCCCCACACCATCAGCGGCCAGAACGCCATGTCACCGCGCGCGACCAGCACCCCGCCGATGCCCATGATCACTTCGGACGGGATCGGCGGGAAGATGTTTTCCAGCGCCATCAGCACGAAGATGCCGAAATAGCCGCCCTTCGCGATCGCTTCGATGATGATTGAATGCATGGGGCTGACAACGACAGGGTGGCGATTGTTATCCCTGCCCCATTAGTCGACCTGCGAGCGATCGCCCTTCCCGGCGCCGCTGCGCCTGCGGCCTAGGCTTGCCGGGCGAGAACAGGTAATGCGAACGCGATGGAGGAAAAACCACCCGTTCCCCCCGCCCCGCTTCCCGCCTCGGAGCGCGAGCTGTTCGCCTCGATTGCCCTCAGCCCGATCGCGACCGTCATCACCAATCCACGGCTGCACGACAATCCGGTGGTCGCGGCGAACGACGCCTTCTGCGCGCTCACCGGCTATCGTCATTCGGAGATCATCGGGCGCAACTGCCGGTTCCTGGCCGGGCCGACCACCGAACCCCACCTGACCGAGCGGATTCGCGCCGCGATCCGCTCGCCCGCGGCCACGCTCACCGAACTGGTCAACTATCGCAAGGACGGCACGCGCTTCCGCAATACGGTGCTGATCGCCCCGATCCTGGACGGGGACGGCTCGCCCGCGTGGTTCCTGGGGTCGCAGGTGGACGTCAGCACGGCAGAGGATGCTCCGGACGTGCTCCGGCGGCAGCGGGCCCGCGACGCGGTGGAGGCGCTGTCCCCCCGCCAAAGGCAGGTCCTAACCGAAATGGCGCATGGTTATCGCAACAAGCAGATCGCATGGCGGCTCTCGATCAGCGAACGAACGGTCAAGATGCACCGCGGCCTGATGCTGGAGAAGCTGGGCCTGCCCACGTCTGCCGACGCGATCCGGCTGGCGATCGAGGCGGGACTGTAGCCCTTCGAGATACGGTACAAAGTCCATGTAACCAGCCCCAGAACGGGTTCCTATCTTTGCGTCACACAGACGCCATCGAGGACCCGCCCATGAAGCTTTCCGTCGCCGCCGCACTGGCACTTTCCGTCGCCCCGCTTGCCGCCTGCACCACGATGATGGACGGCGGCATGGCGACGCAGACCGCGTTCGTCGGTGGGGCCGAGATGTTCCCATCGCGCAATATCGTCGAAAACGCCGTCAATTCGCCGATCCACACCACGCTCGTCGCAGCGGTCAAGGCTGCCGGGCTGGTCGACACTTTGTCCGGGCCCGGTCCGTTCACCGTGTTCGCACCGACCAATGATGCGTTTGCGAAGCTGCCCTCCGGCACGGTCGACACCCTGCTCCAGCCCGCCAACCGCACCCAGTTGCAATCGGTGTTGACGTACCACGTGGTCCCTGGCCGCGTGAGCGCAGCCGAACTGGTCGAGATGATCCGGGCCGGCGGCGGCACGGCGCGGCTGACCACGGTGCAAGGCGGCGTGCTGACCGCCAGCATGATGGGCAACCGGGTGATGCTGACCGATGCCGCCGGCGGCATGGCCCACGTCACCCAGGCCGACGTGTTCCAGTCGAACGGCGTGATCCACGTGACCGACGCGGTTTCGCTCCCCGGCTAAGCCGCCACCTGTTCTCAAAAGTAGTAGTGACCTGAAAGGAATGTCGATGAAGACCCTCATGACCGGCGCGGCGCTTGCCGCCGCCCTGACTCTGGCCGCGTGCGATGCCCCGGCTGAAACCACCACCCCCGCCGCCACCGATGACATGGCGATGGCCGAAGAGACCGCCGGCGATACCACACCGGCCGGTGGCACGATCGTGGAACTGGCGCAGAGCAACGCCGACCTGTCCACGCTGGTTTCGGCGGTTCAGGCAGCGGACCTTGGCACCACGCTTTCCGGGGCGGGACCGTTCACCGTGTTCGCGCCGACCAACGCCGCGTTCGAAGCCGTGCCGCAGGCCGCACGTGACCAGCTGATGAGCCCCGCCGGCAAGCAGGACCTGACCGGCATCCTCACCTATCACGTGGTCGCCGGCGAAACGATGAGCCCCGCGCTGATCACGGCCATCGAAGGCGCCGGTGACGCAGGCTACACCATCAAGACCGTCAATGGCGCGAACCTCACCGCCACCCTCGAAGGCGGCAAGGTCGTTCTGACCGACGCCGCCGGCAACAAGGCGACCGTCACCCAGACGGACGTCGATGCCTCCAACGGCGTCGTGCATGTCATCGACAAGGTGCTGATGCCCGAGTGAGTTAACAGAGGCTGTCGCCCTTTGCAGCCTCGCGGCGGCGGGTCCTTTCGGGTCCGCCGCCGTTCTCGTTTACCAATGCAGCCAGCGTCAGGCGGACAGGCGCGCCTCGATCGCGTCCCAGATCCGGCCGGCGGTGTCGGTGCCGTTGAAGCGGTCGATGGCGACGATGCCGGTGGGGCTGGTGACGTTGATCTCGGTCAGCCACCGGCCGCCGATCACGTCGATGCCGACGAAGATCAGGCCCAGCTCCTTCAACCGCGGGCCCATCGCGGCGCAGATTTCTTCCTCGCGCGGGGTCAGCCCCGTCGCTTCGGCGCTGCCGCCCACGGCCAGGTTGGAACGGAACTCCCCCTCCCCCGGCTTGCGGTTGATCGCGCCGGCCACCTCGCCGTCGATCAGGACGATGCGCTTGTCGCCCTGCGCGACCTCGGGCAGGAACGGCTGGACCATGTGCGGTTCGGCCCAGGTCTGGTTGAACACCTCGAACAGGGCCGAGAGGTTGTCGCCATCGGCCGGCACGCGGAAGATCGCCTTGCCGCCGTTGCCGTGGATCGGCTTTACCACCACCGCGCCGTACTGCCGCTGAAACGCGCGCACTTCCTCGGCCGAGCGGGTGACCAGCGTCGGCGGCATGAATTGCCGGTAATCGAGCACCATGACCTTTTCGGGCGCGTTGCGGACGCTGACCGGGTTGTTCACCACCAGCGTCTCGCCCGCGATCCGTTCGAGCAGGTGCGTGGCGGTGATGTAACCCATGTGGAACGGCGGGTCCTGCCGCATCAGCACCACGTCGATGTCGCGCCCCAGGTCGAGCCGCCGCGCCTCGCCGGCGGTGAAATGGTCGCCCGTCACCGGCTGCACCCGCACGGGACGCGCCGGTGCGGTTAGGCGGTCGTCGGCGTCGAGCGTGAGGTCCCCGGCGTCGTAGTGGAACAGCTCGTGCCCACGCGCCTGTGCGCTCAGCATCAGCGCGAAGCTGGAATCGCCGGCGATGTTGATGCTTTCAAGCGGGTCCATCTGGACCGCGACGCGCAGGGTCATCCGTTTTCCTTTTCAGGGCTGCCAGGCGTTGACGATGTGCTGCGGCAGGCAGTCTGGCGCAAGCAGGATCACGTCGATCCGCAGGTCTTCTCCGCCGCTCGCGTATTCGTGCGCGACCGCTTCCACCGCGGCGGCGACGCGGCGAAGGCGGTACTCGTCGATCGCGAGCGCAAGCTCTTGCGCGTTCCTGCGCCACTTCACCTCGACGAACGCGACCACGCCGGCGCGGCGCGCCACCAGGTCGATTTCGCCCAGCGGCGTCTTGCGCCGGCGGTCGAGGATCGCCCACCCCTTGGCCTGCAGATACAGCTCCGCCGCTACCTCGCCCTTGCGCCCGGCGGCTTCGGCGCGCTGGCGCTTCACCCGGCTTTCAGCTCGAGCGCGCGGGCGTAGAGATCCTTGCGGTCCAGCCCCGTCGCCCTGGCCACCTGCGCGGCGGCCTGCGACGGCTTGAGTGTCTCCAGCGCCTCGACCAGCAGCGCCTCGGCATCGGACGCATTCGGCGCGTCGTCGCCAGGCGGGCCGATCAGCAGGACGATCTCGCCCTTCGGCGGATGCGCGGCATAGTGGGCGATTAGCTGTTGCGGAAAGCCGGTGCGGCATTCCTCATGCAGCTTGGTCAGTTCGCGCGCGACCGCGACCTCGCGTCCCGGCAGCACGTCGCCTATCCCAGCAAGCGCCTTCAGCAGGCGCGGCGCGGTTTCGTAGAACACCAGCGTCGCGGGCACTGCCGCGAGATCGCGCAAGGCATCGGCGCGGGCCTTGTCCTTGACCGGCAGGAAGCCGGCGAACAGGAACTTGTCGTTAGGCAGGCCCGACAGCGTCAGCCCCGCCACCGCCGCGCAGGGGCCGGGCAGCGTCACGATCGCAATCCCCGCCGCGCGCGCTTCCCGCACCAGGCGGTATCCCGGGTCGGACACCAGCGGAGTGCCCGCATCGCTGACCAGCGCGACGGAGCGGGTGTGCATCGATTTCACCAGCCGCGCGCGGTCCTTGTCGCTGGCGTGGTCGTCATATCGCCACAGCGGCTTCGACGCGCCGAGGTGCTTCATCAGCTTGCCGGTGACGCGGGTATCCTCGCACGCGACCCCGTCGCACGCCCGCAGCACCTCGGCCGCGCGCAGGGTGATGTCGCCAAGATTGCCAATCGGCGTCGCCACGATGTAGAGGCCGGGAGACAGAGTTGCGGGCGCGCGGGTGGACACGGCCGGCCTCATGAACCAGCGATACGGGGAGCGGCAAGCATGAACGTTGCCAAGACAGGCGGATTGATCGATCGGCGCAAGCTGATCGCGGTGGGCGGCGCGATGCTGCTCGCCGGGTGCAAGATCATCCCCGGCGGCGGCGTTTCTAAAAGTCCGGACCCGGTCCCGACCCCCACGCCAAGCGCCAATATTCCCAGCCCGCTGCCAACCGACACCGCGCGCCACCGGGTGGCGCTGCTGGTGCCGATGTCGGGCACCAACGGCGCGGTCGGCCAGTCGATCGCCAACGCCACCACGATGGCGCTGCTCGACACCAGTGCCGAAAGCCTGCGCATCACCACTTACGATACCGCCGGCGGCGCCCGCGCGGCAGCGCAGCGCGCGGTGGCCGAGGGTAACAAGCTGATCTTGGGGCCGCTGTTGTCCGAAGATGTCGGCCAGGTGCTGGCGGAAGCGCGCCCCGCCAACGTGCCGCTGATCACCCTGTCCAACGATACCGCGGTCGCCGGTCCGGACGTGTTCGTGATGGGCCAGGCACCCGAGCAATCGATCCAGCGCACGGTGGATTACGCCCGCTCGCGCGGGTCCAGCCGCTTTGCCGCGATCGTCCCCGAAGGCGAATACGGCCAGCGCGCCGCCGCCGCGCTGCGCGCCTCGGTCATCACCGCCGGCGGCACCGTGGGCGCGGTCGAAACCTATGCGCGGGGCAACACGTCGGTGGTCAGCGCCGCCAGCCGCCTGGCGGCGAAGGGCGGCTACGATGCGGTGCTGATCGCCGACGGCGCGCGGTTCGCCGCGCAGGCCGCCACGGTGCTGAAGCCGCGCGCCACCGCCGGCGTGCAACTGCTCGGCACCGAGCTGTGGAGCGGCGAGAGCGAAGTCACCCGCGCGGCCGGGCTGCGGGGCGCGTGGTTCTCGGCCATGTCCGACGCGCGGTTCAAGCGGTTCTCCGACAGCTACAAGGCTCGCTTCGGCGGTGCGCCCTACCGCGTCTCCACGCTGGGGTATGACGGGGTGCTGCTTGCGCTCAGGATCGCGCGCGACTGGAAACCGGGGCGCAGTTTCCCGGTCGCCCGCCTGCGTGACGAAGGGGGGTTCCTGGGCCTCGACGGCGCGTTCCGCTTCGGCCGCAACGGCGTGGTGGAGCGGACCATGGAAGTGCGCGAGGTCCGGAACGGCCAGGTGGTGATCGTCGATCCTGCGCCCGCTGCCTTCGGCAACTGACGATAACCCCGTGGCCTGCTTGAAGCGCGCAGCGCCCGCTGCGTATAGCTGAACCCATGTCCGACGATCTGTTCGCCAACACCCCCGCCACCAGCGGCGACTACGATGCATCCTCGATCGAGGTGCTCGAAGGGCTGGAGCCGGTGCGCCGCCGGCCGGGCATGTACATCGGCGGGACCGACGATCGCGCGCTGCATCACCTCGCCGCCGAAGTGCTCGACAACGCGATGGACGAAGCGGTCGCGGGGCACGCTTCCCGGATAGAGGTAGCGCTCGATGAGAACAACCGCCTGACCATCGCCGACAACGGCCGCGGGATGCCGGTGGCCGAACACCCCAAGTTCCCGGGCAAGTCGACACTCGAAGTGATCATGTCGATGCTGCATTCGGGCGGCAAGTTTTCGGGCAAGGCCTACGCCACCAGCGGCGGCCTGCACGGCGTCGGCGTGAGCGTGGTCAACGCGCTGTCCAGCCACACCCGGGTCGAAGTCGCGCGCGACCGGCAGCTCTACGCCCAGGAATTCTCGCGCGGGGTGACGCAGGGACCGCTGCAGGAACTGGGGCCGACCCCGAACCGGCGCGGCACCACCGTCAGCTTCACGCCGGATACCGAGATCTTCGGCGACCGCGACTTCAGCCCCAAGCGCCTGTTCAGGCTCGCCCGGTCGAAGGCGTATCTCTACGCCGGCGTCGAAATCCGTTGGAAGTGCGCCGCCGCGCTCGCCGCCGACGATGTTCCGGCCGAAGCAGTGTTCAAGTTTCCAGGCGGCCTGTCGGATCACCTTGCCGAACAGATCGGCGGGCGCGAGTGCGTGACCGCGCAACCGTTTGCCGGCACGCAGGACTTCCCCCCAGACGAAACAGGTGGCTCACAGGGCCGCGTGGAATGGGCAATCGCCTGGCCGCTGTGGTCGGACGGATCGTATTCCTGGTACTGCAACACCGTGCCGACGCCCGATGGCGGCACCCACGAACAGGGCCTGCGCGCCGCGCTGACCAAGGGCTTGCGCGCCTTTGCCGACCTGATCGGGCAGAAGAAAGCCAAGGACCTGAGCGCGGACGACGTGATCACGGGTTCCGAGATCATGCTCAGCGTGTTCATCCGCGACCCGCAATTCCAGAGCCAGACCAAGGACCGCTTGACCAGCCCCGAGGCCGCGCGGCTGGTCGAGAACGCGGTTCGCGATCATTTCGACCATTACCTGACCGATAACATGGAGCGCGGGCGCGCGCTGCTCGGGTCCGTCATGGAGCGGATGGACGAACGCCTGAAGCGCAAGGCGGAACGCGAGATCAAGCGCAAGACCGCGACCAATTCCAAGAAGGTCCGCCTGCCCGGCAAGCTGACCGACTGCACCGGCGAAGGCAGCGGCGAGACCGAACTGTTCATCGTGGAAGGCGACAGCGCCGGCGGCAGCGCCAAGCAGGCGCGCGATCGCAAGACGCAGGCGATCCTGCCGATCCGCGGCAAGATCCTCAACGTGGCGTCCGCCAGCGCCGACAAGATCCGGGCCAATAGCGAAATCGCCGACCTGACCCTGGCGATGGGCTGCGGCACCCGGAAGGACTGCAACGCCGATCAGCTGCGGTACGACCGGATCGTCATCATGACCGATGCCGATGTCGACGGCGCGCACATCGCGACGCTGCTGATGACCTTCTTCTTCCAGGAAATGCCCGACGTGGTGAAGCGCGGGCACCTGTTCCTGGCCCAGCCGCCGCTGTACCGCCTGACCGCGGGCAAGGAGAGCGCCTATGCCCGCGACGACGCGCACCGCGCCGAGCTGGAGGCGACCCGGTTCAAGGGCAAGAAGGTCGAGGTCAGCCGCTTCAAGGGCCTGGGCGAGATGAACCCGCAGCAGCTCCGCGAAACGACGATGAACCCAGCCAGCCGTAGCCTGATCCGCATCACCCTGCCGCCTGAGCATGAGCAGCGCTTCGCGGTGCAGGAACTGGTCGACCAGCTGATGGGCCGCAACCCGGAACACCGGTTCAACTTCATCCAGAACAACGCCGCCGAATTCGACCGCGAGCTGATCGATGCCTGAGCGCCGTCAGGGCCTCCGCGGGCTGTTGCGGTTCGAAGGCAATCGCCCGGTCGTGGTGCTGCTGGCTGCCGGCCTGGCGCTGCTGGTCATCGCGATCCTGGTGTCGATTCAGGCGTTGTCGCAGGTGACCGCCACCGGCGAGCGCGTCGAACAAAGCCTGCGCGTGCAGGCCGAACTCAATCGGTTGATCAGCATCAACGAGCGGGTCGAGACGGCGCGCCGCGGCTACCTGTTGTCCACGCAGTCCGACATGATCGACATCCTGCAGGAGAGCCAGGCGCAGTTCACCGCCTCGGTGGCAGAGCTGCGCGGCCTGGCGGGCGAGAGCAGCGACCAGATTGCCGGGATCGAAGAAATCGAGCGCCTGCGCGCCGCCCGCGAGGAAGCGATCAGCCAGAGCATCCTCAGCCCCTATACAGTCGCCGCCTCCGCCCGGGAGAACGGGCTTGCGCAGGAGGCCGGGACATTGATCACCCGGCGCATTCGCACGATCACCGATGTGATGCGAGAGCGCGAGGCAGCGCTGCTGTTCAACAACGCGCGCGCGCAGTCCGCCTCGCAGAGCCGGTTCTATGTCATCAGCGGCGGGGCCACCGCCTTGCTGCTGCTCACCCTGATTGCGGTGATCGTGCTGATGCTGCGCTTCAACCGCGATCTCGGGATCGCGCAGGTCCGGCTGCGCCAGGCCAACGAGGGGCTGGAAGCCGCGGTCAACGCGCGAACCCTGGAACTGACCCGCGCCAACGAGGAAATCCAGCGCTTCGCCTACATCGTCAGCCATGACCTGCGGTCGCCGCTGGTCAACGTGCTCGGCTTCACGTCAGAGCTGGACGAGGCGCGCAAGATCATCCGCAAGTTCCTGGCCGAACTGTTCGAACGCGATCCCGACCTGCGCGACCAGGCGGTCTGGCTGGCCGCTGACGAGGATCTGCCCGAGGCGCTCGATTTCATCCGCAAGTCGACCGAGAAGATGGATCGGCTGATCAATTCGATCCTGGAGCTGTCGCGCCAGGGGCGGCGTCCGCTGACCCCCGAACTGCTCGACATGGACGCGGTCGCGGATGGCGTGGCCGCCTCGCTCTATCAACGGGCCGAAACCGCGGGGGCCGAGATCGTGATCGAGCCGCTGCCAGACGTTCACAGCGACCGGATCGCGGTGGAGCAGATCCTGTCCAACCTGACCGAGAACGCGCTCAAGTACCTCAGCCCCAAGCGTCCCGGGCGGGTGGAGATCAGCGGCCGCAAGGTCGGCCCGCTGGTGGAGATCGCGGTCAAGGACAACGGCCGCGGGATCGATCCGGCCGATCACGAAAGGGTGTTCGAACTGTTCCGCCGCGCCGGCACGCAGGATCAGCCAGGCGAAGGGATCGGCCTCGCCAACGTGCGCGCACTTGCATACCGGCTCGGCGGGACGATCCGGATCGAGTCTCAACTTGACGAAGGCGCAACATTCACGCTTTCGTTGCCGCTACGGTTCACGGCAGGGGAAACAGTCACATGAACGCGCATCAACCCGTCGGCATCGTGATGATCGAAGACGATGAAGGCCATGCCCGCCTGATCGAGAAGAACATCCGCCGCGCCGGTATCTCGAACGACATCAAGCATTTCGCCGATGGCACCAGCGCGCTCGAATACCTGTTCAACGACACGACCGGCCCGGTCCACAATGGCCCGTGCATGGTCCTGCTCGACCTCAACCTGCCGGACATGAGCGGCACCGCGATCCTGGAAAAGATCAAGAGCAACGACAAGCTGCACCGCACGCCAGTCGTCGTGCTGACCACCACTGACGACAAGGTGGAGATCCAGCGGTGCTATGACCTCGGCTGCAACGTCTACATCACCAAGCCGGTGAACTACGAAAGCTTCGCCGACGCGATCCGCCAGCTGGGCCTGTTCCTGGCGGTGATCCAGGTGCCCGAGGTCGAGTAACCATCACCGCGCCGCGGATCCTCTACGTCGATGACGACGACGGCCTGCGCCGTCTGACCCAGCGCGCGCTCGGCCGCCGCGGGTTCGAGGTAGAGGTCGCCGACAGCGCCGACGCAGGCCTGGCGCGCCTGAAGGAGAGCGCGTTCGATCTCGTCGCAATCGACCATTACATGCCCGGGAAAAGCGGGCTGCAGCTGCTGGACGAAATCGTCGCCCTGCCCGATCACCCGCCGGTGGTGTTCGTGACCGGCAACGATGACACCGCCGTAGCGGTCAAGGCGATCCACGCCGGCGCGCTCGATTTCGTGGTCAAGATCGTGGGCGAGAGCTTCTTCGACGTGCTCGACAGCCGCTTCCGCCAGGCGCTTTCGCGCGCCGAGCTGGAGCGAGCCAAGCGGCAGGCCGAGGCCGATCTCATCGTCGCGAACGAGCGGCTGGAGCTGCTGGTGCGCGAAGTGCATCACCGCGTGTCCAACAGCCTGCAGATGGTGCTGGGATTCGTGTCGATGCAGGGCAGCCAGTCGCCCGATCCGGCGGTGCGCGCCGCGCTGGACGAGATCCAGAACCGGATCAAGGCGATCAGCAAGGTCCACCAGCGGCTCTATACCCGCGAGGACCTGTCCTCGATCGACCTCGACGCCTACCTCACCAACCTGGTCGATGACCTGCGCGACAGCATTCCGAACCATTCGGCCAACATCCGCCTGGAACTCCAGACCGAGCCGGTCACGGTGCCGCCGGACACCGGCGTGTCGATCGGAGTGATCGTCAACGAACTGGTGAGCAACGCGGTCAAGTATGCCTTTCCCGATGGCGCGGAGGGGGTCATCGCGGTGCGCCTGGAAGCGCAGGACAAGGGCGGCTTCAGCCTGACGGTGACGGACAATGGCCAGGGGATCGACCGCGCGGGCTCGCCCACGGGCACCGGCATGGGTACCCGCATCGTCGATGCCATCGCCCGCAGCCTGCACACCGCGCTGGAGGCGATCGACCAGGCTTCCGGCACCGCGCTCAGGCTGACTGTCGCCGGGCCTCCCTCGAGCAGCTGACGCTCGCGCCCGATCCCTGTTGCAACGACCGCGGCAGCCAGCCAAGAGCGTCTTCGGGAGGATCTTTCATGCTTGCTCGTTTCGCGCTGCCGCTGGCCCTGTTCAGCGTGCCGGCCATCGCTCAGCCCGCGCCGCAGCCGATCCCGCCGGCCGTGCAAGCCGCGGCGGACGGCATGGCCGAGGTGCTGCTCGGCAAGCGACCGGCGGCCGAGGTATTCTCGCCCGCGTTCCTGGCCGCGGTGCCGGCAGACAAGCTGGCGGCGCTGACGGCGCAGATCGCAGGTCAGTTCGGTCCGCTGGAAGGCCTTGAAGGCGTCACGGCGACCGGTCCTGCCAGCGGCGTGATCGCCTTGCGGTTCGCCCGTGCCATCTACAGCGGCCCGTTCGCGGTGGATGCTGACGGCAAAGTCGCCAACCTGCTGCTCAACGATTACAAGCCGGTGGGGGACGACACCGCGACGATCCTGCGCGACGTCGCGGCGCTGCCCGGCGCGGCGGGCGTTCTCTATGCGCCGCTTGACGGCGGAGAACCGCTGCTGGCGCTGAACGCCGATCGCCAGCTCGCGATCGGTTCGACCTTCAAGCTGTATGTGCTGGCGGCGCTGGCGCGGCAGGTTGAGCAAGGCACGCGCAAGTGGGATGAGGTCGTGACGCTAGACGACCTGCGCTCTTTGCCGAGCGGGCAGATGCAGGACTGGCCCGCGGGTGCGCCAGTCACGCTGCAAACGCTGGCGACGATGATGATCTCGATCAGCGACAACACCGCGACCGACCAGCTGATCCGCTTGGTGGGACGCGATGCGATCGCGGAAGAATTGCGGGCAAGCGGCCATTCGGCCCCCGCCCGGACCCTGCCGTTCCTCACCACGCGAGAGGCGTTCGCGCTGAAGGCCGATCTTGCGCGCGGAACGCGGTACGCCGGAATGAGCGAGCCCGAGCAAACAGGCGCGCTGGCAGCGCTGGGGCGCGAATTCGCCGCCGACCCGGCGACGGTCGCCGCGCCAACGTTTACCGCGCCGACCCTGATCGACGGCGTGGAATGGTTCGCCAGCCCCGATGACCTGCGCAAGCTGCTCGGCCGGATCGTCGCGCTGAAGGATCCCACTGCCCGGAAGATCCTTGCGGTCAGCCCCTCGATGCCCGCCGCCCAGCGCAAGAACTGGGCGTTCACCGGGTTCAAGGGCGGGTCGGAACCGGGCGTGATCAACGGCACCTGGCTGCTGCAGAAGCCGGGCGGCCAGTGGCGCATCCTGACGATGAGCTGGAACAATCCCGCCGCGGCGGTCGACCAGGCGACGCTCGAATTGATCGCGCAACGTATCCTGGCCTTGCCCTGACAGGATCACCCGCTTACCGCTTACGTAAACTGGCAAGGGAAGATTCCGGTATGGTCGAGCGTTTCGAGGGCACCAGCAACTACATCGCGACCGAAGACCTGAAGGTCGCGGTCAACGCGGCGGTGACCTTGCGCCGGCCGCTGCTGGTCAAGGGCGAACCGGGCACCGGCAAGACGGTGCTGGCGTACGAGATCGCCAAGGCGGTGGGCGCGCCGCTGATCGAATGGAACGTGAAGTCCACCACCAAGGCGCATCAGGGGCTGTACGAATACGACGCCGTGGCCCGCCTGCGCGATGGCCAGCTGGGTGACGAGCGGGTCCACGACATCCGCAACTACATCAAGCGCGGGAAGCTGTGGGACGCGTTCACCTCCCCCACCCTGCCCGTGCTGCTGATCGACGAGATCGACAAGGCCGACATCGAGTTTCCCAACGACCTGTTGCAGGAACTCGATCGCATGAGTTTCGACGTGTACGAAACGCAGGAAACGATCGCGGCCAAGGAACGGCCGATCGTGGTGATCACCTCGAACAACGAAAAGGAACTGCCCGACGCGTTCCTGCGCCGGTGCTTTTTCCACTATATCAAGTTTCCCGACCGCGACACGATGCGCGAGATCATCGAAGTCCACTTCCCCAACATCCAGAAGATCCTGGTGACCAAGGCGATGGACGTGTTCTACGAAATCCGCGACGTGCCGGGTCTGAAGAAGAAGCCTTCGACCAGCGAGCTGCTCGACTGGCTCAAGCTGCTGCTGAACGAAGACATGCCGCTAGACGTGCTGCAGGACCGCGACCCGACCAAGGCGATCCCGCCCCTTCACGGCGCGCTGCTGAAGAACGAGCAGGACGTGATGCTGTTCGAACGTCTCGCTTTCATGGCGCGCCGGGGGGCCTGACAGCCCCTTCCCGGTAGTCGGCCCCAGCGGCGCCGGCCACTAAGTAATAGCCCGCGCCCGGTTTTCTTCGCGCGCCAAGCCCGTTATCACCTCTGCAAAAGGGATCGCAGAGGTGACGGAAATTCGGTGATGGGGGAAGAACGCAGGGACGACCGCCACGATATCGAGGTGTGGGGGCATTACCGCACACCCAACGGGCTCAAGCGTGATGTGCCGGTCAAGGACCTGTCGGAGACCGGCTGCCGGTTCTTCGACAAGTTTTCGAGCTTGCTGCCGGGGGCCGAGATCACCCTGCGGATCGAATCGCTCGGGCCATTCCAGGCGACCGTGCGGTGGCAGGAAGGCGGCTATGTCGGGGTCGAATTCCAGAACCGGCTGTACGGTCCGATGTTCGATCACATCCGCCTGCGGCTGAGCCGCTAGGGCTCTCGCCTACAGGACGTAGGCGAGCTCGAAATCGCCCCACCGGCGACCTTCGATCACCAGCGGCACATAGACGTTGCGGACCACTTCATAAGTCCGCCCGTCCCCCTCCTGGCGATAGACCGCCATCATGTAGGGATCGCTGCTCGCCTTGGCCTTGCGATCGATTGCGTCGAGGATGATGCGCCCGTTGCGGCAGAACTTCGTGTCGTGCGCGAGGTCGCCGGTCGGCGCGCGCGAGCGGTCGGTGATGTGGGTCGGCAGGAACCCTTGCATGTCGGCCTGGCTGCACATCTTCACCGCCCCGCCTTCTGCCACGACGCGGTCGTTCACCGGGCGCCAGTTGGCATCGGCCCAGTCGCTGAGCGACGTGCGGAAGCGCTTCGGGTTGCTGCCCGGCACCTCGCGATAACCCTGGTCGAACAGTACTGCGGAGGTGAGCTTGCCTTCGCGCACGGCGGTTTCCGCCCGCTCGACGATCTCGCGCGCGAAGCCTTGCGCCTTGTCGACCATCGCGCTGTCAACGGGGGAGAGCCCCGCCTTGACGATCTCGTCGAACATCGCGCTGGCGGTCAGCTCCAGTTCCTCGATGCGATTGTGCGCGGCAGACAGCTTGCTCTCGTTCTCGATCGCGGCGCGGTCGAACGAATCGAGCACCGTCTGCACGGCATGGACATGGTTGCTGATCGTCGCGGTCGCCCGCGTGATCTGGTCATTCTGGCCGTCGACCTCGACGATCAGTTCGTTGACGACGCGCATGGTGTGGTGGATCTGCCCGACCGAAGTCTTGGCGGTGCCGCTTTCCCTGGCTCCGCGCTCGATCTTGGCGATCACCTCGTCCGCTTCCTTGCCCAGCGTGTCGATCGTGCGGCCGATTTCCTCGGTGGCGCGGCGGGTGTCGTTGGCCAGGCTCTTCACCTCGCTCGCCACCACTGCAAAGGTGCGGCCCGCGTCGCCTGCGCGCATCGCCTCGATCGTGGCGTTGAGCGCGAGGATGTTCGTCGTTTCGGCGATCTGGTCGATCTCCTGCGCGCTGCGGCGCACCTGCGCCATCGCGGCGGCGAAGCCGGTGACGTGGACCGTCAGGGTTTCGACCAGTTCGAGCAGGCCGGTGATCTGATCGAGCGACGACTGGATCAGGCTGGAGCCCTCCCCCAACCGGTCGATCGCCCGTTCGGACAGCAGGCGCGCCTCGTCACTGGCCTGCGCGACCTTCATCTGATCGGTTTCCAGCCCGGCCACGGTTTCCTGCAGCGCGGCGTGTTCGGCGCGCAGTTTCTCCGACGAGACCATCACCGCATGGATGATTCCCGCCACATCGGTGCAACCCACCGTCACTTCGCCGCACGAGGCGGAAATGCGGTCGATGCCGCGCGCAGAGGTCACGTCGATTGCCTGGTGTTCCATGTTCGCCCGAGAGCCCCCGTTATTCGTTGCCGCGGGATTAAGCGCCGATGGTTAGCAACTCTTTAAGCAGCCCCTCAGCGCAGCGCTGGCGCGCCGCCTGAAGACGCGGTATGCCCCGGCCCATGTTCTTCAATTTCGTCGACGAGCTGCGCAGCGCCGGCATTCCGGCCAGCTTCAAGGAACACCTCACGCTTCTCGAAGCGCTGGACAAGGACGTGATCGAGCAGACGCCCGAGGCGTTCTATTACCTCAGCCGCGCGACGTTCGTGAAGGACGAAGGGCTGATCGACCGGTTCGACCAGGTGTTCCAGAAGGTCTTCAAGGGCATCCTGACCGATTACGGCCAACAACAGGTCGACATTCCCGAAGACTGGCTGAAGGCGGTCGCCGAGAAGTTTCTCACCGCAGAGGAGATGGAGGCGATCAGGTCCCTCGGGTCGTGGGACGAGATCATGGAGACGCTGAAGAAGCGGCTCGAGGAACAGGAAAAGCGCCACCAGGGCGGCAACAAGTGGGTCGGTACCGGCGGCACCAGCCCGTTCGGCAATGGCGGCTACAATCCCGAAGGCGTGCGCATCGGCGGCGAAGGCAAGCACGGCAAGGCGCTGAAAGTGTGGGAGAAGCGCGAGTTCAAGAACCTCGACAACACCCGCGAGCTCGGCACCCGCAACATCAAGATGGCGCTGCGCCGCCTGCGCCGGTTCGCCCGCGAAGGCGCGGCGGACGAACTCGATATCGACGCGACGATCGAAGGCACCGCAAAGCAGGGCTGGCTCGACATCCAGATGCGCGCCGAGCGGCGCAACGCGATCAAGCTGCTGCTGTTTCTCGACGTCGGCGGATCGATGGACCCGTTCATCAAGCTGGTCGAGGAGCTGTTCAGTGCCGCGACCGCCGAATTCAAGAACCTGGAGTTCTTCTACTTTCACAACTGCCTGTACGAAGGCGTGTGGAAGGACAACCGCCGCCGCTGGGCCGAACGGACCAAGACTTGGGACATCCTCCACAAATACGGCCACGACTACAAGATCGTGTTCGTGGGCGACGCGGCGATGAGCCCGTACGAGATCACTCACCCCGGCGGCAGCGTGGAGCACATGAACGAGGAAGCCGGCGCAAGTTGGCTGCAGCGGGTAAATACCACCTACCCCGCGACCGTGTGGCTCAACCCCGTGCCTGAGCAGCAGTGGGGCTATTCGCAGTCGACCAAGATCATCAAGCAGTTGCTGAACGACCGGATGTACCCCCTGACCCTCGACGGGCTGGACGATGCCATGCGCGAGTTGAGCCGCAAACAGGGTTAAGGTAAACCAGCGGCAGGAGCGTACCCCATGCGAGTCATCCTGTTGCCCCTGCTCGCCGCAGCCGTGCCCGCTCTTGCAGCCGTGCCTGGGTCCGTGGCGCTACCGGCTCCAGTAGCCTCGCCCGACGCGATGATGCCGGCATACTCCCAGCCGCCGCAAGCATGGACCGACATCGACGAAGCTGTCGCCAGCCAGACCTGCGGCGACCGCATCGAGCAGGTTCGCGCGGCGGCGGGCCAGCCCCCGCTCGACAAGACACCTGCCGCTCCGCAGGAGGGTCTGCTGATCGCGGCAGTCGACAAGCGGATCGACGGCTGCGCGGTGATGCAGATGCACCGCGATGTGAACGACGTGCGGCCGTTGCCCGCTGCCAGCGGAAGCGCGAAGTTGCAGCCAGCCAAATAGGGCACGATTGGCGTAGCGCGGAACCTCGCCGCAGCTTAAGGGCCGCGCCCGATGGACATCCAGCTTATCGTCATTTGCGTGCTGACCTTCGGGATCAACCTGATCGGCACGCTCGCCTACGCCGCGCGCATCGCGGGCGTGCGCACCCGCCGGATCGCCATGAGCTTTGCGCTCTTCAACGTGCTGGTGCTGGTCAGCCGCACCGCCAACGGCTTCCTCGGCCCGTTCCTCGCCAAGCGGATCGAGGGGCGTCTGCTGGAAGGGGGCGGTGACGCGCTGGCGGGCGATTTCCGGCTGGTGCTGGCGAGCGCTTCCGTCGCGGTGTTCGTCGGCATCCTGCTCGTGCCCACGGGCCAGCGGTTGTTCGCGCGCGCGATCGCGCACTTCCAGCGGCACCGTTCGACCGGCAAGCTGATCCTGCGTTCCGCCACCCCGTCGGGGCTCAGAACCGTACGCGAGGAGGTATCGCTGCCGGGCCGCGCGCATCTCGGCGCGCTGCGCAAGCCCCTCGGCGTGTCGTGGACGGTGCTGGCGGGCAACGCATTGGCCCAGGCGCTGCTGACGGTGGGCGTGGTCGCCTCGCTCTATGCAGGGTATCTCGCGCCGGAATTCCGCGTCACCGCCAGCCAGTTGTCGGCCGTGATCAATGGATTTGCCACCATCCTGCTGTTCGCGCTGATCGACCCCCAACTGTCGGTGATGACCGACGATGTCGTCGAAGGCCGGATCGACGAGCCGCTGTTTCGCCGCACGATCGTGTGGATCAGCTTCAGCCGCCTGTTCGGCACGCTGCTCGCGCAGGCGTTCTTCATTCCGTCAGCCGCGCTGGTCGCGTGGATCGCGGTCCACGCATAGCGCCGCGGCGCGGCGTCAGTAGAGCAGCAGATCGGCCACTTCCGCACGCCAGCGTTCCTCATCGGAACCGGCCTTGGTTTCCAGATCGAGCGGCTCGGCGCTTTCGTCGTCCACCCATTCGCGCAAGGCAGGCCCGCCGTTGATCACATCGATCGCCAGGCGCTTGAATTCGTATTCGTAGGGAAAATCGCGCCACAGGTCGTAATCCGGCCGCAGCCGCCGGATCGCCTTGAACGCGAGCGCCTGCAGCCGCCACGGCCGAAAGGCGTGGTGATCGTAGAACCCCTGCTCTGCGTGGATCATCAGCCCGCTGTTGAGCTGCTTGGCGTGCTTGTGAAAGGTCGGCTCGAAAAAGCACGGGCGGATCGCGCAGCCGTCCAGCCAGCGGGGCGCAATCCGGCGCATCTCGGCGAGCACGTCCGCACCGTCGAGATCGGGCGCGCCGAACAGCACTTCCAGCGGACGGGTCGTGCCGCGGCCTTCCGACAGGGTGGTCCCTTCGAGCATCACCGTGCCGGCATATGCGCGCGCCATGTTGAGGCTGGCGGCGTTCGGGCTGGGGTTGATCCACACCCGGTCTTCCGGCCAGCCGAAGCCGGGACCCTCTTCCGGCAGCCATCGATCCATCCCGATCACGCGGTAATCGACGTCGAGCTTGAAGTGGCGGATGAACCAGTGGCCCATCTCCCCCATGGTCAGCCCGTGGCGCATCGGCATCGGCCCCGCGCCGACGAAACTTTCCTGCCCCGGCAGCAGCAGCGTACCCTCGATCGGGCGGCCGGCGGGATTCGGCCGATCGAGCACCCACACCGTCTTGCCCGTCTTGCTCGCCGCCTGCAGCAGGTAGAGCAGCGTCGTGACGAAGGTGTAGATCCGGCAGCCGAGGTCCTGCAGGTCGAACAGGAAGACGTCCGCCGTGCTCATCATCTGCCCGGTGGGTTTGCGGACCTCGCCATACAGGCTGAACACCGGAATGCCGTATGCCGGGTCCACCTCGTCGGCGGTTTCGACCATGTTGTCCTGCTTGTCCCCCTTCAGGCCATGCTGCGGCCCGAATGCGCTGGTGACGTTCACCCCGGCAGCGATCAGCGCGTCGAGGCTGTGCGTCAGGTCCTCGGTCACCGACGCGGGATGCGCGACCAGCGCGACGCGGCGGCCGTGCAGTTGCTGGAGAAGCTCCGGCTCGCTCAGCAGCCGGTCGATGCCGAATTTCATGGCTGCGCAGGTGGCGTAAGCTCGGCGGTGAAGCAAGCGGGGTCATGGAAATCGGGCTTCGCCGCCGGGTGCGCGAGTGCCCAGAAGCTCTTCACCCCGCCCTGCTCCTCGATCACCGCCGCGAAGTTTGCCGCCGCTGGCAGCACGGGCAGGACATCGCGCGGGATCGCCGCATCGAAGATGGCGAAGCTGCTGCCCTGCCGCATCGTGCAGTCGGGTTCGCGCGATGCGGGCCGTTCGGCCATGCCGTCCCGGTAGCCTGAGAAATCATACGCCGCCCACCGCTCTGACGGCGAGAGGTTCAGCTCGACATAGGCATCGCCGCCAGCGGGGCGCAGGAACAGTTCGAAGCAGGTGGTCTGCCACAACTCGTCCGCGCGGCCGCGCCCGGCGAAGGGCGGGATCACCAGCCCTTGCGCGCCCTCGACCCGCCAGCGCACGCGCAGCCAGTCGGCATCGAAGCCGATCACCCGCGCCTCGATGCCCGAGACCCGCGCCGGCGGATGCGCGGGATGCGCGCTCAGTTGATGCGTTTGCATGTGTCGGCCCTCGTGCTAACCGCCCGCCGCGATGAGCGACTACCAATCCGATCTGCTGCGCCTGCTCGAACAGCGGGGCTATGTCCACCAGATGACCGACGCCGCGGGGCTGGACGCCCTTGCCGCGCGCCAGATCGTGCCGGGCTATATCGGGTTCGACGCCACCGCGCCCAGCCTGCACATCGGCAGCTTGGTGCAGATCATGATGCTGCGCCGCCTGCAGCAGACCGGGCACAAGCCGATCGTCCTGATGGGCGGCGGCACCACCCGGATCGGCGACCCCACCGGGCGCGACGAAAGCCGCAAGATGCTGACCGATCAGGCGATCGCGGACAACATCGCGGGCATCTTCACGGTGTTCGACAAGCTGCTGACGTTCGGCGACGGGCCGACCGACGCGGTGATGGTCGACAATCACGATTGGCTGGGCCAGCTCGGTTACATCGAGCTGCTGCAGGAAGTCGGCACGCACTTCACCGTCAACCGGATGCTGACGTTCGATTCGGTGCGATTGCGGCTGGAGCGCGAGCAGCCGATGACGTTCCTCGAATTCAACTACATGATCCTGCAGGGCTATGACTTCCGCCATCTGTCTCGCGAGATGGGCGTGCGGCTGCAGATGGGCGGCAGCGACCAGTGGGGCAACATCGTCAACGGGGTGGAACTGGGCCGCCGGATGGACGGGGCGGAGCTGTTCGGCCTTACCACCCCGCTGCTGACCACCGCCGATGGCGCCAAGATGGGCAAGACCGCCGCGGGTGCGGTGTGGCTGAACGAGGCGCAGCTGCCGGCCTACGACTTCTGGCAGTTCTGGCGCAACGTGGACGATCGCGACGTGGGCCGGTTCCTGAAGCTGTTTACCGACTTGCCGCTGGACGAGGTCGCCCGGCTGGAAGCGCTTCAGGGGGCCGAGATCAACGCCGCCAAGATCGTGCTCGCCAACGAGGTCACGCGCCTGGTGCGCGGCGACGAGGCTGCCCGCACTGCGGAGGCGACCGCATCGACGACCTTTGCCGGCGGCGCTGGCGAAGACCTGCCTACGCTGGCGCTGGAGCCGGACATGACCTTTGCCGCCGCGCTCACCGCGCTGGGCTTCACCGCGTCGAACGGCGAAGCCAAGCGCAAGGTGGCCGAAGGCGCGGTCAAGCTTGACGGGGAGCCGGTGACCGATCCTGCCGCCCCGGCACGGGCGGGACGCATCAGCCTGGGCAAGAAGCGCCACGGCGTGCTGACCTGAAGCGTCGCGCCGCGGCTTAACCCAAAATCAGCGATTGGCCGCTATCCGAGCCGTTCCAGGTCAACGGAAGGGCGGTGTCATAGTGTCTGTCGGAGCTCAGCTATCGGTCACCGACCTGCGCCGCGCCGCGCGGCATCCGGTCGATTTCCCGGTGATCGCGGAGCACCATGAGCGGGGCGACCTGAAGCTGCACATCGCCAACCTGTCGGCACACGGCTTCATGATCGACGACGCGAGCGGGATTGCCCGCGGCGACCGGGTGATCATCCGCCTGCCCGAGATCGGCCGGATCGAGGCCTATGTCATCTGGGTGCGCGAGGAGCGCGCGGGCTTCCAGTTCGAGCGGATCATCCGGCTGGACGATTTCATGCGCATCATCGAGGCGCTGCAGCCCAATCCCCGCCTGCGCCGCGCGCGCTGAGCGCGAAGTTAAGCCAACCGGCTGAATAGCAAAGGCTTGGTTGGCAAGCCGCCGGGCCACTGTCATGGGCGTGGAGGTGAGCGTCGCCGCCCCCCACCCTCTCACCATTCCAGCGTTCCGCGCGTATTTCGTGTCCCGCCTGTTCGCCACCATCGCGATCAGCGCGCAGGCGATCATCATCGGCTGGCAAGTCTATGGCATCGCCCGCGAAACGCTGGACATCCGGGAGTCGGCCTTCCTGCTCGGCATGATCGGCCTGGTGCAGTTCGTGCCGCTGTTCCTGCTGACCCCGATGGTGGGCCTGTTCGCCGATACGTATGACCGGCGCTGGATCGTGCGCGGGACCAACGCGCTGCTGACGGTCAATGCGGCCGCCTTGGGTTTCCTGACGTTTGCCGGCCAGTTGACCTTGCCGTTCCTGTTTGGCGCTGCCGCGATCATCGGCATCGCGCGGGCGTTTTCGGGCCCCGCATTCTCCGCGCTTGCCCCCAATCTGGTGCCGCGCGAAAGCCTGCCGACCGCCATTGCGGTCAGCTCCATCGCGTGGCAGGTGGGGATGATCGCCGGCCCGAGCATCGGCGGGGTGTTGTATGCGATCCATCCCGACATCGCCTATGCAGCAATTTCGGCGATGCTGTTCGCGGCACTGCTGGCGGTGTTCCTGATTCCCAAAGTCCCCCAGCCTCCGCTGCAAAAGGATCGCCGGCCGATCCACCGGGTGATCGACGGGTTCCGCTATGTGCGCAACAACCGCCTGGTGTTGGCGACGATCACGCTGGACCTGTTCGTGGTGCTGCTGGCGGGCGCGACCGCGCTGCTGCCGGTGTTCGCGCGCGACATCCTGCACGTCGGCGCTGACGGGTTCGGCATCCTCGCCGCCGGGATGGGCATCGGCGCCACCGCCGCTTCGGTGTGGTTCTCCGTGCGCCCGATGCGAACCAACGTGGGGGTCAAGATGCTTGGCGCGGTGCTGATCTTTGCCCTCGCCGTGCTGACGTTTGGCCTGTCGAAGTGGTTCTGGCTCAGTTTCGGCGCGCTGACCGTGGCGGGAGCGGCGGACATGGTGTCGGTCTACGTCCGCCAGTCGCTGATCCAGTTGCACACCCCTGACGAGATGCGCGGCCGTGTGGGAGCAGTATCGGCGCTGACGATCTCTGCTTCTAACGAATTGGGAGAGGCGGAGAGCGGCATGCTCGCCGCGCTGATCGGCCCAGTGGGCGCGGTCGTGTTCGGCGGGGTGGCCGCGATCGGGATCACACTGGCGTGGTCGCGGTTGTTTCCAGAGTTGCGCCTTGCCAAGACCTTCGACCCGCCTGCACATTGACCATGGCAACGCCACCAGGAGTAACACGATGAAAGCCGACAGCGTCCTTGCCGTAATCGGCAACACCCCGCACATTCGCCTCTCGCGCATGTTTCCCACTCACGACGTGTGGGTGAAGAGCGAACGCGGCAATCCGGGCGGCTCGATCAAGGACCGCATCGCGCTGGCGATGATCGAGGATGCCGAAGCATCCGGCGCGCTCAGCCCCGGGGGGACGATCATCGAGCCGACCAGCGGCAACACCGGCATCGGCCTTGCCATGGTGGCCGCAGTGAAAGGCTACAAGCTCATCCTGGTGATGCCCGAAAGCATGAGCATCGAACGGCGGCGGCTGATGCTGGCCTATGGGGCGAAGTTCGATCTGACGCCCAAGGAAGGCGGCATGAAGGCAGCCATCGCGCGCGCGCAGGAACTGACCGAGCAGACGCCGGGCGGGTGGATGGCGCAGCAGTTCGACAATCCGGCCAATATCGCGGTTCATGCGCGCACCACGGCGCAGGAAATCCTGGCCGATTTTCGCGATACGCCCATCGACGTGCTGATCACCGGCGTCGGCACCGGCGGGCACCTGACGGCTTGTGCCGAAGTGCTCAAGCAGACCTGGAGCGGGCTGAAGGCGTTCGCGGTGGAGCCCACCCTGTCGCCGGTCATCAGCGGCGGCCAGCCGGGGCCCCACCCGATCCAGGGAATCGGCGCGGGCTTCATTCCGACAAACCTGCACACTCAGTCGATCGACGGCGCGATCCAGGTGGACCCTGAAGACGCCCGCGAGATGGCCCGCCGCTGCGCGCGCGAGGAGGGTATCCTGGTCGGCATCTCGAGCGGCGCGACCCTGGCGGCCATTGCCAGGAAGCTGCCTGAACTCGATCCCGACGCTCGCGTGCTCGGGTTCAATTACGACACCGGAGAGCGCTATCTCTCGGTGCCGGACTTCCTGCCCGAATCGTGATCGTGGAGACCGTCGCCTACCGCGAGGGCGGCACCGCGCTCTCCGCGCTGGTGGTGCGCCCGGCGTTTCCGCCGCGCGCGGCGGTGGCGGTGTTTCCGACGATCTTCAATCCCACTCCGGGGGTGATGGCAAAAGCCCATGCCCTGGCGGACGCGGGTTATCTGGCGGTCGTGTGCGATTTTTATGGCGAGGCGCCCGCCGACATGGCGGATGCCTTCGCTCGTGCCGAGCGGTTGCGCGCCGACACCGATGGATACCGGTCACGCCTTCGTGCCGGTTTGACGGTGCTGGCCGAACAGGCCGGGCCATTGCCCTTGCTGGCGATCGGCTTCTGCATGGGCGGCCAGGCCGTGCTCGAACTGGCCCGCGACGGAGCGGACCTGGCTGCGGTGGTGAGCTTTCACGGCCTGCTCAATACGGCGCGTCCGGCGGCCGCGCCCGTCAAACCGCGCATCCTGGTGTGCCACGGCGATGCCGATACGCTGGTGCCCCGCGCGCAAGTGATGGCGTTCTGGGAGGAGATGGACGCTGTCGGCGCCAACTGGCACTTCCACAGCTATGCCGGCGTGGCCCACGGGTTCACTAATCCCGCCATGCTGGATGGTGCCGCCAATCCAGCCTACGACGCCAGCGCCGACCGGCAAAGCTGGGCGGCAATGCTGTCGATGTTTGACGAAGTGCTCGGCTAGAAGCCGTCCCCCGCCGGCTGCGGTGCGAACCGCACCAGCCGGCTGTCGGCCAGCGCCGCCGTGCGGTTGACCACCGCGCGCTGGTAGTCCGGGTCCTTGATCATCTCCAGGAATGCCGCGGCGCTGGGGTACTGCGCGATGAAGCCGTCATCCCAGCGCATGTCGTCAGGGCCGGTGACGACCGTCTGGAAGGCGCCGCGCCACACCAGGGTGCCGCCCACCCGGCGGAAGATCGCGCCGCTGGTGGCGCCGTACTCCGCGTATGCGCGCCGCCCGCTCCAACCTTTGCCGGCATGCTCGTTGCCATCGGGATATTCCGCCTGATCACGGTAGCGCAGCAGGTTGAGCATCTGGATCGGCTGGTCGCGCGGCAGGTTCTTGAACGCGTCGAAGTTGGCGCGCGAGGGATCGATGTAGACCGTCATGGGGCATAACTCTCCAGGTAGCCACATCCCGCGCAGCGCCAGGTCGCGATCTCACGCCTCTGCCGCTTATCGACTTTGAGGCCCCACCACCTGGGGGCGGGTTTGCCGGGATGCCAGTGACCCACCATCGCCATGTTCCCGTCACCGAGCTCGATCGAAAATCCCTCTTCCATCAAGCGGCCGCACCGGGCGCAGTTGAGGATCAAGCCACGTCCTCGGCCACCAGTCGGTAGTCGCGGAACTGCTCGCGCAAATCTTTCTTGCTGATCTTGCCGGTGCCGGTGTGAGGGATCTCGTCAACGAACTCGATTGCATCGGGCAGCCACCACTTGGCGACCTTGTCCGACAAATGCGCCAGCACTTCCGCCGGGGTGACGCTCGCGCCCTGCTTGGCGACGCAGACCAGGATCGGGCGTTCATCCCACCTGGGATGCGCGATGCCGATCGCGGCCGCCTCGGCGATTGCCGGGTGCCCCACCGCGGCGTTCTCCAGTTCGACGGAACTGATCCATTCACCGCCCGACTTGATCACGTCCTTGGTCCGGTCGGTCAATTGCAGCGTGCCGTCGGGATGGATGACCGCCACGTCGCCGGTGTCGAACCACCGCTCGGCGTTCGCCGCGTCCTCCTCCGCCTTGAAATAGCGCTGGATGACCCACGGCCCGCGCACCTGCAGCGCGCCGGAGGTCTGGCCGTCGCGTGGCAGCTCCCGGGTGGGATCGTCGAGGTCGACGCAGCGTAGTTCCACCCCGAACGCAGGCCGTCCCTGCTTCTGGACCAAGGCGACCCGTTCAGCGAAGTCCATCTCGTCCCACGACGACGGATACGCGCCGGTGGTGCCGATCGGGCTGGTCTCGGTCATGCCCCAGGCATGAGCCACCCGCACGCCGTTGTTCATCAGCCGCTCGATCATGAACTTGGGCGCAGCCGAACCGCCGATGATCGCGGTCTCCAGCTTGCCGATGTCGCGCACGTCCTTTCCGATCGAATCGAGGTGCTGGAACATGCCGAGCCAGACCGTTGGCACGCCGGCCGAGTGCGTCACGCGCTCCCGGTCGAACAGCTCGCACAGCACGGCGGGATCGTTGACCGCCGAATAGACGAATTTGATCCCCGGAATCGCCCCGGCCCAGGGCAGGCCCCAGCTGGCCGCATGGAACATCGGCACGATCGGCAGCATGACCGCCCGCGAATCCAGATCGAACAGGTTGGGCTGAACGCCCGCCATGGCGTGCAGCATGGTCGAGCGATGCTCGTACAGCACGCCTTTGGGGTGTCCCGTGGTGCCGCTGGTGTAGCACAGCATGCACGGATCGCGTTCGGCGACCTCGGCCCACGCGGTGTCACCGTCGTGCGCTCCAATCCAATCCTCGAAGCCGAGCACGTCCGACCCGGTCGGGGGATCGAAACAGACGTATGTGGTGACGGTCGGCCAGCAATCCCGCATCCGGTCGACGATCGGCTGGAACACCGCGTCGTACAGCAGCACCCGGTCCTCGGCATGGTTGACGATGTATTCGAGCTGGTCGTCAAACAACCGCGGGTTGATGGTGTGCAGCACGCCGCCCACGCCCACCGCGCCGTACCAGGTCACCAAGTGGCGCGCGTGGTTCATCGCCAGGGTGGCGACCCGGTCACCCTTGCCCACGCCGGCAGCGCGCAGAGCCTGCGTCATCTTCAGCGCATCGCGCCGGACTTTCGCCCACGTCGTGCGCGTTTCGCTGCCATCGGCCCAATGAGTGACGTGCTCGCGCTCTCCGTATTCACGCGCGGCATGATCGATCAGGTGAGTGACCACGAGGTCCCAGTCCTGCATCGCTCCCAGCATTGGCATTCTCTCCCTGTGGCGCCCTCTCGTGCAGGAGGGCCTCAGGCCACCAGACGCAAGCTCGGCGCGCGCTGGGTGCCAAGCTGCACATTGGCAAGTCCGTCGAGGCTTGCCAAGCGCTCGGCGAGATCGCCGTCGAGCTGGAAGTTGTGACCCAGGATCATCTCCGGCTCGTGCTCGCCGCCGGTGCGCAGCTTGACCCGCACCTCGCCCCGGCCATCCGCGCCCGTTTCCAGCAGGTTGCGCAGGGTGGCAAACCCGTCGGGCGCGGTGACATCGAGGGTGAGCACCATCCGTGCACCCGCCTTCACGTCGCGCAACGGCCGTGCGCCGCGCACGGTGATCCGCGGCGGCTCGTCCGGGCTAGGGCTGTCGAGTTCGACGTTGAGGAGGATCGACGTGCCGTCTTCGGCCCAATTCACGAAGCTCGCGATCAGCGTCTCTTCAAAACACGCGGCCGAAAACTGCCCGCTGCTGTCGGAGAAGTCCGCGCGCACGAAGTCCTTGCCCCGCTTGGTCCGCCCGCGATTCACCTTTTCCACCATCGCCGCCATGACCGCGGTGGCGCGGCCCCCCGCGGGAGCGCCCCCGCCCATCAGCGAGGCATAGCTGCGCGCGCCATTGGCGGACGCGATCGCGCGATACTGTTCCACCGGATGCGCAGAGAAATAGAATCCGAAGTTGTCGCGCTCCTTGGCCATGCGCTCGGTGCGCGGCCAGTCCTCCGCCTCCTTCAGGCGCAGGGTGCTGTCCGCCTGCGCCTCGCCACCGAACAGGCCGCCCTGCCCGCTCTCGCGTTCGCGGTTGGCAGCCTCCGTCACCGCCAGCAGCAGATCGACGTTGGCGTAGAGCTTGCCGCGGTTGGGCTCCAGCGCATCGAGCGCCCCAGCCGCGATCAGCCCTTCAAGCTGGCGCGAATTCATCGACCCCTTGGGCAGGCGCTGGAACAAGTCCTCGACGCTCTCGAACGCGCCGCTCGCCTCGCGCTCCGCGACGAGCGCTTCCATCGCTTTTTCGCCCACGTTGCGGATGCCCGCCAGCGCATAGCGCACGGCGTAGCCATCGTCCGTCCGCTCGACGGTGAATTCAGCCTCGGAACGGTTCACATCGGGCGGTGCGATGACCGTTCCGCCGCGCCGCGCGTCATCCACGAACACCGCCAGCTTTTCCGACTGATGCATGTCGAAGCACATCGAGGCGGCGTAGAATTCTTCCGGGTAGTGGGCCTTCAGCCACGCGGTCTGATACGACAGCAGCGCATAGGCGGCGGCGTGGCTCTTGTTGAAGCCGTAACCGGCAAACTTGTCGATCAAATCGAACAGTTCGTTCGCCTTCGCTTGCTCGATGCCGGAGTGAGTCTTGCACCCTTCCACGAAACGCTGGCGCTGGGCGTCCATCTCGGCCTGCACCTTCTTGCCCATCGCGCGGCGCAGCAAGTCGGCGTCGCCCAGCGAATAGCCGGCGAGGATCTGCGCGGCCTGCATCACCTGTTCCTGGTACACGATGATGCCGTACGTTTCGGCGAGGATGGCCTCAAGCTTCGGGTGCGGATACTCAATCACCTCCAGCCCGTTCTTGCGCCGCCCGAACAGCGGAATGTTGTCCATCGGGCCGGGGCGATAGAGCGCGCCGATGGCGATGATGTCGCCGAAGTTGCTGGGCTTCACGGCAGACAGCGCACGGCGCATGCCTTCGGATTCGAGCTGGAAGACGCCGACGGTGTCGCCTTTCTGCAGCAGCGCGTAGACCGCCGGATCGTCCCACTCGAGCGCGCTCAGGTCGATGTCGATCCCGCGCCTGGCCAGCAGCTCGACTGCCTTTTGCAGCACCGACAGGGTCTTCAGACCCAGGAAGTCGAATTTGACCAGACCCGCACTCTCGACATGCTTCATGTCGAACTGGGTGACCGGCATGTCCGAACGGGGATCGCGGTAGAGCGGCACCAGCTTGGCCAGCGGCCGGTCCCCGATGACCACGCCGGCGGCGTGCGTGGAGCTGTTGCGCGGGAAACCTTCGAGCTGCATCGCAAGGTCGAGCAGGCGCTTGACCTCGTCGTGGTTCTCGTACTCGCGCTTGAACTCAGCCACGCCGTTCAGCGCGCGCGGCAGGGTCCACGGGTCGGTCGGATGGTTGGGCACCATCTTGCACAACCGGTCCACGTGCCCGTAGCTCATCTGCAGGATGCGTCCGCAATCGCGCAGCACGGCGCGCGCCTTGAGCTTGCCGAAGGTGATGATCTGCGCGACGTGATCGTGCCCGTATTTGGCCTGCACATAGCGGATCACCTCGCCGCGCCGCGTTTCGCAGAAGTCGATGTCGAAGTCCGGCATGGACACGCGTTCCGGGTTTAGGAAGCGTTCGAACAGCAGGCCCAGGCGAATGGGATCGAGGTCGGTGATGGTCAGCGACCATGCCACCAGCGAACCCGCGCCCGAACCACGGCCCGGGCCCACCGGGATGCCCTGCTCCTTGGCCCACTTGATGAAGTCGGCGACGATCAGGAAGTAGCCGGGAAAGCCCATCTGGTTGATGACGTCGATCTCGAACTCAAGCCGGTCGCGATAGACCCTGAGCTCGTCGTCCGAGAGCGCGTCATATTTTTCCAGGCGCGCCGCAAGGCCGCGGCGGGAGTCCTCAGCCAGCAGGCGCTTCTCGCCCTCGATATCGCCGGCCAGGCTGGGCAGGATCGGGTCGCGCCTGGGCGGCGCGTAAGCGCAGCGGCGAGCGATCACGAGTGTGTTTGCCAACGCCTCGGGCAAGTCGGGAAACAGCTCCTGCATCATCGGCGCCGACTTGATGAACGCTTCCGGGTTCGACCTCGGACGCTCGGCGGCATCGATATGCGTGCTCGCCGCGATGCACAGCATGGCGTCGTGCGCGGCGTAGAAATGGGGGTCGCCGAACTGGGCCGGGTTCGTCGCGACCAGCGGCAGATCGCGCGCATAGGCAAGATCGATCAGCGCATCCTCGGCCGCCTCGCACAGCGGATGACTGCGGCGGGCGATCTCGATGTACAGCCGGTCGGGAAACAGGGCCTGGAGGCGGCCGCAGAGCATTTCAGCTTCATCAGCCTTACCGTCCGCCAGCAGCCGGGTCAGCGCGCCCTCGCCCGCGCCGGAAAGCGCGATCAGCCCGTCAGTCCGCCCTTCAAGATCGCTGAAATGGACATGCGCTTCGAGTTCGACCGGCCGGGCCAGATGCGCCTTGCTGACCAGGTGGCAAAGGTTTTCGTACCCCGCCTCGTCCTGCGCAAACAACGGCAGGTGGTCGATCGTCTCCCCGCTCGCGTCGCGCGCAACGCCCAGCAGCGCGCCGACGATCGGCTGGATGCCTTTTTCAAAGCAGGCGGCAGCGAACGGGATCGCGCCATAGAGACCGTTGCGATCGCAAATCGCGGTCGCCGGGAACCCACGCTCCTTCGCCAGGCGCGCAATGGTCTTGGGATCAATCGCCCCCTCGAGCATCGAATAGCTCGACATGACGCGCAACGGGACGAATGGGGCGAAGGCCATCAGGACAGATTAGGGATTAGCGCCAGAATCGGAAGGTCCGCGGAGCTGCATTTCTCCACAGCTGACGGGGGCTAGAGCAGCTTCTCGATGTCTTGTTCGATGCTCGCCGGCGTGTCAGTCGGGGCGTACCGCCGCACAACCTTGCCGTCCCGGTCGATCAGGAACTTGGTGAAGTTCCACTTGACCGACTTGGAGCCCATCAGCCCCGGCGCCTCGCGCTTCATCCAGTCGTACAACGGACTGGCGGCAGCGCCGTTGACGTCCACCTTCTTCAGCACCGGAAAGGTGACGTCATAGGTCAGCTTGCAGAAGCTGGCGATTTCCTCCGCATTGCCGGGCTCCTGCGCGCCGAACTGGTTGCAGGGGAAGCCCAGCACCTCTAACCCGCGCTCGGCATATTTGCGCTGCAGCGCTTCCAGCCCTTCGTACTGCGGGGTGAAGCCGCACCGCGAAGCGACATTGACCACCAGCAGGACCTTGCCGAGCTTCTCGGACAGGTCGAGCGGTGCGCCGTCGGGCGTTTCGACGGTAAAATCGGCGATAGTGGTCATTCGAGCACTCCCTCGTGCAAGCGTACCACGCGGTCCATCTTCGCCGCCAGCCGCTCATTATGCGTGGCGACCAGCGCGGCGCTGCCTTCTCCGCGAACGAGTTCGAGGAACTCGGCGAACACCTTGTCCGCGGTATGCTCGTCCAGGTTCCCGGTCGGCTCGTCCGCCAGCACCAGCTGAGGTCGGTTGGCGAGTGCACGGGCGACCGCCACCCGCTGCTGTTCGCCGCCAGAGAGCTGGCTCGGCCGGTGTGTCAGTCGGTGCCCCAGGCCCAGCGCGGTCAGGATCTCGCGCGCCCGTTCCTCAGCCGCGGCGCGCGACCGGCCCGATACCAGCTGCGGCATGATCACGTTTTCGGTCGCGTTGAAATCGGGCAGCAAGTGGTGGAACTGGTATACGAAGCCAAGGTGATCGCGGCGCAGCCTGGTGCGGCCGTCGGTCGGCAGCGCGCTCGCATCTGCCCCGACGATCTCAATCTTGCCGCCGAAGCCGCCTTCCAGCAGCCCGACCGCCTGTAACATGGTCGACTTGCCCGACCCCGAAGGGCCCAGCAGCGCCACGATCTCCCCCGGAAGGATCGACAGGTTGACCCCGCGCAGCACGTCGATGCGCACGCCGCCCTGCTCGAACGAGCGGGTCAGGTTGGTCAGGCGAACGACGGCATCACTCATAGCGCAGCACCTGGACAGGGTCGGTGCTCGACGCCTTCAGCGAGGGATAAAGCGTCGCCAGGAAGCTGAGGATCAGCGCCAGCGAGGCGATGCCGATGATCTCGACCGGATCGGCCCGTGCGGGCAGCGTCGAGAGGAACCGAACCGATGGATCCCACAGGTTCTGGCCCGTCAACCGCTGGATCACCTCGACGATATTCTGCCGGAAATAGAGGATGATGAAGCCGAGCACCAGGCCGGCCATGGTGCCGACCGCCCCGATGGTGAAGCCGGTCGTCACGAAGATCTTCAGCAGGCTGCGACGGGTCGCGCCCATGGTCCGCATGATCGCGATATCGCGGGTCTTGGCGCGCACCAGCATGACCAGGCTGGAAAGGATATTGAACGCAGCCACCAGCACGATCATCGACAGGGCGAAGAACATCGCTACCCGCTCCACCTCCAGCGCTTCGAACAGCGAAGAGTTGATCTGCCGCCAGTCGGACACCACCGCCCGGCCCGACAGCTTGCGCGCCAGCGGCGCCAGGTATTCGCCGACCTTGTCCGCGTCCTGGGTCTTCACCTCGATCATGCCGATCGTGTCGCCGGTCAGCATCAGCGTCTGGGCATCGGCGATCGGCATGACGACGAACTTCTCGTCGTAATCGTACACCCCTATCTCGAATATCGCGGCGACCCGGTAGCCCACCTGGCGAGGCACCGTGCCGAAGGGCGTCGACCGACCGGCAGGGTTGATCACGGTGATCGTGTCCCCGACCTGCGCGCCGATGTTTTCGGCCAGTCGGGCGCCGATCGCGACGTTGCTGGCATCGGGCCGCAGCCCGCCGAGATCCCCCTGGATCACATTGGGCTGCATGCGCTGGATGTCCTGCGCGGTATTGCCGCGCACCAGCACGCCTTCGACCCGGCCGTTGAAGGTCACCAGCAGGGGCTGTTCGATCAGCGGGCTCGCGCTGACGACACCGGGCGTCTTGCGCACGTCCTGCAGCACGTCCTGCCAGTTATCCAGCCGACCGCCGTATGCCTGGATGATGGCATGCCCGTTGAGGCCCACGATCTTGTCCAGCAGTTCGGCCCGGAAGCCGTTCATCACGCTCATCACCACGACGAGCAGGGCGACAGACAACATTACCACGCCCACGCTGATGCCGGCGACGAGCGCGATGAAGCCCTCGCCCTTGCCGGGCAGCATGTAGCGCTTGGCCACGGTCCATTCGAAAGGGGAGAGGATCAAGCGGTTCGTTTCGTTAAGCGAGGGTTTCGCGGCGGCGGTGTAGGGGCCGAGTGGCCGGCGCGCAACGGGTGATGGTGAGCAGCCTGCCCTTGTCATCGTGTCGTACAATCGCCATTAGCCCCACGAGCAGCGAGGCAACGCCCAGCCGATGATCATATCTCATCCGTTCTACGACGCGGACGGCGACAAGCTCCGCGAGGAATGCGGCGTATTCGGTGCGATCGGCGCGCCCGATGCCTCGGCGATGACCGCGCTGGGCCTTCACGCGCTGCAGCACCGCGGCCAGGAAGCGGCCGGCATCACCAGCTTCGACGGACAGGAATTCTATTCGCGGCGCGGCACCGGCCACGTGGCGGAGAACTTCTCCACCTCGGAAGCACTGGCCGAATTGCCCGGGATCATGGCCGCCGGGCACGTGCGGTATTCCACCACCGGGGGCGCGGGTCTGCGCAACGTGCAGCCGCTGTATGCGGATCTTGCCGCCGGCGGTTTTGCAGTGGCCCACAACGGCAATATCTCCAACGCGAAGACCCTGCGTGACGAGCTGGTTCGCAAGGGCGCGATCTTCCAGTCGACCTCCGACACCGAGGTGATCATCCACCTCGTCGCGACCAGCCGCTATCCGACAACGATAGACCGTCTGATCGATGCGCTGCGCCTGGTCGAGGGCGCATATTCGCTGATCGTGATGACGCCCGAGGGCATGATCGCCTGCCGCGATCCGCTGGGCATCCGGCCGCTGGTGATGGGCAAGCTGGGCGACGCCACCGTGTTCGCCAGCGAAACGGTCGCGTTCGATGTCATAGGCGCAGAGTTCGTGCGCCAGGTCGATCCGGGCGAGATCGTGCGGGTGGATTTTGACGGCAAGGTCACTTCGCTGCAGCCGTTCGGTCAGGTGCGGTCGCGTCCGTGCATCTTCGAACATGTCTATTTCAGCCGGCCCGATTCCATCTTTGACGGACGGAGCGTGTACGAAGCGCGCAAGTCGATCGGGCGCGAGCTCGCGCTCGAAGCGCCGGTCGAGGCCGACCTGGTGGTGCCGGTGCCGGACAGCGGGGTGCCCGCCGCCATCGGCTATGCCCAGGCATCGGGGGTCCCGTTCGAACTGGGCATCATCCGTTCGCACTATGTCGGGCGCACCTTCATCCAACCGGGCGAAGGCGCGCGTCATTCCAGCGTGAAGCGCAAGCACAACGCCAACCGCGGACTGGTGGAAGGCAAGCGGATCATCCTGATCGACGATTCGATCGTCCGCGGCACCACCTCGATGAAAATCGTCGAGATGATGCGCGATGCCGGCGCCACCGAAGTCCACTTTCGGGTCGCCAGCCCGCCCACGGCGCATTCATGCTTCTATGGCGTCGATACACCTGAGCGATCCAAGCTGCTCGCGGCGCGTATGGACATCGAGCCGATGCGCGAATTTATCAAGGCCGACAGCCTGGCCTTCGTGACCATCGACGGGCTTTATCGCGCGGTCGCCGGGGAAAGCCGCGATCCGGTGCGGCCACAGTACTGCGATGCCTGCTTCACCGGGGATTACCCCACCACGCTGACCGACCTCGCCCAGCGCGAGATACGCGAAACGCAGCTACCCTTCCCCATTCACAAGGTTGCCTGAATGAACTCCGATTTGCCGCTCGCCGGGCGCGTTGCGCTCGTCACTGGTGCGAGCAAGGGGATCGGCGCGGCCACCGCCAAGGCGCTGGGTGCGGCGGGTGCGCACGTTGTGCTCACCGCCCGCGACGTCAAGGCGCTGGAGGGCGTCGAGGACGCAATCCACGCCGCCGGAGGGACCGCGACCATCGCGCCGCTCGATCTGTCCGAACAGGACGGGGTGTCGCGCCTGGCCGCCGCGCTGGCGCAGCGTTGGGACAAGCTCGATATCCTGGTAATCAACGCGGCGTACCTGCCGTCGCTGACCCCCGTGACGCAGATGGAATCCAAGCAGTTCGGGCAGGCGCTGACAGTCAACGTGCTGGCAACTCAAGCGCTGATCGCCGCCTTTGATCCGCTGATGAAGCGCGCAGGCAACGCCCGGGTCATTGGGGTGACCAGCTCGGTCGGCAGCGTCCCACGCGCGTTCTGGGGCGCGTATGGCGCGAGCAAGGCGGCGTTCGAGGTCATCCTCGATTGCTACGCCGCTGAGGTCGAGAAGCTGGGCGGGACGCGCGTGGCGATCGTCGATCCGGGCGCCACCCGCACCGCGATGCGCGCGCGCGCCTATCCGGGAGAGGACCCTGCGAGCGTCAAGCCGCCCGAGGATGTCGCAGCCGGGATCGTCGCGCTGGTGCAGAGGGACTTTCCGACGCGGCACCGTGAACGGATCGGCGCAACCGGTTAACCACTTCCGCCAGCAAAGCGGAAACCAGCCTTCGGCAGAAGTTACAAAGCCTGGCCGCGAACCGTGCGGTGAGGCTGTTGGTTACGTGCACCGAGGGTACTGGGATGATCCATACGCAAGACCCCTATTCGCTGGCAGCGCAGGAAGACCGCTGCTCACCCCGCACCAAACTGTCGATCCCGGCGCAGTTGCGCGCTTCCGGCGGGCGCCCGGTCCGCACGGTGGTGCATGATCTGTCGATCTCCGGATTTTCCGCGGCGGCCATCAACCGGATGCACCTGGGTCAGCTGTGCTGGCTGACGCTCCCCGGTCTGGAATCGCTGCAGGCCGAGGTGGTCTGGTGGGACAACAGCATCGCCGGTTGCGCTTTCGCCGAGCTGCTGAGCCCGATCGTGCACGACAACATCCTCGCCCGTTACTCCACCGGCGGGGTGTTCCGGCCGATCGCCTGAGCCTAGCGGCCGCTGGCGGCGATGACCTGATCCAGGAGCGCGCGGCGGCTGGCCGATAGCGGCTTGCCAGTCGCCGCCGGCCAGTTCGAGACGATCGCGATCACCAGCCGCCGGTCAGGCACGATCGTGATCGACTGGCCGAAGATGCCCTGCGCGCCAAAGCTTGCGCCGGGGTAGGTCCACCACTGGAACCCGTATCCGTTGCCGTCGCCAAATTCGACCTGCGGCGCGCCCGCACTGGCGAACCAGCCGACCGGAACCGCCGACTGTCCGCCCTCCAGCGCGAACTGGCCCATGCGCGCGTAATCCGACAGGCGGATCGACAGGCAGCACCCGCCGATATTGTTCCCGGTGAGATCGGTCATCCAGAACAGCGGCCCTGCAAAGCCTGCCGGATCGACGATCTTCTTCTTGGAGTAAGCGGCCAGCGACTGTCCCGTCGCGGCGGTGACCAGATCGCCCAGCAGGTTGGTCTCCAGCGTCTTGTAGACCCACTTGCGCCCCGCCGGCGCCTCTCGCGTGAGCTGCCGGGCATAGGTGATCGCCTGCGATTCGCCCGCCACCGGCGCGACCAGCAACATCCGGGCAACGTCGCTGGCGGGATCGGTGTAATCCTCGTTCCACTTCACCCCGGACGTCATCGTGGCCAGCTGCTCGACACTGACGCCGTCATATGCGGTGCCCGCCAGCTTGGGCAGATACTTGGTCACGGGATCGTCCATGCTTGCGATGAAGCCGTCTTTCACCGCCGCCCCCAACAAGGTTGAGGTGAAGCTTTTCGCGACCGAGAAGCTGGTCCAGCGCCCCTGCGGTCCGAACCCAAGCCCGTACTTTTCGTACCGCACCCGGCCATCCTGCAGCACCATTATGCCCGCAGCGCCGGAACTGGCCAGGTACGCATCCAGCGCAGCCGCGGTGGCAGCATCGTACGGGCTACCCGCGGGCAGATTGCGCACGTCAGTGGCCGCGGCGACTTCGTGCCCGGCGAAAAAGTCCTCCATCCTGCGGAAGCGATCGGACCGGGTCGCGTCGTTCCAGAACAGCACCTGCTGATCCTGCAACGGCACCTCTGCCACCGGCTGGCTCATCCGCACGGGTGCGTCTGCCGGCACGGTCGCACACGCGCCGAGCATCGCTGCTGCAAGCAAGAGGACAAAGCGCCGCATCACAATTCCTTCACAAGGGTGACCTGGTGGACATCGATCCCGCCGCCGCGGAACCCGCCCTCGCAGTACATCAGATAATAGCGCCACAGGCGCACGAAGCGATCGTCGAACCCGGCAGGCAGCCGCCCTTCTGTCACCGCGAGGTCGAACTGGTCGCGCCAGATGCGCAGGGTCTCTGCATAATCCAGCCCGAAATCGTTCTGGTCGGTCCAGGCGAGTCCCCGCTCCTCGGCCAGGCGGCGGAACTCGCTGGTCCGGATCAGCAGTCCGCCTGGGAAAACATACGCCTGAATGAAATCGGCGCTGCTGGCATAGGCATCGAACAGCGAATCCTTCATCGAGATGAACTGGATCGCCGCCCGTCCCCCCGGCTTCAGGTTGCGCGCCATGCAGTCCATGAACGTGGGCCAGTATTCCCGGCCCAGCGCCTCGACCATTTCGACGCTGACGATCGCATCGTACTGCCCGTGCGCATCGCGGTAATCCTGCTTCAGGAACCGGGGGTTGGCCGGATCGATGCTTTTCGTGCGACAGAATGCGAGTTGCTCGTCCGACAGGCTGATCGCATCGACCCGCGCGCCCATCGCCGCCGCGGCGTGCGCCAGCATTCCCCAGCCGCAGCCGATTTCGAGCAGGCTGCCGGCCTGGTCCGCGCGCACCCGGTTGAGCATCGCGGTGACCTTGGTCAGTTGCGCGTAATCGAGCTCGGTCAGGAACTGCTCAGCCTGCGACGGCCCCTCACGCTCGCCGAACAGCGCGCTTGAATAACACATCGATTGGCCGAGCCACTGGGCGTAGAAGTCGTTGCCCAGATCGTAGTGCGCGTGGATGTTCCGCTCCGCCCCGGCATGGGTGTTACGGTTGAGCCAGTGCGCGAACCTGGCCGCAAGCCGGAACGGCCCCCGCGCCCGCGCAGTTTCTCCCAGCGCATCTCCGTTGGCCATGAACAGCGCGAACAGCGGAACGGGATCGGGGCTGGTCCATTCGCCCGCCTCCCATGCCTGGTACCAGCCGATCGATCCATTGGTCGCCAACCGGACGAGCGCACGCCAGTCACGCAGGTCCACTTCCGCGACGAACCCCGGCGCGCGTCCGCCCAGCATCCGCGTGCTGCCATCGGGCAGCCGGCCCATGATGGTGCCGCTCTCCAGCCCGGCGTCGATCCGGTCGAGTAACTTGTGGAAGCCCGGCGCGATCAGGCGCGCGACCCAGCCCGGGCTGCGCTCAAACCGCGCACCCGCCGACAACAGGCTTGCGCCCCGGCCTATCCCCTCTGCCCTCATGCCGCTGTTTATGAACCGTATCCTGCGTGGGGGCAACCTAGGACCGGCTCGTGCGATACGCCGCCAGCGCGCGCTCGCGGGCCTCGCGGTGGCCGATCAACTTGGCGGGATAGTCACCCCGCAGCCGATCGGGCGGATCGTGGATCTGCGCGTCATCCAGGTGCGCCAGTTCGGGCACGTAGGCGCGGATGTAGTCGGCAGCGGCGAACTTTTCGCTTTGCGTCAGCGGCGCCATGATCCGCACGAACATGTTGCTGTCCACCCCGGTCCCGGCGACCCACTGCCAGTTCACAGCGTTGTTGCCGTAATCGGCATCGACCAGCGTATCCCAGAACCACCTTTCGCCCGCGCGCCAGTCGATCAGCAGGTGTTTCACCAAGAAGCTGGCGGTGATCATCCGCACCCGGTTGTGCATCCACCCGGTCTGCCACAGCTGCCGCATGCCGGCATCGACGATGGGATACCCCGTGCGCCCGCGCTGCCAGGCGGTGAGATCGCGCCGCGCCTCCGCACCCGTCCGCCACAGGCCATCGTAACCGTTTCGATAGCTGCGCGTGCCGTAATCGGGGAACTGGTCGATCACGTTCTGAGCATAGTCGCGCCAGACCAGCTCCTTGGCGAAGGTGCTCCACCCGTCGGATGTCCGACCGGAAAGCATGTGCCACACCTGCGCGGGAGAGATTTCTCCCCAGTGCAGATGCGGCGACAGCCGGGACGAACCATCCGTCGACGGCAGGTTGCGCGCGTCCGTATAGTCGGCGACCGAATCAGCCCATTCGGCCAGCCGGTCGTGCGCCGCCGCTTCGCCCACCTGCCAGAACTCCCCCAGCCCGCCCGACCAATCGGGCGCGGAAGGGAGCAGGTCCCAGCTGCGAAGCTCGTCGCCCGCCGGCCACTGGGCCGGAGCCGCTAGGCGCTCCGGCGTCGGAAGCGGGTCGTGCGGCGGCATCTGCGCCAGCACAGCTTTGGCGAACGGCGTGTATATCTTGTACGGCTCGCCCGACCCGGTCCGCACCGCGCCCGGCGGCAGCAGATAGTTGCCGTCGTACAGCGTAAGATCCAGCCCCTCCCCGAGTTCGGCCTCGGTTTGCTGCCACCATGGTTCGTAATGGCGGACAGCGTGCACCTGGACCGCGCCGGTCTCCTCGGCGAGCCGCGCTATCTGTTCGGCGGCGTTTCCGCGTCGCAGGACCAAGCGGGAACCGAGCGCCTCCAGATCCCGTGCCAGGCTGGTCAGCGAATGGTGCAGCCACCAGCGCGACGCCCCGCCCAGGGCGAACTCGCCCGCCGCGTCATCATCCAGTACATAGACCGGCACCACCGGCCCAGCCCTCGCTGCGGCGCATAGCGCGGGTTGGTCCGCCAGGCGCAAGTCGCGGCGAAACAAGACGATCTGAGGCAAACTCATGCTGACCGGAACCGCGCGTGCTTGCTGCTGGTTCCTCCGCCATGTCCAATCCCGACACCGTGCACCCGCAAGAGCATCCGATCCCGGCCCAGGCGATCCGACTGCCGCAGCGAGGGTTCACGATCAATCGCCGTAAGGCGCTGCTGGCCGCCGGCATTCTGTGGCTCGGCTTCGCGGTCATGGTCTGGCTGGTGCTGGCCGGCCGGACGGGGGCGTTCGACGAAATGGGTCTGCTGGCGGCGCGCCGCGAAGGCAACCTGGACTTTGCCGGATCGCACCTGATGCTGGAGATCGTCCGGGACACGACGGCCCTTGGCGGGGTCTTTCTGCGCAACCTGTTCGCCGTCGGAGCGGTGGTGGCGCTGCTGTTTCTCGGCCTGCGGCGCGAGGCGGTGCTGTTCGCCATGACGGTGACCGGCGGATGGATCACCAACACCGCGCTCAAGGGCATCGTCGGCCGCGATCGGCCCCAGATCGTGCCTCACCTGATGGAGGCCGGCGGCGAAAGCTTCCCGAGCGGACACAGCTTCAACGCGGCGGTTGTCTACATTGCGATGGCGCTGGCCTTCGCATCGATGAGTTCGCGGCACTCGGTGCGCTGTACGATCGTCGGCAGCGCGATGGTGCTAAGCGCGATGATCGCGTGGAGCCGGGTCATGCTCGGCGTCCACTTCCCGAGCGACGTCACCGCGGGCTGGCTTGGCGGCGCCGGCTGGGCCTTTCTGGCTGCGGCGTTGCTGTACAAGCCGGCCAAGGCCGCAGCGGACAGTCAGGTGGCCGGAACGCTCGATCCGGCTACAGCTGCTCACAGCGGACATTCGGCAACGCAACGGTGAACCGCTCGCGAGCGCGCGGGTCGTAGTAGCGCGCGTCGCGGATGAGCACCGAGCCGTTGGGGGCGCGTTCGGCGAAGGGTGCGCGCGACCAGAATAGGAAGGCGTCGAGGTCACTGTCGGTCTGCCTTAATTTCTCGGTGTCAGGCCATGCACATCGAAGCGAAGGAACTACCAGTTCGTGACGCTCGGCTCGCTGCCTCTCGAGCAGAGCCCCATGGAATGTAAACCAAACATCCCGGTCACGGCCAACAATCTGTTCTCGCTGCCAGAAAGCAAACGGTAGCGGGCTCGATATGTACTCCGCGCCTACCACAAGTTGATCGCCATACGTGGCGCGGTCGTACGCTGTAATGGCTGCGTTAACAGCAATGTAAGCCAACCCCACTGCAATCGCGATCCGCGCCGGGCGCATCCATTCTCCGCCCCGCCGCTCCCGCCGCAGCGAAAACCACATCGCACCGCCCATCAGCGCCCACAGCCACACGTCGATGATGAACAGCACGTCGCCATAAAACCACCGGCTGGAGAACGGTTCGAGCAGGCGGATACCGTAGACGTTGAGCCAGTCGAGCGCGGGGTGAGTCAGCGTGGCGAGCAGGCTGAGGGCATAGAGCCAGCCGAAGTGCACCGGCAGCCGCCCCTCCGGCCGCTTGCCGCGCCCCGATTGCCAGCGGTCCCACCACCACAGCGATAACGCCAGCAGCAGCGGCAACACCACCCAGGCGATCGGACCGTGAGTGATCCCGCGACGGAAGGCGAGGTGCTGCACCCCGTCGAGCCACAGGAAGCAGGCCGCGTCGATGTCGGGAATGTTGGCGCCAATGATCAGCGCCGGCATCGCCAGCCCGGTCTTCCGCTTGAGCCCCGCCTGCCCGATCAGCGCGCCGACCAGGCTGTGCGTGAGGTTATCCATCAGCGCCCGCCGCGGCAGTAGGAAGTGTCACACGTGTCACACTGTTCTGGCGCGAAAATCCCGCCGACCTGCCGCGCACATGAACACGGGCGGAAAGGGGCGCGGCTGGGCATGACGGCACCCTTAAGGGCGCATCGTCGTGTAGGAAAATGCCTGTGTGGAGCGCACCGATCAGAGCGGATCAGCCGCGTCCGGCGCGCCCTGCCCCGGCGGGCGGCTGTCGAACGGTTCGGGGCCGTTGCCCTCGACCGTCCAGCTCTGTCCCTTGCCGAGCAACTTGGCGAGGTTGGCATCCTTGCCCGCGCTCGCCTGCTCCCGTTCCAAGGCCACAGCCGCTTCGAAGGTCGGCGTGGGATCGTCGTAGAGCACGCCCAGCGCCATCGGGAACGGGCCGAACGGCATTTCGACCAGCATGTGCGCGATCGAACGGTTGGTGACATCGTGAACGAGCACGCCGGCCGACTGCCAGTCGCCATCGACAACGGGCACCACCATCAGCCGCAACCGATCGCGGTCGAGCGCGATGCCTTGCATGCCGCCCGGCGACCTGTCGGAACCGAACAGCATCGGCTCCCCGTCCTGCAGCCAGAGCTGGCGATCCTCCGCGCCCTTCGGCTGGGCGAAGTCGTCGAACACATCCTTGTTGTACACGACGCAGTTCTGGAAGATTTCGATGAACGCGGCGCCCTGATGCGCGTGCGCGGCCTTGAGCACGTCCGGCAGGTTCTTCGACACGTCGAACCCGCGTCCAACGAACCTAGCGCCCGATCCCAGCGCGAAAGCGGCGGGACGCGCCGGGTGATCGTAGCTGCCGAGCGGGGTCGAAGGGCTCTTGGTCCCCTCGCGGCTGGTGGGGGAGGACTGCCCTTTGGTGAGGCCGTAGATCTCGTTGTTGAACAGCATGATCTGCATGTTCACGTTGCGCCGCAGCACGTGCATCAGGTGGTTGCCGCCGATGCTGAGGCCGTCACCGTCGCCGGTCACCAGCCAGATGTCGAGTTCTGGATTCGCAAGCTTCACCCCCGTCGCCACCGCGGGCGCGCGGCCGTGGATGGTGTGGAAGCCATAGCTTTCCATGTAGTACGGGAACCGGCTGGAGCAGCCGATGCCGCTGATGAACACGGTGGTCGCGGGATTGGCGCCGATCTGCGGCAGGGTGCGCTGCACCGCCTTCAGGATCGCATAGTCGCCGCAGCCCGGGCACCAGCGAACCTCCTGATCGGTCTCCCAATCCTTCAGCGTGGTCTGGAACGGGGTCATGTCGTTCATGTCAGTTGTCCCGGTCGTGATGCAGGCGCAGGTCGCGCGGCAGGGTGCCGTCGTCGTGCCCGCTTTCGGGGGTCGGCAGCTGCTGGAGATTGGCGGCGACTTCCCCGCCCTCGTTGCCGGGGATGCCGTCGAAGTACTTGCCGATCGCGTCTTCCAGTTCGGCGATCTGGAACGGCTGGCCGCTGGTCTTGGTGAGCGGAGTGGCATCGACCAGATACTGGTCGCGCAGCACCGTCTTGAACTGGCCGGTGTTCATTTCGGGCACCAGCACGTTATCGAACCCACGCAGCAACTCGCCCAGGTTCGCGGGCAGCGGCCAGATGTGGCGCACATGGATGTGGCTGACGGAAAGCCCCTTGCGGCGCGCGCGGCGCACGGCCTGATGGATCGGGCCGAACGTGCTGCCCCAGCCCACCACCGCCAGCGTGCCGCTGGTCTCGCCCAGGCACACGTCCTGGTCAGGCACCGAGACGCCGTCGATCTTGTTCTTGCGCGCGTCGGTCATCGCCTGGTGATTGGCCGGCGAATAATCGATGTGACCGGTGTCGACCGCTTTCTCGATCCCGCCGATGCGGTGCATCAGGCCGGGCGTGCCCGGCTTGATCCACGGGCGCGCGCCCTTCTCGTCGCGCTTGTACGGGAGGATCTCCCCGGTGCCTTCGCCGTCGACCGCATTGCTGGTCGTCATGAAGGTCTTGGGGAACGCGGTGAAGGTGGCCGGGTCGGGCACCTTCCACGGCTCGGCCGCATTGGCGATGTAGCCATCGGTCAGCAGCATGACGGGGGTCATGTACTCGGTCGCGATCCGGCACGCCTCGATCGCGCATTCGAACGAATCGCCGGGGCTGCGCGCGGCGATCACCGGCATGGGCGCATCGCCGTTGCGGCCATAGACCGCCTGGTAAAGATCGCTCTGCTCGGTCTTGGTGGGCAGGCCGGTCGAAGGCCCGCCGCGCTGCGAATTGACGATCACCAGCGGTAGCTCGGTCATGATGGCAAGGCCCATCGCCTCGCCCTTCAGCGCGATGCCGGGACCCGAAGAACTGGTGACGCCCAGGCTGCCGGCATAGCTCGCGCCGATGGCGGCGCAGATCGCCGCGATCTCGTCTTCCGCCTGGAAGGTGGTGACGCCGAATTCCTTGAGCCGCGCCAGGTGGTGCAGGATCGCCGAAGCTGGCGTGATCGGATAGCCGCCGAAGAACATCGGCAGGTCAGCGAGCTGCGCACCGGCGACCAGGCCAAGGCTGACCGCCTCGGCCCCGGTGATCGTGCGGTAGAGCCCGGGATCGCTCGCCACCGGCTCCACGTGAAGCTGCTGGAGTGGTCCTGCGAGCTCGGCGGTCTCGCCATAGGCATGGCCGGCGTCCAGCGCCGCGCTGTTCGCCTCTGCCAGTTCCGGCTTGGTGCGGAACTTCGCTTTCAGCCAGTCATGGATGGGCTCGCGCGGGCGGTCGAACATCCAGAGCGCGAGGCCCAGCGTCCACATGTTCTTGCAGCGCAGCGCGTCCTTGTTGCCGAGGCCGAAGGGCTTCACAGCCTCGACCGTCTGGGCGCTGATGTCGAACGCCAGCACCTGCCACTTGGCGAGACTGTCATCGTCCAGCGGACTGGTTGCGTACTTGGCCTTTTCCAGATTGCGCTTGGTAAATTCGCCGGTGTCGATGATGACCAGCCCACCCGGCTTCAGCGCCTGGAGGTTGGTCTTCAGCGCCGCCGGGTTCATCGCCACCAGCACATCCGGCGCGTCGCCGGCAGTCTCGATCGCGGTCGATCCGAAGTTGATCTGGAACGCGCTGACCCCAAACAGCGTCCCCTGCGGAGCGCGGATTTCCGCCGGGAAATCGGGAAAGGTCGCCAGGTCGTTGCCGGCGAGCGCGGTGGAGAGCGTGAACTGCCCGCCGGTAAGCTGCATCCCGTCCCCCGAATCGCCGGCAAAGCGCACGACGACGGCTTCGGGATTGGCGGCGGCGGCCGGTTGCGACGTGTCGCCGGAAGTCTGGGCAGCGGCTTGGGAAGCCATGGGGTATCCTTGTCACGGCGCCACGCGGCGCTCTTGTCGGCTGGCAGCTAGGCAGCGACCAACTCTCCCACAACCAAGTTTTTCTCCTCCCACGGGAAAATGTCGAGTGGAAAAGCGGGCGGCCAGCGCTAATCATCCTCCAACGCAACCGATTGCATAAAGGGACCCGAGGATGGCCGATACCGAACACTACGTGCGCGATGACGTCCGCGGCTTCCTGGCGATGCTCGAACAGCTCGGCGGTCCGCAGATGGACGAAATCCCGGTCGACCAGGCGCGCGCGGGCTACGTCGCGATGAAATCGCTGGCGGAAGTCGATCCGCGCGAATTGCCGGTGAAGCGCGACCTGTCGTGCCCCGGACCCGCCGGTGAAATCCCGCTGCGGCTGTATGACGCGCGCGACAATCGCGAGGCCAGGCCGGTGGTCATGTTCTTTCACGGCGGCGGCTTCGTGATCGGCGATCTGGAAACGCACGATGCGTTCTGCACCGAGCTGGCGATCGGCCTCGACCTGCCGGTGGTGGCGGTCGATTATCGTCTCGCGCCCGAGGCGCCATTCCCCGCGGCGCCGGAGGATTGCGAGGCGGCGACCCGCTGGGTGGCATCCAACCCCGCCGAACTCGGCCGGCAAGCCACCGGCCTCATCACCACCGGTGACAGCGCGGGCGGCAACCTCGCGATCGTGATCGCGCAGGCGCTGTCCGATCGCCCGGCCGAGGTGCCGGTGATCCTGCAGGCTCCGATCTACCCGGTGGCGAGCGCCGTGGAGGAGACCGGCAGTTTCAAGAGCTTTGGCGAAGGCTTCCTGCTGACCGCCCGGACGATGGGGTTCTTTTCGAGCAGCTACGCCGCCGACCCGCAGGACAAGCGCAACTATCCCATCCTGCACGACAACCATGCGGCCAGCCCGCCGACGGTGCTGATCACCGCCGGTCTCGATCCGTTGCGCGATTCGGGGCGCGAGTACGCCGCGCACCTGATCCAGCACGGGGTCGACGTGATCTACCTGGAGGCGAAGGGCAACGTGCACGGCTTCATCACCATCCGCAAGGCGGTGCCAAGCGCACAGGGCGACGTCGAATCGTTCGTGGCGGCGGTCAAGCTGATGCTGGAACGACACCGTGGCTGAGCTCGGTTACCGCCCATGCGTCGGAGTGATGATGGTAAATCCCGACGGCAAGGTGTTCGTCGGCAAGCGGATCGACACCAAGGAAGGCGACTGGTGGCAGATGCCCCAGGGCGGCGTCGATCCGGGCGAGGATCTGGCTGACGCGGCCTTGCGGGAACTGGCCGAGGAGACCGGTGTCAGCGCGGAGTCGGTGTCACTGATCGGGCGGCTCGACGAGCCGATGCGCTATGACTTGCCCGAAGAACTGATCGGCAAGCTATGGGGCGGCCAGTATCGCGGGCAGGAGCAGGTGTGGTTCCTGGCCCGGTTCAACGGCGCTGAAGAGGAGCTTGACCTCGATCTTCATAGCGAACCGGAATTCTCGGAATATCGCTGGGTCGATCCCGAAGACCTGCCGGACTTGATCGTGCCGTTCAAGAAGCGCGTCTATCGCGCGGTGGTCGAAGGGTTTCGCGCGCTGGTCTGACCCGGCGCGCGGGCGCTCAGTTCTGCTGGGTCACCACCGCGTCGGGCATGACCGCTTCGGCGGTGAGGACGCGCTGCTGCGGCCCCTTGGCGATGGCGGCGGCAAGTTCCGCGGTTTCCGCGCACCGATCGCCGCAGATCGACTGCAGCTTGGCGAGGTTGCGGCGCGCTTTTTCGACCGCGCCCTTCTCCACCAGCGCGGCGCCTTCGCCCGACAGCGCGGCAAGGTTGTCCGGTTCCCGTTCCAGCGCGAGGCGATAGTAACGGATCGCCTTGCCCTGCAATCCATTGAGCCGCGCGGCTTCCGCCAGGTTGAGGAAGATCGGGGTCGCGGCCGGATCGATCGTCAGCGCCGCTTCGAACGCGTCGACCGCTTTCTCAAGCTCACCCGCCGCCAGGTTCGCGCGTCCTTGCGCCACCAGCGCGGCGGCACGCGGATCGGTTACGTGGTCGTTTCCCTGCCCGACGCTGGCGGTCACCGCGAGAACGGCAGCAAGGGCGGCGGCGGGAACGGCGTAACGCATCAGCAACTCCTTCAGGCCCGTCCTTTGATCACGCATCCGTTGTTCAGCGGGCCTGGCCATCGGCGGCATTGTTACCACGGGCGAGTGAGACGTGCGATGAAAAAGCCGTCCGTGCCATCTGCAAACGGTGCCAGCCGCCATCCTTTCCCGCGCGGGCTACCAAGCGGGAGATCGAGCGAGTCGGGCACCCACCCGGGGTGCCGCGCCAGGAAGCTTTCGGCCTGATCCGCTCCCTCGGCGTCGAGCAGCGAGCAGGTCACGAACACCAGCCTTCCGCCCGGACGCACCAGCTGCGCGCCGATGTCGAGCAGCCGCTCCTGCACAGGAACGAACCGGGCGAGGCGTTCGGGGGTCAGCCGCCAGCGCGCTTCCGGATTGCGCCGCCAGGTGCCGGTGCCCGAGCATGGCGCATCGACGAGCACCGCGTCGGCTGTGCCGGCAAACTCGGCCAGCATGGCGAGTTCCTTGCCCGGATCGATCAAGCGCGTCTCGATCATGCCGGCGCCGGCCCGCTCGGCCCGGGGGCCAAGCCGGGACAGGCGATTGCGGTCGCTGTCGGAGGCGATCAGCACCCCGCGATTGTCCATCATCGCCGCCAGCGCCAATGTCTTTCCGCCCGCCCCGGCGCACAGGTCGATCACCGTTTCACCCGGCTGCGCGGCCACGGCCAGACAGGCAAACTGGGAGCCGGTGTCCTGCACTTCCACCAGTCCATCCCGGAAGGCGTCCCAGCTTTCGACCGGCGCGCCCGGTTCCACGCGGAGACCGTTCGGCGCGTCGGTGACGTGCGCGGGAACGGGCAGTTGCACCGTCTCGCGCGCTGCCTTGAGCGTGTTCACCCGCAGATCAAGCGGCGCGCGATCTAGCAAAGCGGCGGCATCCTTCCCGTCGACTCCCGACGCGGCCAACAGCGCGGCAAGCCAGTCCGGCGCAAGACCGCCCCGGGCAACCGGCTCTCCTTCACGGATCGGTGCCGGCCCATGCGCCGAGCCGTCGAACAAACCCGCGATCGCCTCGTCATCGCGAGCCAGCGCGAGCAGCGCGGCGCGGCCGCTGTCAGGAACGGGGCCGGACACCCGGATCGCGCGGTATACCAGCTCGCGCACCGCCCGGCGGTCCTTGGACCCGGCGTAGCGGCGGGCGCGGAAATAGTCCGCGATCAGGCGGTCGGCAGGCGCGCCGTCAGACCGCGCCGCCTCGATGACGGCGTCGAGCAACTCGATCGCCGCCTGAACGCGCGCAGCAGGAGTCATCGGCCGGGCTCGCGCACGGTCATCGGGTCGGGTAGTTCGGCGCCTCGCGCGTGATCGCGACGTCGTGGACGTGGCTCTCTGCGAGCCCCGCCCCGGTGATCCGCACGAAGCGGGCCTTGTCCCGCAATTGCTCTAGCGTGGCGGAGCCGGTGTAGCCCATCGCGGCCTTGATCCCGCCGACCAATTGATGGACCACGTCCTTCGCCGGTCCCTTGTAAGGCACCTGCCCCTCGATCCCTTCGGGCACCAGCTTCAAGGCGGATACGTCCTGCTGGAAATACCGGTCGGCAGACCCGCGCGCCATCGCGCCGACGCTGCCCATCCCGCGATACGCCTTGTAGCTGCGGCCCTGGTACAGGAACGTCTCGCCCGGACTTTCTTCGGTGCCCGCGAGCAACGAACCGATCATCACGCAGGCCGCGCCGGCGGCAAGCGCCTTGGCCGCATCGCCGCTGGTGCGCAGGCCGCCATCGGCGATGATCGGCACGCCCGACCGTGCCGCTTCCTCCGCGCATTCCAGCACCGCGGTAAGCTGCGGCACGCCCACGCCCGCGACGACCCGGGTGGTGCAGATAGATCCCGGCCCGATGCCGACTTTGACCGCGTCCGCCCCGGCGTCGATCAGCGCACGAGTCGCTTCCGCCGTCGCCACGTTGCCAGCCACGATCTGGACCGAGTTAGATAGCATCTTGGCGCGTTCGACTGCGCGCGCCACATCCTTGTTATGTCCGTGCGCGGTGTCGATGATGACCACGTCGCATTCGGCAGCGATCAGCGCTTCGGTACGGGCGAACCCCTTGTCGCCGACTGTGGTCGCGGCGGCTACGCGCAACCGTCCGCTCTCGTCCTTGGTAGCGGCGGGATAGTTCACCGCCTTCTCGATATCCTTGACGGTGATCAGGCCCACGCATTTGTAGGCGTCGTCCACCACCAGCAGCTTTTCGATCCGCCGCTGGTGCAGCAGTCGGCGCGCCTCCTCCTGGCTGGTGCCGAGCGGGACGACAGCAAGGTTGTCGCGCGTCATCAGTTCCTTGACCGGCTGGCCCGGGTTCTCCGCAAACCGCACGTCGCGGTTGGTCAGGATGCCGCACAGCTTGCCTTTGCCATCGGTCACCGGGATGCCGCTGATCCGGTTGGCGGTCATCAGCGCCTGCGCCTCGCCCAGGGTCGCGTCGGGGCTGATGGTGATCGGGTTGACCACCATGCCGCTTTCGAACCGCTTGACCGCGCGCACCGCGGCGACTTGTTCTTCGAGCTCAAGGTTGCGATGCAGAACCCCGATGCCGCCCAGCTGCGCCATGACGATCGCCATGTCGGCTTCGGTCACGGTGTCCATCGCCGCGGAGATCACCGGGATGTTGAGCGCGATCCCGCGGGTGAGCATCGTGCGGGTGTCGGCCATGCTCGGCACGATGTCGCTTTCGCCCGGACGCAGCAGCACGTCGTCGAAGGTGAGGCCAAGGGGGATGTCGTAGTGCGCCACTTCGGTGCTTTCCGCCGGAGGAATGGTGGCGGCCCATCTAACGAGAGTGGCGCCCAGCGGCTAGGGGGCGGCGGGAGTTTTTCCCGCAACGCCCGGCCAGCGTGCCGGATCGGCGAAATGCCGCACGAGCGCTGCGGTCAGCAACAGGTCGTCGGCCGCTCCGCCCAGTTCCACGCCCGCGGGCTCGTCACTCGGCTGGTGATAGTGCTCGGCGGTATAGCGACCGAGCGGGCCCGGCAGAGCGAACGCGCTGGTGACCGACACCGCGGGCACATCGCGCTGCAACAGCGCCCAGCCGTCCTGCCGGCGGACATAATCCTGCGCCAGCCGCTCGTCGCTTTCGCTGCGCCCCATCTGGGCGATCACCTGGAGGATACCGGGATCGAGGCGGGTCAACCCCTTGCCCACGATCGCCACCGGGCTTCCCGCAGGCGCGACCGCGACCGTATCGAGGTTGAAGGCCGCCACGATCGTGTCGAGCGGAATCGGGGGGTTCTCGGCAAACGCCTGCGCGCCGAGCAGGCCCCATTCCTCCGCCGTGGTGGCGAGGAAATAGACATCGCGCTCCAGCCGGGGACCGGCGGCAAGGCGCCGGGCGAGTTCCGTCATGACCGCAAGCCCGCTCGCGTTGTCGACCGCGCCGTTGCAGATGAGATCGGTCGCGGGCGGCTCGGCGCAGGTGCCGAAGTGGTCCCAGTGTCCCAGGACCAGCACCGCGCCGGCGCTGGAACGACGGCCCGGCAACCGCGCGACGAGGTTGTAGGTCCGCACCGTTCCGGGGATGGAGGTGGCCTCGAGCGTGGCCGAAAGATTGAGCGGGGTGGGCCGGAAGTCGTCTTCGCCAGCCGCCCGCAGCAGGGCCGCCCAGCGCTCTTGTCCCACCAGGGTGCTCATGGCCGCGCGCGACAGGTACCCGTCAATGGCCCCGCCATCGTCCGCACCGCCCAGCCGGTAACTGCCACGCCGGCGGTTGGCCGTCAGCCCCGCCAGCTCCCGCTCGTCCATCACCACGGCCAGCACGGCGGAGGCGCCCGCGCTCAGCAGCGCGTTGCGCTGCTCGACCTGCCCTTCGTGATCCCACAGCATGACCGCAACCCGCCCCGCCAGGACCGACCGGTCGAGTTGTCCGCCCGCCGTGCCGACAAACACCACGGGCGCACGTTCCACCAGGCCGCGCTGGGCGCTGGTGAACACCGCTGCGTCGCCAGCGGCCAGCGGAATCGCTCGACCCCCGGCAGTAAACCGCGCAGTGCCGCGCTCCGGCAGGCTAAGCGCCAGCTCCACCGGGGCGAACCACGGGTTGGCGGGATCGTTGGTGCCCGATTCGAGACCCGCCGCCTGCCACTCGCGCGCCAGGTAGCGGAGCGTCTGCGCCTCACCCTCCGTGCCCGGCCGCCGGCCGCCGAACTCGTCGCTGGCGAGAATGCCGATATGCCTGGCCAGCGCCGCCTGGATCGCGGCGTTGTCACGCGACAGCGGCGAGGACGCCGGCGACACGGTGGTGCAGCCGGTCACCGCCAGCAGCACCGTCGCCGGGATCAGCAGCAACGCGGCGCGCATCGTTGGCCCCTGTGCGAGTGTGCGAGGGAGAATTCCCGCTGCCAATCTATTCAGTGGTCCAACCGCCGTCGACGCTCCAGTTGGCGCCGGTGACGTTTTGCGCTTCGTCGCGGCAGAGGAACGTGGCGATCGCCCCGACCTCGTCCGGCTGCACGAACTTCTTGGTCGCCTGTTTCACCAGCAGGACATCGTTGATGACCTGCTCGCGCGTCATCCCGCGCGCCTCCATCGTGTCGGGAATCTGGTTCTCGACCAGCGAAGTCCAGACATAGCCGGGGCTGATGCAGTTGGCGGTGATGCCATGCGGCGCGACTTCGAGCGCCACCGTCTTGGTGAACCCGTCGAGCCCGTGCTTGGCGGCGTTGTATGCGGATTTGAACGGCGAGGCGACCTTGGAGTGCGCGCTGGCGGTGTTGATGATCCGCCCCCACCCCTTCGCCTTCATGTGCGGCACCGCGAGCCGGGTGGTGTGAAACGCCGCCGTCAGGTTCAGCGCGATGATCAGGTTCCACTTGTCGACCGGAAACTCCTCCACCGGCGAGACGTGCTGGATGCCCGCGTTGTTCACCAGGATGTCGACCGGCCCCGCGCCGGCCATCAACGCCGCGCACCCGTCTTCGGTGGTGAGGTCAGCCTTCACGTGCGTGGCGTCCAGTTCTGCACGCAGGTCGGCGATGTCCTGCTCGTCACCAAAGCCGCTCAGGACCACTTCCGCGCCCTCGGCCCGCAGCGCTCGCGCGATGGCCAGGCCAATGCCTGAAGTGGAGCCGGTGACCAGCGCGCGCTTGCCGTTCAGGAACATTGCACCCCCAGAAGAATTGATCGGCCAACGGCCACGACACGTGCCTTCGCGAAGCGCGTGGGCACTGTCCAGCCATATCACGGCTCCGCACGAGAGAACGGGGCGTCACAGCGGGGGAGAGCGCATGCGGCTCAACAGGTTCGATCCATCCAGCATCAACGTCCGCGGTGGCGGCGGCGGCGGTTTCCCCGGCGGCGTGGGCGGAGGCGCCGGTTGCGGCACTATCGTCATCGCGCTGATCGCGGCACTGGTGTTCGGGGTCGATCCGACATCCATGCTCGGCGGAATGCAGGGCGATGGCGCGGGCACAGTCCAGCAGGGTGATGGGTCTGCGCAATCGGTCGAGCAGCTGTGCACGCAGAACGCTTACGCTACCGAAGCGTGCAACGCGCTTCAGTCGCTCGACCAGACCTGGGCGCCTGCGTTCCAGGCCGCCAACATCGAGTTTCGCCAGCCCACGCTCCACTTCTACACCGGGGGCACCCAATCCGGGTGTGGTGGCGCCTCATCCGCCATGGGTCCGTTCTACTGCCCGGCGGACGAAGGTATCTATATCGACACCGGATTTTACGACCAGATGCAGCAGCAACTGGGCGCCGGCGGCGACTTTGCCCGCTATTACGTCATGGCGCACGAGTACGGGCACCACATCCAGAAGCTGACGGGGGTGGCTGACGCAATCCGCAGTGCGCAAAGCCAGAACCCGCAAGGTGCAAATCAGCTGCAGGTGCGCATGGAGCTTCAGGCCGATTGTTACGCGGGCGTGTGGGCAGGCAAGAACCGCAACCTGATCGAGCCCGGCGATTTCGAAGAGGGCATGACCGCGGCGAGCGCTATCGGCGACGACAGGCTGACAGGCGGCCGGGTAAGCTCCGAAAACTTCACCCACGGAACCAGTGCCCAGCGCAGCGCGGCCCTGCGCGCCGGGCTGGAAAGCGGCGACGACACCGTGTGCGACCGCTATGTTCAGGTCGGCTGAGGTGTTGCGCACGCCAATCCTGGCACTCGCCGCGCTGGCGTCTGCTGCCCCGCTAGCGGCGCGAGAGGCGCAGGAGACGGCAATCGGACGCTCTCCCGATGTTGAGGACGTGGCCATGACGCCGCTCAACGATCTCAATCTGGCGCGGGAGGAGCTTCCGGCCGTGCTCGTGGCGGCGGCCGTCGATCCGTACGCCAACACCGGCCTGACCGACTGCCGTGCCATCGAGGCGGCGATTGCCAACCTCGACCTGACCCTGGGCCCTGACCTTGATGTCGCACGGGTGCAGGGGGACCGGCTGAGCACAGGGCGCATCGCGAAGAGCGTGGTCGCCTCGTTCATCCCATTCCGCGGCATCCTGCGTGAGTTGAGCGGCGCGGCGGACCAAGAACGCGCCCTGCAATCGGCGATCTATGCGGGAGCCATCCGGCGGGGTTACCTGAAGGGCCTGGGCGAGCAAAAAGGCTGCGCCTATCCCGCCCGCCCCGCCTTCACGCGAACGGTCGCCGCCAAGCCGGTACCCCGTGGCAGTGCCGATCCCGGCCCGACGGCTGTCGCGGTCGCAGAGCAGACGTCGTTCGTGTCCGAACCCGTAGTGCAAGCGGTCGGCAAACGCTGACGCGGGTGGAAGGCCGCGCGCACCACGGTCAGGGACGGCTCAGCGAGTGGCTTGCAGCCGCTCGATCTCATCGTCCAACTGATCGAGAATCGTGTCCCGGGTTTCTTCGCTCATGTCGCGCTGACGGGCGATCTGCGCTCGCGCAGCGCGAAGTCCGCTGACTGCGTGAGCTGTCGCCATCCGGCGGCACATGCTGGCAGCGCGCGTGCCATTTGCTTCCTGGCTATCGCATTTCACCGCGACCGCCGTAGCTCGCGGAGCGACAGCGGCGGCTCGCGCAGCGCCAGCGGCGGCGTGCGGAGCGACAGCGGAGGCGACACGTGCAGCGCGCCGCGATTCGGCAGTAATCCGCTCAACGTCGATTTCCGGGACTACGATCGACTGCTCGATCTCTTTACCCAGATGACTGAGGCGCGCTGCGAGCCCCTCCAGTTCCTTCAAGGAACGCCCGTCCAACCGGGTTTCATGGTCTACGCGCGTGACCCGGATTTCGCGCCGACGCTGATGTGTGGCAGCGCGATCACCTTGCTGAAGACGCCGAACGCGAGCGGCGAACGGGTTGCGGGCGTCTCGATCAAGCGAATGGAGCCCGTCTGTCCAACGGTTCGCGCGTCACGGAACAACTCGCGCCGCAGCCGGATGTACGAGGCGAGCCGCAGCACGATGTAACCAACCGCCCCGGCGAGCCACAGCGCGCCGATCAAGGCACTCCAGTCGAAAGCGGCCGCGCTGGCGACAGGTTCGGAAACCATGGGCACGGCGGCGACCGCCACGCTCGCCGGCATAGTCTCGGCCACCGGGGGCGCCGGTGCGAGCCATGCGGGCAGGACGATCGGCGGCAGCGCCAGGCGCAGCAGGGGGAGGAACCACAGCGCATAAGCCGCCTTGGCGCCGAACTGCCGGGCGACCGGCCGGCGGATCAGCAGGACCGCGGCGATCAGCACGCCGGTCCACACGAGGGTGTCGAGCAGCCAGCTCATCGCCGAAGCTCCTTCAACAGCGCTTCGATCTCAGTGAGATCCTCCTCTGTCAGCGCTTCGTTCTCCGCGAGATGCGCGATCAGGGGCGCTGCGCGGCCTCCGAAGAGGCGCGTGACGAGGCGCTTCGATTCGCTGCCTACGTAATCCGCGCGGGCAATGACCGGGGTGTAGAGGAAGCGGCGGCCATCAGGAGTGGTGTCGATCGCGCCCTTGCCTACCAGGCGGCCGAGCAGCGTCTTGACGGTGGGCATCGACCATCCGCGATCTTCGCAAACCGCGTCGCACACGTCGGCGGCGCTGAGCGGGCTCTTGTCCCACAACGCCTCCATCACGGCGTGTTCGGCCTCGCTGATGCGTTCGGGCCTTGGGTCGGTCTCGTCACTCACGGCTGTCCTCCCGGCGCCTCGACTCACTCAACGATTACGTGTGTAAATATTGCTCGTCGCTGAGCCGTTGGCAAGCAGAAAGTTGTTCGCGCCCTCGCTGTCGACAGCGCGATCGCAAGAGTGGGTGGCAGCGGCGGGTTTTTGCCCTATCCGCACGTGGCATGACCGAGCCTGCGATTTCCTTCGGACCGTTCGTGCTCGATGCGGCCGATCGCCGCCTGCTGCGCGCCGGCGAACCGGTGGAGGTATCCGCCCGCTATTTCGATGCCCTCGCCCTGCTGGTGAGCGAAGGCGGGCGGCTGGTCACCAAGGAACGGTTCCACCAGGAGGTTTGGCGCGGCATCCCCGTGACGGATGAGGCACTGACCCAGTGCATCCGCTCGCTTCGGCGCGCCCTCGATGATGACGCCGCCGCCCCCCGATTCATCGAAACCGTTCCGCGGCATGGTTATCGGTTCATCGCTCCGCTGACCGGAGCGCCGGAACCGGGGCCTGCCGCGCGACAGTCCCCGCCGGTCGTGCATGATATCGCGCAGGACACCGCGGGCGCTGCTTTGGGGGGAGCCAGCGCGGGGATCGTGGGCGGGCTGCTGTACCTCACGCTGGGTCTGATCAGCCCGTCGATGGGCACGGCCTCCACTCTGCTCGTGCTGGTCAGCATGAACCTGTTGCTCGGACTGGCTGGAGGCGGCGCGGTCGGTCTTGGCGTGTCCTTGATGCGGCGGGGCGGCGACGCCGTGTGGCGGGCCGCGCTCGGCGGGACGGCGGGCGGCCTGCTGGTCGGCGCGGTGGCTCACATGATCGGCACCGACCTGTTCGAGCTGCTGTTCGGACGCTCACCCGGCGCGGTGACTGGCGCTGCGGAAGGAGCTGTCATGGGACTGGCCGTAGGCGTGTCCTTCGCAACCGCCATGCGCCTGGGATACGAGCGGCAGGTTCTGGGCGCGGCGACCGGCCTGCTGTCTGGTGCGATAGCGGGCGTGGCATTGGTGGCGACGGGGGGCAAGCTCATGGCCGGCAGCCTGGCCGAACTGGCGCAGCAATTCCCCGACTCCCGCCTTGGAATGGGCCGCGCGGGGGCGATGTTGGCGTCAGCCGGGGAGCCGCAATGGATGATCGCGCTGGCCACTGTGATCGAAGGCGCGCTGTTCGCCGGGGGCGTGGTCGGCGCCTTGCTCGTCGTGCGCCGCTTGCGGATTAGCGGCCGCTAAAGCGCTTTTCAGCGAGCGCTCACCTTCCGCTCATGACGCTCACCCCCGCCGCGGCCGATGGCGGGATCTTCTGAAACGGAGTGAGCCGACATGACCGAATCCACCTTGATGAGCGACCGCACGACCCGCATCCTGCGCATCGGCGGCTGGGTGACGGCGGCCCTGCTGCTGACAGTGCCCGCCATCGCCATGCAGTTTCCCAATTCCGGCGTGCACTGGACGGTCAGCGACTTCGTCTTCGCCGCCGTCATCTTCGGCTTGATCGGCGGCCTATTCGAACTCGCGGCGCGCGCCAGCCGCAACATCGCCTATCGCGCGGCGGTGGTGGTGGCGGTGGCTTGCGGGTTCCTCCAGCTGTGGATCACGGTTGCGGTGGGCATCATCGGCAGCGAGGACGATCCCGCCAACTGGACTTACATCGCGATGGTGATCGCGGCTCTCAGCGCGGCTATCGTCGCGGGAAGCGCGCGCAATCTGGCATGGGCGATGCGCTTCATGGCCGTGCTGCAGCTAGCGTTCCTTGCGCTGCATCTGATCGAGGGACACTTCACCGCGGTGATCGACCTGTTCTTCACCGCGCTGTGGGTGCTGTCGTCCCGCCTGTTCGCCCGCGCTGCGTCGCAAGCCAACGCAGCCTAGCATACCTCGGCGGTATCCTGCGGGATCGGCCCGGCTGGCACCCGTGCGGGCGACATCCAGAACGGATCGCCGGCCAGCCGATGCCGATCCCCGTAAGCCGCGCCGAGTGCCGCGTAGAGCGCCGGGTCGTACTCGGCCAGATCGCTGTGGTTGAGGATGATGCGACCGCCGAACGCCGCCAGCTTGTTCGAATTGAACCATAACTGGGTGCCTTCCGCCCAGTATTCATCGATCGTGGTGGAGGCATATTCGTCCTTCCACCGCCCCGCCGACCGCGCATCGGCGAACGCGGCATCCGCCTGCGCGGACAGCACCGGGTCGATCGCGCGAATGGCGGCGAGGACATTGTGCCCGAATTCGTGAACCAGGATCGTCTCACCGTAATATTGGCTCGACCGTAGCCCGAGGACATCCTCGGCGGCGGCGCTCGTCAGCGGGCCGGCCATCCCCCGCGCACGCGCGTTCCAGTATTCCCGATCGGTCAGAGCGCCGACCCGCGTGTCGTAATGCTTGCGTTCGCACTGGGTCAGCCGCGGGTCGGAGCGGTCGGGGCGGGTCCAGCCCGCCTGCTCCGGCAAGTCGGTCGTCGCCTCGCTTTCCGCCATGATCGCCACGCGATAGCCGTTGGCCACCAGCCACCGCGCCAGGTCGGGCCGGTGGGCGAGCATCTGCCGGATCAGCCCTGCCGCGCGCGCGAGCGCCGCTGCCGGCACCGCGTTCGACCCGATCACGGGAATGCCGCCAGCGTCGATGCGTTGGGCATAGAAGGGGTGCAGCCGGACGGTCGGCCGCGGCCCGGTGTCAACCGACGCGCATCCGGCCAACACGGCCAGCGCGCCGCCGAGCAGCCAGCCGGCGCGAAGCCCCACGAAGGCTTCCGTCAGTACACCCGCTTCTTGGGCTTGATGTACTCCACGTCGTCGGTGAGCGTGTACTCGTGCACGGGGCGGTAATCGATCCTGACCGACCCGCCGGTGCCGCCCCAGCCGGTGAACCAGCTGGCGGTGTGCTTCATCCAGCCCGCATCGTCGCGCTCCGGGAAATCCTCGTGCGCGTGGGCGCCGCGGCTTTCCTTGCGGTTGTAGGCGCTCGCCATCGTGACGTTCGCCTGGGCGATCAGGTTGTCGAGTTCCAGCGTCTCGATCAGGTCGCTGTTCCAGATCAGCGACCGGTCGGTGACCGCGATGTCCTGCATCGAGCGATAAATCGTCTCCAGCTGCTCGACGCCTTCCTTCATCAGTTCGTCGGTGCGGAACACCGCGGCATGGCGGCTCATCGCCTGCTGCATGTTCTTGCGGATCGTCGCGGTAGGGGTGCCCCCGCTGGCGTTGCGGAAGTGGTCGAGCCGGGTCAGCGCCAGTTCCGCGCTGTCCTTGGGCAGTTCCTCGAAAGCGGTGCCGGGAGTGATCAGCTCCTTCAGCCGGTGTCCGGTCGCACGGCCGAAGACCACCAGGTCGATCAGCGAGTTGGAGCCGAGGCGATTGGCGCCGTGCACTGAAACGCACGCCGCTTCGCCAACCGCGAACAGGCCGGGGACGACCGTGTCGGCGTTACCGTCGGCACCGATCGTGACCACTTCGCCGTGATAGTTACAGGGGATGCCGCCCATGTTGTAGTGCACCGTCGGCACCACGGGGAGCGGCTGGCGGGTCAGGTCGACGCCGGCGAAGATCTTGCCGCTTTCGGTAATGCCGGGCAACCGGTCGGCCAGAATCTTCGGGTCGATGTGGTCGAGGTGAAGGTAGATGTGGTCCTTGTTCGGACCCACACCCCGGCCTTCGCGAATTTCGAGCGCCATCGAGCGGCTGACGACATCGCGGCTGGCGAGGTCCTTCGCGCTCGGCGCATACCGTTCCATGAAGCGCTCGCCCTCGGAATTGGTGAGGTACCCGCCCTCGCCCCGCGCGCCTTCGGTGATCAGCACGCCCGCGCCGTAGATGCCGGTTGGGTGGAACTGCACGAATTCCATGTCCTGCATCGGCAGGCCCGCGCGCAGTACCATGCCGCCGCCGTCGCCGGTGCAGGTGTGCGCGCTGGTGGCGGTGTAATAGCAGCGGCCATAGCCGCCGGTCGCCAGCACCACCGCTTTGGCGCGGAAGCGGTGGATCGAGCCATCGTCCATGCACAGCGCGATGACGCCGACGCACTTGCCGCCGTCCATGATCAGGTCGATCGCGAAGTATTCGATGAAAAAGTCCGCGTCGTGCTTCAGGCTCTGCTGATAGAGCGCATGGAGCATCGCGTGCCCTGTGCGGTCAGCCGCGGCGGCGGTGCGCTGGACCGGGGGGCCTTCGCCCATGTTCTGCATGTGACCGCCGAACGGACGCTGGTAGATCGTCCCGTCCTCGTTACGGCTGAACGGCACGCCGGCGTGCTCCAGCTCGTACACCGCCTGCGGTGCCTCGCGCACCATGTACTCGATCGCGTCCTGGTCACCGAGCCAGTCGGACCCCTTGACGGTGTCGTACATGTGCCACGTCCAGTGATCCGGCGTGTTGTTGCCCAGGCTGGCAGCGATGCCGCCCTGCGCCGCCACCGTGTGGCTACGGGTGGGGAAAACCTTGGTGATGCACGCGGTGCGAAGCCCCGCTTCGCCGGCGCCCATCGTGGCGCGCAAGCCCGATCCGCCGGCGCCGACGACGACGACATCGTAGGTGTGGTCAATAATCTTGTAAGCTGCGGTCGCCATCAGGCGGCTCCTGACAGGGCGAGGCGGATGATGCTGAGAACGCCGAGACCGGCGCCCACGACGGCGAGGATGTTCAGCACGATGGAGATCGCCAGGTGGTTGCCGGCGTCGTGGACATAATCGTCCACCAGAATCTGCAGGCCGTGGCGCGCGTGCCAGAACACGTTGGGCACCCACAGCGCCAGCACCAGTGCGGGCAGTGGGCTGGCGACCCAGTCCTTCATCGCCGCAAAATCGTGGCTTGGCAGCAGTGCCAGGCCGAACGCCAGGAACAGGCCGCCGAGAATATTGCCGATCGCGGTGAAGCGCTGGATCAGCCAGTGGTGCGCGCCGGTCCGCGCGGAGCCCAGCCCGCGTACCCGGCCGAGTTCGGTTCCATCACCCATCGATCAGTTCCTCAGCGGGTCAGGACCAGGGCCCAGAAGACCACGGTCAGCAGGAGACCGATCGCCGGCGTCAGCCACGACCAGGTCTTGTTGGTGCCGAGTTCGTAGCCCGAGCCGATGTCGAGCACGAAGTGACGGATGCCGCTCGCCAAGTGGCTGAAGTACGCCCACGACAGGCCGATCAGAACGATTTGCCCGATGATGGAATCGGCCGCGGCCTGGAAGTTGGCATAGCTTTCGCCGCCGCTCGCCAAGGCGGCGAGCCACCACACCAGGATGGGCAGGCCCAGCAGCGCCATGCCGTCGCCGGTGACGCGGTGGAGGATGGATACCGCCATGTGCGGCCCCCATCTCCAGATCTGCAGGTGCGGTGCTATCGGGCGATTGGCCATCGAGAAGTCCGTCGGTTGAAGTGCGCCCTCCCCTTAACGTCTTGGCTTGGTCGCGCAAGCGCTCGACATGCAACCGATGATGCGGAAAAGGGGCCGGTATGACGACCATCCTTCTCACCGGCGCGTCGCGCGGGATCGGCGCGGCGGCCCTCGCCGCTCTCGAAGCACGCGGGTGCCGTGTGATCGGACAGGCAACACGCGCCAGCGAAAGCTTGCTGGCGGCGGATTTCGCCGAGCCCCAGGCGCCGCAGGTCCTGTGGGAAACCGCGCTGGCGCAGGCTGGCGGTGCGATCGACGTATTGGTCAACAATGCCGGGCTTTTTGCCGAGAATCCGCTCGACGGATCCGACATCGCCTGGCTCGACGGATGGGAAGATACGGTGCGGATCAACCTGACCGCAGCGGCCCAGCTCAGCCGGTTCGCCGTGCGGCACTGGCAGGACCGAGGCGCAGCGGGGCGCATCGTCCACGTCGCGAGCCGTGCCGGGCACCGGGGCGATTCCCCGGCGCACTGGCACTACGCCGCGGCCAAGGGCGGGATGCTGGCGCTGCACAAGACGATCGCGCGGCAATACGCGGCGCAGGGGATTCTCAGCTATGCGATCGCGCCCGGCTTCACCGATACCGGCATGGCGGGAGACTACCTCGCCAGCCGTGGCGGCCCGGCGCTGCTGGCGGACATTCCGCTTGGCCGGGTGGCAACGCCGGAGGAGATCGCGACGATGATCGTGTTCTGCGCGCTTGATGCGCCGCCGAGCATGACCGGCGCGACCCTCGACGCCAACGGAGCAAGCTATGTCCGCTAGATCAATCGCCGCCGCATTTGCGCTGCTGGCGGGATGCGCGACGGCTCCGGCGCCGCTGGCCGATGCCGCCACCGGCCAGCGCGCCTGGGCCGCGGCGTGTGCGGACGCTGACGAGTGGGACAAGCCCGGCCCGCCCTTCCGCATCCGCGGCAACACCTATTACGTAGGCACTTGCGGCATCACCGCGCTGCTGGTGACGGGGCCCCGCGGCCACACGCTGATCGACAGCGGGACCGACAAGGGTGCCGAGGTGGTGCTGGCTAACATCCGCGCGCTCGGCTTCGATCCGGGCGACGTGAAGTACCTGCTGATGAGCCACGAACATTTCGACCACGTCGGCGGGATCGCACGGGTGCAGGCTGCCACGGGAGCAACCATCGTAACCTCTGCAGCTGCCGCCAAAGTCCTGCGCAGCGGCGAGGTCGATCCGAACGACCCGCAGTCCCGTTCCAACCACCCGCCCTTCCCGCCCGCAACCGGCCGGATCATCGAACTCGGCGTAGATGAAGCGCGAATGCCGCAGGGTTTGGCCGCCAGACCGATCTTTACCCCGGGCCACACTCTGGGAGCGTTGAGCTGGACCTGGCAGGCGTGCGACGATGGGGACTGCAAGACGATCGTCTATGCCGACAGCCTCAATCCGATCAGCTCTGAAGGCTACCGCTACCGCGACCATCCGGAGCTGGTGAAGGGGTTCCGCGGCGGAATCGACGCGGTGAGCAGCGCACCGTGCGACATCGTGCTGGCGCCGCATCCTGTGGCGGCGGCGATGCGCGCGCGCTTGCTGGGCGACAAGCCCCTGGTCGATCCGGGCGGCTGCCGTGCCTATGCCGCGGCAGCAAGCGAGCGGCTCGACAAGCGGCTCGCACAGGAGGCCGCCGGTGGCTGACTGCTGGTCCGTTCGCGCCGATGTGCCGCGGGAAATCGCCCGTGCGGCGCTGGTGGCGCACGAAGACGCGCTCGACTGGCCGGAAGACTGGGTGCTGACCGGCAGCGAGGTGGCCGATCACTTGCCGGAAGACTGGTTTGTCGAAGCCTATCTGCCGCACGAACCTTCGGCGGAGGACGTCGGCCGTGTAGCGGCTTTGTTTGGAGACACGGCGCCAAAGCTGGTAGTGACCGCGATCCCCGATCAGGACTGGCTCACCGTCAGCCAGGCGGGGCTGGAGCCGATCGTCGCCGGACCGTTCCGCGTCCGCACCCCCGATCATCCGGCGATCCCCGACACGATCGACTTCGCGATCCCGGCCAGCCAAGCCTTCGGCACCGGCCATCACGCCACTACCGCGGGCTGCCTGGCGATGCTAGGGCGCATGAAGCGGACGGGGATGCAGGTGCGCAACCTCGCTGACATCGGCACCGGCACGGGGCTTCTGGCATTCGCCGGGCTGGCCTTGTGGTCCCGCGCCTATGCGACCGCGAGCGACATCGACGCGGTCTGCGCCGGGGTCGTGGAGGCCAATGCCGAGGCCAACAACGCGCGGATGGGTGCTGGCCGCGGCGCGCTGACGATGGTGATCGCCGATGGCATGGCGGACCCGCTGCTGCGCGTGCGCGGGCCGTACGACCTGCTCATCGCCAACATCCTCGCCGGTCCGCTGGCGGAACTGGCCGCCGATTTCGGGCGCGCCGTGGTGCCCGGCGGCAGCGTGCTGCTGGCGGGCTTGCTCGAAACGCAGGAGCGCGCGGTGCGCGCCGCCTACACCCGCGCCGGGTTTCGCCTCGCCGCGCGCGACGTGCGCGGAGACTGGTCCGTGCTGTGGCTGCGAAAACGCAACCGTCAGCCGCTCCACCGGGCGAGCGTCTCACGGTAGTTTTCGCGCGCATCCCGCTCGCGCCGCTGGAGCTTCTCGGCTTCCTTCGCCTGCTGCGCCCGGAGCGTTTCAATCTTCCGGTCAAGCGACTCGCGCTCGGCTTCCAATGCAGCGAGTGCCGCCGCGTGGCGGCTGGTCGCCTCCTCCAGATCCGCCTCCGCCTTGTCCAGCGAAGCACGGCTGGGCGGCTTGCTGCGCTTGCGGGGAGGTGCCGGTTCAGGAGCCGCTTTGGCAGACTTTGCGGAATTCTTGGTCTTGCGCGGGCCGAGCGCCTTCAGTTGTTCGGCCAATCCACCGCGCGATATCATCACGATCTCGCCTGGCTTGGAGAGGGGCGCGGCCATCAAGGCTTCGTCGGTCACCTCTTCCGCGGTGCCTTGCGCGAACAGGTTTCCACTCGCGCCCCAGGCAGCAAGCGCCGCTTTCTAGCTCGGCGCCGCGACATACGCGTCGTTGAACCCCGCCGCCGTGCGGAACACCTTGAGCTTGCGTGCCATGGCTTGCAAAGCGCCCCGCCGGCGCGCGGGTTCCGCTATCCCGCGCTGGCGACGATCTCCGCCCATGCCGCCTCGTCGATCACCTCGATGCCCAGTTCGGCGGCCTTCTTGAGCTTGCTGCCCGCGCCCGGCCCGGCGACGATGAGGTCGGTTTTGGCGCTGACCGTTCCGGCGGCTTTGGCACCCAACCGCTCGGCCTGCGCCTTCGCTTCGTCCCGACTCATCGTTTCCAGCTTGCCGGTAAACACCACCGTCTTGCCGCTGACCGCGCTGGCGGTGGTTTGAACCTCGTAACGCGGGGGCGAAACCTCGCGCAGCAGGTCGTCCCACACCGCGCGGTTGTGTTCTTCGTGGAAGAAATCGCCGAGCGCCTCGACTACCACCGGGCCGACGCCCTCGATCGCGGTTAGCAACGCGGCCGCCTCCGCATCGCCCCGGTGCGCGGCTTCCGCGGCGGCGCGCACCGCCGGCAACTCGTGAAAATGCTTGAGGAGATCGCGCGCGGTCACCGCGCCCACGTGCCGGATGCCGAGGCCGAACAGCAGCCGCGCCGCATCGGGCGTGCGCTTCGCTTCGATCGCGGCGAGGAGGTTGTCGACCGATTTCTCCTGCCACCCCTCTCGTCCGACCAGATCGCCGCGATGGTCCCTCAGGCGGAAGATGTCCGGGGGGCCGCGGTCGAGCCAGCCCAAGTCGATGAATTCAGCGATGGTCTTTTCCCCCAACCCCTCGATGTCGAGCGCGGCGCGGCTGACGAAATGGCGCAGCCGTTCGAACTGCTGGGCGCGGCAGACCAGGCCGCCGGTGCAGCGAACATCGACTTCACCCTCTTCGGCCACCGCTTCGCTGCCGCAGACCGGGCAGTGATCCGGGAACACGTAAACGTCTCGCGGCTCCTCGCCAGTGAGGTTGCCGACCACCTGGGGGATGACGTCGCCGGCGCGCTGGATCACGATCCGGTCGCCTTCCCGCAAGTTCAGGCGAGCGATCTCGTCCCGGTTGTGCAGCGTCACGTTGACCACCGTCACCCCGCCGACCAGCACCGGTCGCAGGCGGCCCACCGGAGTCAGCTTGCCCGTGCGGCCGACCTGGATATCGATTTTCTTCAGTACGGTTTCGGCCCGTTCGGCAGGGAACTTGTGGGCCAGCGCCCAGCGGGGGGCCTTGCCAATCGCACCGAGCCGCGACTGCAGCGCTAGGTCGTCCACCTTGTAGACCACCCCGTCGATGTCATACGGCAGGCCGTCACGCCGCTCGCCGATGCCGCGGTAATGACGCACCATCTCCTCAACCGTCTGGCAGAGGACGAAGTCCGGGCTGACCGGCAGTCCCCACGCGCGCAGCCGCTCCATCATGGCATGCTGGGTGTCGGCGGGCACCTCGGACGCCGCCCCCCAGCCATGCGCCCAGAAACGCAGCTTGCGGCGGGCGGTGACACTAGCGTCCTTCTGCCGCAGCGATCCGGCCGCCGCGTTGCGCGGTGTCGCGAACAGCCGGCCGGCCGCCTCCTGCTGCGCCGCATTCAGGGCCGCAAAGTCCTGTTTCGCCATGTAGACTTCGCCGCGCACCTCGAACAGCGCGGGCACCTCGCCCGTCAATTCCTGCGGAATGTCAGGGATGTGCGCGACATTGGCGGTGACATCCTCCCCCACCTCGCCGTCCCCGCGGGTCGCCGCACGTACCAGGCGGCCCTGCTCGTATCTCAGTGAGCACGACAGGCCGTCGATCTTGTCCTCGGCGGTGAAAGCCAGCGGGGCGTCTGCAGGCAGGTTCAGGAACCGCCGGACGCGGGCGACGAACTCCGCCACCTCCTCGTCGGAAAACGCATTGTCGAGGCTCATCATGCGCACGTCGTGGCGCACTTTGCTCAAGGGAGAGGCGGCGACTTCATGCCCCACGGCGCGAGACGGTGAATCAGCGCGCACAAGATGCGGATAGGCTGTTTCCAGCTCCGCATTGCGCCGCACCAGCGCGTCATATTCGGCGTCGGTGATCTCCGGCGCGTCCTGGACATGATACAGCTGGTTGTGATGTGCGATCGCCTTGGCGAGCCGCATCAGCTCGTTCGCGGCATCGGATTCGCTCATGGCCGTGCTCATTGCGCGCGCAGCACCGCCAGCACTTGCGGTTCGACCGCATCGTAGGCCGCGGCACCGGGCGTGATGATATCGAAGTGGGTCGCCGCGGGCTTCAGTTCCACCGCAACCTTCGCTCCGGCGGAGCGCAGGGCTGCGAGCCCTCGCTCATTCGGTGCCGGCAGCCGTGCCTGGACGAACAGGATCCGGTCCAGCCGCGCCGGATGGTTGAGCGGAGAGATCGCCCGATACCGCTGCGGCACCTCCCTCTCGCTGCCGCCCATGAACGGAGCCACGGCCGAAAACTGGCATAGCGCGTCGAACGGTGGCTGATCCAGCGCGAGGTCGGCTGGGCCGTCAAACACGATAGCACTGGCTCCGGATGTCGCCGGGCGATTGCCAAGCGGCCCGTCCACGCCTTGGGCCGCCGCCAACCACTGCGCCGGCAGAGCGCCGGCCGAATGTCCCACGAAAGTCAGGCGGCTAAGGTCCAGCCGCGGATCTTCCGCCAGTCCGCGCAGCAAGCCTTCGGCGTCAGACCAATCGCCGAAGCTTCCCGGCCAACCCCCTCCGTCGCCCACTTCGCGGTAGTCGACATTCAAGGTGGCGATGCCGAGTTGCTGCCACCGGGTGGCGAGCGGCTCCATGTATCGTCGGTCGGCGATGCCCGTCTTCCAGCACCCGCCGTGAAAGATCATCGCGAGGGGAAACGGCCCCGTGCCTTCCGGCAGGCGCAGGTCGGCGACACCGCGCGGGTGGTCGGCATAGCGCAGCACGCGATCAGGTTTCGACGGCGTGAGATTCGCATCGGTGCCGTACATGCCCAGCGGCGGTGCTGCGGCCGGAGGCGCCGTCATCGTGCAACCCGCCAGCAAAACCGCCGCCGCAGCGCCAAACAGGTTCCGCACCGCACTCACACTCCCTCCAACAGCCGATCGGCCTGCGCGCGCGCTTCGGGAGTGACCTCCGCGCCGGACAGCATCCGGGCGATCTCCTCCTGCCGCGCAGCCGGATCGAGCAGCGTGACCGAGGTGCGCGTCACCGTGCCCTCGCTCGATTTGTGGATCACGAAATGGGTCCGCCCACGCGCGGCGACCTGCGGGCTGTGCGTGACCACCAGCACCTGCCCACCGCTCTTCGCTTCGTGGCCGGCGAGGCGCAACAGCCGTTCGCCAATGGCGCTCGCCACCGCTCCGCCGACGCCGCGATCGATCTCGTCGAAGATCATCGTGGCTGCCCCGCCTTTCTCCGCCAGCGCAACCTTGAGCGCGAGGATGAAGCGGCTGAGTTCGCCCCCGCTCGCGATCTTGTTGAGCGGGGCGAAATCAGCTCCCGGATTGGTGGCGATCAGGAATTCGACCGCGTCGATCCCGTGCGGCCCCCAGCGGTCCTCCGGCAACTCCGTCACCGCTGTCCGGAAGCGCGCCGAATCCAGTTTGAGCGGCGCAAGCTCTCCCGCAACCGCCGCGTCCAGTCGTTCCGCCGCGGCGATCCGCACCTGGTGCAAGGCGACGGCGCGCTCTCGATAAGCCTCGCCAGCCGATTTCGCCGCGGCGGCCAGCGAATCGAGCTCCGCCTCGCCGCCCTCGATCGCATCGAGCTGGTGGCGGAACTCGCGCATGCGGTCGGGCAGCTCGTCGACTTCGCAGCGATGCTTGCGCGCCAGTGCACGAAGATCGAACAACCGCGTTTCGGCGCGCTCCAGCGCCAGCGGATCGTGCACCAGCGCCTCGCCCGCGGCGGTCAGCTTGTCCTCCGCCTCCCCCGCCTCGATCACCGCGCGGTCGAGCGCCGCCAGTGCTTCGGCCAGCAGCGGGTGTTCCGATGCGATCCGGTCCAGGCGGCGAGCAGCGACCCGCAGGTTGGCCAGCGGCGAGTCGGAACCCTCCCACAGCAGGCGCAATTCCTCGAGGTCGCCCGACAGCCGCTCGCCCTTCTGCATCGATGCGCGCGCTTCGGCCAGGCGTGCTTCCTCGCCCGCCTGCGGTTCGATCGCCGCGAGTTCGGCGAGGTGCGCGAGTAGCAGGTCCTGATCGGCCTGCGCCGTCGCCACCCGTTCTCGCGCGGCGGCCAGCCGATCCTCGGCAGCGCGCCACCCTGTCCACAGGGCAGTGAGGCCTTGCTCCCCTCCGGCAAACCGATCGAGCAGCGCCCGATGGCCACGCGGATTGACCAGCCCGCGGTCGTCGTGCTGACCATGCAGCTCGACCAGCGCGGGCGCGATCTCGCGCAGCAGCGCCACGCCCACCGGCTGGTCGTTGACGAACGCGCGGCTGCCCCCGTCCGCCTTCAGCGTGCGCCGCAGGATCAACGGCTCGCCCGGCTCCAGTTCGACGTCAGCCTCATCAAGGGCGGCGGCGATGGCTTCGGGTAGCGCGGCGAACTCGAACGTCGCGGTGACGCTCGCCTTGTCCTCTCCCGCGCGCACCAGACCGTTTTCCGCCCGGTTGCCAAGGACGAGGCCCAGCGCATCGAGCAGGATCGACTTGCCCGCCCCGGTCTCGCCAGTCAGTACGCCCAGCCCGCTGCGGAACTCCAGATCGAGCGCCTCGATCAACACGATGTTGCGGATGGTGAGGCGCGTCAGCATTCGCCGCATTCACTAGCGGATGCCGCGGGGCGCGTCACGCGGGCAGGCGCGCAACCTTGAGAAAAGCCGCGGGCGAGAGCGGGGCCGATCGCAAAAAGCCTTGGTACACCGCACATCCCTCGCTGTGGGCGATGGCGCGCTGGGCCTCGGTCTCGATCCCCTCGGCGACCACTGTCAGGTCGAGCGCCCGGGCGAGCGCCACGATAGCCCGCAGGACTGCCCGGTCGCGCTCGTCCTGCTCGATCCCGTCGATCATCGAGCGGTCGAGCTTCAGTGTGTCGAGCGGCAGCAGCTTGAGGTAGCGAAAATTGCAGAACCCGCCGCCGAAATCATCGAGCGCGATGTGGATTCCGCGAGACTTCAGCGTGGCCAGCGTAGCAGCGCATCGCTCGAGATCGCCCAGCAGCACCTGCTCGGTGATCTCCAATGTCAGCCGTGCCGCGGCGAAGCCACTTGCGTCCAGCAGCGCCGCGAAATCCTGCGCGAAGTTCGGGCTGGCGAGATCAGCCGGCGTGACATTGATCGACAGCCGCAGGTCGCGCGACCACACCCGCGCCGCCGCCAGCGCCTTCTCCGCGATGTGCCGCGACAGATGCGCCACATGCTCGGCGCGTTCGGCGATCGCGAACAGCGCACCCGCCCCGATCTGGCCGATGCGGGGGTGGTTCCACCGGGCGAGCGCCTCGGCCCCCACCAGTCTGTCGTCGGCCATGTCATACTGCGGCTGGAAGACGATCTCGATCTCGCCGTGGTCGATGGCCGTAAGCAGGTCCGCCTCGATCTCGGCAGCGCGGATGCCGGCGGGTGAGCGGGTCCGGTCGGCCCACGCGATCCGCGCGCCCGGCCGGTCGTGCGCTTGCGCCAGCGTGCCGGCGAGACGATCGACCACGTGATCGGCCCGCTCTCCGGGCAGCACCCGCAGCAGCGCGATGCGCGGCCACAGGCGCACCGTGCCGGACCGGTCGAGCGTCGCTATCGGGGCGGCGAGCGCTTCGCCCAAAGCCTCCCCCAGCCACTGCCACCGTTCGCGGCTCATCGCCTCTCGCGCAACCAGCGCGAACTTGCCGCCACCCAGGCGGGCCGCCAGCCATTCGCCGTCCACCAGTTCATCGGCCGCAAAATGAAGGATGCGTCGGGCCACTTCGACCAGGGCGCCGTCTCCCGCGGCTTCGCCGTACGCCAGATTCACCGCATCGAACCGCCCCAGCCCAATCAGCAGGGCATGAACCGGCGCCGCCTTGCCGTCGGTGGCTTCTGCCCGCCAGATGTCGAGCGCGCCGCCCACGGCCTCGCTGTCGGCAAGCCCGGTCAGGGCATCGCGGCGGCTCTGGCCTGAAGCATGCGATAGCGACGTCATCCGGTCCTCCCTAGCCCTTTGCGCCCGCCGCCGCGCGCCCGCCGCCGCCCTGCGTTGCCAAATGGGACACCCGGCTCTAGCTTCGCGCCCATCCTGGTTTCGAAATAAGGGTGCGCGCGTGACTGGCTCCATCGACGTCAAGCGCCTGGCGCTGCTCGCCTCCCGCACCGAACGGGCCATCGCCGCGGCGGCCGAGCTGCGCGAGCATCACGATTTCGTCTCGTTCGACCGGGCGGAAGCGGTGGTGGTGCTGGGCGGCGATGGCTTCATGCTGCACACGCTGCACCGGATGCTCGACAAGGGGCGGGTCATACCCGCGTACGGCATGAACTGCGGCACAATCGGTTTTCTGATGAACCGTTATCGCACTCCGGCCAAGCTGGTTGATCGGCTGCACAAGGCCCGCATCCACGCTATCGCCCCCCTGCGGATGGAGGCCATCACCCAGGACGGCGCGCGCCATGTCGCCTGCGCCATTAACGAGGTGTCGCTACTGCGCGAAACCCGTCAGACCGCCAAGATCGAGGTGTTGCTGGACGGCAAGACCCGGCTGAAGGAACTGGTCTGCGACGGCGTGCTGCTCGCCACCCCGGCCGGTTCCACCGCCTATAACCTGTCTGCCAACGGACCGATCCTGCCGCTCGATTCGCAGTTGCTGGCGCTGACCCCGATCAGTCCGTTCCGCCCGCGACGGTGGTCGGGTGCGGTGTTGCCTGAGCGGAGCAAGGTGACCTTCCGTGTCAACGAGCCAGCCAAGCGCCCGGTGTCGGTGGTCGCCGACCAGAAAGAGTTCCGCGACGTCGCCGAAGTGAACCTGGAGATCGCCCGCGAAAGCCAGCTGACCCTGCTATTTGATCCCGGTCACGCCCTCGATGAGCGGATCGTTGCGGAACAGTTCGCGGTCTAGTCGACTCTGGGACTTGCCAACCATCCGGCACGCCCATATAGGCGCGCTCCTGCCGATCCGGCTGCTCCCCGATAGCTCAGCGGTAGAGTAGGTGACTGTTAATCACTTGGTCGTTGGTTCGAATCCAACTCGGGGAGCCATTCATCGTCGCCAGTTCGACGATGCACGATACGCCTCCAGGCGGCGGTTCAGTCCTTCTCTTCTGTTATGGTAGGCGCACTGGCGATGACACCGAAGCTTGAACCGTACGGGTTGCGGTGCGGCTAGGTTAGGCCGTTATCCTGTGCTCCACATCGGTTGAAAGGGCCCGGACGGCGAAGCAGCCGGTTGCGGCCGCGATCCCCCGCATCCACGGGATGCCCAGGGACCCGTAATACTCTAATCGGGATACCGGCGGCGCGGCGGATCGGCGCGGCAATCGAACCGTCCTCTTACCGCAGAGTTGACGAACCGGCCGGCCGATCCAGCTTCGCACAGCGACTGATAGATCTCGGCCGGGACGCCGGAATAGATGTAACGCCTCCGCTCGCTGAACCAGACGCTGAGTTCGCGCGAAAGGGGATTGTAGGCCACTCTCTCGATCGCGGACGAACCTCGGATTTGCTGGACAGGCATGAAGGCTGAGCGCGCGAGAGAATCGCAGTGTTCCGGCCGTTACGCTGAACCGAATCCGTTTCGCGCCAGACCGAATCGGAACTGGCGGCGGCTCATCCGGTTCGGATCGGGGTGGTGAAGCCAATCTCTTGCACGCTGGTGAGGTCGCCAATCGCGCTTCGGTCGCAGCGCCCGACCTGCCCGAGCCGGACCATTTCCACAAATGCCCGGTCTGCGGCCAGCCGGTCGATCGCCGCCGACTGGGCGACGTCATTCACCACTCAAGTCCATGCCATAAGCAGCTGTCGCACTGACTTCGACCATACCGGACCCTTTGCGGGTCGCCTTCGTTGAGGGGCTGAAGGAAAGGACACCTCAAGATGCTTCTCAGAATGGCAACCCTCGGCGCCCTCGGATACGCCGCTTACAACTATTACAACAAGAACCGCGAGCAGGTGGACGGCACCTTCCGGCGCCTGACACAGGGCGGATCCGCCAGTGGTCGGACCGGCGACAACGCTGACCTCGCCGGTGGGCCTCTCAGCAGGGACGCGACGGTGGTGCACGCTGGTGAAGGGCCGCTCGCCCCGACCAGTTAGAATTTCAGCAACAGCCGCGCTCCGACATAGATCGTGAGCGCGGCGGTGAGCCAGCGAATGGCGGTCTGCGGCAGCAGGCGCACCGCCAGCAGGCTGCCGACCTGGCCGCCGATCACCACGGCGATCAACAGGGGCAGTCCCAGCGTCGCGGCTTCGCCGAGGCGATCGCCGCCATTCTTGATAAGCTGGCCAGCCAGGCCGAACACCGAATTGATCAGGATGAACAGCGCCGCTGTCGCGGCGATAGCGCGTGCGTTGTCCCAGCGGGTCAGGTGCAGCAGCGGGGCGAGGAAAATCCCGCCCCCGATCCCCACTAGGCCCGCCAGATAGCCGATCGGCGCGGCGAGCAGGGGCATCCACCGCGCGGCGGGGGGCGCTTCCCCTTCCCCCCGGGCGGCCAGCGGGATCAGCAGGGCTGCCCCGGCGAGCACGAGGCTGCTTCCGAGCAGTCCGACGAACACTTCCTGCTTCAACGGGGTCAGCCCGCCCAGGAAAGCGGCGGGAGCGGCCACGCCGGTGAGCAGCGCGGCCCCGCGCCACGGCGTCAGGCCGGCGCGCGCAAACCGGATCGAGCTACCGCTCACCACCACCAGGTTGCAGGCGAGCGCCAGGATCGGCAGCAAGCGGTAATCGAACCCGGCGAGCGCCAGCAACGCGCTGTAGGTCGATCCGCCACCAAAGCCGACCGCGGCGTAAAGCAGGGCAGTCAGCGCGAAGGCGGCGGCAAGCAGCGGCATCATCGCTTCCTCTACCAGACCCCATGCGCCATGATAGCGTCGACCTTGCCACTAGCAGGAGGGAGCGCGTGGACTTCCCCGCCATCGAACTCGGCCGCGACCTGGAGCGCGGCGGATCGAGCGACGCGCGCGCCATCGGCGACATCACCGCCGACGCTTTTCGCGACGACCCGTTCAATCGCTGGTTGTTCGGGCGCTTTGCCGGGATGGCGGGGGTATTCGGCGCGCTCGCCCGCCATGTCTATCTGCCGCGCGGCTACTGCATTCGGCTGGGAGATGAGGGTGCCGCGATGTGGATGCTGCCCGGGGGTGACGTCGAGCCGCCGCTGCGCGCCTTACCCGCGCTGTACGGCGCGGTGTTGTTCGGGAGTACCTGGGGAGCAAAGCGGCGGACCGACGCGGCGGTCGCTGCCATGGCCCGCCACCACCCGGAGTTTCCCCACGCATACCTGTTTACTATCGGCGTGCGCCCATCTGCGCGGGGCAAAGGCCGAGGACGCAATTTGATCCAGCCGGTGCTCGACGCGTGCGATCGGGCCGGCGTGCCAGCCTACCTCGAGAATTCGAACCCGGCGAACCGCGGGTTCTACCGCAGTTGCGGCTTCGAACGTCAGGCGATGATCGACGTGATGCCCGGTGCCCCGCCGCTGGAGGCCATGCTGCGGCCCCCGCGCTAGGTTTCGCCGGGCGGCCGTGGTTGGCGATCCGCGCCCGCAGGTCAGGCCGGCGTCTTGGTCCCCACCGCGCCGTGGCAGTGCTTGTACTTGTTGCCCGATCCGCAAGGGCACGGCGCGTTGCGGCTGATTTCCTGACCTGCCCACGGGTTGTCCGCCACGCCGCCCGGCCCGGCTTCGGCCACAGGCGACCCGGCGAGCGAGCCGAACAGCGCTTCGCGCAAGCGTGACCCGTCGCCATCGTTCGAATTGTCGATGCCGAGCAGCGGATCGATGTGACCCGTCAGGAAATCCGGCAGGTCGGGGAGCGACAGCGGCGCCTGAGGCGCGTTGAAGCGGAATTCGCTGCGCAGCAGGATCGTGGTCACGTCTTCGCGCAGCGTTTCCAGCATCCGCTCGAACAGCATGAATGCTTCGCGCTTGTACTCGTTGATCGGCTGCTTCTGAGCGTAGGCGCGCAGGAAGATCACCTGACGGAGCGCGTCGAGGGTGGAGAGGTGCTCCTTCCAGTGGTGATCCAGCCGTTCCAGCAGGATCTGCTTCTCCAGCCGTTTCCACATCCCGGGATCGGCCTCGGCGATCTTGCGCTCCATCGCCTCGTCGGTGAGCGCCTGCAGGCGTTCCTCGATCAGCTCAGGCTCGACGTGGTCTTCCTCCAGCCACGCTTCGACCGGGGCATCGACGCCCAGCACGTCAAAGATGCGCTGCTTGAGTCCGGCCACGTCCCATTGCTCGGGGTACGAGCCAGGAGGACACGCTTCACCGACCAGATTGTTGACCGTGTCATGACGCATGTCGGCGACCACATCGTCGACGGCTTCGGAATCCATGATGTCCGCGCGCTGTTCGTAGACGACCTTGCGCTGGTCGTTCATCACGTCGTCGTATTCGACGACCTGCTTGCGGATATCGTAGTTGCGCGCTTCGACCTTCTTTTGCGCGGTCTCGATCGCCTTCGACAGCCATTTCGATCCGATCGCCTCGCCATCGGCGAGGTTCGAATTCATCATACGGCTGAACAGCGTATCGGGGCCGAAGATGCGCAGCAGGTCGTCTTCGAGGCACAGGTAGAACCGGCTGAGGCCGGGGTCGCCCTGACGGCCGGACCGCCCGCGCAGCTGGTTGTCGATGCGCCGGGATTCGTGCCGCTCGGTCGCAAGAACGAACAGGCCGCCCGCTTCGAGCACTTTGGCTCGTTCTGCGGCCACTTCTTCCTTGATCCGCTGGATCGCGGCATCGCGCTCCGGACCTTCGGGCACGTTCTTCAGCTCGTCCTCGGTCCGGAACTCGACGTTGCCGCCCAGCTGGATGTCGGTCCCGCGGCCCGCCATGTTGGTCGCGATGGTCACTGCGCCCAGCCGGCCCGCCTGCGCCACGATGTGCGCTTCCATTTCGTGGAAGCGGGCATTGAGGACGGAATGCTTCACGCCTTCCTTCTCAAGGTATTCGCTGAGCAGTTCCGACTTTTCGATCGACACGGTGCCCACCAGCACCGGCTGGCCGATCTTGCTCTTCTCGGCGATCGCCTTGGCAATCGCCTGGAACTTGTCGGCGGTATTCTTGTAGAACTCGTCCTCTTCGTCGATCCGCTGCACCGGCACGTTGGTGGGGATCTCGACGACGTTCATCTTGTAGATGTCCCAGAACTCAGCCGCCTCGGTCGCGGCGGTGCCGGTCATGCCGGAGAGCTTGGGATACATGCGGAAATAGTTCTGGAAGGTGATCGAGGCCATCGTCTGGTTCTCGGGCTCGATCTTGACGCCTTCCTTCGCCTCGACCGCCTGGTGCAGGCCGTTCGACCAGCGGCGGCCGTCCATCATGCGGCCGGTGAATTCATCGATGATGACGATTTTCTCGTCCTTGACGATGTAGTCGATGTCGCGCTTGAACATCACGTTCGCGCGTAGCGCCTGGTCAAGGTGATGGACGACCTGCGTGTTCTCGACGTCGTAGAGATTGGGCGTGGTCAGGAGGCCGCTGCCGGCAAGCAGCTCCTCGATCTTCTCCGCACCCTCTTCGGTCCAAGAGATGTTCTTGGTCTTCTCGTCTGCCTCGTAATAGCTGTCGTCGATCGACTTCACGATGGCGTCGATCGAGAGGTACAGGTCCTGTTTGTCCTCGGTCGGGCCCGAGATGATCAGCGGGGTGCGCGCCTCGTCGATCAGGATCGAGTCAACCTCGTCGACGATCGCGAAGTTGAACGCGCGTTGCACCATCTGGCCGCGTTCGTGCTTCATGTTGTCGCGCAGGTAATCGAAGCCGAACTCGTTGTTCGTGCCGTACGTCACATCGGACCCATATGCCTCGCGCCGCTCGAATTCGTTGAGGTTGGGCACGATCACCCCGACCGTCAGGCCGAGGAACTTGTGAATCCGGCCCATCCAGTCGGCATCGCGGCGGGCGAGATAGTCGTTGACGGTCACGACATGGACGCCCTTGCCCTCGATCGCGTTGAGGTACGTCGCCAGCGTCGCGACCAGGGTCTTGCCCTCGCCGGTCCGCATTTCGGCGATCTCACCGCGGTGGAGGACGATGCCGCCGACCATCTGGACGTCGAAATGCCGCATGCCCAGCACACGCCGCGATGCTTCGCGAACGGTCGCAAACGCTTCGGGCAGGATATCGTCGAGAGTGGAACCGCCGGCGAGCTGGTCGCGAAACTTCTGCGTCTGGGCGGACAGTTCGGCATCCGAGAGCGCTTCAAGCTGCGGTTCGAGCGCATTGATCTGGCGGACGATCTTGTCGAGCGACTTGACGTAACGGTCGTTCGACGACCCGAACAGGGCCTTGGCGAAATTCTGGATCATGATGGAGTGCCTGACGGCTGGAGGTTCAAGAGCCAAACCCGCCGGACGCGCGGGTCCTGCCGGGCAGCGTTACGGGGAAGCGAACCGACGCGCTATTCGTACGCGCGGTCGGGGCCGTACTGAACCGTAGGAATGTAGACGACCACCGGCCGGCGCGGCGCGCAACCGGGCTGCGTGACTGCCTTGCCCTGCGCGTTCACCCGCTGCGGCTGCGAACTGCAGGGCGCTTGAGAAGAACCCTGCGAAGTCGGCACGCTGGTTTCGATACGCGTACTGGAATCGAGGATCATGCGCGCATGCGCGGGAGTGCCGGTGGCAACAAGCCCGGTGATCAGCGCAAGACAGGCAAGAATACGACGCAACATGGAGCGAGACAGATAGGCTTTGGCAAGCATCTCGTCCACCCCCTAGTGAATCGCAGCAACCGAAGCGTCCACGCTACGCTTGAGCGCTGAACGAGTCTTGAACAGCCGTCAAAAGGGGTCTTTAGCGGCCGATACATGGATCTCGATCGCTCTCCGCTCGCCCGCCCTTTTCCAGTCGCACTGCCGGTCGCGGGGGTGACCCCGCGCGTGGCCCGCGCCGGTTACAAGGAGTGGGGCCGCTGCGATCTGACCTATATCGAAGTGGCGCCGGGCACGACTGTCGCGGGCGTGTTCACCCGCAATGTCTGCTGTTCCAGCGAGGTGGAACTCGGCCGCGAGCAGGTGCGTCTGGGGACTGCGCGCGCGCTGGTGGTCAATGCCGGCAACTCGAACGCCTTCACCGGCTACCGCGGCCGCGCGGCGGTCGAGGGGATCATGGCCCAGGTTGCCGAGAACCTGGGGTGCGCCCCAAGCGACGTGTTCGTGTCTTCCACCGGGGTGATCGGCGTGCCGCTTCCGCAAGACAAGGCGCGCGAAGGCCTCGCTGCTGCCTTCACGGCAGCCGAGTGCTCATGGGAAGAGGCTGCGACAACCATCGGCACAACCGACACTTTCGCTAAAGGCGCGGTGGCGACCGCGATCGTCGGCGGGCAAGAAATCTCGCTGGTGGGGATCGTCAAAGGCAGCGGGATGATCGCGCCCGACATGGCGACCATGCTGGGCTATGTGTTTACCGACGCAGCGGTCGAGCCAGCTTTCCTGCAGGCGCTGCTGTCGGCGGCAAGCGACGCGACGTTCAACTGCATCACCGTCGATAGCGACACCTCGACCAGCGATACCGTGCTGGCGTTCGCCACCGGGCAGGCCGGCAACACTCCTCTTGCCTCGATCGAAGACGCGGGCGCCGATGCTTTTGCCGCGGCGCTGCACGATGTGTGCCGCCAGCTCGCCCACCTCGTGGTGCGCGATGGCGAAGGGGCCGCCAAGTTCATCGAGGTGGCGGTAACGGGAGCTACTTCCGACGACAGCGCGCGCCGGATCGGCCTTGCGGTCGCCAACTCTCCGTTGGTCAAGACCGCCGTAGCGGGCGGTGATGCCAACTGGGGGCGGGTCGTTATGGCGGTCGGCAAAGCTGGGGAGCCGGCGGACCGTGACAAGCTGTCGATCGGGTTCGGCGGCACCTGGGCCGCGCGTGAGGGTCAGCCGGTCGTGGACTACGACGAGGCGCCCGTGGCCCGGCATCTCGCAGGCGATGAAGTGACGATCGCGGTCGATCTTGGCCTTGGCGAAGGCCGCGCGACCGTGTGGACCTGCGATCTCACCGCGGGGTACATCGCCATCAACGCAGATTATCGGTCCTGAATGGCCGCCGGCGATAAGCTGACCAGCGCCGTCGGCGCGCTGATGCGTGACGCCGCGACGCGCGCCATCATGCCACGTTGGCAAGCGCTTGCCGAATATCAGATCGAGAGCAAGGTAAGCGTCGGCACCCTGCCTGACGTGGTCACGATCGCGGATCACGAAGCGGAAGCGATCCTGACCGAAGGTTTGTCCCGCCTGCTGCCCGAAGCCACCGTGATCGGCGAGGAAGCCTGCGCCGCCGATCCTTCGCTGCTTGCTCGGCTCGGCGACCCGTTGTGCTGGATCGTCGATCCGCTCGATGGGACAAACAACTTCGCCGCCGGCAAACCGCCGTTCGGCATCCTGATCGCGCTGGCTGAGCATGGGGAAACGGTCGCCGGGTGGATCTACGATTGCCTGACCGGCCGATTTTGCCACGCGAACCGTGGGCGAGGCGCGTACATCGACGGCCACCGCGCCGCCGCGCGCGAGACAGGCGCCTCGACCCCGGTCGCGGCCAACTCGTTGATCTACATGGCCCCCGATCGGCGCGCACGAGTCAGCGCGGCGATCGCCCCGCACTACACGCTCGTCGACATTCCCCGGTGCGCAGCCGAGCAATATCCGCGCCTGGTTCTCGGCGAGAACGATGTCGCTATTTTCGAACGGACCCTGCCATGGGATCACGCTGCCGGCGCGCTGTTCGTCAACGAGGCCGGCGGAAAGGTAGCCCGCCCCGACGGGTCGCCCTACCGCGTGGACGAGTACGAGCGGCCCGGCCTCATCGGCGCGGCGAGTCCGCGCTTGTGGGACCAGATGGCCGCTCGCCTACCCGTGTCCTAGCTCTGCAGTTCGCTTTCAAGCCAGCTCTTGAGCTGCATCTTGGGGGCTGCGCCGAGCTTCTGCGCGATGGGCTTGCCGCCCTTGAACAGCACCATCAGCGGGATCGACTGCACGCCGATCGAACCGGGCACGCCGGTGTTTTCCATGATGTCCATCTTGGCGATGGTCACCTTGTCCGACAGCTCATCCGCAATCTCTTCCAGCGCGGGGCCGATCATCTTGCACGGACCGCACCACTCGGCCCAGAAATCCACCAGCACCGGTTTGTCGGAATCGAGCACGTCGGATTGGAAACTGGCGTCGGTCACCGCGATGGTCGGCATGGTATTCTCCTTTTGCGCGAGCCGCCTTTCCGCGGCGGCCCGATGTTCTGGCCACCAATCTAGGCAGCCCGGTCGTTCACTCAACCGATGGGGCTGGAAAGCTTTCCGGTTCGGGGGACAAGTGCGTCTTGCGCGCGGCCAGCAGATCTTCCGGGATGACGATTAGCTGGGGCGCCTGGGTGTAGAGAACCGCCGCGCAAATCTCCCGCCCGGGATAGATCACCTGCAGCGCGGCTGCGTACGCCGCCATCTGGCGGAGCGTGCGTTCGGGCACTTCCTCCAGCGAGGATGGCGGGCGGCGCATGGTCTTGAAGTCGACTACCGTGATCCGGCCCGGCTCGATCAGCAGACGGTCGGCGGTTCCGGCGACCACCACGCCGCCCACCGTCGCCGCCAGCGGGACTTCGGCAAGGGCGCTGGGCGAGAACACGTCGGCAAACGCGGGCTGCGACAACACCGCCAGCGCACTGGCGAGCAACGCCTCGCGCTCCTCGGCGGGAATATCCGCGGCCTGGCGGGTAAGCCATCCTCGGCCAAGCTCGCTCCTCTGGTCCGGCGCGATGTCGGGGAGTCGTTCCAGCAGCCGGTGCACCAGCACGCCCCGGCGCGCCGCGATCCGCGCGGTATCGGCGGGGAATGGCGGATCGGCGCCCTGCTCCGCGCCGGCAGCCGAAGGTGCCAGCGGCCGCGGCGGGCGCGGTTCGTCGCCGACCGGAGTGCTGGCCCAGACAGGTAGTCCCGCTTCGAGCGGAGCCGGGACCGCCGCCGTTGGCGGGGCCTCTGGCGCGCGCGCGCCCCATTCGCTGACCGCCCCCCAGATCGGATCGGCCAGCGGTTCATTTTCGAACAAGGGCGCCAGGCGCGCAAACCATGAATCCGGTGCCGGCTCTTTCTCTCGCTTGCCCAGCGCGCCGCCGATGAACAGCGCTTCCTCGGCGCGGGTCATCGCGACGTAGAGCAGGCGCCAGTGCTCCTGGCGCTCGGCAACACGGGCGGTGTTCTCCGCATCGACCACCGGGCCGGCCTTTTCCTCCTTGCGCAGGGGAGGCATCGGCACCGTGCGCCCGCCGCCGCCGGGCAGATCCTCGGTGAGAGTCAGGTCGCGCGTCGGAGAAGCGTCCGGATTGCCGGTGGCATCGGCCAAAATCACGATAGGCGCCTGCAAGCCCTTCGATCCGTGGACGGTCATCACCCGCACCAGCCCGCCGCCTCCGTCCGCGTCGCGCTTCAGTTCGCCCTCGCCCGCATCGAACCATGCGAGGAAGCCGACGAGACTGGGCGTTTGCGTAGACGCATAGGCGCTGGCGGCATTGAGCAGTTCGTCGATCGGATCGTTTACCTCGTGACCAAGACGCGCGACGAGTGTCTTGCGACCCTGCCACGGACCCACCAGCAGCCAGTGGAGCAACGCCTGGGGCGGCTCGAAATCCGCGCGCCGGAGCAAGTCGAGCAAGCGGGAAGCGGTCTCTTGTTGGCGCGGGTGCGCGCCGCCCCGGATGTGATCCCACAGCGGCACGCCTTTGATGCGATAGCCGAGTTCGAGCAGTTCTTCCTGGGACCAACCGATCAGCGGACTGACCAGCAGGTTGGCCAAGCTCAGGCTGTCGAGCGGCTGGGCGGAAAAGCGCAGCGCCGCCAGCAGGTCCTTCACCCCGAGCGGCGCACCCAGGCGCAGCCGGTCGACGCCCGCGACCGGCACGCCCGCCGCGTGCAGCCGGGCGACGATCAGCCCGGCCAACTCACGCCGCTTGCGCACCAGCACCATGATATCGCCGGGTCCGGCATTGCGGGTGCCGCCCTTGACCAGCGGGAAGCCGTCTCTCAGCCAGACACGGACTTGATCGGCGATGCGGTTGGCCATCGCTCGCTCGGGTTCCGACAGCCAGTCCTCAGGCCCGTCGTCATCGGCATCGTCTTCGCGACCGGCCACCGGGTGCCACAGCGTGACAAGTCCGGGGCGCTCGTCCCCGATGTGCGGCTCAGGCTCGCTGTCGAGCCCGAACGCGCGCGCGCCGATCGTCTCGATCGCGCGATCGACGAAATCGAGCACCGGCTGCGCGGTGCGGTAGCTGCGGCCGAGCCCCAGCTTCAGCAGTTCACGGTCGGGGTCACCGGCCGCAAGCGCGTCGATCAGTTCGGCATAGTGCTGCCGGGCGATGGCGAAGTTTTCCGGGCTGGTGCCCTGGAAGCGAAAGATCGCCTGCTTGTAATCACCGACCACGAAGATCGTGCGCATGGCTTCGCCCCGCGCGCCCTGGCCGGCGAAGAAGTCTCCGGTCAGCGCGCGGATGATGTCCCACTGGGCCTGGTTGGTATCCTGCGCTTCGTCGATCAGGATGTGGTCGAACCGCCGGTCCAACTTGTAGCGGATCCAGTCGGCAATATCGGACCGGGTCAGCAACTCGGCCGCGCGGCGGATCTGGTCATCGAAGTCGATCAGCCCTTCCCGCTCCTTGGCCTCTTCCCACGCGAGCGCAAACCGGCGGCCAAGCTCGAGCGCGGGCGTCAGCAGGTCAGCCAGCGCGAGCAACGCCTGTCGCTCGCGTAGAGCGCCCAGCGAAGCCGCGACCGCTTCCGCCGCGGCGGCATAGCCGGGATCGCACTTTTCCAGGCTTTTCAGCGAGCGGATTTCACCCTTCTGGGTGAACAGCGCATCCCGCAGCGGACCCGCCGCCGTGACCCGACCCATGCCGCTGGCGCCAAGGAAGTCGGCAATCGCGGTGGTCGATTTTTGCGCGGTCGCCGTGTCCCATGCCTCGTTTGCGGACCGGACCCGGTGCAGCGCGTCGCAGTCGAACACGCCCTCGGCGCACAGTTCCACCAGGCTGCTCTCGCTCGCGTCGCTCTCGAGGCCGAGCAACCGGAGCACCCGTTCGTGCATCGGGGGCTGCCATGCACCCGTCCCCTGCCAGACCTCGCGCGCTTCGGCGCAGCGCATCAGCCACGACCGCACGCCGTCCGGCCCCATCCGTTCGCTCAGCATCGCCAGCGGGCCGAGCACCGCGACGTCCTCCGCCTGCTCGGCCTCCACGACGAGTGTCTGGAGCACCTGTCGCGCCAGGAGGTCGCGGTCGCGGTCTTCCATCGGCCGGGTGCCGGCGACCAGCCCCGCTTCGTCAGGGAATGCCGCCAGCAGCCACTGGGAAAACGCGTGGATCGTGTCGATCCTCAATCCACCGCCAGGGCAATCGAGCACCGCCGCGAAGCGCGTGCGTGCCCGCTCCTGCGTCGCCGGATCGACCGGCGCGCCGATCGCGAGCAGGTTTTTGCCCAGTTCCTCCGGTTTCAATCGCACCCAGCGCGCGAGCACGGCGTTGACCCGCTCGGACATTTCCGCCGCGCCGGCCTTGGTGAAGGTGAGGCACAGGATCTGGCCGGGCTTGACCCCCGGTTGAAGCAGCAAACGCAGCACGCGCGCGGACAGCACCTGGGTCTTGCCCGTCCCGGCCGATGCGGACAGCCACACGCTGCGTTCCGGCGCGACGGCCCGCGCCTGATTGTCGCGCAAGGGGTGAACCGCGCCGCTCATTGTTCGTGTCCCACCCACTCATCCAGCCGCATCAGCTGGTCATACGTCGCGTAGCTGGGCGCATCGGGGTTGAGCCGGGCGGTGAACGGCTCGGACCCCAGGATCCAGTTGTCCAGCGCATCATCCAGATAGCGCCGCGCCTGCGGCAGGAACTCGCCCGCGGCGATGCCCTTTTTCTTGGCGCCTTCCAGGATCGGCGTGGTGATGTAACCGAACCCGGTATCACTCTTGTCGCTTCGACCGAGCGACCAGTATTCGAACCGGCTGGCTGTGCCCTGTGCCTTGGCGAACGCGCCCTCGCCCACCATCAACCCCAGCGTGCCGAGCTGGAGCGCGAACCCGCGCTCCACCTGCGCGCCCGACGGCGGCTTGCCGGTCTTGTAATCGACCACTGCAAAGGTGCCGTCCTCCAGCTGGTCCAGGCGATCGATTCGCCCATGAAGGGTCACGCCGCGCCACTCCATGCGCCCTTTCTCCTCCCAGAGAACGGGCGTGCGCGAGGGATCGGAGGCGACGCTCGCTTCCACCCATCGCAGCGCGTTCAGCAGCCGCGGGCGCCATAGCGCGCGGGTCAGCGGATGGGCGTGCATCGCACTCAGCGTTTCGCGCGCGATTTCGTCCAGGGGGCGACCGGTCTTGTGCCAGGTTTCCAGGATCTCGTGCGCCAGAGTGCCTTGCCAAGCCGGGCTCGGCTCCGCCTCCAGCGGCTCCAGCTCCGGCAAGCCGAGAATCGACGACGCATAAAACTGGTATGGATCAGCGCGCAGCCGGTCGAGCCCGGTCACGCTGATCGCGACCCTGCGCTGCTCCGCCGTGGGCATGGGCCGCGGCCGGGGATAGTCCGGCGCCGGCGCGGCATGGTCGATCATCGCGGCAAGCCGCGGCGCGTCTGCCTCCCGGTGATGGTCGCCCAATTCCCCCAGCAGCGCCTGGACCCGCAGCAGAAAGCGCGAGGCGATAGCCGGCCCGCCCTCGTCCCGGCGGGAGCGGCTGAGCACCACTTCGGGCGCGCCCATCGCGGCAGCAAGATCGTGTGCGTTAAGGCCGATGCGGAAATCGGCGCCCGGCACGCCGAGCGCGCGCAGCACCGCCGGTGCGAGCAGCGGGTCGGTCGCCGGTCGCGTGGGCCAGGTGCCTTCGTTCAACCCGGCTGCGATCACCAGGTCCGCCCGCGCCATACGCGATTCGATCAGGCCGTAGATCGCCACCCGCGGGTGTCCCCCGTAGGGCGGACGAACCGCCACCGCTTCCATCGCATCGCCCAGCGCAGGGTGCAGGTCGCGCGCCTCCAGCACGGTGCCCGTTTCGCGGGCGTGGGCGCGCAGATCCTCGACGAAGGCGGACAGTGCGCGGCCGTCCTCGCGGCTCCACAGCACTTCTCCCGACAGCGCCTCTCCGGTCGCGGCGAGCCGGTCCAGCCATTCTGCCAAGTAGAGCGTTTCGTCCGCCATCAGCGGCGTTAGAATAGCCTCGACCTCAAGCCACCAGGGCTCGACCCGCGCCTTCTCCGCGATCGGCCGCAAGGCTGCGAAGCCCGGTGCGGGACGCGGACCGCGCAGCTTGAGCTCGAACGCGCGCAGGCGTTCGAGCCAGGGCGCGCGCCGCTCGCCCGTCATCACGAGCGGATGGGCGAGCGCGGCCACCAGCGCGATCGGCGCGCCGCCTTCCGACGCGATCTGCGCCAACTGAAGAAACAGCCGACCGGCGGCGGTGCTGCCTAGCGGGCGGCCCGCGGAATCGTCGGCGTCCAAATTCCAGCGACGCAAGTGCTGGATCACCCGGCGCGCGAGCGCGCGGTCGGGCGTGACCAGCGCGACCCGCTTTTCCGGTTCAGCCACCGCTTGCCGGATAAGCAGTGCGATTGCCTGCGCCTCGGCTTCGGGGTTGGGGTTCTCCATCAGCCGGACGCCGGCCAGCCGGCGGCGATCGGGCGGCATGTCGGCCCACGACTTGCTCGCTTCGGGCGGCAGGAACAGGCTGGAGATTGCGCGGCTGCGTTCGGGCGGGGCGGCCGACAGCCCGCGCCGGTGCCACGGCTGCACCTCCTGCCGGTTCACGCCCATCCGGTTGAGCAGCAGCTTGAGGTGGTATTGCGGGTGCGAGACCGCGTCGTCTTCCGAGAATGGTGGATCTTCCGGTCCGCCGGCGATGCCCAGCTCTGCCCACACCTCATCGGGCATCGCCAGATCGAGGTCGGGCAGGATGACGGCACCCTGCGGCAGTTCGCTGACCACGCGCAGCAGCCGCGCAAGGGCGGGCGCGGCGCTGGTCACGCCGGCGGCGATCACCGGAGTTTGCGGCGGTCGTTCCTTCCAGGTTCGCGCCGCATGATCGAACAGGCGATTGCGCCGCGCGGACGCGTCTAGCGCACACATCGCCGAAAGTTCCGCCAGCCACCGTGTCTGGACCCGCGCAAACAGCCGCACGGACCGCTGCCAGTGTTCGGCCATGTCGCCGACGATCTCGCGCACCTGATCGCTCAGCAGCAATTCGGGTCCGATATCCTCGATCAGCAGACGGTCCATCGTGCGGGCGACCTGCTGCGCCAGCCGCAACAGCGCAGCACCGCGCGGTGCCTCCTGCCCCATCTCGTCCGCCAGCAACGCGGCGATGCGCAGCCATCGGCGCGTGGGATCGACCGCCGGCGGGATGTCGGCCGCACCCAGCGGGTCAAGCAGCGTGCCGAGCGTTTCGTCGAGGTCTAGGTCGCCGACCACCGCCATCCGCGGCATCAGCAGGCCGGCTCCCGAACCGGCGGACGGGCTGACCCGCACGAACGCTTCCTGCAAGGTTCGGGCGGCACGGCTCGACGGCAACAGCAGCGTCAGGCGCGCAAGCCCGTAATCGCCTTCGGTGTAGCGCGGGATCAACCCGGCGACGAGCGCGTCGGCAAAGCCGCGGTGGGCTGCGATCGAATAGACTTGCGGGCCCTTCATCGGCGGCGATCAGGCACCCCTCAACGCCTCTTCGGTCGGCTTGATCGCGTGCGGCTCTCCGACTTCGAACCACTGGCCGGTAAACGCGGTGCCGAACAGCCGGCCTTCCGCGATCGCCCGCTCCCACAGGATCATCGTGCCGAACGGACCGTCCGGCGCATCGCGCAGCAGCCGGTGACTGACGAGCTGGATGCCGGTATAGATGAACGGCGCGACCCGGCCCGTCTTGCGCCGGCTGAGGCGGCCAAGCGCGTCCATGTGGAAATCGCCCTGCCCCCGGAAGTTCATCGCGCGCGCGTGCGGCACGACGAGCAGCAGCGCGTCCATCTGATCAGGCCGCCACGCGCTCGACAGATCGGCGAAGGCATCGCGCGGCCCGTCGAGCCAGATGTTATCGGCATTGAGGCAAAAGAACGGATCGGGCAGCAGGCCGGCGGCGAGCGCTTTCTTCATGCCGCCGCCCGTCTCCAACAGCACCGCGCGCTCGTCCGAAACGGTCACCTTCGGCGATTGCCGCTCGGCAAGGTGCGCCTCCAACAGGTCGGCCAGATAATGCACGTTCACTACCGCTCGCGCGACGCCGGCATCTGCCAGACGGTCGAGCGCGTGATCGATCAGCGGCTTGCCCGCGACGCGCACCATCGGTTTGGGCTGCGTCGCCGTGAGCGGACGCATCCGCTTGCCCAGCCCCGCCGCCATGACCATCGCGGTATCGCTGGCGAGGACGGTCACGTCAGGCTTCCACCCAGTTCATCACGGCGGGCCTGCGGGATGTTGGCGTCGAACCAGGCGGCGACCGGGGCCAGCGCCGGATGTTCAAGGTCGCGCTCCAGCGCGGCCCATACCCGCGGGATCAGCGACAGGTAGCCTCGCTTGCCGTCGCGCTGCCATAGCCGCACGAAGATGCCGACGATCTTGGCATTCCGCTGGGCGCCGAGGCGCGCATAGTCCGCCGCGAATTCAGCGCCCGGCCGCGCGCGCGTGACATAACGGTCGAGCATGCGGCGCTCGAGCTCGGGCGAGACCTCCCGCCGCGCATCCTGCAGCAGGCTGACCAGATCGTACGCCGGATGACCGACCAGCGCGTCCTGGAAATCGATCAGCCCTTGCGCGCCGCCCGCGTCCTTGCCTGCCTCCAGCAGCATGATGTTTTCCGCATGGTAATCGCGCAGCACCGTCACGCCGGGGCGTTGACGATCGAGCAGCGGAGCGAGCACTTCGTCCCAGGTGCGGAAGTAACCCTCTACGTCCACTTCCAGCCCTGCGGCGGGGCAGTACCATTCCGTCAGCAGCGCCGTTTCGCGCTGATAGGTCGCCATGTCATACGGTGCGAACGGACCAGGCGTTTTGGTGTGCAGCGCGACCAGGGCATCGATCGCGGCGCTGTATGCCCCGTCCTCGTCGGCGGGATGAACGTCGAGCCAATCGCGCATTCGGTCGTTGCCGAAATCTTCCAGCAACACCCAACCTTCCGCGGCGTCGGCAGCGTAGATCGCGGGCGCACGCATCTGTGCGGCGGTCAGCCATACGGCGACATCGAGGAACGGTTGCGGATCTTCATGCGGCGGCGGGGCGTGCATCAGCATCGCCTTGCGCTCACCGCTGCGAATGCGGAAATACCGCCGGAACGACGCATCGCCGGGAATGGAATCGACAGCGGCGCCGCCCCAGCCGGCAGCGGTAAGAAACGGGTGCAGACCTTCGGGCAGCTCGCTCATGACAGGCGCCCTAGCCAATCGGCCCCCGGTTCGACAATCGCCACGCGGCCGTTTCCCGCCGTTTCCAGCGTGATCGAGAGGCATCCCGGCTCATGATTGAAACCGCCCGCATTCTCCGGCCATTCGGCGATCAGGGCTGCGCCGTAGCGGTAATCGTCCAACCCCAGCTCCTCGGCTTCAGCGGGCGAATCGAGCCGATAGAAGTCCGCGTGCACCAGGGGCGGATCGAGCGCATCGTAAATCTCGAGGATGGTGAAGGTCGGCGACGGCACTTCTCCCTGATGACCCAGGGCGGCGACGATCGCCCGCGCCAAAGTCGTCTTGCCAGCGCCAAGGCCACCAGACAGGGCGATCACGTCGCCCCGGCGCAGGTGCCCGGCCAGGCGGGCACCGAACGCATCCATCGTGGCAAGGTCGGGCAGCTCCACCCTCACGGCAGCAGGATCGTCGCGGTGGTCCCCTCACCAGCACGCGACACGATCTCGAGCGTGCCGCCGTGCGCTTCGACCAGCTGACGGGCGAGCGGGATGCCCAGCCCCGCGCGGCGCTCCGGGCGGCCATTCGCACCAGTGCGCAAACCCTCCAGCGCGCGGCGCAGCTCGTCGCGGGTCATGCCCTTGCCGTTGTCGGAAACGATGATGCGCACGCCGTCGGCCTTGCGCGACAATTCGACGAGGATCTTTCCCCCCTGCGGCGTGGCGGCGATCGCGTTGTCGAGCAATTGGCCGAGTGCCCGGCCCAGCTGGCGCGGATCGGCCTCCACCTTCGCCGTCTGGCCGCCGCGCAAGTCCAGGCTCAACCCCGCACTCAGGATGGCCGCCTCGCGATCGCGCACTACTTTGGTGGCAAACGGCAGCAGTTCCAACTTCTCGGGCGCCAGCGGCAGCAGGCCGGCTTCGCTTTGCGACAGGTCGAGGACATTCTCCACCTGATCGGTCAGGCGCTGGACCGATTCTATGATGGCGGCGACATACTCATGCCCCTGCGCGGAAAGTTCGCCCGCCACGCCGGCCTCCAGCAGCTCTGCAAACCCGCTGATCGAGGTAAGCGGCACGCGGAATTCATAGCTCATGTTGGCGAGGAAACGGGTCTTCAGCTCGTCAGCTGCCTCCAGCGCCTCGTTACGCTCACGCAGGGCGTCCTCGGCTTTCTGCGAATCGGTGATGTCGAGCACCGTCAGCAGGCCATTGCCGTCGGGCAGCGGGACGCCCGCGATCTCCAGCGTGCGCCCGTCGGCCAGCGCGACCCGGCCGCCGGTCTGCTTGCGATCGAGCGTAGCGCCGCGGACGATTTCGCCGATGGCTTTCGCCTGCTTGGGCTTTTCCAGGTGCGGGGCGATGATCGCCACGAGTTGATCCGCGGTCGGATGACCATCGAGTGTGTCCGGCTCGATCCCCCAGGCTGCTGCGAAACGGCGGTTCCACAGTTGCATGTGCCCGTCGGGAGCGAACACCGCCAGCGCCTCGAACAGGCTGTCGAAGGTCGCGGTGCGCGTGCGCAGCAGCGTGTCACGGGTCGCGGACAGGGCCAGGCTTTCGGTGCGATCCTCCGCGATCAGCACGAGCCCTCCGTCAGGCATCGGCTGCGTGACGATCCGCAAGTGCGTGCCGTCGCTCAGCGGCCAGGCTTCTTCCACCGGCTCGCCTTGCGCGAACCACTCGACCCGTTCCGCCCGCCAGGCGGGGAAGTCGCGCACTTCGGGCGTCCGCCCGGCCTCGCGCGCTTCGCGCAGGAAGCGTTCGAACTCGGTGCCCTCGCTTGCGCCGAGACGCATCGTGAAGGCACGGCGGAAGGGCTGGTTGGCGGAGATCAGCTTGCGGTCGGCTCCGAACTGCGCGACGCCGACGGAAAGCTGGTCCAGCATCGCGCGCTGGGCATCCTGGAATGCCCGCAGGGTGCGACCCAGCTCTTCCATCTCCTCGATGTCGACCGCGTATCCGGCGACGCCCTCGTCCCCCAGCGGCAAGTCGCTGACCTTCATCGCCCGCCGCTGACCGGCGATAGTGGTGGCCACGATCCGCTCGATCGCCTGCTTCTGTCCGGCAGCCTGGGCTGCGACCTGCGCTGCGGACAGGCCGTCAGCAGGTTCAATCAGTTCCACCTGGTTTTCGACCGCTGTTTCGGCGCTGTCGGCGCCGACCGCGGCAACATAGGCCTGGTTGACGAGCTTCAGCCTCGCGTCGGGACCGCGAAACCACATCGGCATGGGAGCGGCTTCGATAAGGCCCACCAGGGCGGCAAAATCGCTTTTGGCGCGGGCGGCGTCCGCGCGCAGGCGAGCCAGTTCGCTCTCGCTTTCGGAAAAGTCGAAGATCCACAGCAAGGCCGCGCCGCCGGGCGAGACCTGGGGGTCGGCCAGTGCACCGCGCACGGCAAGGCTGCGGCGCGAGCCGGGGGGAGTGATCGCCATGCGAAACGGAGCGGCGGTTTTCTGCGTGCGCGCGACGAGGCGCTGCAGTTCGGCAAGCTGTTCGGCGGACAGTCCCTTCCCGCCCGCGCCGTTGCCCAGATCCACGAGATACTGGGGCAACTTGGCGAGTCCGAACCAGCCGGCGAGTCGCTCGCTGCCTTCGATGCGCCCGTCGGCGCGCACCAGCAAGGGAATGGCCGGTGCTTCGTCGATCATCCGCGCCATGCGCCGCGCGGCCTTGCGGGACGATTCCGCGGCGCGCGCTTTCGCGCTGGCGGCGATCATCAGCCCGGCCGCTCCCGCCACCCAGGCGGCGAGCAGCAGACCGATCAGTGCCAGCGCGAGAGGTGAAAACTGCATGGGGGCCGTTCGCTATGCGCGCACGGCCCCCAAAGCAACCGGGCGACGGCGACTTAGTAGCGGTAGTGATCCGGCTTGAACGGACCGGCCACTGGCACGCCGATGTAGTCAGCCTGTCGCTGGCTCAGTTGAGTGAGCTGAACGCCCAGCTTTTCGAGGTGCAGCGCGGCCACCTTCTCATCGAGATGCTTGGGCAGCACGTACACGTCGTTGTTGTACTCTTCACCCTTGGTAAACAGCTCGATCTGCGCAAGGGTCTGGTTGGTGAACGAGCAGCTCATCACGAAGCTGGGGTGTCCGGTGGCGCACCCCAGGTTCACTAGGCGGCCCTTGGCCAGGATGATGATCTTCTTGCCGTCGGGGAAGGTCACCACGTCCGTGCCGGGCTTGATTTCCTGCCAGTCGTAGTTGTCGAGCGCGCTGATTTGGATCTCGCTGTCGAAGTGACCGATGTTGCACACGATCGCCATCGGCTTCATCGCCTTCATGTGCTCGGCGGTGATCACGTCCTCGTTGCCGGTGGTGGTGACGAAGATGTCGCAGCGCTTGACCGCCTCTTCCATCGTGACGACTTCAAAGCCTTCCATGGCTGCTTGAAGAGCGCAGATGGGATCGATTTCGGTCACCATCACCCGCGCGCCGCCGTTGCGGAGGCTGTCGGCAGACCCTTTGCCGACGTCGCCGAACCCGGCAACGCAGGCAACCTTGCCGGCGAGCATCACGTCGGTGGCGCGGCGGATCGCGTCGACCAGCGATTCCTTGCAGCCGTACAGGTTGTCGAACTTCGACTTGGTCACGCTGTCGTTCACGTTGATCGCGGGGAACGGCAGCTTGCCCTGCTTGGCCAGGTGGTACAGCCGGTGCACGCCGGTGGTGGTTTCTTCCGACACGCCCTTGATCGCCTTGACCGTCTCGGTGAGGTAGCCCGGCCGTGCCTTGATGAACGCCTTCAGTGCGCGCTGCATCTCGATTTCTTCGGCGTTGGCGGGATCAGGCATGGTCTCGCCCGCCTCGATCCGTGCGCCCCATAGCGCGAACATGGTGGCGTCGCCGCCGTCGTCGAGGATCAGGTTGCAGGTCTGGTCACCCCAGTCGAAGATGCGGCCGACATAGTCCCAGTAATCCGCCAGGCTCTCGCCCTTGATCGCGAACACGGGCACGCCGCTCGCGGCGATCGCAGCGGCTGCGTGGTCCTGGGTCGAGAAGATGTTGCAGGTGGCCCAGCGCACTTCCGCACCCAGCGCGGTCAGCGTCTCGATCAGCACCGCTGTCTGGATCGTCATGTGCAGCGAACCGGTGATCCGCGCGCCCTTGAGCGGCTGGGACGCACCGTATTCTTCCCGCAAAGCCATCAGGCCGGGCATCTCGGTTTCGGCGATCGCGATCTCGGCCCGGCCATAGTCGGCAAGGTTGATGTCCGCGATCACGTAATCGCGGGTAAGGGTCTGGGCAGAAGTGGCCACGGCAAAATTCTCCATTCGGGGGTTGCGCGCGCCCTAGCTCCCGTTGGCGCCAAAAGCAAATATAAAGCTTCCTTTATATGTGATCCAGAACCCGTCTTGGCAGGCTGTCGAGGCAGCGGACGCCCCGGCACGGAAAATCGTCGTTCACGGGGCCGTGCGGCTTGCAGCGGCGTCCGTGCGCGCTATCTCACGGGCGACTTCCTGCAACTTGCAAAAGGATAAGCGCGATGACGATCAAGGTGGGTGACAAGCTGCCCGACGTGAAGCTGGTTAAGGCGACCGAGAACGGCCCCGAAGCCGTGCAGAGCTCCGACTATTTCGCGGGCAAGAAGGTTGCGCTGTTCTCGGTGCCCGGCGCGTTCACACCGACCTGCTCGGCGCGCCATCTTCCGGGATATGTCGACAAGGCGCAGGATCTGAAATCGAAGGGCGTGGACGAGATCGTCGCGACCTCGGTCAACGACGCGTTCGTGCTCGGCGCCTGGAACAAGTCCGCCGGCAGCGACGACATCACCATGCTGGCTGACGGCAACGGCGACTTCGCCGAAGCGCTCGGCCTGACGATGGACGGCTCCGGCTTCGGGCTCGGCAAGCGCGGTCAGCGGTTCTCGATGATCGTCGATGACGGCGTGGTGAAGGAGCTCAACGTCGAACAGCCCGGCGATTTCTCCGTGTCCAGCGCTGAGCACCTGCTCGAACAGCTCTAGTTTTCTCCAGAACGCGACAACAGCCGCGGGCGAGAGATCGCCCGCGGCTTTTTGACGGCCGGGTGGCGACGCGTTGTCCACCGAATGGCAACCATTGCCGTTTAGTTTTGCCGCATGAACGGGCTTCTCGCCGCACGCGCCATCGCACTGGATCATTCCCCCACGCCCCCCACGGCGGCGTGGACCTCGCGGCATGGCCTGACCTCGCTGATGGCGATCGTGCTGGGAAGTGCCGCGATGCTCGCCGGCATCATTCTGATGATTACCGGCACGTCCCTCGAGGGGGCCGTGTTCGCCGGGTTCGCCGCCCTGGCGACCGGGATGGGCCTGGTTTCGTTATGGTGCAGCAAACGGCAGCTCGATCCGCGGATGGCGTCGGCTGCAGCAATCGTCGCGGCAGCGATCCTCTCGCTGATGCTCTGCGCGGTCATCTCGCATGTGGGCCTCAAGCTGGAGGCGCCCCTGTTGGATGCGCGCCTGGCCCGGGCCGACGCCGCGCTGGGGTTTCATGTCGATCGGGCAGTCCGTGCGGCGACTTACAGTCCGCTCCTGATCGACGTGCTGGCGTTGGTGTACAACGCTTCGGGAGTTGTCGTCGTAGCGCTGATACTCGCGGTTCTCGCGACCGGTAGCTCCGGCCGCGCGTGGGAGCTTACTGCGACCATCGTGATCGCCATGCAGGTTGTCGCCGCGCTATCGATCCTGATGCCGGCCATCGGTGCCATGCACCACTTCGGCCTGGGCGATCTCCAGGGCCGCGGCCTGCCAGTGGGGGCTGGCGTGTATCACCTTCAAGGCTTCGCGCACTTTTACGGCGGGAGCGATCCCGTCGCCCGGCTGAGCGACATGACCGGTCTCGTCACCTTTCCGTCGTTTCACACGTGCTGGCGCTGATGGAGACGCAAGCGCTCGCGCCCACTCGCTTCCGCTGGCTAGGAGCCGCCTGGACGACCATCGTCATCGTCTCGACCGTTCCGGTGGGCGGGCATTACGCTGTAGATCTTGCCGCCGGCTTTGTCATCTGGGCCTTGGCCGCCGCGATCAGCCAGCGGGTCAGTACCCCATCAGCTTGAGCACTTCCTCGCGGCTGCGCGGATCGTCAAGAAAAGTGCCCATCATCCGGCTGGTGATCATGCTCACCCCCGGCGTGCGCACCCCGCGCGCGGTCATGCAGCTGTGGGCGGCCTCGATCACCACCGCCACGCCTTGGGGGTGGAGGTGGTTCCAGATGCAGTCCGCCACTTGTGCCGTCAGCCGCTCCTGCACCTGCAACCGGCGCGCGAACCCGTGGAGTACCCGTGCCAGCTTGCTGATGCCGACCACCCGGTCGTTGGGCAGATAGGCGATCGCGGCCTTGCCGATGATTGGCGCCATGTGGTGTTCGCAGTGGCTCTGGAACGGAATGTCCTTAAGTAGGACGATCTCGTTGTACCCGCCCACTTCGTCAAACACACGGCTGAGGTGCACTGAAGGGTCCTCGGCATAGCCCAGGCAGTATTCCTTCCACGCTCGGGCGACGCGCTTGGGCGTATCGAGCAGCCCTTCGCGCGACGGGTCGTCGCCCGCCCAGCGGATCACGGTGCGGATTGCTTCCTGTACGTCCGCTGGCACCGGCGGCTTGCCTTCATCTTTGTCCTCGTCCGGACCGACCAGGCTGCTCATCTGCGGATCCCCTTCTTGGCGCGCTCGTACGCCCGCTTCATCAGGCTCCCCTGCTTGAGCAAGCCGCCCTTGGCAAACGGTTCGAACATCTCTTCGGGGCGTTCGGGATCGAGCACCTGCGATCCCGCCAGCGTTTCCTCGATCGCGCCCAGTTCGGGCGGATCAAATCGCCGGAGTTGACGTGAGTTGCGCGCGCCGTGCTGCTCGATCAACCGGAGCATCGATCCCCCGGCATCCTCCAGAGCGGACGCCACCTCGGGATCGGATAGCCCGCAATGTTCCGCCAGCAGCGAATGCCGCAGTGCGGCGATGCCATCGCACGCGTGCGCGTTGCCGGGACGATTGCAGTCGATGAACACGTCGCATTCGCTGTCCAGCCCCATCGACCGGTTGTTGAAGTTCGCTGATCCAATCCGCAGGACCTGATCGTCGAAGATCGTCAGCTTGGCGTGGACATAGATGCTCGTTTCACCCGTGTACGGTATGAACAGGCCGAACCGCTTCTTGTGGTCGATGTCCTGAAGGGAGTGCAGCAGGCAGTTGCGCGCATGGTCCATCGCCTGCTGTTCAAGCCAGCCATCAGCCGCCTGCGGTTGCACCATGACAATCTCGGGCGGATCGTCTTCCTTCAGGCGGCGAGCGATCGCTTCGGCGATCTTCGGCGAGGTGAAGTACTGGTTTTCCGAATAGATGAAGCGCTTGGCCGCGGAAATCTGCTGCAGCAGCAGATCCTCGATCTCGTTTACCGCGACGTCGCCATCGTACTTGGCCCGGGTGCGGGCGATACCGATCTCGACGTTCTCGAACTGAACCGGCAGTTCCTCGGGCCACAGGCTGTCGTCCGGTATGTCGATCTCGCTCAATTGCTTGCCGCCCGCTTTGACCCAGCGGTCACGGCACAGCCGGCCCAGTTCGCGTGCGGCGTCGCCCTCCATCATCATCGTCGCATCGTGCCACGGACCGTACTTGCGACCGTGCGGCCGCCGGCGCCGGCGGTCCGTTTCATCGTGCGCACGGGTGTCCCAGCGATCCATCGTCATGTCGATCCCGCCGCAGACCGCGAGGCGATCATCGAGCACCGCGATCTTCTGGTGATGAGAGCAGCCGACCGGGTGATGGCTGTCGAAGTTGAACTTGATCCGTTCATAGCTGGCCATGCGGATCACATCGATGAACATGTATCCGCGGGCGACGAACTGGAACACGCCCATCCCCCATTTGAGGATTCGGATTTCCACTTTCTTGTGGCGACGGGCCAGCCACAGCAGGAAGCTGCCCAGACGGCGGGGATGGTTTCGCCGGAACGGCCGGCTAAACCAGCGGCGACCGACTGCGAGGTGGATACGCGTGTCGAAGTCCCACCCGACCAGCATGACGCGGCGTTGCGCCTTCAGCATAGCCCGCTGCATGAGGGCGAAATAGTCTTCAGCATCCACGACGACACTGGCGCGCTCGACCTTGGCGAACTTCCATACGCCGGGCGCGACCGAGTTGTCATCGAAGGCGGGACCCTGATGTTGTTCCGGCGGCTTTGCCAAGTGTTTCCCCTTCGTCGCTAGCCTACGGTCCGTAGGGCAAGGCGGGGGCCGGGTCACGGGTGTTGCTATCGCGGAGACCGATCGCTTCGATTTCAGCGGCAGAAACACAGCGGGCCGCCTCCCGATGGGAAGCGGCCCGAAGTTGGCGCGCCCGGAACGATTCGAACGTCCGACCCTCAGATTCGTAGTCTGATGCTCTATCCAGCTGAGCTACGGGCGCGCACTAGGGGGCGGCACATAGGGTCGCCGTTTCGGCTTGGCAATCCCTTATCCTGCCTCCGTGAAGAGTTGCGCAACCAGCGCGCGGTCGAGCGGCGGAACCGGCAGCCGCCCTACCTCTGCAGAAGTGAACCAACGGCATTCCGCGCCGGGTTCGGGCTGCGGCACTCCGGTCCATGAAGTGATTCTGTAAAGAGTGATGACAATCGCAGCCTCGCCCCCGCCAGCATCGGCGCGCGCCTGACCAACGGCGTCTTCGTCGGGCAAGCAGACAATGATCGCCAATTCCTCATGAAGCTCGCGCAGCAGCGCCTCGGCGTGCGTTTCGCCAGGCTCGACCTTGCCCCCGGGAAATTCCCACAGTCCCCCGTGCCGCTTTCCCGCCGGGCGCTTCTGCAGCAGCCAGCGACCCGCACCGTCGGACATTGCGCCCGCCACCACCTCCATGGCTGTCGGGAGATTTTCCAGTTTCGTCGCCATCGGCAACCTTTTCTTAACGAGTGAAGTCCAGAAGCGAATTCGATCAGGCGGTGTTCGACAGAAAGTAGCAAAAATGCCGATGCGCAACGTCCTAAAGCGGATTGCCAGCGACATTTCGGGGGCGACTGCTGTGGAATATGGCCTGATCCTGGCCATGGTTTTTCTCGCCATGCTTGCCGCGGTTCAGAACTTCTCGGATAAAACAATCTCGATGTGGACCAAAGTGAGTAGCAAAATGGAAGAAACCACGGAGCTGAGAACGTAGGGCGAGCGGAATTAGGAATTCGAAAGGCCTAATTCTATCCGCCCCTCAACCTCCGATAGAATAGGATGAGGGGCAGGCCGGGTAGCGAAGACTAAACCAGGAGACATCAAATGCAAATTTTCAAGAATCTGATCCGCGACGAAAACGGGGCCACCGCCATTGAATATGGCCTGATCGCCGCTCTTATCGCAGTCGCAGCGATCGCCGCGATGCAAAGCCTCGGCGGCAGCCTGAGCACAACGTTCAAAAACGTAAGCACCGAAGTTGCCAAGGGCAGCACCACGCCGACCACGTAAGCAAGCATTATCAAATGCCGATAAGGCGGTGGGAGCAATCCCGCCGCCTTTTTGGCCAAAGCGACTCAGCTCCCGCGCACCACCAACTTAACCTTCTGCCCTGGCGCGACCGTCTGGTTCGCCGTCAGTCCGTTGAGCACCCGAAAGCGCTGTTCCTGAGCATCGGTGTACGCCATCCGCGCAGCCAGCGACTGCACCGTGTCGCGTGACCCGACCGTCACCACATCGATCACCCGCGGGATGATCTGCGCCGCTTCGTTGGCGCTGATCCGCCGCATCGAATTGAACATCGGCGAAAACACGCTCGACCGGCCCGCCTGGCTGATCGTGACGAAATGGAACGCCTGATTGCTGGCAAATTCGTAGGCGAAGATCACCACATCGACCTGGCTGTTGCCCGAATTGACTCGCGCCGTGCCGAACACCGCCGGAATGCCATTGACGGTGGTGCGCTGCAGCGACTGCGGCGCGACCTGCTGGTTCTGGCTGAGCGAGGCGAATGCCTGGCGCACGTATGTATCCAGATTTCCATTGTACGGCGCGGTCGTCAGCTGCGCTTGTCCGCTCTGTCCCTGGATGGACACCGCCTGCGTGCCGTTGACCATGTAGAATCCGCTCGGCGCGCTGAAGGACAGGCGATAGCTCGGGTGGATAAACTGCCGTCCCTCGATCACCCCTTGCGCCGGATCGTCGCCATAGACGAGCCCGTCGATCCGGGTGAGGAAGGTATCGCGATTGGTCACGCCAGTCGCATTGCCTGCGGTCCGCAACGCACTCTGCACCCGGCTGGCGGGATCCGGGTGTGTCGAGGCCCATTGCGGCACGCTCGCGTTGTCCCGGCCCTGCAGCGAAGCGTCCAGCGCGTTCTGCAGCGCAAGGCTCTGCAACACGGTGCCCATCGCCCGCGGATCATAGCCGGCGCGCTGCAGGTACTGGATGCCGAGCCGGTCGGCCTCCAATTCCTGACTGCGGGAGAACTTCAGCGTCAAGAGCTGCGATCCCTGCTGGATGCCGCTGGTGATCGCCTGGCCAACCTGGCTGTTGCCCAGCACGGCCCCTGCGAGGATCGAGCCCAGAGCGCCCAGGATCGAATTCTTCGTCGCGGTGCTTTGCCGCCGCTGGGCGTGCCGCGCGGCGACGTGGCCGACTTCGTGCCCCAGCACGCCGGCCAGCTCTGCTTCGTTGTTCATCAGCCCGACCAGCTGTCGGGTGGTGTAGATGTAGCCGCCCGGGATGGCGAAGGCGTTGTTCACCGAGCTGTTGAGCAGGGACACCGTAAAGGCATCGCGCGCATTGGATAGACTCGATTGGACGGCGATGTTCTTGCCAACCTGCTCGACATATTGCGCCTGCGGCCCGCTCATCGCGCCGCCGAATTCCTGCAGCAGTTGCGGGTGCTGCTGCGCGCCTTGTTGCGCTTCGGACTGGCTGATCGTGGCAGCCGTGGCTCGCGGCGCGGCATCGGCAGTGGTCGAGCAGCCGGAAACGATAAAGCCGGCTGCGCTGGTGGCGAGTAAAAGCGCGCGCATTCTGGTGCGATGTACGGTCATGTCTGGTCCCTTTCCAAGGCATGCACGGCGACCCACCGCCCGCCGCGGTTATGCGTTTTTGTGGCCTTGGAAACCCGCAAGGAACAACTCTGGTTCCCCCGGGAGCAGTGTTCAGCCGGCGCCCATCGCCAGGAACCGGTCCTCCCGCATCCGCCGGATCACATCGGCGGGCAGCTTGGTAAGCGCGTCAATCTCCTGAGCGATCGCGCTGCCGAGCGCCCTCGCCGCGCCGACGGGATCGCGGTGTGCGCCCCCCATCGGTTCGGGCACGATGCGGTCGATCACGCCCAGCCGCTCAAGGTGCTGTGCCGTGACCTTCATCGCCTCTGCCGCGTCGGGCGCCTTTTCCGCGGTTCGCCACAGGATCGATGCGCAGCCTTCAGGGCTGATTACCGAATAAACGGCGTGTTCCAGCATCAGGACCCGCTCGGCGCTGGCAAGCGCGACCGCCCCGCCCGATCCGCCCTCGCCCACGATCACGGCGACCATCGGCACCGGCAATGCCAGGCACGCTTCGGTCGAGCGGGCGATTGCTTCAGCCTGACCGCGCTCCTCGGCCTCGATCCCCGGGAATGCCCCGGACGTGTCGACCAGCGTCACCACCGGCAGGCCGAACCGGCCGGCCAGTTCCATCAGGCGGATCGCCTTGCGATACCCCTCCGGCTTTCCCATTCCGAAATTATGGCGGATGCGGGTCTGGGTATCGTGGCCTTTTTCGTGCCCGATCAGGACGACCTTGCGGCCATCGATCCTGGCCAATCCGCCGATGATCGCCTGATCGTCGCCGTACAGGCGGTCACCGCCCAGCGGGACGAACTCATCGAACGCGTGGGCGACGTAATCGCGGAAGTGGGGCCGGTGGGGATGGCGCGCGACCTGCGTCTTCTGCCAGGGAGTGAGCCCCGCGTAGGTCGTGGCCAGCAGTTCGGCGCTCTTGGCCTCCAGCTTGGCGAGTTCGCTCGAGATGTCGACTTCGTCACCTGCGGCGGCCGCGCGCAACTCTGCGATGCGCTTGTCCAGCGAGGCGACGGGCTTCTCGAATTCGAGATAAGACTGCATTGGCGCCCCGCTAGTCCCCCCGGCGCGCCCGTGCAAGCGGGTGGCGCTCATTGACCAGCGTCACTAGCCGCGCGGCATCGACGTGGGTATAGATCTGGGTCGTGGCGATGTCGGCATGGCCGAGCAGGGTCTGCAGCACCCTCAGGTCCGCGCCGCCTTCCAGCAGGTGCGTTGCAAAGGCATGGCGCAGGACGTGCGGGCTGACTTTTTCAGGAGGCAGGCCGGCGCGGATCGCCAGTTCCTTGATCAGTTGAAACAGCCTGACCCGGGTCAGGTGCGTGCCCGCGCGGGAGGGGAACAGGAACCGCCCCGGCGGCCGGGTCGCCAGCCAGCGGGTAAGCGCGGCACGGGCGGCAGAACTGACGGGCACCATGCGCGATTGCCCCCCCTTCCCTGTCACCGTCAGCAGCGGCGCATCGCGCGGCACCGCCGTCACCGGCAATGAAACCAGCTCTGTCGCGCGCAAGCCCGATCCATAAAGCAGTTCCAGCAACGCCAGCATCCGCAAGGCCGGCGGACTTTCAGTTGCCGCCTCCAGCTCCGCGCGGCTGAACAGGGCCTCGACTTCGTAGTGTGACAAGATCTTGGGCAGCGGGCGGCGGGCGACGGGGCGCGGAAGCCCGCTGCTCGGATCGTCTTCGCGCACGTTCTCGTCGATCAAAAAGGCGTAGAACTGACGCAGCGCAGACGATTTCCGCGCGACGCTCGCCGGCGCGAGATCGGACCACGCGGTGCCTAACCTGGCGAGCGTCGTGGAGTCGGCTGTCGCCAGATCGCCGACGTGCCCGGCGGCTCCCTCCAGGTCTCGGCGATAGGCGGCCAGCGTGTTGGCCGCCGCGCCGCGTTCGGCTGCCAGCATCGCGAGGAAATCTTCGACCAGGCCCGTGCCAGCCGCCATCAGCCGCGCGCGACCGCCTCCGCCGCGATCATTCGCGCTTCGGCGGACAGGCCCACGCGATGGAGCGCGCCGACGATGTGATACAGATGGCGCGGGGTCATCTGCTGCCAATCCGAACCCTGCATTCCCAGCCCCGCCAGAAAGGCCACGAGCGCCTGGTTGTCGGCCGCGGCCGCCGCATCGATTGCGCGGGTCCAGCGCGTCGCGCTTCCAAGACCGAGCTTGAGGTCGCTGGAATAGCTGTTGATGTCGCTCTGGCTCAGCCGCCCGAGACCGGCGAGCCCGGCAACCAGGAACTTGGACTGTCGCTGGCCCGCGCCATCATCGTCGCCGATGAAGTCATCCACCGCACCCGTCGACACAGGATCGTTCTGGTTGGGCGCCGCAAACACCAGTTGGGCCCAGCCGTCGCTGCCTTCCGGGATCACGTTCCCCCACCGAAGCGCATCCCGTTCAAGGCCCGCCGAAAGCATCGCGGCCAGCAAAGGTCCGGAATCGTCGACGAACTCCTCGCTCGGCTCCAGCCGCGCGGCGGCATAGGCTGTCAGCACCAGCCGTGCATAATCGATTGCCTGCCCGGGACCGGACACCCAGACGTCCTTGATCGCCGCCAGTCGCGCGGCCGAATCCCCTCCGACATACGCCTGGCGCAATTGCCCCGCCAGCGTCGCCGCTGGCCCGTCGAGGTCCTCCTCGCCGTATGCCTGCGAGTACAGATCGATCAGCGCGGACGATGACAGGATACCTTCGCGCGCGGCGATTTCCGATGCGGCGATGCGCTGCGGCAATGCCAGCATCGGGGCGACCGCTGCTGCCCGGGCGTAGTATGGGCCTGCTCCCTCGAGCAAACCCGCTGGCACCGGCTCGCCCACGGCGTTCGCCAGCGCGAACCGCATCGGCGTCAGTTCGTCGACGTCGTTCCACTCGATCGTGACCGCACCGCGCCCCTGCCCCGACGCCCCGGCGAAGCGAAGTGCCAGCAGGGCGTCGATGCTGGCGGCCTGACCGCGGCTGCGCACGCGGTTGAGATCAGCCTTGGCCCGCGCGCCCTCGCCCGCGAACGCATTGCAGATGCCCTGGACCAGCCGCCAGTTTGCGTCTTCGCGCCGGCTGCCTTGCAGGCGCACCGCCGGGCAGGCTCCGACCAGATCGGCGGTGCCAATATAAGCATCGAGAGCCGCCGCGGTCAGCGCCGCGTTCCAGTCAGAGGTATCGACCTCTTGCGCCACCGCTCGCGCGGCGGCGAATTCGCCCATCGCGTTGAGAGTGCTGACGCGCAGCGCGGCAAACTCCACCGGGTCCATGTCCGCCGGCGCCGCCAGCCGGCTGGCAAGAGCCCGGCGCAGCAGGATGTGCCCCCAGCGCGACACCACGGGACCGTCGCTACCGGCAAGCGCGGCACGCACCAGCGAGGCGGGCTGGTTGGCGAGTGAGAACGTCGGCAAGCCGCCTTCCGCAGGAGCGAGCACCCCCACGCGTTCCAGCGACCGGCGTGCGCCGGGGGGAATATCGACTTTTGGCTTGAGGCCGAGCAGCTCGTCGATTTCGTCGGTCGACATCCGCTCGATCTGGTCGAGCGAGGGGAGCTTGCCTGCGAAATCGGGGAGCGGCGCAGGTGCGGGCGCGGGCGCGCGGTTGCTGCCGCCGCTCGGCAGCGGCTGGATGACGGGCACCGAGGTCGCATTGCCACTCGGCCCGGGTGCCGGGGCTTGCGCGCCGCCCGATGGGCTGGGCCGGGGCGTTGGAGTGGGCGCCGGCCGCGGTTCTTCAAAGCCGGGCGGGAGCAGCGATTCGGGGGCATTCTGCGCCAACGCCAGACCTGAAACGAGCGCCAGGGCAGCCGCGCCTCCGCTCAATGCCGCAAGCCGCCTCATCGGGCATGCTCCGGCACATCGATGGGCTGGACGATCGGGTGGATCGCTTCCTCGCCGCCGTCGATCCACGCATACGCCAGCAGCAGCGCCACCAGCGCCGCCGCGATCCAGCCGATGCGCCTGCCGTTCATCACCAAGACCCGCGATCCCTTCCGCCGCGCGCACGCAAAGCCGGTGCGCGGTTGCGCGTCCCCTAGCCCATCTATAGTCGAAGCGGCAATGCGCTGCGCGACTGCCGCCCTCACCCCAGCCGAGATCGGCGCACTCGTTCGGCGGATCGACCGGCCGATCGTGCTGGTCGGCCTGATGGGGGTCGGCAAGTCGACCGTCGGTCGCCGTCTCGCCACCATACTGCAAACCGACTTCGTGGATGCGGACGAGGCAATCGAGGAAGCGGCGTCGATGCAGGTCGCGGAAATCTTCGACCGCTTCGGTGAACAGTACTTTCGCGACGGGGAACGGCGCGTGATCGCGCGCCTGCTCGACGAACATCACGGCGTGATCGCCACCGGAGGCGGCGCGTTCGTCAACCAGGATACCCGGGCGTTGATCTTGGAACGCGGGATCGCCGTGTGGATCGACTGCGACGTGGCCACCCTGGTGGAGCGGACGGGCCGCCGCGACGACCGGCCGCTGCTGCGCGGAGGCGACCCCGCGGAAATTCTGGAACGGCTGAACCGGGAGCGCACACCGTTTTATGCGCAGGCGCCGATCCGGGTCGAGAGCGCGCGCGGCCCGCAGCACGAAACGGCGATGCAGATCGTCGAGGCGGTTGACCGGTGGCTGTGATCCCCGTCGCGCTCGCCGGGCGCGGTTACGATGTGCACATCGGACGTGGTCTGCTCGAGCGCACCGGTGCGCTCGCCGGGCCACTCCTGCGCAAGCGCCGCGTCGCCGTGGTCGCTGACCGCAACGCCTGGAACCTGCACGGTCAGCGGCTTGAACAAGGGCTGCGCGAGGCTGGCAAGGACGCCGACGTCTACCTGGTCGAGCCGGGGGAAGGCTCCAAGAGCTGGCAGAGCCTGTCCGCGTTGACCGACTGGCTGCTGGCGCGTGAGATCGAGCGCGGCGACAACGTGCTGGCGCTCGGCGGCGGAGTGGTCGGCGATCTCACCGGGTTTGCGGCGGCCATTCTCAAGCGCGGGTGCGGGTTCATCCAGTTGCCGACCAGCCTGCTGGCGCAAGTCGACAGTTCCGTCGGTGGAAAAACGGCGATCAACACCGCCGCGGGCAAGAACCTGATTGGCGCGTTCCATCAGCCGAGCATGGTCCTGGCCGATCTCGACGCGCTGGGCACCCTGCCCGATCGGGAACTGCGCGCCGGCTACGCCGAAGTGCTGAAATACGGCGTGCTGGGAGACCGGGTGTTCTTTGACTGGCTCACGAACCACGGCCCCGCGGTGCTGGCTCTGGAGGATGCGCCGCTCGAACATGCGGTCGCGACCAGCGTCGCGATGAAAGCTGCCATTGTCGCAGAGGACGAGCGTGAGACCACCGGACAGCGCGCGCTGCTCAATCTCGGCCACACCTTCGGCCACGCGCTGGAGGCGGAAACCGGATTCTCCGACCGCCTGCTGCATGGCGAGGCGGTCGCGCTCGGCATGGTGTTGGCCGCTCGCTATTCGGCGCGGACCGGGCTGATGGAGGCTACGGAAGCAGAGGCGGTAGCAGGGTCGGTGCGTTCCGCCGGCCTCCCGTCCGAGATTGCGCAACTCAGGCTCGATCGCGACGGCGGCACGCTGGTCGACCACATGCGGCACGACAAGAAGATGGACGCCGGAACCCTTCCGTTCGTGCTGCTGCGCGGGATCGGTCAGGCGTTCCTCGCACGTGACGTTGCCTTATCCGACGTCGCCTTGTTTCTCGACGAGGAGTTGCGCCGCTAACGCCTTGCACACCCCGCACGGGTGACGATCCGCGCTAAGGCTCGTTCTGCTGCTTGCGATACTGCCCGTAGCCGACGACATCGCAGAGGGTCGAACCATCGCCGGGTTGGGCAATGACGCTGAGCGTTCCGTCCGTTTCCAGGACGACGGCGTGAACGTCTTTGAAAGCGGTGCTGCCGTGCCTGCGGACAGCGGCCCGCAGATCCGACAAGCCGATCCGCTCTGCATTCATCGCCGCGTCTATCGGTGTGCCATCGATCAGCAACAGCCGCGGGGTGGAACGGGTAAGCTGGAAGAACCACGGCCAGCGCAGCGATGCCTTGGCAACCAGCCACTGCAGCGAACACAGAATCGCGAGGGCGATCGCCCCTTGCGACCAGGTTGTGCTCTTCGCGAGGATCGTGCTGGCAAGGATCGACCCGAGCGCGACGGTGACAATAAAGTCGAACGCATTGAGCTTCGCCAGCGTCCGCTTGCCGTACAAGCGCAGCATCAGCACCAGCCACCCGTATGTCAGAACGGCAAGAAGCGCGGCACGCAGGAGACTGGACCAGTTATCGAACAGCATGCCGAACTTACGTACCGGCAGCGGATTGGGTCCGCCCCGTCAGGTTTTCGGCAGCAGTTCCGGTTCCAGATCCACCCGCTCGAACCCGTCGAACAGTGCATCGAACAGCAGGCTGCGGTGACATTCCGCCGCATCGCGCTCGTAGCACAACAACGCCACGCGCTGTTGCTGCGCGATGTCGTGCAGTTCGCCCATCTGCGCCATCGCCTCGGGCAATTCGAGCTGTCCGCCGTAGATGCACGCAAGGGTGGCGTGATCCCCGCGCCGCGCGGCCTCGCGACCTTCAGCCGGGGTGCCGAGTTGCTTGAAGTGGCGGTAGGCGATCCCCGCTTCCTCGGCCGCGGCCTTGAGGCTCGACTTGGAGAAGCCGGGGCGGCGCGACAGCGGCAGGAAACGGATGTCCGCCAGCAGCTGGACCTTGGCCGCGCGCAGCGCGTCGATCACCGCCGCCTGCGTCGCCTGTTCGTAACCGATGGTGTAGATCGCCGGCATCAGAACAGCCGCGATCCGTTGGGCACGTGCACGTCGGGCGCGAACAGGACGACCTCGCCGGCGGTGTCGGCAAAGCCCAGGGTCAGCACCTCGGACATGGCTGGTCCGATCTGCCGCGGCGGGAAATTGACTACCGCCGCGACCTGCCGGCCGGGCAATTCACCCACAGGATAGTTGGCGGCAATCTGCGCGCAGCTTTTCCGGACGCCGATGACGGGTCCGAAGTCGATCTTCAGCCGGTACGAAGGCTTACGCGCCTCCGGAAACGCGTCCGCTTCGACGATCGTGCCGATCCGGATGTCGACCTTGAGGAAATCGGCGAACGCGATTGTCTCGGCCGCCGGGGCCTCGGGCGAGTGCGACAGGTGCATCACTCCAGTTCCAGGATCACCTCGTCGACCGCCAGGCTGGCGCCTTGCTGCGCGTTGACCTTGGCGACGGTGCCGGTCTTCTCGGCGCGGAGGATGTTCTCCATCTTCATCGCCTCGACCGTCGCGAGCGGCTGGCCTGGCTGGACGGTGTCGCCCTCTCCCACATGAAGCGCGACCAGCAGCCCTGGCATCGGGCAAATGAGGAACTTCGACAGGTCGGGCGGCACCTTCTCGATCATGTGCTGCGCGTACTGAGCGACGTGGGCGGGCAGGATGCGGACCTCGTGCTTCGCCCCGCGCGTGGTCATGCGGTAGCCGCTACGCGTCGGCGACAGCTGGATGCCGTAGCTGTCCAGCGGAGCGGCTTCATCGTCCGCGTCAGCCGCATAAAGCTCCACCTCCACGAACCGGTCGCCCGGCGTGTACTCCAGCGCGATCGCGACCGGATGGCCATCGACGGTGATTGCGTCCTCTTCCAGCACGACCGCGTGATCCTGGCCCGCGATACGCACCTGCCAGTCGCCCGGTGCAGCGCGCTCGTCCCCCAGCTGGCCGTCAATGCGACGTGCGCGGTCGGCATCGGCGGTGGCGATCGCGCCAGCCACGGCGGCAAGTACGCCGATGGTGCGGATGTCGCTCGCCGCCCCGTGGAAGCCGTCGGGGTATTCCTCGGCGATGAACCCCGTGGTCAGCTCGCCCGAGCGGAACCGCGGGTGCTGCATGATGGCGGAGAGGAAATCGACATTGTGGCCGAGCCCCTCGATCTGGAAACTGTCGAGCGCCTTGACCTGCAGGTCCGCGGCTTCATCGCGGGTCGGCGCCCATGTCACCAGCTTGGCGATCATGGGGTCGTAGAACATGCTGACCTCGCCGCCTTCGAAAACGCCGTCGTCGACCCGCACCCCGCCCGCGCCGACTGGCACGCCGCGCCGGTCGCTGCCCTCGACCTCGCTTTCGGTCCAGCCTTCGACGGGAGGGTCATATCGCACCAGCCGCCCGGTGCTGGGCAGGAACCCGCGATAGGGGTCCTCGGCATAGACGCGGTTCTCGATCGACCAGCCGTCGATGCCGATGTCCTCCTGCGTGAAGGCAAGCTTCTCGCCCGCGGCGACGCGGATCATCTGCTCGACCAGATCGATGCCGGTGATCGCCTCGGTCACCGGGTGCTCAACCTGCAGCCGGGTGTTCATCTCGAGGAAGTAGAAGCTCTCACCGGTCGGGTCGGCACCGCTGACGATCAACTCGACCGTGCCCGCGCTGTAGTACCCCACCGCGCGGCTGAGCGCGACGCACTGCTCGCCCATCGCCTGACGCATCTTTGGGGTGACGAACGGGCTCGGCGCTTCCTCGACCACCTTTTGGTGGCGGCGCTGGATGCTGCACTCGCGCTCGTTTAGGTAGACGATGTTGCCGTGCTGGTCGCCGAGGATCTGGATCTCGATGTGGCGCGGATTGAGGATGAACTTCTCGATGAACACCCGGTCGTCGCCGAACGAGTTCAGGCCCTCGCGCTTGGTCGCCTCGAAGCCCTCGCGCACGTCCTGCTCGGAATAGGCAAGCCGCATGCCCTTGCCGCCGCCGCCGGCGCTGGCCTTCATCATCACCGGATAGCCGATCTCGGCTGCGATGCGCACCGCGTGCTCGGTATCCTCGATCTCGCCCACGAAGCCCGGGACGACGTTGACCCCGGCTTCCTTGGCGAGCTTCTTGGATTCGATCTTGTCCCCCATCGCCGCGATCGCGTTCACCGGCGGACCGATAAAGGCGATGTTCTCCTTGGCGAGCGCCTCGGCGAAACTGGTGCGCTCAGAGAGGAAGCCATAGCCCGGATGCACCGCCTCGGCGCCCGTCTGCTTGCACGCGGCGATGATCTTGTCGGCGATCAGGTAACTTTCAGCGGCCGGCGAGGGGCCGATATGCACCGCCTCGTCCGCCATCCGCACGAACGGCGCGCGCGCGTCGGCGTCCGAATAGACCGCGACGGTCGCGATACCCATCCGGCGCGCGGTCTTGATAACCCGGCAAGCAATCTCGCCCCGATTGGCGATGAGGATTTTGGAGAACATCAGTTTGCTTTCGAGGTGAGTGGTAGGCGATCCGCGTCCGCTACCAATTGATTGAGCCTACGAAGCGCAGGTGCACTGACGGGTCGCTGGTTTACCCATGTCGATGGCAAGAGTTCTCGAATGGGCTGTTCAGGTCCATTGTAAATGACCTCGCCATAGCAACCGTCATAGTCGAAATGAAAAAATAGGAGGTGGTCTGCGTGAGTCTCCACAGGACGAAAAGCAGCGCCACGTTTGGTCCCGCTAGCTTTTCCTTGCACAGAACGCCCATCAGGCGCGTAACCGTCGATACCCTCGTTGCTACGTCCAGTTAGCCTCAGCCCGAATAACTCGGCTGCGACTGCCTCACCAAGATCCCCGACCAAATTTCCGTCGAGCGTGAAATGGAGATCGACAGCGCTGTAATGCGCCTTGAGTTCATTGCGGGCCGCGATCAGTTTCTGGATTGATGGTGGCAACTCGAACTTCACTCCGCCGCCTCCACCACCCGGCACGCCCGCATCGGCTCCTCGCCCTTGAGCGCGGTCAGCCCCAGCTTGGCGAACAGCGCGGCGTCGCTGTCGTCGCCGGCGTTGGGGGCGGTGAGCAGCTTGTCGCCGGTGAAGATCGAGTTCGCGCCGGCGAGGAAGCACAGCGCCTGCGTCGCCTCGCTCATGGACTCGCGCCCGGCGCTCAGTCGCACCATCGAGAGCGGCATCGTGATCCGCGCCACCGCCACGGTGCGGACGAACTCGATGTCGTCGATCTTGGCGAGCGGGGTGTCGGCCAGCATGTCGCCCAGCACCGTGCCCTTGACCGGCACCAGCGCGTTGACCGGTACGCTTTCGGGATGATGCGGCAGGGTGGCGAGCGTGTGGACGAAGCCCACCCGGTCGGCGCGCGTCTCGCCCATGCCGACGATCCCGCCCGAACACACGTTGATCCCCGCCGCGCGGACGTTCGCCAGTGTGTCGAGCCGCTCGCCCATCGTGCGCGTGGTGATCACCCGCTCGTAGTATTCGGGACTGCTGTCGATGTTGTGGTTGTAGTAGTCGAGCCCGGCCTCGGCGAGCATGTCCGCCTGTTTCGGCGTCAGCATCCCCAGCGTCATGCAGGTTTCCAGGCCCATCGCGCGCACGCCCTTCACGATCTCGATGATCGCGGGCATGTCGCGGTCTTTGGGGTTGCGCCACGCAGCGCCCATGCAGAACCGCTGGCTGCCGTGGTCCTTCGCCTGCGCGGCCGACTGCAACACCGCCTGAAAGTCCATCAGCTTCGACGCGGGCACTCCACTGTCCGCTTTGACGGACTGACTGCAATAACCGCAATCCTCCGGGCACCCGCCGGTCTTGATGGAAAGCAGGGTGCAAAGCTGAACCTGGTCAGGCGGATGGTTCTCACGGTGCACGCTCGCCGCCTGGAACAACAGTTCGGTGAACGGCAGGTCGAACAGCGCGGCGATCTCCTCGCGCGTCCAGTCGGTGCGGGAGATACTCATGCGGGCTTCCTTGCGAGATACAGGCCGACCGCCATCACTGCGAGGCCCAGCAAGCGCTTGGGCGTCAACGCGCTCTGCACGGTGCCCAGCCAGCCGAAGTGATCGATCGCCGCCGCCGCGACGATCTGGCCGAGCAACACGAAGAAGATCGCATTACCAAGCCCGATCCGCGGCGCCGCAAAAGCGACCGACGTGGCGTAGAACAGCATAAAGATCGCGCCGAACCAGATGTGCGGCGTTTCGAAAGTAAAGGTGGCGCGCTGCGGGAAGCCGGTCACCGCCACCATCACCAGGGCGATGACGAGGCCAACCGCGAACGTCACGGCCGTGGCAGCGATCGGACCGCCCAGCTGCTTGCCGAGCGCGGTGTTGAACGCGGCGAACACCGGGATGCCGATGCCGGCCAGGAACATCATCGCGGCAATGGGGAGAAAGCCGGCCTGGGGGGCGCCGCTCATTCGGCCGCTTCCAGCTCGCTTCCCAGCGGCGGCATATTATGGCCGAGCAGGCGCAGCAGGTCCGCCGCGCATTCGACCACGTTGGACCCCGGGCCATAGATGCCCTGCACCCCCGCCTCGCGCAGGAAGTCATAGTCCTGCGGCGGGATCACGCCGCCTGCGACGACCTTGATATCCGCCCGCCCCGCTTCGCGCAGGAGCTGGATCAGTTCCGGGATCAGGGTTTTGTGCCCGGCGGCAAGGCTGCTCGCACCGATCGCGTCGACCTCACGCGCCAGCGCCATGTCGCGGGTTTCGGCCGGGGTCTGGAAAAGCGGGCCGCTGACGACGTCGAAACCCATGTCGGCAAAGGCCGAGGCAATGACGTTGGCGCCCCGGTCATGCCCGTCCTGCCCCATCTTGGCGACCATGATCCTGGGCGCGCGGCCCAGCCGGCGGGCGACCGCCTGCACCCCGTCCGCCACTTGCTGGTACCGCGGATCCCCCTCGTAAGCGGCGCTGTAGATGCCCTTCACCGGGGTCGGCACCGTGTCGTAACGGCCGAACGCCTGTTCCATCGCACTGGAGATTTCCCCCAGCGTCGCATCGTGCCGGGCCGCCTCCACCGCCAGCGCGAGCAGGTTGCCACCAGCCCGCGCCCCATCGGTCAGCGCGGCCAGTGCCGCCTGACAGGCCGCCTCGTCGCGCGCCGCGCGGACCGCTTGCAGCCGGGCAATCTGCCCGTCGCGGACCGCGTGGTTGTCGATGTCGAGCGTGTCGAGGTGATCTTCGCTCGCCTTGCGGTACTTGTTGACCCCGACGATCACCGTCTCGCCGCGATCGACTTTGGCCTGTTTGGCGGCGGCCGCTTCCTCGATCGCGGCCTTGGGCCGGCCGGTCGCGACATAGGCCGTCATCCCGCCCGCTGCATCTGCGGCAGCGATCAATTCTTCCGCTTCTTTCACCAGCTTGGCGGTCAAAGCTTCGATGTAATATGATCCGCCGAGAGGATCGACGACATTGGTGATCCCGCTTTCTTCCTGCAGCACCAACTGGGTGTTGCGGGCAATCCGGGCGGAAAAATCGGTCGGCAAGGCGATCGCCTCGTCGAGCGCGTTGGTGTGCAGGCTCTGCGTGCCGCCCAGCACCGCCGCCATCGCTTCCACCGTGGTGCGGATCACGTTGTTGTACGGGTCCTGCTCCTGCAGGCTGACGCCGCTGGTCTGGCAATGCGTGCGCAGCATCTTCGACCGCTCGCTCTTGGCGCCCAGTTCCTCCATCGTCCGCCACCACAGCGTGCGCGCCGCGCGCAGCTTGGCGACCTCCATGAAGAAGTTCATCCCGATCCCGAAGAAGAAGCTCAACCGTCCGGCGAAGGCGTCGATGTCGAGCCCGGCGGCCATCGCGCGCTGGGCGTATTCCTTGCCGTCGGCGATGGTGAACGCCAATTCCTGCACCGCCGTCGCGCCGGCTTCGTGCATGTGGTAGCCGGAAATCGAAATGCTGTTGAATTTCGGCATGTTGGCAGAGGTATATGCGATGATATCTGAAACGATCCGCATGCTCGGTTCGGGCGGATAGATGTACGTGTTGCGGACCATGAACTCCTTCAGGATGTCGTTCTGGATGGTCCCGTCGAGCTTGTCCTGGCTAACCCCCTGCCGCTCCGCCGCGACGATGAAGAACGCCAGCACCGGGATCACGGCGCCGTTCATCGTCATGCTGACCGACATCTGATCGAGCGGAATGCCGTCGAACAGGATCTCCATGTCCTTGACGGTATCGATCGCCACCCCCGCCTTGCCGACGTCGCCGACCACGCGCGGGTGATTGCTGTCGTATCCCCGGTGCGTGGCAAGATCGAACGCGACCGACAGCCCCTTTTGCCCCATCGCCAGGTTGCGGCGGTAGAACGCGTTGGACTCTTCCGCCGTGGAGAAGCCGGCGTATTGGCGGATCGTCCACGGGCGTCCGGCGTACATGCTCGCCTTCACCCCGCGGGTGAACGGGGCGAAGCCGGGCAGCCCTGGATCGGCCGGCACGTCGTCCGCCGTGTAGAGCGGCTGGATCGCGAACCCTTCCGGCGTGTGCCAGGCCAGATCCCTGCCCTTCACTTCCTTGTCTGCGAGCGCCTGCCAGTCAGCTTTGGTCTTGTCCGTCATGGCCAACCCCTAAGCACAACCGCCCTGCCAGCGGAAGTCGCGACGCGACTATGCCGCAGCGCTCGGCCGCGCGCTGACCGTCTCGTGCCAGCGCATCAGCGCGCCGTTCCCGGAGTCCGGCCCGCTGCCGATGAACGTAGCGAAATCGACCGTGGTAAGCAGCAGTATGTCCGCCATCGAAAACTTGTCGCCGGCCAGAAACTCGTTGTTTTCCAGGCTGCGGTCGAAGAACGCAAAGGCATCGGCGATCCGCGGCCGATTGGACTCGCCCCACTCGGTGTTGCGGCCGGGGAGCGCGGCGGTGAATCGGTGCGTGTGGACCCACACCGCACCCACCGGCGGCATCAGGATCATCTCCACCCGGCGGTTCCACATCTCGATCACGCCAATCTCGGTCGGCGTGCGGCCGAACAGGGGAGGATCGGGATGCAACGCTTCCAGGAAGCGGCAGATCGCGACGCTTTCAGCGATCACGGTGCCATCGTCGAGTTCCAGCGCGGGGGTCTGTCCGCGCGGGTTCTTGGCGGTGTAATCAGGCGCCTTGTGCTCGCGCGCGGGGATCGACACCTCCTTGGAAGGAAGCGAGATGCCTTTCTCGGCGGCGAAGATGCGCACCCGTCGCGGGTTGGGCGCGGGGTTGGGGCTATCGTAGAACAACATCATCAGGCTCCCTTGAAGGCGGCTTTGCGCTTCTGAAGGAAAGCCATCCCGCCCTCCGCCGCATCGGCGCTGGCGCCAGCCACCCGCTGGCCCTCGGCCTCGGCCAGAAAGACCTGCGGCAGCGTGCCGTCGAGCGCGGTCTGGATGTTCGCCTTCATCGTGCGGTAGGCAACGGTCGGTCCTTCCGACAGGCGGGTGGCGAGCGCCATCGCCTCGTCCATCAGCGCCGCGTCGTCCACCGCGCGGTAGATAAGTCCCCAATCTTCAGCCTGCTCAGCACCGATCTTCTCACCCAGCATCATCATGCGGGTGGCGCGGGCGCGGCCGATGGCGCGGGCGAGCAACCACGTCGAACCGCCGTCGGGCACCAGCCCGATGTTGACGAACGCCTGCAGGAAATACGCGCTCTGGCCCGCGAGGACGAAATCGCCCGCCAGCGCGATCGAGCAGCCGACGCCGGCGGCCGGACCGTTGACCGCGGTCACCACCGGCACCGGGCAGCGCAGTATCTGGCTGAGCAGCGGGTTGTAGTAGTTCTGCAGCGCGCGGTGGCTACCGCCCTTCTGCTGGATCGCGCTCGACTCGCCGCGCGCCGCAAGGTCCGCGCCCGAGCAGAACCCCTTGCCCGCGCCGGTGATCAGAACGCTGCGCGCATCGCCCAGGTCATAGAACGCGGCGCCGAGCTCCTCCGCCAGTTCGATCGAGGCGGCGTTGAGCCGCTCGGGCCGGTTGAGCGTGATCTTGAGCACGCCACCCTGGCGCTCGGTCAGAATCGTTTCGTAATTGGCCACACCCGCTCTCCCTCATGCGTTGCTTGTCGCAACCTTTGCCCGAGCCGCCCGCGGGAGCAAGCGTCAATACGCGGGCTAATGGTCGCTTCGGGGCGTCTCCATGATCTCGGTCAGCTGGCCCATCATGTCCTTCGGGTGGAGGAAGAAGATCGGCGTCCCATGCGCGCCGATGCGGGTGGGGCCGAGGATGCGCTTGCCCAGCCCCTCGAACCAGGCCCGCGCCGCGTCGATATCGGACACCTCGTAGCAAAGGTGATGCTGCCCCCCGAGCGGGTTTTTCTCGAGGAACCCGCGGATCGCTGAGCCCTCGCCCAGCGGCTCAATCAGCTCGATCTGTGTGCCGTGAAGTTCAGAGTTTGGGCCGCCCTTGCCCGGCGTATCGACGAAGCAGACCTTCACCCCCTGCTCGGGCAGGTCGAAGGGCTCGGTGATCTGCGTCGCGCCCATCACCTCCCGGTAATAGGCCACGCTGTCCGCGATCGAGGGCGTTGCGACGCCGATGTGATTGAGACAACCGAGTTTCAAATCACCTGCTCCACATGAAGAATGCGCCGAAAAGGGCTGCGGCGCCGACACAACCGAGGAAACGCCCGCCGAGCGTCAGCCAAAACCGGATTGGATCATTTGCCCGCACGAACGTTGGCCACCCCAACATTGTAGTCTGTCCGGCCTCCAGCTCTTTGAGCCCGCGCGCAACACTCCAAAGGCCAATACCAGCCACTGCTAACATCCAAGTCCAAATGAGCAAATCAGTCACAGCGGAATGTTGTCATGCTTCTTCCACGGGTTCTCGAGCACCTTCCCGCGTAGCTTCCTCAGCCCCAGCGCGATCCGCCGCCGCGTGGAGTGCGGGTAGATCACCTCGTCGATATACCCCCGGCTCGCCGCCACGAAGGGGTTGGCGAAGCGGTCCTCGTACTCTTTGGTTTTCTCGGCAATCTGCTCCGGCCCAAGCCCACGGAAGATGATTTCGACCGCGCCCTTGGCGCCCATCACGGCGATCTCGGCGGTGGGCCAGGCGTAGTTGAGGTCGCCGCGCAAGTGCTTGGACGCCATGACGTCGTAGGCTCCGCCATAGGCCTTGCGGGTGATCACGGTGATCTTGGGCACGGTCGCCTCGGCATAGGCGAACAATAGCTTGGCGCCGTGCTTGATGATGCCATTGTGCTCCTGCGCCGTGCCGGGGAGGAAGCCGGGCACGTCGACGAAGGTCAGGATCGGGATCTCGAACGCATCGCAGAACCGCACGAAGCGCGCGGCCTTCTTGCTCGAATTGATGTCGAGCACGCCGGCGAGCACCATCGGCTGGTTGGCGACCACGCCCACCGTGCGCCCCTCGACCCGGCCGAACCCGCACAGGATATTGCCCGCGTGCGCCGGCTGGACTTCGAAGAAATCGCCCTCATCCAGCACCTTACGAATCACTTCGTGCATGTCGTATGGCTGATTGGCGTTGGCCGGGATCAGCGTGTCGAGGCTTTCGTCGAGCCGGTCCCACGGATCGGAAGTCGGACGCTCAGGCACCGCCTCGCGGTTCGACAGCGGCAGGAAATCGAAGAACCGGCGGGTCTGCAGCAGCGTCTCGATGTCGTTCTCGAACGCGAGATCGGCGACCGAAGTTTTGGTGGTGTGGGTGACTGCCCCGCCCAGTTCCTCTTGCGTCACCACCTCGTTGGTCACCGTCTTCACCACGTCGGGCCCGGTGACGAACATGTAACTGCTGTCTTTCACCATGAAGATGAAGTCGGTCATCGCGGGCGAATAAACCGCCCCGCCCGCACATGGCCCCATGATCAGGCTGATCTGCGGCACCACCCCGCTTGCGAGCACGTTGCGCTGAAACACCTCGGCATAGCCGCCGAGCGAAGCCACACCCTCTTGGATACGCGCGCCGCCGCTGTCGTTGAGGCCGATGACCGGCGCACCAACCTTCATCGCGCTGTCCATCACCTTGCAGATCTTCTCCGCGTGGCGTTTCGACAGCGAGCCGCCGAACACGGTGAAGTCCTGGCTGAACACGAACACCAGCCGGCCGTTGATCGTGCCCGATCCCGTCACGACACCGTCGCCGGGGATGCGCTGGTTCTCCATCCCGAAGTCGTTGCAGTCATGCTCGACATAGGCATCGAGCTCTTCGAAGCTGCCCTCGTCGAGCAGGATGTCGAGCCGCTCGCGCGCGGTCAGCTTGCCCTTGGCGTGCTGCGCGGCGATCCGCTTCTCGCCCCCGCCCATCCTGGCGGCGGCGCGGCGGCGTTCGAGTTCGGCGATATTGGCGGACATCGGCACCCCTTGTCTGGTTGCCGCCGCCTTGCCGCGCGCGCGGCGGAGCGTCAACAAACCGTCAGAGTTTGACCACCCCTTGGGCGATCAGGCTACGCGCGGTGTCGAGCACGGTCTGCTCCACCGGCAGCGTGGTCCAGCCGAGCTTGTCCTTCGCATGCTGGCCGCTGACCACTTTGCGCTTGCCGACCTCGCCCGCGATCTGGCGGATGTCGCGGCTGAACAGCGCCATCAGCTTGAGGACCGGGGTCGGCATCCGGCGGCTCGGGACCTTGCGGGCATCAGCCCCCAGGTGATCGCGCAGCACGCGGGCCATGTCCTCCATCCACATGAAATCGGCTGCGCAGGCGAAGCGTTCGCCGCGGATCGTGGCGGCGGGCGCCTCCAGCGCGAGCACGTGGAGCGAGGCGACATCGCGCACGTCGACCACGGTAAAGCCGATGCGCGGGATCGCCGGGATCTCGCCGGTCAGAAAGCGGCGGACGAACTCGATGGAGGCGGACAGGTCATCGTTCGCGACCGGCCCCAGCACCGCGACCGGGTTGATGCTGCAGAACGCCATGTCGAGAGCGTTTTGCGCCACCCATTCGCGCGCGGCCCGCTCGGCAACCGTCTTGGACTTGATGTAAGGCTGGATGCCGGGCGCGTTCGCATCGGTCCAGTCGCTCTCGTCGAACAGGGTCTTGCTGGCGGGATGGCCATAGGCGATCGCGGCGGAACTGCTGGTCTGGACGAAGTGCTGCACCCCGGCGGCATGCGCGAACCTGAGAGCACGCAAGGTGCCTTCGCGGGCGCGCACGATCAGTTCGTTCTCATCCTTGGGCACACCCACCGGAAAGGGCGAGGCGACATGCGCGACGTGCGTGCAACCTTCGTTCGCCAGGTCCCACCCGGCATCGTTCATCAGGTCGGCCTCGAACACGAACAGCTTGTCGCCCGCCCCCGGCCAGCGTGCCCGCAGCCGCGCCTCGCTGGTGGCCTTGCTGCGCACGGTGGTGCGCACGCACCAGCCCCTGCCGAGCAGTTGGTCGATCACCTCGCCCGCGATGTAACCGGTGCCCCCGGTGACCAGAACCGTGCCTGCCATGCGCGTTCTCCCTCATGCGCTGGTTACGCGTAACCGAGACGGCCGGCAATCAGCGCAGCAGCACCAGTTCCTCCGCCATCGTGGGGTGGATGGCGACCGTCTGGTCGAACTGCTCCTTGGTCAGTCCCGCCTTCACCGCGACGGCGGCCGCCTGCATGATCTCGGCGCTTTCCGGGCCGATCATGTGGATGCCCAGGATCTTGCCGGTCGTTTCCGCGCAGACCATCTTGTACAACGAGCGTTCGTTGCGCCCGGCAAGCACGTTCTTCATCGGGCGAAAATCACTCTCGTAGACCTTCACCGGACCATACGTGTTGCGCGCCTCGCTCTCGGTCATGCCGACGGCGGCCAGTGGCGGGTGGCTGAAGACCGCGCTGGGGATGCAGCCGTGGTCGACCGTGCGTGGGTTGTCGCCGAACACGGTGTCGGCGAACGCCTGCCCTTCGCGGATGGCGACGGGGGTAAGCTGCACCCGGTTGGTCACGTCGCCCACGGCATAGATGTGGCCGACGTTGGTCTTGCTGTATTCGTCGACCACGATCTCGCCGTGGTCGCCCACTGCGACGCCGGCGTGTTCCAGTCCCAGTCCCTCGGTATTCGGCACGCGTCCGGTGGCGAACAGGACGCAGTCGACCACCAGGTCTTCGTGATTGGTCATGCTGACCTTGAGGCACCCGTCCTCGGTCTGCTCGATCGAGCGGAACTGCGCGTTGAAGCGGAAGTCGATGCCCTTGGTGATGCTGATCTGCAGCAACCGGTCGCGCAGCGCCGAGTCGTATCCGCGCAAGAGCTGATCGGATCGATTGACGATGGTAACTTTGCTGCCGAACTGGTTGAAGATGCCGGCAAATTCGTTGGCGATATACCCGCCACCGGCAATCAGGATGCGCGGCGGGAGGGCATCGAGATGGAATGCCTCGTTGCTGGTGATCCCCAGATCGGAGCCGGGAAAGGTGGGGACATGCGGCCGCGCCCCGGTGGCGATCAGGATGATCTTCGCGGTCACGGTCCGTCCGCCGCCCAGCGTGATCTCATGCGGGCCGGTCAGCGTGGCGCGTTCGAGGATGATCTCGACATCGTAGTTCTCAAGCGTCGAGGTATAGGCGCCGTTCAGACGGTCGACGTCTTTCAGCACGTTGTCGCGCAGCACCGACCAGTCGAACTTGGGACTGTCGATCGTCCAGCCGAAATTGCGCGCGTCCTCCAGGTCCTCGGCGAAGTGTGCGCCGTAGACGAGCATTTTCTTGGGCACACAGCCGCGGATTACGCAGGTACCGCCGACCCGGTACTCCTCCGCCACGGCAACCTTGGCGCCATAGCCCGCGGCCACCCGGCTGGCGCGCACGCCGCCCGAGCCTGCGCCAATGACGAACAGATCATAGTCGTAAGTGCCGTCCGCCATGCGCGCCTCCTGCCTGAGCGGCGCATATGGCGGGCGGGGGCAGCCTTGCCAACCTCAGTCGAGGTCGTGGATCGCGGGATCCCAGAACGTGGCCAAAGCCAGGGCCGCGACCGTCGCGGTCCGGGCAGCGCCACGGTCAAGGCCGGGTGCGAGCAGCAGCGCCGGGCGTCCGGTGAGTTCCAGCGCTCCGATCTCGACCCCGCGCCGTTCGAACACGTATCCGACCGGGGTCAGGCTGGGCAACGGGGTGCCGGCCAGATGATGCACCGAACGGAATCGGATGGTTTCTCCGCCCAGGGCGATCTCGCCGCGCCGTTCATGGCGGGTGATCGCGCTGCCGCCGCCGATCACCTCCTGCAGCTCGAAGCGCGCGGGTATGGCGCGCCCTTCCGCGGTGAACGCGCAGCGATAAGCGAGCGGCTGGACGGTGATTTCCGCCAGGCCAAGGTCGACCGCCCGCTCGCGCATCGCACACCGCGCCTCGATGGTCGAACTGATCTCCGGCCCGGCAATGATGAAGTCGCTGTGGCCGGTGCGGGCGATCGTGTCGGCGAAAGTCCAGCGCTCCAGCGCGCGATCAAAGCTGCCGGTATAGGCACCGGCGATAAACTGCCCGCTCGGGCGGCCGCCGATGCCAGAAATCTCCGTACGGATCGACGCATCGGCCAACGCGGACGGCAGGCGGATTTGCGCAGCGGTACAACCGCTCAGCGCGATTGACCCCAGCAGAACAAACAGACGTATCATGCGAAACAACCTGGATAACCCCGTGCGAAACGGGGACGGCGCGACCCGCAATTGTCAGGAAAACACAAGTTTACCTGAACAAAAGCTGTCGCGCCGCCAGAATGCTGGGAGTGCCGGGGTTAGCCGCGCGCGCGCCGCTGGGCCCCGCCGCCGCCCTGGCCACCGCGACCACCGCCGCCGCCCTGGCCCTTCCCGTGGAACCGCCGCGGACGATTGCCGCCCTGCTGGCCAGAGCGTTCGTCGGTTCGTTGATCGCTCCGCTCTCCGCCACCTTGCTGTCCCTGACGGGGCGCGCGGTCCGGGCGGCGATCGCCTCCCACCGGCTTCGCAAAGACCTTTTTCGGTGCGCTGCGCTGTTGCTGGCCGGGGTTGCCCTTGGGCCGGACGATAGGCGCGTCTTCGATGAAAGCACGGAAGTTATCGGGCAGCGGCAGACGCTCGCAGGTGACCCCGGTCAGCTTCTGAATGTCGCGCAGATACGCGCGCTCGTCCTCGGCGCACAGGGTCAGCGCGATGCCGTCCGCGCCCGCGCGGGCGGTCCGCCCGATGCGGTGGACGTACTGTTCGGCCACGTTGGGCAGTTCGTAGTTGATCACGTGGCTGACGCCCGACACGTCGATCCCGCGCGCGGCGATGTCGGTCGCCACCAGCACCTTGACCCGGCCCGACTTGAAGTTCGCCAACGCCCGCTCACGCTGAGGCTGGCTCTTGTTGCCGTGGATCGCGTCGGCCTGGATGTTCGCCTGGACGAGCTTCTTTACCACCCGGTCCGCACCATGCTTGGTGCGGGTAAACACCAGCACGCGGTCCATCCCCTCGGTCTTGGGATAACGCTTCTGCAGCATCAGTTCGAGCAGCGCCTGCTTTTCCATCTGGCTGACCAGTGTGACGTACTGCTCGACCCGCTCGGCGGTGGTCGCCGCGGGAGCGACCGAGACCTGCGCGGGGTTGTTCAGGTACTGCTTCGACAGGTCCTTGATCGAACCCGGCATGGTGGCGCTGAACAGCAGCGTCTGCCGCTCTTTCGGCATCAGCGCGACCAGCTTGCGCAGCGCGTGAATGAAGCCGAGGTCGAGCATCTGGTCGGCTTCGTCGAGCACCAGGATCTCGATCCCGTCCAGGCGAATGGCCTTCTGGTCGACGAGGTCGAGCAAACGGCCTGGCGTGGCCACCAGCACGTCGGTTCCGCGATGCAACTTGTTGCGGTCCTTGCCCACCGACGTTCCGCCGACGACGACGTCGACCTTCAAGCCGGTGAAGCCGCCGTAATCCTCGGCGCTCTTGGCGATCTGTCCGGCGAGTTCGCGCGTCGGGGCAAGCACGAGCATGCGGGCCGACTTGAACGGGGTCTGCTTGTCGGCTTCGCGCAGCCGGTCGATGCTCGGAAGCATGAACGCGGCGGTCTTGCCGGTGCCCGTCTGGGCGATGCCGAGCAGGTCGCGGCCCTGCAGCACGAGCGGGATCGCCTGCTGCTGGATCGGGGTGGCGACGGTATAGTTCTTCTGCTCCAGCGCCTGGAGCACGGGCTGCGACAGCCCAAGGTTTTCAAAAGACATAGTGGGAAACTGCTTTACGTATGCAGCAGCGCGCAGCCGGAGTCCGGGCGCGTGCAGCGGGGTGGTGAAGCCGAAAGTGGCCTCGTCAACGACCCGCGTGAATTGGGCTGTCAGGCAATGTAGAACCGAGACACGGCCGGGGCGGACTGTGGTCAAATCGAAGTGAACCTTCGACAGAACCCAAGCACTCGCCTGTTCACGCTGCTAGGCGTCTCGATGGCGGCTAGTTAGTTGTGCACCTGCGAAAAGTCAATGGCGCGTGGCCTCCGCCGCGTCGCGCTGCGCGGTCAGGCGGCCGATCAGCTGGGCCAGATCGGTCTGGGAGAACGGCTTGGCCAGCCGGGGCACGTCGAGCGCGGTGCCTTCCGGCAGGTCCGCGTACCCCGATACGATTGCCGCGCGGATAGCGGGCTGCATGTCGCGCGCCCGGCGCACCAGTTCCCCGCCGTTCATGCCCGGCATGGCATAGTCGGACAACAGCAGGTCGAACTGGTCGTGTCGCAGGGTTTCGATCGCTTCGGGACCGGAATGACGCTCCGTCACGGTATGCCCCATGTCCTCCAGCATCGTGACGGTGTTGAGCAGCACGATCGCATCGTCATCGACCGCCAGCACGCGCAAGGGTTGCATTTCCGGCTGCGGATTGGCCGGCGCTGGCCGCGCCGTGTCAGCGTCGTCCTGCCGGGCCTCCTCTTCCGCCACTTGCAACCAGATCTCGGCGGTCGTTCCCGCGCCCGGTTCGCTGGTGATGACGAAGCGGCCACCGCACTGCTCGGCCATGCCCTGGACCATGGACAGGCCAAGGCCGGTCCCCTTGCCCACGCCCTTGGTGGTGAAGAACGGCTCGATCGCGCGGGCCAGGGTGTCGGCGTCCATCCCCTCGCCCTGGTCGATCACCCGCAAGCGGGCGAATTGCCGGGCGCCGGGCGTGGCCGCGGGCACGTCGATCGCGAGGATGATCTGGCCGCCAGCCGGCATGGCATCGCGCGCGTTGACCACAAGGTTCATCAGCGCGAGTTCGAGCTGTCCGCGATCCACCATCACTTTGGGCAGACGCATCGGAAAGCGGGTTTCAAGGGTGACGTTCGGGCCCAGCGTGCGCTCCAGCAAGCCCGCGGTGTCGCGGATGCTGGCGACCAGATCGGTCGGCGCCAGTTCCAGTTCCTGCTTGCGCGCAAACGCGAGCAATCGCTGGGTCAGGGTCGCGCCGCGCCGGGCGCCGTGCATCGCGTTGTGCAGGAACGGCAAGGGGTCCTCCCCCTGCTCGATCCGCTTCATGGCGATTTCCAGGCTGCCGGAAATGGCCGAGAGGATATTGTTGAAATCATGCGCCACGCCGCCGGTCAGCTGGCCGATGGCTTCCATCTTCTGCGCCTGGAAGATCTGCTCGCGCGATTGCTCCAGCGCGTCTTCGGCGATCTTGCGCTCGGTCAGGTCGCGAGTGATCTTGGTGAACCCGCGCAGGTGACCGTCGTCGTCGCGGATCGGATCGATCACTACGTTGGCCCAGAACCGGGTGCCGTCCTGGCGCACCCGCCAGCCCTCGGCCTCGAACCGCCCGGCTTCTTCCGCCGTCCTCAACGCCTGTTCGGGCATCCCGGCGGCGCGGTCCTCCTCCTGGTAAAAGCGCGAGAAGTGCTGGCCGATGATGTCCTGCGCGGCATAGCCCTTGAACCGCTCGGCCCCGGCGTTCCAGCTTGAGACATAGCCCAGCGGGTCGAGCATGTAGATGGCGTAGTCGGTAACGCCCTGGACCAGCAGCCGAAAGTGTTCCTCGCTCCGGCGCAGCGCCTGCTCCGCCTCGCGCCGTTCGGTGAGGTCGCGGGTGACTTTGGCGAACCCGACGTGGCCACCCTGTTCGTCCCGGATCGGATCGATGACGACGTTGGCCCAGAAGCGCGAGCCATCCTTGCGCAAGCGCCAGCCTTCAGCCTCGTACCGTCCTTGCGTCAGTGCGATCTCCAGCGCCCGCTCGGGCAGGCCGGCGGCGCGCTCGTCTTCGGTGTAGAAACGGGAGAAATGCTGGCCGATGATCTCATCGACGTCGTATCCCTTCAGCCGCTCGGCACCGGGGTTCCAGCTGCTGACGATGCCGCCCGGATCGAGCATGTAGATGGCATAGTCGGTGACGCTCTGGACGAGGAGGTCAGCCTTGCTGTGCGATTTCGCTGAATCAGCCATGCGTCCGTTACTCTAAAGCCCCCCTTTGGCTAATGCGGCACCCAACCGTTCGACCACCCCTTGGTTCCGCAATTCAAACAGTGGACACCGTCAGGCGAGATCCGCTGCCCGCAGCAAAGCCTCGGTCGCGGGATCGAAACTGGCGCCGCCCGCGTCGATCTTGTTCGCGATCGCCTTGCCCAGCTCGACCCCGTATTGGTCGAACGAGTTGATCCCCATCAGCACGGCATTGGCGAACGTGCGGTGTTCGTGGAACGCGATCAGCGCGCCGAGCGTGGCCGCATCGAAGTCGTCGCACAGGATGGTGGCGCTCGGGCGGTCGCCGGGATAGGCCCGCGCCGGATCGTCGCTCGTCTGCCCCGCCATCAGCGCCGCGCCTTGCGCAAAGCAGTTCTTCAGCAGGATCCTGTGATGCGCCGGGTCCAGCGTGTCGCCGGGGGTCACGCTGGCGATGAAATCCACCGGCACCACGACAGTGCCCTGGTGAAGCAACTGGAACACCGCGTGCTGCGCGTCGGTGCCCACCCCGCCCCAGGTGACCGGCGCGGTGGCGCCGCGAACCGGCGTCCCGCCCGCGGTTACTCGCTTGCCGTTCGATTCCATTTCCAGTTGCTGGAGATACCCCGAAAACAACGCCAGCCGCTCGTCATAGGCGAACACGGCCCGCGTCTGGCATCCGCGCACCTGCGCGTAATAGCGGTCGGCAAACGCCGCGCGCAGCGGCAGGTTGGCCCGGCCATCCGTGTCGCGGAAGTGTTCGTCGATCACCCGCGCGCCCGCTAGCATCGCGTCAAACGCCTGCCAGCCCAGCGCAAGCGCGACCGGGAAACCGATGCTCGACCACAGCGAGTACCGCCCGCCGACGGTTTCGGGGAACGGCAGCACGCGGGTTTCGTCCACGCCCCACTCGACCGCTTTGTCCGGGTTCGCGGTCAGTGCCACCACCCGGCCATAGGGATCGGCCACTCCGTTGTGCTGCAGCCACTCGAGCGCGCTGGCGGCGTTGGTCATCGTCTCGACGGTGGTGAAGGTCTTGCTGGCGACGGCGATCAACGTTTCGGCCGGGTTGCAGCGCGTGAACGCCGCTTCCAGTGCCAGACCGTCGATGTTGGACACGACGTGGACTTCGACCAGAGCGCCTTCCCGCGCCAGCGCATCGACCGCCAGCTTGGGACCCAGCGCCGACCCGCCGATGCCGATGTGGATCAGGTGCCGCACCTCGCCCAGCGCTCCGCCGTGGATCGCTTCGACCAGCATGTGCATCCGCTGATGCAGCGCCGCCGCCTCCTCGACCGCGGCATCGCTCCCCAGCCCGCGCTGCGCGGTGTGTTCGGCGGCGCGGTTCTCGGTCGTGTTGACGCGCCCGCCCGTGAGCAGCGCCGTGCGACGGTCGGCGAACCCGGCGGCATCGGCCAGGCTTTCGAACGCGCTCAGCAGCTCATCATCAAGGTGTGTCTTGGACCAGTCGAACAGCGCGCCGCCCGGCTCCTCCTCGCTGCCCCAGTCAAGCCGGGCAGAGAGCGTCTCGACCCGCCCGCCATCAGCGGCGAACAGCTGTTCCAACGTGCGGTGCTGACACCCCTCGATCCGCTGCCAGCCCGCCTCGATCGCGTCGCTCACGTGAAAATCCTTTCCTACCCGGACAGCTCGGCCTTAGGAGGCGGGCTTATGTTTGCAAGCACCGCCCACCCTTTCTCCGCCCGCCCTCCGGAACTGCTGGCATCCGGTTTTTCTGCGTCGGGACAGTGTGACACGTGTGACACTTGTGACAGCAGGGCGAGCGCATGAGCGCCACCGATGTTCCCGCCCGCGATCCGGCTCCCGCGACCGAGGACAAGGAAAGCCTGGGCAGTTTCGCCTGGTTCGTGGTCAAGCTGGCCCTGGCGGTGTTCGTGTTCCGCGCGTTCTTTTTCTCGTTCTATTCGATCCCCAGCGAATCGATGCTGCCGCGTCTGTGGAACGGCGACTACTTCATCGCCGCCAAGTGGCCCTATGGGTACACCAGATGGTCGATGCCGTTCAGCTTGCCGCTGATCCCGGGCCGCGTGCTGGGTTCCGCGCCCAAGCGCGGCGACGTCGCGGTGTTCAAGCACCCGGTGGACCGGGTCGACTATATTAAGCGGGTGATCGGACTGCCCGGCGACAGCGTGGCGCTGCGCGGCGGCCAGGTGGTGCTGAACGGCCAGCCGGTGAAGCGCGTGCGGATCGGCGATTTCTACTTGCCGACCACGCCCAATTCCCCGTGCGTGCTGGGCCGGCCCGCCACCGGGTCGGATGGCATCGCCGCCTGCCGCTATGCCCGCTTCCGCGAAACCCTGCCCGGCGGCAGAAGCTATGACACGCTCGATTTCGGACGGACGCCGCAGGACGACTTCGGCCCGATCATCGTGCCCGACGGAACGGTCTTCGCGATGGGCGACAACCGCGACAATTCAATGGACAGCCGCTTTCCTGCAGCCCCCGGCGGCGGCGTGGGGCTGGTGCCGCAGGACCTGCTGGTCGCCCGCGCCAGCGCGATGGTGTGGTCGACCGACGGATCGGCCGAATGGCACAAACCGTGGACGTGGTTCACCGCCGCCCGCTGGAACCGGCTGGGGCGCGGCATATGAGCCTGCTCGACGACCGCACCCGCGAGTGGCTGGCGCAGACCGGCTTCACCGTGCGCGACGAAGCGATCTGGCACATGGCGCTCACCCATGGCAGCACCGGCGAGACGGCGAATTACGAACGGCTCGAATGGCTCGGCGACCGGGTTCTGGGCCTGTCGATTTCCCACTGGCTGTTCGCGCATTCGAACGCCGCGGAGGGAGAGCTCGCCCAGCGGCTCAACGCGTTGGTCAGCCGCGACACCTGCGCCTGCATCGCGCGTGACATCGGCGTGCCGCTGCATATCCGGCTGGGCAAGCAGGCGCGCGACGATGGCGCGCACGATAGCGACAACGTGCTGGGCGATGTGATGGAGGCGCTGCTCGGCGCGAACTTCCTCGAAGCCGGGTTTGATCCGACTCGCGATCTTGTCCATCATCTGTGGGCCGATGCGGTGGAGGGGCGGCGCGGCCGCTCCAAGCATCCCAAATCGGCGCTGCAGGAATGGGCCGCAGGCAACCGCCGCAAGCCGCCCGAATACCAGCTGGTGGATCGCTCCGGCCCCGACCACGCGGCGCGCTTCACGGTGAAGGTCAAGGTGTACAACGTCGGCGAAGTGGAAGCCGGTGGATCGAGCAAGCAGCAGGCCGAAACCGAAGCCGCGCGTGCATTCATGGAGAAGTTCGGATGAGTTCCTCGCCCTCGCAGCGCTGCGGCTTCGTCGCCGTCATCGGCGCGCCCAACGCGGGCAAATCGACGCTGGTCAACGCTCTGGTCGGCCAGAAGGTCGCGATCGTCAGCGCCAAGGCGCAGACCACCCGTGCGCGGCTGATGGGCATTGCGCTCGCACAGGATGCTGAGGGAATCGACACGCAGATGGTGCTGGTCGACACGCCGGGCATCTTCAGCCCCAAGCGCCGCCTCGACCGCGCGATGGTCAGCGCGGCGTGGGAGGGGACGCAGGCCGCCGACGCGATCCTGCTGGTGGTCGACCCGATCAAGCAGCGGCGGCACGAACTCGACCCGCTGCTGGAGGCGCTGAGCGTCCGGCCCGAACGGAAGATCCTGGTGCTCAACAAGGTGGACATCGCGAAGAAGGAGCCGCTGCTTGCCCTGGCGCAGGAATTCGGCGCGAAGGCGGACTTTGCGGAGATCTTCTTCGTTTCGGCCCAGACCGGCGACGGGGTGCCCGAGCTCAAGGCAGCCCTCGCCTCGATGATGCCGCAGGGCGAATGGATCTTTCCGGAAGACCAGGTGTCCGACGCCAGCGAGCGGTTGATGGCAGCCGAAATCACCCGCGAGCAGCTCTACCGCCAGCTGCACGAGGAACTGCCCTATGACAGCGCGGTGCGGCCTGAGCAGTACGTCGAGCGCAAGGACGGCAGCGTCGAGATCCACCAGCAGATCGTCGTCGGCCGCGAAACGCAGCGCCCGATCGTGCTGGGCAAGGGCGGCTCCCGCATCAAGCAGATCGGCGAGGCCGCACGGCTGGAGCTGAGCGAACTGCTGGGGCGCAAGGTGCACCTGTTCCTCCACGTGAAAGTAGAGGAAAACTGGGCCGAAAACCGCGAGATCTACGAAGAGATCGGGCTCGATTTCGGGCGCTAGCAGGCACGATTTTTTCACTCGTTCCGGCATAAGTGCCGGTCATGGCCACCCTTCCCGCACCGCCCCCTGTCCACGTTGTCCTGAAACACAGGGAGGTGCTGGCCGCCGCGCTCAACTCCTCCTCCCGCATCAGGGGCGGCGGGACCTGGTTCAGCCTCGCGCTGCTCGCGCTGTTGTGCCTGGCGATCTGGCTTGGTCATCTGCTGGCGTTCTGGGGCGCACAGCAGTTGCCGTTTCCGGTGATGTTCGCGCTCGGGCCGTGGCTGCCGGTGATCCTGCCCGCGGTGCTCTGCCTCGTGGCGGTGCAGCTCGCGCTCAACTTGGAGCAGCGCCGCGCCAGCCGCGTCTACTTCAACCGGCTGGCCGCGATCGGCAGTCCGCTGGAACGCGCAGCAACGTACGAAGTGACGGACGAGGCGCTGGTCCTGACAACCGAGCGCATGGTGCTGGCGCCGCGTTGGCATGCCATCGACACCGTCGAGCGGGGTGCCGAAGGCTGGGTGCTGAGCGCGGACCAGCTGCATTTCCTGATTCCCTTCGCGGCGTTCGACAGCGAGGATGCGCAGCGCCCGCTGCTGGCGGCGATCACCGCGCGGATGACACCCGAAGCGCGCGCCCGCAGCCGCGATGCGGTGGAGTTTGCCGAGGCTGGTCCGGGAAATATTGCCGAGGCTTCAAGCAGCACTCCGCCCGATGCGGCCACACAGCCCACCGACGCCGAGGCGAACTTACCCGGAGAAACAGTGGAAGCACGCGGATGGCTGACGCAGGAGCAGGCCAGCTGGGCGGCAAACGTCATCTACAGCCGGATCGCCCACGTCGGGTTCCATCGCTGGGCCTATCCGCTGACCGGGGCGGTGAGCGGCTTCGTCGGCAGCGCGCTGATGGTCGCGCTGTTCGTGCTGCTGGTGCCTTCAGAACTCCTCATGCGTGCCCCGTTTGCGGTCTTTGTTGGCGGCTTCCTGGTGCTCATGCTCGGCGCCGCCTACGGGCTGGGCGTGGGTTATAAGCGCCTGGGCATCGTGCTCGGCAAGGCGTGGAACTCCGGCCTCGACGCGCGAGGCGTCCCGCAACAGCTTGAGGCACACTGGCGCCTGACCGCCACCGGCGTATGCTACGAGACGGCGCGGTTCTCCGGCGAGGCGGCGTACGCGAGCATCCACCAGCTTCTGCACGAGCACGGCTACTGGATCATCGGCGCGGATTCACTCACCCTATGCATCCCCGACACCGCGTTCGGATCCGCCCAGGACGCTGAGATTTTCATGTCGCGCTTGCTCGCCCGGATGACCGAGCCGGCCCGCGCCCGCAGCGTTGCCGTGGAGCCGCCTAGCGTTTCTTGAGTATCTCGATCCCGTTCTTCTTGGCGAAGTCCTTGGTCGATTCCTCGCTGCGGTTGATGGCCTTGGCGATCTCTTTCAGGCCCTTGCCCTTGCCCGCTAGCATACGCAGCATCCCCGCCTCGTCGGCCTTCCACGGCTGCTTGTGCCGTTCGAAGTTCTCCTTGCCCATCAGCTTGCCTTCTTCTTCGTGGCGGCTTTCTTCGCGGCCGGCTTCTTGGCCGCAGCTGCCTTCTTCGGCGCAGCTTTCTTGGCCGGAGCCTTGCGGCCCTTCTTCTTCGCCGGCCCCTTGGCGGCGCGGGCGTCGATCAACTCGATCGCCTGCGCCTCGGTCAGGTCTTCGGGCTTCATGTCGCGCGGCAGGGTCGCGTTGGTGGTGCCGTCGGTGACATAGGGACCATAGCGGCCCGCCATCACCTTCATCTCGCCGCCGCTGGTGGGATGCGCCGCCAGCACCTTGATCGGCTCGGCCGCCGCGCGGCCCGCGCCGCGGTTGGCGCCCTGCGCCAGCAGGTCCACCGCGCGGTTCATGCCAACCTCGAACACCTCGCGGGTGTTGGCCAGCTTGCCGTACTTGCCGTCATGGCGAAGGTAGGGACCGTACCGGCCGATGTTGGCCTCGATCTCCAGCCCGGTGTCGGGATGCGCGCCGACGATCCGGGGCAGGCTCAGCAGCTTGAGCGCCCATTCGAAGTCGAAATCGTCGAGGTCCTTGGGGATACTCGCGCGCTTCGCCTCCTTGCCCTCGCCCAGCTGCACGTACGGCCCGAAGCGGCCCTTCTTGCGCTCGACCGGCAGACCCGTTTCCGGATCGGTGCCGAGCACCGCGTCCTCGCCGCCGTCGTCACCGGAACCGCCGGGCGAGGCGAACTGCCGCGTGTACTTGCATTCGGGATAATTGGAGCAGGCGATGAACGCGCCGAATTTCCCGCCGCGCAGCGCCAGCCGCCCGCCCTCGCGCCCTTCGGCCACGCACGCCTGGCACTGGCGCGGATCGCCCCCGTCCGCGCGCGGCGGAAACAGGTAATCGCCCAGATACTCGTCAAGCGCCTGGGTCACCTCCGACGGCTTCTTCTCCATCACCTCTTCGGTCTTCGGCTTGAAGTCGCGCCAGAACGCTTCGAGCAGCGTCTTCCAGTCCTCGCGCCCGTCGGAAACGGTATCGAGCTCGGTTTCCATGTCCGCGGTGAAATCATACCCGACATAGCGATCGAAGAACCGTTCCAGGAACGCCGTCAGCAGCCGACCGCTTTCTTCGGCGAAGAAGCGGTTCTTCTCCATCCGCACGTACTCGCGGTCGCGTAGCGTCTGGATGGTCGAGGCGTAAGTGGAGGGACGCCCGATGCCGAGTTCTTCCAGCCGCTTGACCAGGCTCGCTTCGGAGAAGCGCGGCGGCGGCTGGGTGAAATGCTGGTTCGCATCGACGCCGGTCTTGGCCGGGCTGTCGCCCTTGCGCATCAGCGGCAGCAAGTTCTCGTCGTCGTCCTCGCTCTTCTGGTCGAAGCTTTCTTCATACACCGCCAGGAAACCAGGGAACTTCACCACCTGGCCGGTAGCGCGCAGTTCGTTCCGACCGGTCGCATCGCGCAGCGTCACCGTCGTGCGTTCCAGGCTGGCGGCGGCCATCTGGCTCGCCATCGCGCGCTTGAAGATCAAATCATAGAGCTTGGCCTCGTCCCCCTGCCCCACCCGGTCGCGGGTGAATTCGGTCGGCCGGATCGCTTCGTGAGCCTCCTGCGCATTCTTGGCCTTCGTTTGGTAGATGCGCGGCTTGTCCGGCAGGTAGTGCCCGCTGAAGCGATCGCTGATCGCCTTGCGCGCGGCGCTGATCGCGCTGCCGTCCATCTGCACGCCGTCGGTGCGCATGTAGGTGATCGCGCCCTGCTCATAGAGATTCTGCGCCAGCCGCATCGTGTGGCTGGCCGAATAGCCGAGCTTGCGCGCCGCCTCCTGCTGCAGGGTCGAGGTCGTGAACGGCGCGGCGGGATTGCGCTTGAACGGCTTGGTCTCGACGTCCTCGACCGTGAAGCGCCCCTCCTCCACCGCCGTCTTGGCGGCTTCCGCCATGCCCTGGTCGCCAATCGCGAGGCGGTCGAGCTTGTTGCCGTCATAGGTCACCAGCCGCGCGTCGAACGCGGTGCCGTCATGCTGAAGATGTGCCACGACGCTCCAGTATTCCTGCGCCACGAAGGCTTCGATCTCGCGCTCGCGCTCGACGATCAGCCGCAGGGCGACGGATTGCACCCGGCCCGCGCTCTTCGCCCCCGGCAGGCGCCGCCACAGCACTGGCGAGAGCGTGAAACCGTACAGGTAGTCGAGGGCGCGGCGCGCGAGGTACGCGTCGATCAACGGCTGGTCGAGATCGCGCGGGCGCGCCATCGCCTCGGTCACCGCCTGCTTGGTGATCGCGTTGAAGGTGACCCGCTCGACCTCTTTGGGCAGCGCCTTTTTCTTCGCGAGCAGGTCGCGCACATGCCAGCTGATCGCTTCGCCTTCGCGGTCAGGGTCGGTGGCGAGGATCAGGCGGTCGGCTTTCTTGGCCAGGTCCGCGATGTCCTTCACCCGGCCGGTCTTGTCACGATAGACCTCCCAGTCCATCGCGAAGTCCTCATCGGGCCGAACGCTGCCGTCCTTGGGCGGCAGGTCGCGGACGTGGCCGTAGCTCGCCAGAACCTTGTAGTCCTTGCCGAGGTACTTCTCGATGGTCTTCGCCTTGGCCGGCGATTCTACGATGACTAGTTGCATGTGAGTTTGGCGGTGTCCCTACGCGTATACGTACGCGCGAGGGTGGTGCCGGTCCACGCCGCGCGTCAAGCGGCCAGCGACACCCGCCCTCCCGCATGGCGCGTCAATCGCCCGGCGATCTCCAGCTCCAGCAGCGCGAGCTGCACCGATGCGGGGGGCTCGCCCGACTGGCGGATGAGCTCGTCGACCGCCACCGGGGCGGTGGTCAGCAGACTGGTCACATCGGCAGGCTCCGCGTCAGCCAGTTCCTCGTCGGCGAACAGGAACGCCGGGGCGGCCTCGCGGAAGCTGGAGCGCGGGGTGCCGTCGAACCCGCTCAGCAGCTCGATCACGTCGTCCGGCGTCTGCACCAGCATCGCACCATCGCGGATCAGCTGGTTGCACCCGGTGGCGCGAGCCTCCAGCGGGCTGCCGGGGATCGCCATGACCTCTCGCCCGGCCTCCGCCGCCAGCCGCGCGGTGATCAGCGAGCCGGACTTGGGCGCGGCCTCGACCACCAGTGTGCCGCTGGCGAGCCCGGCGATGATGCGGTTGCGACTGGGGAAGTGGCGGCCGCGCGGCTCGGTGCCGGGGACCTGCTCGGCGATCAGCAGGCCGCGACCGGCGACTTCCTCCTGCAATGCGGTGTGTTCAGGGGGATAGGTGATGTCGATCCCACTCGCGATCACCCCGATGGTGGCAGGCAGTGCCCCGCGGTGTGCCGCGCCGTCGATCCCGCGCGCCAGACCCGATACGACGGTGAACCCCGCCTCTGACAGCGCTGCGGCGAAATCGCGCGCCAGTTTCACCGCCGCGGCCGAGGCGTTGCGCGCACCGACGATCGCCACGCATGGCTTTGCCGCCAGCGACACGTCGCCCCGCCATGTGAGCACTGGCGGCGCGCTGTCGAGCTCTGCCAGCAGCGGCGGGTAATCGGGCTGATCGTGAAACAGGTACCTGGCGCGGGCGCGGCGGACTTGCGAGATTTCCTCGGCAATCGTTTCGGGCGGCGCGGCGCGATAGGGCGCGCCGCCGCGCCGGGCGAGGTCGGGCAGTGCGTCGATCGCGGCTTGCGCGGTGCCGAAGCGGCGGATGAGCTGGCGGAAACTGACCGGACCGATATTGGGCGACCGCAGCAGCCGAATGCGCGCGAACGCCTCCTCCTGCGACAGGCTCACTTGGTGCGGCCCACCCGCGGTTCCTCGCCGCGCAGCAGCCGGCCGATGTTGGCGCGATGCTGGACCAGCACGATCGCGGCGATCGCGATCAGCGTGAGCGACAGCTCTTCATAATCGAGCGCCCACGCCGCAAGCGGCGCGGCGATGACGGCGAGCATCGATGAGACCGACGAGATCCGGCTGATCGCTAGCGTCGCTGCCCAGATGGCGGCGCAGACGAGGAACACGGGCCAGGCGAGCGCCAGCACCACCCCCGCTGCCGTGGCGAAGCCCTTGCCCCCCTTGAACCGCAGCCAGACCGGGAAGCAGTGGCCGACAATCGCCGCCACCGCGGCCAGCCCCTCGGTACCCGGCCACAGTAGCGCCGCGAGCAGCACCGCCGCCACGCCCTTGCCCGCATCGAGCAGCACCGTCGCCGCCGCGAGTCCCTTGCGCCCGGTGCGCAGCACGTTGGTCGCCCCGATGCTGCCCGAACCGATCTCCCGCACGTCGCCCGCGCCGAAGCCGCGGGTCAGCAGCAGGCCGAACGGTACCGAACCGAGCAGGTATCCGGTCAACGCCGCCAGCACATAGTCCATCAACGCCCCCTTGACCCGTTCGCCCTTCCGTGTCGAAGGGCCGCATTCACGCGGAGGCCAGCTAGTCGGAAAGGCGGCCGTTCGACAAGCTCGGGACGAACTGTTTTGCATGAAAGCATCGCGCCTGCCGCCCCGATCCTGTTGTTCGATTCAGGAGTCGGCGGCCTCACCGTGCTGGCCGAACTGCGCAAGGTCCTCCCGCAGGCACCGGTCATCTACGCCGCGGACACCGCCGGGTTGCCCTATGGCGCCAAGAGCGAGGCGGAAATCGCCGCCCGGGTCGCCGGGCTGCTCGGCGTGCTGAGCGAGCGCTATCGGCCGCGCCTGGCGGTCATCGCTTGCAATACCGCCAGCACGATCGCGCTCGGCATGGTGCGCGAGGTTCTCCAGATCCCGATCGTCGGCACGGTGCCGGCCATCAAACCCGCCGCCGCGCTTACCCAAACCGGCACGGTAGGCCTGCTCGGCACCGCCGCCACCATCCGGCAGCGCTACGTCGACCAGCTCGAGGCGGAATTCGCGGTCGGCAAGCATGTCGTCCGGTTTCCAGCGCCGGGATTGGTGGAGGCGGCCGAGGCGAAGATGCGGGGGGATCCGGTCGATCCGGCGATCATCCACGACGCCGTCCAAGGCCTGCTCGCCCAGCCATGGGGCGACCAGATCGACACGGTGGTGCTCGCCTGCACGCACTTCCCGCTTCTGGCGGACGAGCTTGCCCGCGCCTTCCCCCGCCCCGTGACCTTCGTTGACGGAGCGGAAGGGATCGCCCGCCGCACGGCAAGCTTGCTCGCAGGGCAGCCATTCGCCCGCAGCAAACCCGATCTGGCGGTGTTCACCGCCGAGCCGGACAGCCGTGCATCGTTCGCACGGATGCTGTCCACCTACGGTCTGGAGCGCATCGAACGCCTGTAATCGCGAACCGTTCGCAAAGATCGCGGTGGCAATCGGCGGGGCGGAGGAGTAGGTGGACCGCGTTTGCCGGACGGGACCGGCGGGTAACTCGCGAGCGACCTTTCGTGAACTATGACCAGATCTTCGACCAGGCGATCGATCGCTTGCACACCGAAGGGCGCTACCGCGTCTTCATCGACATTCTGCGCAACAAGGGTGCGTTCCCCAACGCGCGCTGCTTTGCCGGCCACAACGGTCCCAAACCGATCACCGTGTGGTGCTCGAACGATTACCTCGCGATGGGCCAGCACCCCAAGGTCATCGCCGCGATGGAACATGCGCTGCACGATGTCGGCGCAGGTTCGGGCGGCACGCGCAACATCGGCGGCAATTCGCATTACCACGTGGAGCTTGAGGCCGAGCTGTCGGATCTCCATGGCAAGGAAGCCGCGCTGCTGTTCACCAGCGGCTATGTCTCCAATGACGCGACCCTGTCGACGCTGGCCAAACTGCTGCCGGGCTGCGTGATCTTCTCCGACGAGCTTAACCACGCCAGCATGATCGCCGGCATCCGCAACTCGGGTGCCGAGAAGCGGGTGTTCCGCCACAACGATCTTGCGCACCTGGAAGAACTGCTCGCCGCCGAAGACCCGGACGTACCCAAGCTGATCGCGTTCGAAAGCGTCTATTCGATGGACGGCGACGTCGCGCCCATTCACGCGATCTGCGACCTGGCCGAACAGTACAACGCCCTCACCTACATCGACGAAGTCCATGCCGTGGGCATGTACGGCGCGCGCGGCGGCGGCATTTCGGAACGCGACGAAGCGGCGCACCGGATCGACATCATCGAAGGCACGCTGGGCAAGGCATTCGGCGTGATGGGCGGCTACATCGCCGCCGATCGCAAGATCGTCGACTGCATCCGCAGCTATGCGCCGGGCTTCATCTTCACCACTTCGCTATCGCCGGTGCTGGCCGCCGGCGTGCTCGCCGCGGTGCGCCATCTCAAACAATCGAGCGAGGAGCGCGAAGGCCAGCAGGCAGCCGCCGCTTGCCTGAAAACGATGTTCGCCGAAGCGGGCTTGCCGGTCATGCCCAGCACCACGCACATCGTGCCGCTGATGGTCGGCGATCCCGTCCGGGCAAAGAAGATCAGCGACATCCTGCTCGCCGAGTACGGGGTCTACGTGCAGCCGATCAATTACCCCACCGTGCCGCGCGGGACGGAGCGTCTGCGCTTCACCCCCGGCCCCGCGCACAACGAAGCGATGATGCGCGCGCTGACCGATGCGCTGGTGGAAATCTGGGACCGGCTCGACCTTCAGCAAGCGCAGGCGGCTTGATCGTCACGGCCATATCGAGCCTTCGCCTTAGTCTGGCGGTAACCATTACCGTTTAGTCGCACGAATGCTTGTCCGACCTGGTTCGGACGTTAGCGGCAAGGGGCGATGGCGGTCAGGAATCTTTGGAAGGGGCTTTCGGGCGGCGCGGGTGACAATCTCACCAGCGATGGCCTGCGGCTCTCGGTGCTCGAGGATTTCGAGCAGACCGGTCTCGCCTGGATCTGGGCGTCAGACGCCGATGGGGTGTTAAGCTACCTGTCGCCCGGTGCCGCCGAAGCCATGGGCCTGCCGCTGGCTAACCTGCTGGGCCGGCCGCTGGCGACCTTGTTCGAAACCGATCCCGAACATCCCGATACCCATTCGGCCCGCCCGCTCGGCTTCCAGATCAGCGCGCATAACCGGATCGTCGACGTCACCGTCCGCTGCGCTCTGCCCGAAGCCCGCACCGGCCGACCCGTGTGGCTGTCACTGTCCGGCCAGCCCAAGGTCGATTCGACCGGCCGTTTCCACGGTTACCGCGGCTCGGCCAAGGACATATCGGTCGAATACCAGCGCCAGATCGAAGATTCGCGGCTGGCCGAATACGATTCGCTGACCGGCCTCTACAACCGACACCGGATGCACCGGCGGCTGGAATCGGTGCTGGCGGCGTTCAAGGCCGCCAAGCGCAACTGCGCGCTGATGATGCTGGACCTCGACCGGTTCAAGCAGGTCAACGACACCATGGGCCACCCGGCGGGCGACGACCTGCTGCGCCAGGTGGCGGAGCGGCTGCGCAACATCATCGGCGATCGCGGTGAGATCGGCCGGCTGGGCGGAGACGAGTTCCAGGTGATCATCCCCGATGTGGACGATCGCGGCAAGCTGGGGGAACTGGCCGACAAGATCATCCAGATCGTGTCGCAGCCCTATCCGATCGATGGCAAGCGGGCGATCATCGGGACTTCGGTCGGCATCGCCATCGCGCCGTACGACGGCCAGGAAGTGGAAGAGCTGGTGCGCGCGTCGGACCTCGCGCTCTATTCGGCCAAGAACGGCGGGCGCGGTCAGTTCCGTTTCTATTCGTCGGACCTCAAGGACGAAGAGGAAGAGCGCCAGCTGCTGCTCGATGACCTGCGTGAGGCGCTGGAAAGCGAACAGCTGGAGCTGCACTATCAGCCGGTGGTTCGCATTCACGACAACCACGTGGTCGGGATGGAAGCGCTGATGCGCTGGGAGCATGAGGAGCGCGGCTGGGTCAGCCCGGGCATGTTCATCCCGGTGGCAGAGGATTCGAGCCTGATCGGCCCGTTGGGCGATTGGGCGCTGAACCGCGCGTGCGCCGATGCCGCCGCATGGCCGGACACTGTCCGCGTGGCGGTCAACGTGTCGGCGCGCCAGTTCACAACCGCCGGTTTCGTCGATGTGGTTGCCGATGCTTTGCAGGCCAGCGGGCTCGATCCCGACAGGCTGGAGCTGGAGCTCACTGAAAGCGTGTTCATGGGCGACAGCGAAGCCACGGAAGAAACCTTCCGAGCGTTGAAGAAGATCGGCGTGCGGCTGGCGCTGGACGATTTCGGCACCGGCTATTCCTCGCTGAGTTATCTCCGCTCGGCGCCGTTCGACAAGCTCAAGGTCGACAAGAGCTTCGTCGATTCGTGCACCCAGAAAGACCAGAACAGCGCCAAGATCATCACCGCGATCATTGGCTTGTCCAAGGCGCTGGGAATGGAGACGACCGTCGAGGGGGTGGAAGCGTTCGACCAGCTCGAAGTCGTCCGTTCGCGCGGGGCGGAACTGGTCCAGGGGTGGATTTTCGCCAAGGCCATGCCCCAGCATCAGGTGCTGCAGAACATCCGGTCGGGTGAATTCAAGATCGAGCCGAGTGGTCCGGATAAGCACCGCCCTGATCGGCGGTCGATGTTCCGCCGCATCGGGATCATCCACGGCGATCATCGGTACGACGCGGTGATCCGCGACCTGAGCAAGACCGGCGCGTTCGTCGAAGGCCTGGTCGGGGTTCCGCTCGATACCGCGCTGGTGCTCGATCTGGGCGGCGGTCAGCTGGTGGTGTGCAAGGTGCTGCGCTCCGAAGGCGCACAGCTTGGCGTCGAATTTGAAACGCCGTTGGTCAGCGACGGCGCGGGCGGATTGTGTACCCGCCACCGGGTCAGCCCATACGCGCTTGCGGCGGCGAGCCTGCCGGTCGCCGGCGCCCCGTCCCATGCGCCTGCCGCGCTCAGCGCTGGAGCCGGCGCGCCGCAGTTCATGCAGGTTCAGGTCGGCAGCGGCGGCTGAGGGTTTACTCGCGGCGATGACGGGTTAAGCCGGTGGCCATGAGCAACTCATCGCACCCCACCTACGACGAAGTCGTGCTCGGCCGCCGATCGATCCGCGGCTATCTCGACAAACCCGTCCCCCGCACGCTGATTGAAGAGGTCATTGCCCTCGCCACCCGCGCGCCCTCGTCCATGAACACCCAGCCGTGGCACTTCCACGTCATCACGGGGGAGCCACTCGCGCGGATCCGGCGGGGGAACACGGAGAACATCCTGGCCGGCGTCCCCGACAGCCGCGAGTTCCGCCGGGGCAGCGCCTTTGCCGGCGTGCATCGCGAACGCCAGATCGGCGTCGCCAAGCAGTTGTTCGAAGCGATGGGCATCGCCCGCGACGACAAGGACAAGCGGCAGGACTGGGTATTGCGCGGCTTTCGCCAGTTCGACGCACCGGTGTGCGTCATCGTTGCCTACGACCGGGAACTGGCCGACAGCGACGACAGCGCTTTCGACTGCGGCGCGGTCACGACAGCGCTGGTCAACGCCGCCTGGTCACGCGGGCTCGGCTGCGTAATCAACAGCCAGGGCATCATGCAAAGCCCGGTGGTCCGCGAACATGCCGGCATCCCTGAAGATCAGGTGATCATGAAAGCGGTCGCGATGGGCTGGCCGGATGAAACCTTCCCCGCCAATGCGGTGGTCAGCGAACGCAAGCCGGTGGAGGAAGCGGCCCGCTTCATCGGTTTCCTCGATTGACCTCCAGAGACCCGGGCGCGCCCCAGGTTGCATCAGTTGTGCGGCGACTTGCCAGGGGTAAACGGCACTAGAAAGCGCTGCTCACAGCCAATCCGCGCAGCACTTCGCGGCCTAACGGCTTAGCGTAGGCTCACCACATTGTCGGTGGCGCGCGGATCCACCCGATCGCCGCGATAGAGGCTCGCCATCGGCTCATCTTCGACGATGATCTGTTCGGCATCCCCGAAGCCGTTGAAGCCGGTCTTCATCGCCGCGCCGTACGCACCCAGCATGCCGATCTCGATGTAATCGCCAGCCTGGATGTCGGCCGGTAGCATGAAGGGCCCCTTCATGTAATCGGCATCGTCGCAGGTCGGACCATAGAACGAAAACTCGGCCAACGGCTGCGTCAGGTCATCCTCCAGCGCGTTCACGGGGAACCGCCAGTCGATATGCGCGGCATCGAACAGCGCACCATAGGCGCCATCGTTGATGTACAGCTCATCCCCACGGCGCTTCTCCACCCGCACGACGAGAGATGAATACTCGGCGCACAGCGCCCGGCCGGGCTCGCACCACAGTTCGGCGTTGTAGGCGATCGGCAGCGCTTCGAAGTGGCGGTGGATGATCGCGAAGTAATCTTCCAGCGGGGGCGGCTCCATGCCGGGATAATCACTCGGAAAGCCCCCGCCCACATCGACCACGTCGATCACGACCGATGCTTCGGCCACAGCGGCGCGCACGCGCTCCAGCGCCTGCACATAGGCAAACGGCGTCATCGCCTGGCTGCCGACGTGGAAGCACACGCCCAGCCAGTCACAATGCTGGCGAGTCGCCTGCAGCAGTTCGGCCGCATCGGCGAGATCACAGCCGAACTTCGCAGCCAGGCTGAGTTCCGAGTATTCCGAGGACACCCGCAAGCGCACCAGCAACCGCAGGTCGGTCGCGCCGGTGCCGTCGGGATGTGCCGTTGCCGCCACGATCTTTTCCAGCTCCTCGACAGTGTCGAGGCTGAAGGTCTTCACCCGGTGTTCGAAGTACGCTTCGCGGATTGCGCGCGCCGTCTTGACGGGATGCATGAAGCATAGCTCGGCATCCGGCAGAGCCTCTCGCACCAGGCGCACTTCGGCGATCGACGCGACGTCGAAGTGCGTGATCCCTGCGCCCCACAGCACGCGCAAAAGGTCAGGCGAAGGATTCGCCTTCACGGCGTAGAGTGACTTGCCCGGAAACTTCTCTGCGAAGAAACGGGCTGCGCGCGCCGCTGCGTGCGGGCGGTTCAAAATGACCGGTTCGTCCGGCGCGAGGGCGCGAACTACAGACCGTGCGTCAGGATGATGGTGCAACTCAAGGGACCCCCAAACGGTAAGTTTGAACGAGGCAGCCTTGCGGTTAAGGAAGTCCCCTTGGGGCTGCGGAGGGCGCGTATATAAGGCCCGGCGTGAACCGCAAGTGAAAATCCGGTCCCGCGACAACAAGCCCCGGTGCGATCGGACGGCGGCAAGACGCGGTCAGCTGAGCCGATCGCGGAAATCTTCGTAGCCGAAGCTGCGTATCTGCTCGAGCGCGTCGGTGTCGCTGTCCCACAACCAGATGGAAGGCAGCTGCACCCCATTGAAAGTGTTAGTCTTTACCATCGAGTAGTGCGCCTGATCGAGAAACGCGAAGCGCTCGCCAGGCTCGTTCGGCACCGACAAGCGATAGTCGCCGATGACATCCCCCGCGAGGCAGGATGGCCCTCCCAGGCGGACCGGTTCACCTTCGCCCGCTTCGTTCAGCATCGCCGGGCGATACGGTGCTTCGATGACGTCGGGCATGTGGCAGGTCGCCGAAATGTCCGTAATCGCCACGGGCAGGCCGTTCCAGTGCGAATCGAGGATCGTGCCGACCAGGATGCCGGCATCGAGAGCCACCGCCTCGCCCGGCTCAAGGTAGATTTCCGCGTCAGTATCGTCTTTCGCGTCCTTCAGGAATTCGATCAGTTCCTCCCGCTGGTAATCCGCGCGAGTGATATGATGGCCGCCGCCCATGTTGATCCACTTGAGATCGCCGAAATAGGGCTCGATCTGGTCAAACACGGTGTCCCACGTACGGCGCAGAGGTTCGAAATCCTGCTCGCACAGGTTGTGGAAATGGATACCGTCGACCTGCTCCATGATCTCGGGCGTCAACTGGTCCAACGGGAAGCCGAGCCGGCTGCCGGGCGAGGACGGATCGTAGCGCGGCACCTCGCCGCACGGGCAAAGCGGATTGATCCGCAACCCCACATCGAAGTCCTGCCCCGCGGCACGCGCTGCGTCGAGTACCGGGCGATAGCGTTCGAGCTGTCCGGGCGAGTTGAAGATCACGTGATCGGACAGGCGGCACACCTCCGCCAGCTCGTCGGGCTTGTAGGCTGCGCAATAGGTGGCGATCTCGCCATCGTAGAATTCGCTCGCCAGCCGCGCTTCCCACAGGCCGCTGGTGCAGACACCGTCCAGGTACTCGCCGATGATCGGAGCGACGGACCACATGCTGAAAGCTTTCAGTGCCGCAAGCACCTTGATGTCGGCGGCGTCGCGCACATCGGCAAGAATTTGCAGGTTGGCGCGCAGCCTGGCGGCATCGACGACGAACGCAGGAGAGTCCACGCGTTGCAGGTCGAAGCGGGCAAACGCCCCCGGATCGCCGGCCCTGGTTTCCATCAGATGCCGAACCTCACGTTGCCGTCCGCGTCGATCGCGAACCCTGGGTTGTAAGCGATTTCCCACGCATGGTCGTCCGGGTCGGAGACGTAACCGCGCAGCCCCCCGATCGGTGGTTCGTCCGCAGGCCGCAGGACAAGCCCGCCCGCTGCCACCAGGCTGGTCATCAAAGGCTCGACCTCCTCGCGCGAGCGGACGTTGTGCGCCAGCGCGAATGCGCCGGGCCTGGAGAGGCTACCTCGGCCCATGTCCCGTTCCAGCGCCCCCTCTTCAAATGTCCCCAAGATGATCCCGCCGAGCTGGTAGAAGATGATCTCTTCGTTCTCGAAAGCCGGCGTCCACCCGAACCCGTCGGTGTAGAACCGCCGCGACCGTGCAAGGTCGCGGGTGCCGAGAGTGACCAAGGAGAGGCGCTGCTCGGCCACGGTCAGAATTCGACCGGACCGTTCAGTTCCTCGACCGTCCAGGGCAGACCGTCCGAGTTGAGCATCTCCATGAATGGATCGGGGTCCATCTCTTCCATGTTGAACACACCGTCGCCGGCCCACTTGCCCGTCACCACCATCGCGCTGCCGATCATGGCCGGCACGCCGGTAGTGTAGCTGACCGCCTGATTGCCGGTCTCTTCGTAAGCCGCTTCATGACTGCAGATGTTCTTGATGTAGAATGTTTTCTCGCCCGACCCGTCGAGCGCCTCACCGGTGGCGATGACGCCGATGTTGGTATTGCCCTTGGTGGTTTCGCCCAGTGACTCTGGCTTGGGCAGCACCGCGGCGAGGAACTGCAGCGGGATGATCTCCTTGCCCTGGTAGCGGATCGGCTCGATCGAGGTCATGCCGACGTTCTGCAGCACGGTCAGGTGCGTGATGTAGGCATCGCCGAAAGTCATCCAGAACCGCGCCCGCTCCAGTTCAGGGACGAACTTCGCCAGGCTTTCCAGCTCTTCGTGATACATCAGGTAGGCGTTCTTCTTGCCCACCGCTTCGAAATCGAACTCGGTTTTCACCTGCATCGCCGGGGTTTCGACCCACTCGCCGTTCTCCCAGTGGCGAGCCGGCGCGGTGACCTCGCGGATGTTGATCTCAGGGTTGAAATTGGTGGCGAAGTGCTGGCCGTGATCGCCGCCGTTGCAATCGAGGATGTCGAGCTGACGGATGGTCTTCAGCTTGTGCTTCTTGAGCCACATTGTGAACACGCTGGTCACCCCCGGGTCGAAGCCCGAGCCGAGCAGCGCCATCAGTCCGGCCTGCTTGAAGCGGTCGTGATAGGCCCACTGCCACTTGTATTCGAACTTGGCCTCGTCCTTGGGCTCGTAATTCGCGGTGTCGAGGTAGTTGACGCCCGCTTCCAGGCAGGCGTCCATGATCGGCAGATCCTGGTACGGCAGCGCCAGATTGACCACCAGGCTGGGCTGCACCTTGCGGATCAAGTTGACCATCGCCGGCACTTCTTCGGCGTCGATCGAATAAGTCTGAACGTCGCGGCCGGTGCGCTGCTTGACGCTGGCCGCGATCGCGTCACACTTCGATTTGGTGCGGCTGGCGAGATGGATATCGGAGAAGATTTCGGCATTCATCGCCATCTTGTGGACGCAGACCGAGCTGACCCCACCCGCACCGATTACCAGGACTGTCGACATGAAAACTCCAAACTTTCTTGGCGCGCCGATTGGCGTCGAATGGCGAACGCACTAGTCGGCGGGAATGTTTCGCGAAACCCCCGCCGACCACCTGCGCATGCCTGACAGAGCGGGCGTACTGCGCGCGGCCGAGAAAATCAGGGCCATCCTTCCGCCCACCCCTTTGCTGCCGCTGGAAGTGAACGGAACACGGTTGTGGGCCAAGGCCGAGAACCTGCAGCCGATCGGCGCCTTCAAGATTCGTGGCGGATGGCACCGGCTGACCGACATGACGCCAGAGGAACGCGCCCGCGGGGTGATCGCCGTCTCTAGCGGAAACCATGCACAAGGCATTGCGTGGGCCGCGCGCGAACTCGGGATCCGGGCCACGATCGTGATGCCGCATAACGCACCGCAGGTGAAACTCGACGCCACCCGCGCGCTGGGAGCCGAAGTGGTGCTGTACGAGCGCCCGCGGGAAGATCGCGACGCGGTGGCGGCCCGTCTGGTCGAAGAGCGCGGGGCGGTGCTCGCCCATGCGTTTGCCGATCCCTGGGTGATCGAGGGCCAGGGCAGCGCCGGCGTCGAAATCATGGAGCAGCTGGGCCGCCAGCCTTCCCGCATCGTCGCGCCGTGCGGGGGCGGTGGTCTTGCTGCCGGGCTGGCCCTAGCATGTCCTGACAGCGCGATCGTGCCGGTTGAACCGGAAGGGTGGGACACCGTCGGCCAGTCGCTGGCCGAAGGAAAGGTTCGCTCCATCAGTAGCGGTCCGGTCACGGTGTGTGACGCCTTGCAGCCGCCGGCGACCAAACAGATCAATCTCGCCGTGCTGTCCGGCCGATCCGATCCCGGGGTGACGGTCACCGACGCCGAAGTGCGCGAGGCCCAGAGGTTTGCCTTTGCGAAGCTCAAGCTGGTGGTCGAACCCGGCGGCGCGGCGGCGCTGGCTGCGGCACTCGCGGGCAAGGTGATGCTGGACCCGCACACGGTGATCATGCTCACTGGCGGCAACACGGACGCGGAGTCATTCGCGAAGGTCATCACCCACGCCGATTGACGGCGATTTGACATGCACTTCTGCCCGGCGCACGTTCGCAGCCGGGACGATGATGGGGGAAATTGGATGCAGGCACAGATGCTCGCGCCCGCGGCAGTGTTGATCGGGTGGACGCTGATCATGCTGGTGTGGATGGCCGCGACCCGGCTACCGGCACTCCGCCGGATCGGCGGGCTCAAGAATGCCAAGCCGGGGGGGCGGGGACAGGATCTGGAAGGAGTCGTGGACGACCGGATCAACTGGAAAGCCCATAACTATTCCCACCTCGTCGAACAACCGACGCTGTTCTACGCCGTGTCGCTGATCATCGCGCTGCTTGGACCCAATCCGACCATGGTTCTGGTGGCCTGGATCTATGTCGCGATCCGCATCGTGCACTCGATCTGGCAGGCGACCGTCAACGTGGTGTCGGTGCGTTTCCTGCTGTTCATGCTGTCGACGCTGGCGCTGGTAGTCCTGGCGATCCGTGCGCTTGCGCTGACGCTGTTCGCCGATCCGATGGTGATCCAGTGATCGGGGCCGATATTCTCCAGCCCGTCGTCGCGTTGCTCGCATGGACGATGGTGATGTGGCTGTGGATGTACGCCACCCGGATTCCCGCGATCAACCGGCTGCCCAAGGACGGCGGCCCTAACGCCGACGTCGGCTGGACCGGCGCCAAGCTCGACGGTCTGCTCGCCCCGGACATCCAGTGGAAGGCGCATAATTACAATCACCTGCACGAAGCGCCGACGCTATTCTACGCGGTGGCGCTCGTGCTCGCGTTCGTTGGACAAGGTGACGGCCTGAACGCGACGCTGGCATGGATTTACGTCGCGCTGCGTGTGCTCCACTCGCTGTGGCAGGCCACGGTCAACAAGGTGATGGGCCGGTTCCTGCTGTTCTTGCTGTCGAGCTTTGTGCTCATCTGGTTGATCATCAGGGCAGCGTTGGCGGTGTTCTGAAAATGGCGGCGGAGCTACTCCGCCGCTTCGGCTGCCTCGGCGTGGCCATGCAGATCGATCGACAATCCTGACACAAATCGCTCGGCATCCAGCGCGGCCATGCACCCGGTGCCGGCGGCGGTCACCGCCTGCCGATACGTATGGTCCATCACGTCGCCGCACGCGAACACGCCCGGGATCGCCGTCTTGGGCGTGCCCGGCTCGACGATCAGGTAACCGCCCTCGTCAACGGGAAGTTGCCCCTTGAACAGTTCGGTCGAGGGGGCGTGGCCGATCGCGACGAAGGCGCCATCGCAATGGAACTTGCTCAGTTGTCCAGTTACGCGGTCCTTCAGCGACAGGTGAGTCAAGCCGCCGGCCAGCGGATCGCCTTCGAACCCTTCGACCACCTGGTTCCACAAAACGGTGATCTTGGGATGGTTGAACAGGCGATCCTGCAGGATGCGCTCGGCCCGCAGGGAGTCGCGCCTGTGAATCAGCGTCACATCGTCGGAATGGTTGGTGAGGTATAGCGCCTCCTCGACAGCGGTGTTGCCGCCGCCGATCACCGCAACCTTCTTGCCGCGGTAGAAGAATCCATCGCACGTAGCGCAAGCGGATACGCCCTTGCCGCCCAGTTCCATCTCGCCGGGCACGCCCAGCCACTTGGCCTGCGCGCCGGTCGCGATGACCAGCGTGTCGCCTTCGTAGATGTCGCCGCTGTCGCCATAGGCGCGGAAGGGGGAGCCGCCTTCCAGATCGACCCGGACGATGGTGTCCCACATCATCCGCGTGCCGACGTGCTCTGCCTGGGCCTGCATCTCCTGCATCAGCCACGGGCCCTGAACCACGTCGCGGAAGCCGGGATAGTTCTCGACATCGGTGGTGATGGTCAACTGTCCGCCGGGCTGAAGGCCCTGCACCACGATCGGCTCCATCATTGCGCGCGCGCCATAGATCGCGGCCGACAGACCTGCCGGGCCCGAACCGATGATGAGCATGCGCGTCTTGTGGGTAGCCATCGTTTCCTCCGTCTTGCCGGGCCAGATAGGGGCGCGGCGGCGGGAAATCGAGTCAGGCGACGAACTTGTCCCGCAGGTTCATGCGTAGCGTGTCGTCGACGCCAACGGCCTGATTCAGCCAATCGTCGAGCGAACCGTGCGTCTGACGCGCCACCTGGTGAAAGCGCGCAAAGTAATCCTCGTGCACGTCGAGCATCGCGCGGACCGACGCCTCGTCCATGGTCCGGCCGAGCCGCTTCTCCATCACCGGAATCGATTGCGCGCGCAGAATGTGGAACGTCGGCGATTCGTTGGTGAGCAGGAATTCGCGTACCTGATCGTCTTCCGACACGCCGACTATGTGCAGCAGCAGCGTGACCGCCATGCCGGTGCGATCCTTGCCTGCAAAGCAGTGCACCAAGCTGGCTCCGTCGCGGTCTGCCAGCGCGTGCAGATAGCGTCCGAACATGGCCTGCATCGCCGGGTTTTCAGGCATCCGCGTGTACACCTGAAGCATTCGGTCGCGCGCGTAATCGGCGGTCGTGACTTCGGGACCGATGTCCATGTGCGGCGGGCTGGAGGTCGTCGACCCATCATGCGCGACGACTTCGCCCGCCCAACCTTCGTGGCGGCGGCAAGGATGCATCTCGCGCTCGGCGATGCCGCGCAAATCGATCACCGTGCGGATGTCGAGCGCGGCCAGCTCTGCAAGATCTTCATCGGTCGCCGCGACATGCTGGCCGGAGCGGTAGAGCACTCCGCGGCGGACCTTGCCGCCGGCGGCGGAATAGCCGCCATAGTCGCGGAAGTTGTGGATGCCTTGAAAGCTGGGGGCCTGGGTCATGACACGCCCCTGCCAGCGACTAATACGGCAGGCAAGCTCAGGCAGGCGGCTGCGGGTTGTTCGGGACCAGGATCATCGTCCGCCCCTCCACGCGCCAGGACGCAAGGCGTGACAGCAAGTTCATCCCGATGACGTTGGTCCTGCCGATTTGCGGCGCGATCACCGCGTCGAGCCCGCCCGCCTTCACGCTGCCAAACCGCAAGGTGTCGATCGTGGTCAGGTCGGCGGTCACCGTGCCGTTGGCGGTCGAGATGCGGACCGGCACCCCGCCCGCGCGCGGCTCCAGCCCGGCGCGTTCTGCCAGCGGTACCGAGACCGCTGTCAGGGTCGCCCCCGTATCGACCAGGAACGCGGCCGGCTCTCCATTCACGGTCGCCTGAATCCAGAAATGCCCGTCCGGTGACATCGGCACCCGGGTTTCACCCCCCGCAACGGTCTGTTCGGGAAAGCCGAGTTCCGGCACGGCGATGTCCAGCCGCGGATCGAAGCGCGACACCTGCAGCATTACCACCACCAGGATCGCCGCCAGCGCCATCGTGCTGGTCGTCGCCATGAAGCGGCCGAAACGCGAATAATGACGCGCGATCCCGGTGCCGAGAATGCTGCCGAGCACCGCCGCAACGGTCGCGATCAGCAAACCCGAGCGCGGTATCTCGCGGATGATCTCGGTCGTTGCCTGCCAGGCTGCCTGCGGGTCCATGCCTGTCCTGTTACACCCTCGCGGCTTTCACCACCATGACTAGGGCGCGCTGCGCGGCACGGTGGCGTCCGCGAGAATGAGCGAAAAGCGCTCCTCCCGATCGGTCCAGCGTTGCCGGGGCGTCCACCCGCTCGCCAGCAGCAAGGTCGTGCTGCTGCGGCGCGAGAACTTGTGGCTGTTCTCGGTGTGGATGGTGTCGCCCTCGCCCATCGAGAACCGATGGTCGGACACTTCGAATTCGATCGGTCGCAGCGCCTCGAGGTGCATCTCGATCCGGGAATACGCGTCGTTCCAGCGGGCGACGTGACGCAGCGCATCAATCGGGATGGTCCCGTTCAGCTCCCGGTTGATGCGATGCGCGAGGTTCAGATTGAACCGGGCGGTTACACCCGCCGCATCGTCATAAGCGGCCTCCAGGATTGCCTGGTCCTTGACCAGGTCCATCCCGATCAGGAGTTGGCTGCCCTCTCCGAGCGTTGCGCGCATCGTGCGCAGCAGATCGACTGCCGTGCGGGCCACCATGTTGCCGATGGTAGACCCAGGGAAAAACCCGAGCTTGGGCATGGCGGTAACCTCAATCGGCAGTTCGACCTTGCGCACGAAGTCCGCCTCGACCGGGTAGACCGGCAAGCCGGGAAATTTGGCCGACAGCGCGTCAGCCGAAGACCGCAGGAAATCTCCTGCGATGTCGAGCGGCACATAGGCGGCGGGGTCGATGCAGTTGAGCAGCAGCGGCGTCTTCACCGAACTGCCAGAGCCGAATTCGACCACCGCCCGTCCGCCGCCGATCATCGTGCGGAACTCGTCGCATCGGTCGGTCAGGATTTCGGTTTCCGCGCGGGTTGGATAGTATTCGGGGAGCCGGGTGATCTCCTCGAACAGTTCTGATCCCTCGTCGTCGTAGAACCAGCGCGCCGGGATCGCCTTCTGCGGCTCCGACAGACCCTGCAACACGTCTTCGCGAAATGCGGTGTCGACCCCGTCGCGATCCAGATCGACCAGGCTCAGCCCCTGTTCGGCAGCCATCAGATGTCCTTTGCGAGCCGCAGGCCGGTGAACTGCCAGCGTTGATGAGGGTAGAAGAAGTTGCGGTAACTGGTGCGGGAGTGGCTGCGCGGCGTCGCGCAGCTAGCGCCTTTGAGGACCACCTGGCCGCTCATGAACTTGCCGTTGTATTCCCCGACCGCGCCCTCCGCTGTACGGAAGCGCGGATAGGGCAAGTACGCAGAGCGAGTGAACTGCCAGCAGTCGCCGAACAGGTTGTGGCCACCGCGCGGCAGCGGTGGTGCGGCGTCGTCGAGCTGGTTGCCGGCGGCCGGGTCGTGGCTTTGTGCCGCCGCCTCCCATTCGAACTCGGTCGGCAATCGCGCACCAGCCCAGGCAGCAAAGGCATCCGCTTCGTAAAACGAGATGTGCGTCACCGGCGCATCCGGATCGCGAGCCTGCCAGCCCGAGTGGGTAAACTGCTGGTCCTCGCGCCAGTACGACGGCGCCGAGATTTGCTCGCCTTGAACCCATCCCCAGCCATCGGACAGCCACAACGACGCGGTGCGATACCCGCCCTCGTCGATGAACGAGTGCCATTCGCGGTTCGAGACCAGGCCGGAGGACAGCGCGAACGGCTCCAGCAGGACCCGGTGCCGCGGGCCTTCGTTGTCGAACGCGAAATCGACCCCCTCATGACCCACCAGTGCGATGCCGCCCGGATGTTCCTGCCAACCGGACGCCTCACGCGCAGGCTCTCTGGCGGAAGGGGCGCCCCACATCGCAGGGCCGAGGGGGTTCTGGAACAGTGCGTGCTTGATGTCGGTCAGCAGCAATTCCTGGTGCTGCTGCTCGTGCGCTATGCCCAGCTCGATCAGTGGCGCGTGTTCGGGCCGGTCCAGCAAATCCATCATCGAGTGCGTGACGTGGTCCCGCCAGTCGAGGATCTCGGCAAGCGAGGGGCGCGACAACATGCCCCGGCGCGAACGCGCGTGCCGGGCACCTTCCGCCTCGTAATAGGAATTGAACAGGTACGGCCAATCGTCGCGCCACCGCCGATAACCGGGCAAGTGATCGCGCAGCAGGAAGGTCTCCCAGAACCATGTCGTATGCGCCAGGTGCCACTTGGCCGGACTTGCATCATCCATCGACTGGATCGTGGCATCGGCATCGCTGAGCGGCTCGGCGAGCGCGGCGCTGAGCGCGCGCGTTTCAGCGAAGCGATCGGCTAGAGCCCGCGGCGTCTGCTGAGCGTGAATCGTCAGGGGCTGGGGCACGGTCATCCTCTTGCTGCAGCCAGTCCTCTGGCAAGATGACCGGGAAACCGCACAAATGATAGACTCTGTCGCGGCCAACAGTTTCCCCGGGCACCGAGGAAATATGTCGACCCAGTAGCGATAGACGCCCCGGTTAGTTGCTCGCCCTGCGCGCCCTGGCAGACGGGCCTATGCTGCCACGGCCGGCCGGGTGCTTGCTTCCTGGTTGAGCATCTCAGCAAGCATGAATGCCAGCTCGATCGACTGCGCGGCGTTGAGACGCGGATCGCAGTGCGTATGATACCGATCGCCGAGCGCTTCGTGGCTGATGGCCACCGCACCGCCGACACACTCGGTCACGTCCTGTCCCGTCATTTCGACATGAATGCCGCCCGCATGCGTGCCTTCCGCCCGGTGTACCGCGAAAAAGCCCCGAACCTCGCGCAGGATGCGGTCGAACGGCCGGGTCTTGTAGCCGCTGTTCGATTTGATCACGTTTCCGTGCATGGGATCGCAGCTCCACACCACCGGATGGCCTTCGCGCGCGACCGCACGCACCAGCGGCGGCAGGCCGCTCTCTACCTTGTCGTCGCCGAACCGGCTGATGAGGGTAATGCGGCCTGGCTCACGCGCCGGATTGAGGATGTCGAGCAGGCGGATAAGGTCATCTGCAGCGAGACTGGGCCCGCACTTCATGCCCAGCGGGTTGCCGATGCCGCGGCAGAATTCGATATGTGCGCTGCCGGGAAATCGCGTCCGATCGCCGATCCACACCATGTGCGCCGAACAATCGTACCAATCGCCGGTCAGGCTGTCCTGCCGGGTAAGCGCCTGCTCATACGGCAGCAACAGCGCCTCGTGGCTGGTGTAGAAGGTCGTCCGCTCCAACTGCGGCAGCGTCTCGGGATTGACGCCGCAGGCCTCCATGAAATCTAACGATTCACCGATCCGGTCGGCCACGTCCTGGAACTTGTCGGCCCACGGGCTGCGGTCCATGAAGTCTAGCGTCCAGCGGTGCACCTGGCGCAGGTTGGCATACCCGCCCCCGGCAAACGCGCGCAGCAGATTGAGCGTGGCCGCGGCTTGCGAATAGGCGCGCACCATCCGCTGGGGATCGTTGGCGCGGCTTTCGGGCGTGAAATCGATGCCGTTGATATTGTCGCCCAGATAGCTTGGGAGCGTGACCTCGCCCTGCGTTTCGGTCGGCGCGCTGCGGGGCTTGGCAAACTGTCCCGCCATACGTCCGACCTTCACCACCGGTCGCTTGCTGGCGAAAGTCAGGACAACCGCCATCTGCAGCAGGACGCGGAAGGTGTCGCGGATGTAATTGGGGTGGAACTCGGCGAAGCTTTCGGCGCAGTCGCCGCCTTGCAGCAGGAACCCGCGGCCCCCGGCGACTTCCGCCAGGTCGTCTTTCAGCGCGCGCGCCTCTCCCGCGAATACCAGCGGTGGATAGTGCGCCAGCGTCGCTTCGACCTCTGCCAGCGCGGCACGATCGAGGTAGTTGGGCAAGTGGCGGGCTTCGTGCGCCTGCCAGCTATCGGGGGTCCATTCCTGTGTCACCCGGGCGCCGTAGTCCCTTCGCGCCTGCAGCGCCAAGCGGCTTAAACTTGGAGCGGCGCAAGCTGCCTTAGCGCGAGACGCTGGCCGACTGACCTTCCACCTGAGTGGCGAGCGTCTGCCCTTGAGGGATCACGGCAAGCCGGAAGGGTTGGCGCCCCGTCAGGTATTTCGCCGCCAGCGCCTGCATCGCCTGGGGAGTGGTCTGGGTGTAATCGTTCAGCAACGAGCGCAGCAGCCGCACACGCTGCGGATCGGTGCTCGCCCCCTCCAGCTGCCACAGCCAGAACGTGTTGCCGGTCGATGCGCGGCTGATCGACTGCTTGAGCGGTTCGGTCACTCGGGCAAGCTCGTCCGCGGTTGGCGGATTGGCCACCAGATCGCGCGCGATCTGGTCGGTCGCGGCGAAGAACGCCGGCACGTCCTGCGGCCGGACGGTGGCCGCCGCCGAGACCGTGCCGCCGGTCGCGATGTCCACCGGCCAATCGCTTGACACCTGCGGCGAATAACTCGCTCCGGTCCGTTCGCGCATCTCCTCGAGCAGGCGATTGTTGAACAATTCGGTCAGGATCTGGAGCTGGCGCGATTCCGGCAGCGAGGCGACACCTCCGCCGGTCGGCCAGGCGATCACCGCTGCCGCCTGGTTCGAGTCTCCGCGATGGAACAGCACTTCCGGCTGCGCGGAAGACGCGACGGTGACGCTGCGGGCGAGCGTCGCGGCCGGGATCGCCGCGCGCGGCGGCAGTGCCCCGAATGTTCGGCTAAGTGCCGCGACGGCGTCGGCCATCTTGAAATCACCGAAGATCAGGACCTCGACCGGCCCCTGCTTGAGCAGCGGCTCCCACACCCTGCGGAAGCCTGCTGGCGTGGCGGAATCAAGCTGCGCGGCGGTCGGCGTCGCAAACCGTGGGTCGCGGTCGTACAGCCGGTATTGCAGATCGCGCTGCAGTACCCCCGACGGGCTGGTTGAATAGCTTTCGTAAGCCAGCTTGGACGCAGCCTTGGCACGCTGGACCGGATTGGCGTCCCACCGCGGCGTCGCCAGCTTGGCGGCGAACAGATAAAGTTGATCGGCCAGGTCGGCCTCACGCGTCTGCGCGGTAAAATCGAATACCCCGTCGTCGATCTCGAAATCGAAGCCCATCTTGCGGCCATTGCTGATCCGGTCGAGCTCCTCCTGCCCCAGTTCCCCAAGGCCGGAACTCACCAGCGCGCTTTCACCAAGCTTCGCATAGACGGCGTCTTCCGGAGCGAACGAGCGCCAGCCGGCACCGAACCGTGCCTTCACCGTCACCCGCCCGGGTTCGCCGTTGTTGGACCACAGCAGCGCGGTCGTGCCGTTCGGAAAGGCCACCCGCTGGATATCGAGCAGGCCAAGCGGAGCCGTCGAACTGGGCTGCTGCGGGGTGCCGATCGGCGGCAGGTCAGTGAACGAAATGGATTTGGCCGCCACCCGAGCGCTGCCGTCAGCTTCGACCGGCGCAAGCAACGCCGCACGGAGCGCTGCGGGGGTGGCTTCGGAAGCGTCCGGCGTCACGTACACCGAACGGATCACGTCGCCCGTCATCAACGAACGCGTGTGCGCGAGCACATTGGCGGGCGTGAACTGGTCCTTCATCCCGCGAAAAACGGTCAGCACCGTTTCGGGCGCGGCCACCGTCTCGCGAATGTCCACCGCCTGCACCACGTCGTCCGCAAGCTTGGAGCCGGCCAGAACCGCGCGCTGCTCGACCGAACTGGCGAAGGCCACGTCGAATTCGGCCATCTCGCGATCGATCTCTTCCTGCGTCGGCGGATTCGCGAGCGCGTCGGCGATCACCGCCCGGACGTCGCTCAGCGCCGCCGACCAGTCTTCGGTCAGCGGGGCGAACGTGACGAACGTCGCGTCCGCCGTCCGGCTGACGTCTTCCTGATTTACCTGCGCGTAAAGATAGGACCCGCCCGCTCGGGCGCGCGATTCAAGCCGCCGGTTGATGATCGACTGCGCCAGCGAATCGAGCAGCAGCCCTTCGTTGTACTTGATGGTATCGTTCACCGGGCGCCACGGCCGCATGACCGCGTATGTCAGGCTGCGCGGCAGGTCGGGTTCGACCAGCACCTGGGTTTCGCCCACCGGGTTGGCGGGATCGGCACCGGCGGGAGCCTTGGGGTCGCCGAAGTCAGGCGCCGGGGTGTGCGGGCCGACGCCCTTCCAACCGCCAAAGTATTTCTCCACCAATCCTGCCAAGGTGCGGGCGTCGCTGTCGCCGGCAACCACCACCACGGCATTTTCCGGTCGGTACCAGCGCTTGTGGAACGCCTTTACCGCGGCGGGCGTCGCGGCGTTGAGCGTGGCTTCGGTGCCGATCGGCAGGCGGTTGGCCAGACGCTGACCGGCAAAGATCGTCTTGCGGCTCTCCTCGGCCACCCGCTGCGCGGCGGCAGCGCGCTCCCGCATTTCGGCGAGCACGATGGGGCGGTCTTCCGACAACCCCTTGGCGGAAAGCGCCGGCGCCTCGATCATGCCGGACAGCAGCTTGAACACCTCTTCGAGCTTCGCCGGAGTGGCATCGGGCACGTCGAGCTTGTAAACCGTCTGCGTGGGCGTCGTCTCCGCGTTGGTGTCGCTGCCAAAGGTAGCGCCCAGCCGCTGGAACGTGGCGATCGCCGCGCCGTCGGCGAGATACTTGCTCTCGCGGAAGGTCATGTGCTCGATCAGGTGAGCAAAGCCCTGCTCGGAATCGGTCTCGTGGATCGACCCGGCATCGATGCGCACCCGGATGGACACCTGGCCCGGCGGCACCCCGTTGTGGCGTACCGCATAGCGCAGACCATTGGGCATTTCGCCGAACTGCCATTCCTTGTCGCGCGGGACATCGCTGCCGCGATAGATCCACGGAGTCTGCTCGCCCGTCTGAAGCGACTTCGGCGCTGGCGGTGCGGAGCCATCCTGCGCTGGAACCGGCGAGGCCAGGAGGACGAGAGGGAGCAGGGGCGCGAGATGCCGAACGGCACGCGGGAGCAATGTCATATCGCGGCGGTATACCCGCCCTCCGGGTGAAGGGATAGTGAATGCCGGACAAGAAACGCTGACGGGCGGGCGAACTTGTTCCCCCCTCCCCTCACGCCTACATGACCACCATGTTCATCGAGACCGAAACCACGCCTAACCCGGCGAGCCTGAAGTTCCTTCCCGGCCGGCAGGTCATGCCGTCCGGCACCCGCGAATTCGTCGACCCTGAAAGCGCCGAGGCGAGCCCACTGGCGGAGGCGTTGTTCGACACCGGCGAAGTCACGAACGTGCTGCTGGGCAGCGACTTCATCGCCGTGACCGCCGCGCCGGGCGTGGACTGGAGCCAGCTCAAGCCGCAGGTCGTCGCCGTGCTGCTCGACCATTTCGTGTCAGGCGCGCCGCTGTTCGTCGGCGGCGGGGCCGGCGGGATTTCGGTGCCCCCCGAAGCTGACCTCATCGTCGAAGAAGACCCGGCAGATGCCGACATCGTCGCGCAGATCAACGAACTGCTCGAATCGCGCATCCGCCCCGCCGTCGCCAACGATGGCGGCGACATCGTCTATCGCGGCTACCGCGACGGGGTGGTGCACTTGCAAATGCAAGGTGCCTGCGCGGGCTGCCCATCCTCGACCGCGACTCTCAAACACGGCATCGAAGGGCTGCTCAAGCACTACATCCCCGAGGTCGCGGAAGTGCGCGCCGCCTGAAGGCCAAAATGATGATCAAGCAGTTCCACCAGCCGCTCGGTGACGCGGCGCTCGACCAGCTGTTCCGCGAAGCGCGCACTTACAATGACTGGCTCGACCACCCGGTCACCGATGCGCAGCTGCATGCGATCTGGGACCTCGCCAAGATGGGCCCTACGTCAGCCAATATGCTGCCCGCGCGGATCGTGTGGGTGAAATCGGACGAACCCAAGCAGACGCTCGCCAGCCTCGCGGGCGGCACCAACCCCGGCAAAATACTCGCGGCGCCGGTCACCGCGATCATTGGCTACGACATCGATTTTCACGAGCATCTGCCCGAACTGTTTCCCCATGCCGACGCGAAGAGCTGGTTCGAGGGCAACGAACCGCTGCGCAACGAAGGCGCGTTCCGCAACTCTTCGCTGCAGGGTGCATATTTCATCATCGCGGCGCGGGCGCTGGGGCTCGACACCGGGCCGATGTCGGGCTTCGATAACGCCGGCGTCGATGCGGCGTTTTTTGCCGACCAGCCGCGCGTGCGATCCAACTTCATCTGCTCGGTCGGCTATGGCGATCCGGCGAGTGTCTTCGATCGTTCGCCGCGCCCTGCCTTCGACAAGTTCAACCGCATCGTTTGACCCGCGCACCCGCGCCGTGCATCGGCGCGCCATGATGCGTACCCTGGCTATCGACTGTGCGACCGAAGCGTGTTCCGTCGCGCTGATTGACGAAGGCGGTCTCATCGCGGCCGATCACCGGGTGCTGGGACGCGGTCATGCGGAACACCTAGTGCCGATGATCGCCGCTCTTCCCGAACGAGGCCGGGCCGACCGTATCGTCGTCTCGCTGGGCGCGGGCAGCTTTACCGGCGTCCGGATCGGCATCGCCACGGCCAAGGCGCTCGGGTACGCGTGGAGCGCTCCTGTGTTCGGCTATCCGACGCTGGCGCTGGTGGCGGCGATCGCATCAGAGGACGAAGGTTGGTCGTCACTGACCGTCTGCATGAGCGGCGGGCACGGGGAATGGTTTGTGCAGGACTTTGTCCGCCACGGCCGGCCGGATGGCGACCTCGCGTCATGCACCCCGCAAGCGGCCGTCGCTCGCGGCGGGGACCGACCCCTAGCGGGATCGCAGGCAGCCGCATTGGCGGAGGTCCTCGAACATCGTGTTCCCGCGCGCGATCAGTTGCCCGACGCCTCCCGCATCGGCCTGCTCGATCCAGCGCTGTTCAGCCCGGTCGTGACGCCCATCTATGGCCGTGGCCCCGACGCGAGACTTCCTGCGTGAACGAGGATGATCTCGATCGCATCATGGCGGTGATGGACGCGGCTTTCGACCCTGCGTGGGCGGAGGCATGGACCCGCCGTCAGATCGCGGACTCATTGGCGTTCGCGCACACGCACTGCCGCCTGATTGCTGCCGATGGCATGCCGCCCTCGGGCAGCGCACCTGCAGCCGGGTTCACGCTCGTCCGCGCAGCGCCCGGTGAGGAAGAGCTGCTGCTGATCGGGGTCGTGCCCGGGCATCGGGGCAAGGGACTGGGACGGGTCCTGCTCGAGCAGGTCATGGCCGATGCCCGAAGTCGGGGCGCCGATCGGGTGTTCCTGGAAATGCGGTTCAATAACCCGGCCGAACAACTTTACCGATCCATGGGTTTTCAGCCGATCGGCCGGCGCAAGGATTACTACCGCCTGCCTGACGGCAGCAAGCTGGACGCAATTACATTCGGCGTCGCGATCTAGCGAACAAACGACCACACTGCAGGTTGATGAAGCTTAGAGTGTTCGCTTGTAAGATGGCGTAGAATGCATCAGGGCACAGGCGCGGTGAGGTTTTAGACCGGTCGCCCGCCTGCAATACTAATGAATCAAGAGGCTTAGCCATGGATAACACTGAAAACGACACGTCGGAGATGTTGATCACGCTCACTTCCGACATCGTCGCAGCGCACGTCAGCAATAACACCATTTCTGTCGAAGAAGTGCCGGCGCTTATCTCGACAGTCTACACCGCGCTCGCAAACCTGGGCGGCAGTGCTCCGGTTGAGGAGGAGCGTCCCGAACCTGCGGTCACCGTCCGCGCTTCCGTCAAGCGCGATCACCTCGTCTGCCTGGAAGACGGCAAGAAGATGAAGATGCTCAAGCGTCACCTGATGACCGAGCATGGCATGACACCTGACGACTATCGCCAGCGCTGGGGCCTCAATGCCGATTATCCGATGGTCGCGCCCGAATACGCCGAAACCCGCCGCGACCTGGCGAAGAAGATCGGACTCGGCCGCAAACCTGGTCAAAAGCGCGGTCGCCGGAAGAAGACCGCTGCCGCCTGAGATCGGCTAAGCTGAGCTTGAGAAGCGTGTCCCGGGGCGGTAGGCTCCGGGACGACCTTCTAAACAAGCGGACCCGCACAGTTGCACCAGCCGATCGACCTTGAACAACTGTGCGCCGAGCGCGGCCTGCGGATCACCGAACAGCGGCGCGTTATCGCGCGCGTTTTGTCGGAAAGCGACGATCATCCGGACGTCGAACTGCTGCACAAGCGCGCTGCCGCCATCGACCCGAAGATTTCGATCGCAACCGTGTACCGCACGGTCCGCCTGTTCGAAGAGGCCGGAATTCTGGACCGGCACGATTTCGGCGACGGCCGCGCCCGCTATGAAGCGGCCCCCGAAGCGCACCATGACCATCTGATCGACGTGGAAAGCGGCAAGGTGATCGAGTTCGTCGATCCGGAACTGGAGGCTCTCCAGCGTCAGATCGCGGCGAAGCTTGGCTATCGGCTGGTCGATCACCGGATGGAGCTTTACGGGGTCCGGCTCGACCGCGAAGACTGATGGCCCACGCGCTCCCCGTTCGGCGCATTCACCCCCTGGGGTGGGGGCTGATCGGCTTTCGCCTGCTTCTCATGCTGGGGTTGCTGCTGGCGTGCACGCCGCTGCACCTGCTGTGGCGTTTGCTGAACCTGGGCCGCTGGTGGCCGCGGGTATTTCTCTCCGGCATCGGGATGATCGCTGGACTGCACCTGCGGATCGAAGGTCGGCCGGTCAAGGGCGCACTGCTGCTCGCGAACCACGTCAGTTGGCTCGACATACCTGCCCTCGCCCACGCGACCGGCAGCGCGTTCGTCGCTCATGACGGACTGGCCGCATTTCCGTTTCTGAAATGGCTGTGCGAGATGAACGACACGGTGTTCATCGCGCGCCACGATCGAGCGTCGATCGGCCGCCAGGTCCAGCAGGTCCGCGATGCCATGGCCGGGCGCGGCTGCCTGACCGTGTTTCCCGAAGGCACCACCAGTGACGGGACCGGCTTGCTGCCGTTCAAGTCGGCTCTCCTGTCCGCGCTCGATCCGCTGCCGCCGGGCGCGGTGGTCCAGCCGGTGTTGATCGCCTATGAAGACGCAGCGCAGATCGCCTGGGTTGGCGAGGAGCACGGACTGGACAATTTCAAGCGAATCCTGGCGCGGCTGCGGCCGGTTCGGCTGACGCTCAGGTTCCTCACCCCGCTCGAAGACACCGCGCTTGCCGATCGCAAGGCAATCTCCGCCACCGCGAGAAGCCGACTGGCCGAGGCGCTGGCGCGCTAGCCTCGGCGCGCGTTTTCGGTTAACCGCCCGGCCCCATGTCCCCCGTACCGCCTCCCAAGACCTACCGGGTCAAGAGCTTCGGCTGCCAGATGAACGTCTACGACGGCGAGCGCATGGCCGAGCTGCTCGCCGCGCGCGGCATCGCCCCCGCCGCGGACGGAGAGGAAGCCGATCTGGTGGTGCTGAATACGTGCCACATCCGCGAGCGAGCGTCCGAAAAGGTTTATTCCGATATCGGCCGGCTCGTGAAGACCGGCGACGCGGCGGGCAAGCGCCCGTTGATAGCGGTCGCCGGCTGCGTCGCGCAGGCGGAGGGCGACGAGATCATGGCGCGCGCCCCCGCGGTCAGCATGGTCGTGGGACCGCAAGCCTATCACCGCCTGCCGGAGATGCTCGATCGCGCGGTTGCGGGCGAACGCGCCAGCGACACCGACATGCCACCGATCGCCAAGTTCGATGCCCTGCCCGCGCGCCGCCGCAGCGGCCCGAGCGCGTTTCTGACGGTGCAGGAGGGGTGCGACAAGTTCTGCACATATTGCGTCGTGCCCTACACCCGCGGCGCCGAGATCTCCCGGCCGTTCGCGGACCTGATCGCCGAGGCGCGACTGCTGGTGGACGGCGGCGCCCGGGAGATCACCTTGCTCGGCCAGAACGTCAACGCCTGGCGCGGCGCCGATGCGCGAGGGAACGACTGCGGGCTGGACGGCGTGATCAGGGAGATCGCACGGATCCCGGAACTCCAGCGGATCCGCTACACCACCAGCCACCCGAACGACTTCACCGACGACCTGATTCGTTGCCATGGCGAGGTCGAGAAGCTGATGCCGTTTCTGCACGTTCCGGTGCAGAGCGGATCGGACCGGGTGCTCAAGGCGATGAACCGCAGCCACTCGTGCGACAGCTACCTGCGCTTGCTCGACCGGGTGCGCGCCGTGCGCCAGGACATTGCTTTGTCAGGGGATTTTATCGTCGGTTTTCCAGGCGAGACCGACGCGGATTTCGAGCAGACGCTGCGTGTGGTCGACGCGGTGGGTTATGCGCAGGCGTTCAGCTTCAAGTACTCCCCCCGCCCCGGCACACCGGCGGCGTCGATGGGCGATCACGTCAGCCAGGAACAGATGGAACACCGCCTTCAGCGACTGCAGGCGGCGCTGAACCGCGACCAGCTCGCGTTTAATCAGGCGAGTGTCGGTCGGACATGTTCGGTCCTGATCGAGCGACGCGGCAAGAAGCCTGGCCAATGGCTCGGCAAGTCTCCCTGGCTGCAATCGGTCTGGTTCGAAGGCGATCACGCGATCGGCGACATCGTCGAAGTCGAATTGCTGGAAGCGGGGCCCAACTCGATCGAAGGCCGCGTCCGGGAACCAGCGTTCGCCTGAGGCTTATCCACCGTACTCGCCGGGCTCGGTGGTTGCCTCGCCGGCGCGAGACACTCATCCTCCCGACTCGGACATGAAAGGAGCGCCTCACAAGCGCATGGCTCGCAAACCTGCCCGCGCCGATGGCGCCACCCCGATCCCTCCCGCCACTGGCGCCAGCCGGCGCGCGCGCAGCGAGATCACTTTCGAAGACCAGCGCCTGCTGGGCCCCCTGTTCGGCCAGTTCGACGCCAATCTGGTGCAGGTGGAAAACCGCCTGGGTGTGTTCATCTCGGCTCGCGGCGAGCGCGTGCAGATCGAGGGTAGCGAGGATGCCGTAGCGCGTGCCCGCGACACCTTGCAGGCGATGTACGACCGGCTCGCGGTAGGTCAGCAGCTCGAGGCCGGCGCGATCGAGGGGCTAATCGCGATGTCGGTCGAACCGACGCTGGAAGGCATCGTACGCGGCGGGGGCGACAATCCCGGCGTGATGATTCGTACCCGGCGCAAGACCATTGTCCCGCGCAGCGCGGGTCAGATCCCCTACATGGGCCAGCTGGCCAGCGCGGATATCATCTTCGCATTGGGTCCGGCGGGAACCGGCAAGACTTATCTCGCGGTCGCCCAGGCGGTCAGCCAGCTGATCACGGGCAGCGTCCAGCGGCTGATCCTGTCGCGTCCTGCGGTGGAAGCGGGCGAGAAGCTCGGCTTCCTGCCCGGCGACATGAAGGAGAAGGTCGATCCCTATCTTCGCCCGCTGTACGACGCGCTTTACGATTGCCTGCCGCCGGAACAGGTCGAACGGCACATCGCGAGCGGGGTGATCGAGGTCGCGCCGATCGCGTTCATGCGCGGGCGTACGCTGGCCGACGCATTCGTGATCCTGGACGAGGCGCAGAACACCACGCGCGAACAGATGAAAATGTTCCTCACCCGCTTCGGCCAGAACAGCCAGATGGTGGTCTGCGGCGACCCGAAGCAGGTCGACATCCCGGGCGGCGACCGGATGAGCGGCCTTGCTGATGCAGTCGACAAGCTGGAAGGCATCGAGGGCATCGCAGTCAGCCGCTTCACCTCGGCCGACGTCGTTCGTCACCCCATCGTCGGGCGGATTGTCGACGCCTATGAAGGCCCGCCGGCGGAATGATGGCGCTCGACATCGAGATTGACGGCTGGCCGGGCACGGTTGACTGGCCCGACCTTGCCGAGCGCGTTCTGGAGGCGACCCTGCAAGTCGCGCCGGAACTCGCCAATCAGCGACTGACGGCGGATGTCCTGTTTACGGTGGACGAGGAAGTGCAGGCACTGAATCGCGAATGGCGGATGAAGGACGCGCCCACCAACGTGCTGTCGTTTCCGATGATCGCGCGGGACGACCTCCTCGCCATGGAACCCGACGGCGGACCGGAGATGCTGGGCGATATCGCCCTCGCTTATGAAACGTGCTGCCGCGAGGCCAAGGCCAAGGGTGTGCCGCTCGATCATCACGCCGCGCACTTGCTGGTACACGGCTTGCTCCACCTTGCCGGCCACGACCATCAAGCCGATGGCGAGGCGGAGACAATGGAAGCGCTTGAGACTAAGGCGCTTGCTTTGATGAAAATCGCCGACCCATACGGGAACGGCTGACCTAGGGGGACATTCACCAAGGCTATGGCCGACACCGACCAACAATCCGGAGACCCGGACAGTAACCGCAGCCTGTGGCATACCATCCGGCGCTTCTTCGACGCCGACGATGGCACCCGTTCGCTGCGCGCGCAGCTGGAAGACGCGATCGACGAGCACTCGGCCGCCCGCGGCGACGAGGACGACGCTGCGCCAACTGACGGTGATCTCAATCAGGTCGAGCGGCAGATGGTCAAGAACCTGCTGCACTTTTCCGAACACGACGCCGACGACGTTGCCATCCCGCGCGGCCAGATCGTCGCCCTCAACGCGTCTGCCACGTGGGAAGAGGTCGTCGCGGCGTTCGCCGAACATGGTCACTCGAGGCTGCTGGTCTACCGGGACACGCTCGATGAGGTGATCGGGATGATGCACATCAAGGATGTGTTCCCCATCATTGCCAATGGTGCGTTGCCGCCCGCGGACTGGACCACGCTGATGCGGCAGCCGCTGTTCGTGCCGCAGGCGCGTAACGCGCTCGATGTTCTCGCCGACATGCGTCAGCAGCGGGTTCACCTGGCGGTCGTGCTTGACGAATACTCCGGCACCGACGGGTTGATCACGATCGAAGACCTGGTGGAGGAAATCGTCGGCGACATCGAGGATGAGCATGACGACGAGGCCGAGGAGTGGATCATCCCGCTCCCGGACGGCATGTGGGATTGCGATGCCCGCGCCGAGCTTGATGATGTGGCCGAGCAGATCGATCCCCGCCTGGCGGAAGTGGAGGAGGCCGTCGACACGCTTGGCGGGCTTGCCTTCGTGCTGGCGGAATCGGTTCCGCGGGTGGGTACGATCGTCACGCATCCGAGCGGCTGGCGCATGGAAGTGACCGACGCGGACGAAACGCACGTGAAGCGCCTGCGGCTTCACCCGCCGGAAGTTGTCAGCGAAGCGGAAGAATAACCCTTCTTCGCAAGTGCGAGAAAAAGCGGCTCGACAAGCAGGCCGCGTGCTCGCAAGTTCCGCCCATGAGCCGCCGTTTACCTCCGTTGCGCGCCCTAGAGGCGTTTTTGCGGGTTGTCCGCCTGGGTTCGGCGCGGGCGGCAGCGGCTGAACTGGGCCTCAGCCCTTCGGCCCTGTCGCGCCGGATCGGCACGCTGGAAGAATTCGTCGGGCGCAAGCTGTTCACCCGCGCACATCAGGCAATGCAGCTGACCGATGAAGGGCGCGCGTTTTATGACGCCGTGGCTCCGCATATCGAGGCGCTGGCCGCCGCGGTCGAATCGCAATCGGACAACCTGGGGGTCATGCGCCTGCACCTCGGCGTATTGCCGTTGTTCGGCGGCCAGCGCCTGTTTCCGCGGCTGGGGGAATTGCGCAAGCTGCATCCGCGTCTGCATATCGACATCGACACAGGGCCGCATCTGCTCGACCGGGTGGGCGACACGCTCGATGCCGCGATCCTGCTGCTCCAGCAGCCCGACCCCTCGCTTCACGCCGTGCGGCTCGATCACAACAGCGTCTACGCCATCGCCTCGCGCGAGCTTGCGGCGGAAATCGGCTCCACGCCGGACACCGTGAAGCTGTCCAGACAGACGTTCCTGGTGCACAACGAGTTGCCCGACAGCTTCGGCACCTGGCGCGATGCGATGGGATTGAAGACGTTCGAACCGGCGGCAGTGGACCATTACGATTCAGGGCAGTTGCTGCTGGAGGCGGCGGCACAGGGACTCGGCATCGCGATCATGCACGACGACCATTTCAAGCGCGCGGGCGACAAGCGCCTCGCCCGGCTGTTCGATGTCGACGTGCCCAGCCCCTATTCCTATTGGTTCGTCTGCCGCCCACGCGACCTGGAACAACGTCCCGTGCGGCTGTTCCACGATTGGCTGGTCGACGCCGGGCTCTAGCCGTCCTCGTCGGCGGCAAGAGCTTGTGCCGGAGCGCCGAGCACCATCTGGCGCAGGATCAGTGACTGGCGCAGCAGCGGCGTGTCGAGCTTGAGGAAAGCCTGCGGGCTCATCCCCAGAAAATGTCGCGCATCGCGCACGAAATGGGAATAATCCGTGTAAGCCAGATCGATCGACCGCGCCCGGTCTGCCGCCGGCAATTGCGCCATCGCGTGAAGCGAACGCAGGAAGCGCGCCCGGCGCAGCAACATCTTGGGCGCGAACCCGAAAGCCTTCTGGCTCAACCGTTCAAGCGTACGGGGCGAGATGCCGGTTCGCTCGGCCAGCGCCGCAACGGTCGCCAGTTCCGGGTCGAGCAAGGCCGCTTCGATCATGCCAACAACCGCGTCCCGTTCGTCAGGCGGACCGAGATGTGCGCGCAGGAAGGCATCGAACAGCGCGGGGACTTCAGGGTCGTCCAGCGCCCGTTCCAGGCTCGCTGCGAGCGAGGCCGTATCGAAGGCGAACACATCTTCCGCCCGCCCTACCCGGTCGGCCCAAGCGGCAGCGTTGACCCTCGCCAGCCGTGACCACCCGCGCGGCCGCAAACCGATCCCGACGACGAGGCCGGGCCCCGATTCCGACCAGGTGATCCTGCTGCTGGGGCCGAACACCGATCGGGTCGGCACCTTGCGCCACCCCTCGCCCGGTTGCCGCACGCACCAGTCGTTCGCACCGAGCGCGAACCGCAAGCTCGGCCAGGCCGGCTGGAACACGTCACGCTGGCGCTCCCCATCGGGCGGCGCCAGCGCGTAGAGGTGGTATCCGCTGACCAGCGGAGTCAATTCGGGAGCAGGCCGCCAGTATCGCATCCGCGGAGTACGCGGCAGCGACGGCGCGGCCTGTTGCCCGGTTTCCTCCATGCGACCCGGCGGAGGGATCTAACCCACTGTGGCCTTGACGATCTTGCCCGGATTGCGCGGCGGCTCGCCCTTGGGCAGCGCGTCGACGTGCTCCATCCCGCTCTCGACCTGGCCCCACACCGTGTACTGACGGTCAAGGAACCGCGCGTCGTCGAAGCAGATGAAGAACTGGCTGTTGGCGCTGTTGGGATCGTTGGTGCGCGCCATGGAACACGTGCCGCGAACGTGCGGCTCGGCGCTGAATTCCTGTTTCAGGTCGGGTTTGCTGCTGCCGCTCATCCCCGTGCCCGTCGGGTCGCCGCCCTGCGCCATGAACCCGGGGATCACGCGGTGGAAGAGCACGCCGTCATAAAACCCTTCGCGCGCGAGTTCGGTGATCCGTTCGACATGGCCAGGCGCGAGGTCGTTACGCAGGCGAATGACAACGTCGCCGCCTTCACCGTTGCCGGTATCGAGTGTGAACGTCAGTGTTTCGGCGGTCATCATTGTGTCTCCTGAATAATATGCGGCCGATATAGTCAGCCCAAAAGCGTTGTCACCCGTCGCTTGCGTTTCGGCGGCCCGCGCCTAGACGCCTAGCGGGATGGCGGACGAGCAGATCATGGACGCGGAATTGCGCGCCGGCGATGAAGCCGGCCGCCCTGACGACCGGATCGACGACGAGCGCCACGACGAGGAGAACCGGCTCAAACCGGGCTACCTGCGCAGCGTTCGAGAAGCGCTGGAGGCCGGCGACAAGGGCCGCGTGTACGACCTGGTCGAACCGCTTCACCCGGCCGACGTGGCCGACTTGTTCGAGCTGCTGGAAGCCGACGAGCGCCCGCTGCTCGCCGCCGCGATCACCGACCTGATGAGCGGCGAGGTCATCGCGGAACTCAACGATCACGTCCGCGACGACATGATCGAGGCACTCGCGCCGGGCGCCGTCGCGGAGATCGCCGAGCAGCTCGACACCGACGACGCGGTCCAATTGCTCGAGGACCTGGAGCCCGCGGACCAGGCGGCGATCCTGGCCGAGATGGAGCCGGAAGACCGGGCGGCGATCGAAAGCGCGCTCGCCTATCCCGAAGAAACCGCCGGTCGCCTGATGAGCCGCGCGTTCGTCGCGGTGCCGGAACACCTGACGGTCGGGGATCTGATCGACTTTCTGCGGGACACCCAGGGAGACGAACTGCCCACCGACTTCTGGGAAGTGTTCGTGGTGGATCCGGCGCACAAGCCGGTCGGCACCTGCCAACTTTCGTGGATCCTGCGCACGCCGCGCCACATCGCGCTGAGCGATGTGATGAAGCGCGACCAGACGCTGATCCCGGTTACCGCCGATCAGGAAGAAGTCGGCAACATGTTCCAGAAATACGCGCTGATTTCAGCCGCGGTGGTGGACGAAAGCGGGCGGCTGGTCGGCCAGATGACCGCTGACGACGTGGTCCATATCATCTCCGAAGAAGCGGGCGAGGACGTGTTGCTGCTGTCGGGCGCGGGCGATGGCGACATCAACGAACCCATCCGCGACGCTTACGTGGCGCGGGTGCGCTGGCTGGTCGCCAACCTTGGAACCGCGGTGGTGGCCAGCACGATCATCGCCTTGTTCGGCGCGGCGATCGAAAAACTGGTGGCGCTGGCGGTGCTGATGCCGATCGTCGCCAGCATCGGCGGCAATGCCGGCACCCAGACGATGGCGGTCACCGTCCGCGCGATCGCGATGAACCAGCTCACCCGCGCCAACACCCGGCGGATGCTGTGGCGCGAGATGCGCGTGGCGCTCGCCAACGGGGCGACGGTCGCGGTCCTGATCGGGATCGCCACCGCCCTGTTGTTCAATCCGCAGCTTGGCCTGGTGATCGCTGCCGCGATGTTGATCAATATCGTCGTGGCGGGCTTTGCCGGCGTGGCGGTTCCGGTGATCTTCGAGAGGCTCGACCAGGATCCCGCGGTCGCCTCCAGCGTGTTCGTGACCATGATCACCGACTCGATGGGCTTTTTCGTGTTCCTCGGCCTCGCGGTGGCGAGCGGCGTCGTCGGCTGACCTGCCATGCCGCTGCACATGACCAAGATCGCCTATCGGACCAAGAGCCTGGACGCCTTGCGGGAGTGGGTCGAGGCGGGCGACGAGGCGCACATGCACACGCGCTACCTGCCCAAGAGGCACGAGGAGATGATCGGCGGCTCGCTGTTCTGGATCCTGGATCACGCGATCGTGGCGCGCTCGGAAATCCTGGGATTTGTCCAGCGGCCCGACAGCCACTGGACGATCCGCCTGGCCCCCCTGCTGGTGCCGGTCGAACCCAAGCACAAGCGGGCGCATCAGGGGTGGCGCTATCTCGAGGACAAGGACGCTCCGCGCGACCTGGCCGACGGCGAGGAGCCCGGCGTCGCGATTCCCGGGCGCTTGCACGGTCGCCTGACGAAGCTGGGGCTGATTTGATCAACGCGCGATCAGAATTGAGCGGTCATTCGCCTCACCTCCAATCCAGCATACGTTAAAAGTCGCAAACGGAACTCTGTCGAGGCGCGGCCCGTTGGTCTGGTGATAAGGAGACCAGACATGACCGAACGCGACCCCCACTCCGACAATGACCTGATCGACTCCATGGCGAAAAACGCTGGCGGTTCGACAGCGCAGAACGACCGCGCTGGCGGCAATCTGGCGCGCGATGTCGGCACCCGCGCCGAAGAGCGCACGGCCGAAGGGACCCTCTCCGGAGAGGAGGTTGACCGCGTGCAGGGCTCGGACAACCCTGAGCAGGACGCGATGAAGGGCGACAAGACGATCGGCGCCATGCCGACCACGCCGGATCCCTAACGGCGAGCGATCACCTTGCGGATGACATCGACGTAAGTTTCGGGTTCCTGAGCGCCGGGAACCAGGAACCTGCCGTCGAAGATAATCGCGGGGACGCCGCTGATGTTCATGTCCCACGCGTGCTGCTGCTCGGCGCGCACGGCGTCGGCGAGATCCGCGTCATCGAGCGCGGCGGCGGCAGCGGCCCGGTCAAGACCAGACGCCTCCGCGACATCGAGCAGCACCTCACGGTCACCGATCCGCCGCCGCTGCTGGAAGTGCGCCGCGAACAGCGCCAATGCCAGCCGCATCTGCGCTGCAGCTCCGGCATTTGCGACCGTCCAGGACAGCAGCTTGTGCGCGTCGAAGGTGTTCCACATCATCGTCACGGGGGGCTCGCCCTCGCCGGTGTAGTCGAACGAAAACCCTGCCGCGCGGGCACGCTCGGCCATGATGCCTGCGCCGGCGGCGGCCTCTGAAGGGGTGCGGCCATACTTGCGCGCGATATGCGCGCGGCTCTCCTCGCCCTCGGGCGGCATGTCTGGGTTAAGCTCGAACGGGAGCCAGCGGATCTCGGCTTCAACCTCTCTGCCCAGATCGTCGAGCGCGCGGCGGAGGTGCTGGTAACCGATCACGCACCACGGGCACATGACGTCCGACCAGATGTCGATCGAGATTCGCTCAGTCATGGCGCCTTCCTCATCGATCGAGCCACCAGGTGACGAGGTGATGTGCGATCGCCCAGGAGCGGGGAAAGATCAGCGTCTCGTTGCCCTCTGGCCCCGCCTCCCGCGCGTCTTCCAGTTCGGCGCGGGTGAACCAGCGCGCCTCCTCTAGCTCGGTCGTGTCCACGGTGATCGCATCGTCGTCTGCGTGCGCGTGACAGCCGATCATCAGCTGGCTGGGGAATGGCCACGGCTGGCTGGCGATATAGGTCACATCGCGCACGCGCACGCCCGCTTCCTCGAATACTTCGCGGGCCACCGCCTCCTCGATGGTCTCGCCCGGCTCCACGAACCCCGCGAGCGCGGAATGAACCCTTGGCGGAAAGCGCGGCTGGCGGCCCAGCAGTAGGCGCCCCTCGTGTTCGACCAGCATGATCGTGACAGGATCGGTGCGAGGAAAATGCGCCGCGCCGCACGCGCTGCAGTCGCGTTGCCAGCCACCCTTAGCCAGCGCGGTGCCGCTGCCGCAGCGGGCGCAGAAGCGATGCCTGGCATGCCAGTCGACCAGACTGCGCGCGCCGCCGTAGATCGCGAGATCGCTGGGCGAGAGCACCTGCATCGCCTGCCACACTTGCGGTTGGGCGTAGGCGGGGCCGTCGGCTCCCTCGGCTGGCACCGCGGCGAAGCAGGCCTTGCCGTCCAGCAAGCCCAGGAACACCAGTTCGGCATCCTCCGGCGCATCGGCCAGCGTGCCCCAATCGATCTCGCCCGTGACGGCATCGTATGACGGCAGCAACCCGTCCAGCTTCAGCAGCCGCGCCCGCCAGTTCATCAGCTCTGCCAGCGCCTCGCGATCCGTTCGCAGATGATCGGCCCGATCAAGCGGCGAGCCGCTGAACGCGATCACGCGGCGGCCTTCCGGCCCGTCATTGCCGCAAGGTCAGCCAGCACAGCCCGATTGAACTCCCCGGTCAGTGGGTACGGCGTCAGCGACATGTATTGCGTCATCATGGTGGCGCGGAAACCGCGCTTCATGTCGACGAAGGCCACGGTCCCGGCTGCCCCGCCCCACCCATAGGTGCCGGCCTGCTCACCCAGCCCAACCCGGCCGCCGGCGCCAAACCCCTGTCCTTCGGCGAACGTGCCCGTGGTATCGACACCTTCCGGCAGCAGGTTGGATGTGCCCACCCGCACCGCCAGCTCGCTCATCACCCGCTTGCCGTCGATCTTGCCATAGCCAAGCAGCATCCGCAGGAAGCGGTCGTAATCGCGCGCGCTCGACACCAGGCCCGCGCCGCCCATCGGAAAGGCCGGCGCATCGGCGTAGATCGACTGCGTCGGCGGGTCGATCGGCAGCAGGCGGCCATCCAGCACGCCGTAGTTGGTGGTCAGTCGGCCCAGCTCACTCCCGGGAACCTGGAACCAGGTGCTCGTCATGCCAGCGGGATCGAAGATCCGCTCGTTGAGAAAGGCGTCGAACGGTTGGCCCGAAGCGACCTCAATCACCCGGCCGAGCAGGTCCAATCCCACCGAATACGACCAGCGCGTCCCCGGCTGCGCGATCAGTGGCATCGTCGCCAGGCGATCGGCAAAGGTCGTGAGGCTGCGCACCGCCTCGCCCCGCCCGAAGGCAGCGGCGATGGGCAGCTTGGTCACCTGCCCGGGGACCAGGCCGGCATCTTCATACGCGGTCTTGATCGGTCCTTTCTGGACGATCGCATAACCAAGGCCCGCCGTATGGGTCAGCAGGTGGCGGATGGTGATCGGCCGCTGCGCCGGCTCCAGATCGGTGATCGACCCATCATAGGTCTTCTGCACCTGCATATTCGCGAAGGCAGGCAGGATTTCCGCCAGCGGCTGATCAAGGCCCAGCTTGCCTTCGTCGATCAGCATCATCGCTGCCATCCCGGTGACCGGCTTGGTCATCGAATAGATGCGATACAGGCTGTCGAAGCCGGCCGGCGCCGCCTGGCCCAGGGCCAGCGTGCCGACGGACACGACATCGGGATCCCGCTGGCCCCAGCCCAGCGCGGCGACGATGTTGGCGACCTTGCGCGCGGCGACGTACTCGTTGGCAAGCTTTGCGACGTTCGCCCACTGCGTCGATGCCTGCGCAAACGCCGCGCGGCCGAACGGCAGCCCACTCAACGCCGCCCCGGCGCCCAGCAGCGCCCCTGAACGCAGCAACGAACGGCGCGACAACTGCGCGATGTCGAATTCCCTGAAAGCCATCTGCATCCTCGAACTGATCGGTTTCATTTCAGGATGTGCGGCAAGCCACCAGCCCGGTCAATCGGCCTTGCGTTGCGCGAGTGTCCTATCCATACAGCACACCATGCTGAACATTCTCTCGATCATCATCGGCATTGTGGCCCTGCTGCTCGCCATCCCCTCGGCCATTCCGTTTCTGGGCTGGGGTAATTGGATCGTGTTGCCGATCGCCATCGTTGGGGCAGGTCTGGGGGCGCTCTCGCGCTCCAACCAGGGGCGCAACTTCTGCCTGGTCGTGATCGTCATCGCCGCGATCCGGTTGTCGCTCGGCGGCGGTATCCTCTAGCCGAGCACGCGCGCGGCAGCCTTGGCGAACAGGGTCGGCAGACCGGCCTCGCCCAGGCGATCGATCGGCCACCATTCGCCATTGACCGCAGGTGCCTGCGTGGCGGAGGCGCGCCGGATAGTCAGTTCAAGGTCGAAGTGCGTGAAGCCGTGGCGCACCGTGCCGACGCAGGTCCACTCCGCGGCAATTGGCGCATCGCCTGACCCGTCAATGGCTGCCGACCAGCCGTCACCCGGCAGGGCTCGCATCCCGCCCAGCATGCCCCGCCCCTCGCGCCGGATGAGCCAGACATGCCCGCCGCGCTCGATCCAGAAAGCACTGCCGGTACGCATGGGTTTGGTCTTCTTCGCGGCCTTGACCGGATAGCGTTCCGGCTCGCCTTCGGCGCGGGCCTCGCACCACCCCGCGACCGGGCAGACAAGGCACCTGGGTTGGCGCGGCGTGCAGATGGTCGCGCCCAGATCCATCATAGCTTGCGCAAAGTCTCCCGCGCGCTGGGCGGGGGTGATTTCGTCCGTGCGGACGCGGATCGCCTTGCGGGCCTGTGGCAAGGGATCGGCAATCGCGAACAACCGCGAAACGACCCGCTCGACGTTGGCATCAACCACCACCGCGCGTTGCTCGAACGCGATCGCGGCTACGGCAGCGGCGATGTAAGCGCCCACCCCCGGCAGCGCACGTAGCCCTGCCTCGTTGTCGGGAAAGCCGCCTCGTTCCACGACTGCGCGGGCGGCGGCGATAAGGTTGCGCGCGCGCGAGTAGTAACCCAGCCCCGCCCACGCCGCCATGACGTCAGCCTCGTCGGCCGCCCCCAAATCCGCCACGGTCGGCCACCGTTCCAGGAACCGCCGATAATACGGCGCCACCGCCGCGGTGGTGGTCTGCTGCAGCATCACTTCCGACAACCACACCCGATACGCATCGGGCGGCGGCGCGCCAGGCGGGCTGCGCCATGGAAGCGTGCGCGCGTGACGGTCATACCAGGCGAGCAACGCACTCGCGACGCTGTCCTCGCTGGCAGTCACCGGCTCGCTATGGCATGGCGCGCCCAAGTATGGAACGGGACACACCTTCGAAGTTGGGCAAGGCGAAGCCGCGCAGCTACGAGCGGCCGCGCGGCGGGCCGGCGCGCTCGATGGCGGAACTGACGCCGCAGGTCGGGCGCACCGCGTTCCGCCGGTTCGGATTCGTGCAGTCGAGCGTCGTCACCCGGTGGCCCGAGATCGTCGGGGAACACCACGCCAAGGTTTGCTCGCCCGAGGCGATCCGCTTCGCTCCGGGGGAAAAAGCCGACGGCATCCTGCAACTGGTCGTCCTGCCGGCCCACGCGCCGCTGATCCAGCATGTGATCCCCGAGATCATCGAGCGGGTGAACCGCTTTTTCGGTTACAAGGCGGTGGCCCGGGTCAAGCTGCGGCAAGGGTCGGTTAATCCGCCGCGTGGTGAAGCGCCGGTCGGGGGACCCCCATCATTGAAACCCATCCCGATCGAGCTCGGCGACAGCCTGCGCGACATCGGCGATCCAGAGCTGCGCGCGGTGCTGGAATCGCTTGCCCGCTCGCTCGGGGGACAGGAGGACACCAAGTGAGGTTCGCATCGCTGGCGCTGGCAATCGGTGCCGCCTTTACCGCGACCGCGGCGGTTGCCGCGACCAACTGGCTGACAGTGGTCGATACTGCCGACGGCGGCCACCGGATCGGTAATCCCGCCGCCAAGGTGAAGCTGACCGAATTCATCAGTTACACGTGCACTCACTGCGGCGAGTTCGCCCGGGAAGGCACCAACGCGGTCGATGTTTACGTCGCCAGCGGCAAAGTGCAGCTGGATGTACGCCACATCGTGCGCGACCCGGTCGATCTGACCGCCGCGATGCTCGCCAATTGCGGGCCAGCGGCGAAGTTTCCCCGCAACCACGCCACGCTGATGCTCAGCCAGCCGAAATGGCTGCCGATCATGTCTCGCGCCACGGCCGGGCAGAAAGCGCGCTGGTCGACAGGCGCCGGTCCCGCCCGCCGCCGCGCGATCGCCAGCGATCTTGGCTTTTACGACCTGATGGTGCCGCGCGGATACGACCGCCCGACGCTCGACCGCTGTCTGTCGGACGAAGCGCTCGCGACGCGGTTGGCCGAGCAGACCGCCGCGGATGCAAAAAAATGGGGCGTGCGCGGCACCCCCAGCTTCGCGATCGACGGCACCCTGCTTGCCGGCACGGGCACCTGGCCGATGCTCCAGCCCCAGATCGACGCCCGTTTGTAGGAGTTGTGGACAGCGCGCCGTTGTGCTTTCGGGCCCCGAACGCTTCCGCTAGGCTTCATCACCACTTCAAGAGAGATCGCATGACCCGCCTTCGCACCGCTTCCCTCGCTTTCGTCGCCACTCTCGCGCTTGCCGCCTGCAATGCGGAAGAAGCCCCCACGGCTGAGGTGGCTGAGGGTCAGCCGGTCGCGGCCGTGGCAGCGCCCGCGGGTCAGGCGTGGTCGGACGTTGCCTCGTTCACCCCGGAAGGCGGCGTGATCCAGGGCAATCCCAACGCCCCGATCAAGCTCGTCGAATACGCCAGCCATACGTGCGGACATTGTGCCGAGTTCGCCGAAACTTCTGCCGAGCCGCTGCGCACCAAGTACATCGATACGGGCAAGGTCAGCTTCGAACTGCGCAACCAGATCCACGATCCGATCGATCTCACGGTCGCGGTCCTCGCGCGCTGCACGGGGCCACAAGGTTTCCACGCGCTGGCTGAACAAAGCTGGGCCAACCTGCCGGCGATCTTCGAAGCGGCCAATGCCAACAAGGCGGCGCTTGACGCGGCGATGCAGGCGCAAGGCGCCGCGCGGTTCGACGCCATCGCTCAGGGCACCGGACTGTACGATTTCTTCGCGCAGCGCGGCGTCTCACGGGATCAGGCTCGCACCTGTCTCGCAAACGCGAAGACTGCCGAGCAGATCGCGGCGAATTCCGAAACGCAGTCGGAAGAACTCGGCGTCACCGGCACGCCCACCTTCTTCATCAACGGCACCAAAGTTGGCACGCAGACCTGGGCGACGCTGGAGCCGATGCTGCAACGCGCCGGCGCGAGGTAGCACCGCCACGCGATGCGCATCAGGCGGCTCAAGCTCTCGGGGTTCAAGAGCTTCGTCGAGCCGTCTGAACTGCGCATCGAGCCGGGTCTGACGGGAGTCGTCGGCCCGAACGGCTGCGGCAAGTCCAACCTGCTGGAAGCGATCCGCTGGGTCATGGGCGAGAATTCGCCCAAGTCGATGCGTTCCGGCGGGATGGACGATGTCATCTTCGCCGGCACCGCCAGCCGCCCCCCACGGGACTTTGCCGAAGTCGTGCTCACCGGTGAGGGGGACGAGGGCGAACCGCTGGAGGTCGTGCGCCGGATCGAGCGCGGCGCCGGCAGCGCCTACCGCGTCAACGGACGCGATGTGCGCGCCAAGGATGTAGCACTGACGTTCGCCGACGCCGCCACCGGCGCTCACTCCCCCGCCCTCGTCAGCCAGGGCAAGATCGCGCAGGTCATCGCCGCCAAGCCGGCCGAGCGGCGCATGATGCTGGAGGAAGCCGCGGGGATCGCCGGCCTGCACGTCCGGCGCCGCGATGCAGAAGGCAAGCTGCGCCAGACCGAGGCTAATCTGGCGCGGCTGGAAGACCTCATGGCGGGGCTCGACAGCCAGATCGCCACGCTGCGGCGCCAGGCCAAGCAAGCCGAACGCTACACCGTGCTGTCCGACCAGATCCGCCTGGCCGAAGCGCGGTTGCTGTTCGCCCGGTGGCGCGACGCGGCGGCGGCGGCGGAGACCGCCCGGGGCGAAGCGAAAGCGGCGGACGCGCGCGTCGATGCCGCACAGACCGCCGCCGGCGCGGCGCAAAAGGCCCAGGCGGCGGCGGCGCGCGCGCTTGGCGATGCGCGCGACGAACTGTCCGATCGCCGGCATGACGCCAGTGCGCATGGGCACCGGATGGCGGCGCTGTCCGGCCAGCTAGAGGCCGCAGAGCAGCGGCTCGCTGACCTCGATCGCCAGCGCGCCCGGCTCGAGGAAGACCGCGGAGATGCCGACCGCCTGACCCGCGACGCCGCCGAAGCGCTCGCCCGGCTCGAACGCGATCTGGTCGCCAACGCCGCCACCTTGAAAGCGGACGAAGACCGGCGCCCGGCGATCGCCGCGAAGCTCGACGATGCCGACCGTGCCGCGCGGTCTGCCGAACTGGCGCTGGCGCGCGCGACGGCGGACCATGCCGGGGTGGAGGCCGACTGGCGCGTTGCGGAGGCGGAGGTCGCGCAGGCCACTACGGTGCTCGACCGGCTGGATGCCGACGTGCAGCGGATCGACGCAGCGCGCAGCGCGCTGGCGCAGACCGGCGATCCGGACAGCACCCTGCGGATCGCCCGCGCGGCGGCGGAGGCTGCAACCGCGGAGATCGCCCGCTTGCGCGCCCGGCTCGACGAGCGACGCGTGCTTGCGGCAACCCTGCGCAGTGCGCGTGACGAAGCCGCTTCAATGCTCGCCACCGCGCGCGCCGATGTGGCCGGACTGGAGCGCGAACATTCCGCGCTCGATCGGGATCGGCAGGCGCGCCGCCGGCAAGCCGCCAATCGCCATGGCCTGCCCACAGCCCTCGACCAGGTGCGCGCGGCTCCGGGATACGAACGCGCGCTGGCCGCGGTCCTTGGCCGGGACGCCAAGGCTCCGCTGGGTCTGCCGGACGGTATGCCGGAAGGACGCTTCTGGAGTGGCTCCGCCGCCCCCGCGGCGGTGGCCGATGCGCTGGCGGCCCATGTGCCCGACTGTCCACCGCAACTCGCCGCGCGCCTGGCGCTGGTCCACGTGGCGGACACCGACGATGGCCGCGAGCTTGCTCCGGGGGAGTGGCTGGTCACCCGCGGCGGGGGGCTGCGGCGGTGGGACGGCTTTATCGCGCGCGGCGAAGGCGCCGCCGAGGCGGCCCGGCTGGAGGCGGACAACCGCGTGGTCGACCTCGAACGCCTCCTCCCGCCGGCACGCGCCGCGCTGGCCGACGCCGAAACGGCCGCAGCGGGAGCGCACGAAGAACTGGCAACGCTGCAACGCGAACTGGTCGCGGACGAGCGCGCCCTGCAGGCGGCAGCGGACAGCGAGCGCCAGGCACTGCGAGCGGCCGACCAGGCGGAGGCGGAGCGCGAGCGGCAGGCCGCCCGGCTGGAGGAACTCGCCGCCAGCGCCGGTGCCCTGGCAGATCGGCGCGCCGCCGCGCTGGCCGAAGTCGAAGCCGCGCACGCCAGGCGGGCATCGCTGCCCTCGCCCGACACCGGCCGCGCGGCGCTCGATGCAGCGCGCAATCGCAATGAAGACGCGCGCACTGCGCTGCAGGCCGCAACCGCCGCGCTCGCGGCGCACGACCAGGCGCTGGCGGTCGCCCGCGAACGCACGCAGGCGCAGCGGGCGGACATCGCCGGGTGGCAGGCCCGCTCAAGCGACGCTGCGCGGCGCCTGTCGGACATGAGCCGCCGGTTCGAGGAAATCGAACAGGAGCGCGCCGTCATCGCTGCCAAACCGGAAGGCTTGCTGCGCGAGATCGAACAGGGCGAAACCGTTCGGACACGGCTTTCCGCTGAACTCGCCGCCGCGGAGTCCGCGATGGCTGCCGCGCAAAAAGCGGTCGAGACCGCGGACCGGATCCTGGCCGAAACCGCCGAAGCGCTTGCCGCGGCGCGCGAATCGCGGGCGGGTCTGGGCGCGCGGGCAGAGAACGAAGAGCAGCGCCGCGAGGAGATGCGCCGCATTTCCGGCGAGCGGTTCCAGTGCCCCCCGCCGCTCCTCGCCTCACGCTTCGGCTTCGCTGTCGAAACAGTGCGCCATGCCGGCCTGGAAAGCGAGGACCTGGAACGCCTGACCGCCAGCCGCGAACGCATCGGCCCGGTCAATCTGGTGGCCACCGAAGAGCTGGCCCGGATCGAGGCGGAGCACGGCTCCAGCGCGGAAGAGCAGGCCGAACTGCTGGAAGCGGTCAATCGCCTGCGCGGGTCGATCGGCAATCTGAACCGCGAAGGACGCGAGCGCTTGCGCTCCGCGTTCGAGCAGGTGGACGCCCATTTCCGCCGGCTGTTCACCCGCCTGTTCGAAGGCGGTCAGGCGCACCTCGCGCTGATCGACAGCGACGATCCGCTCGACGCCGGGCTGGAAATCTACGCTCAGCCCCCGGGCAAGCGCCTGCAGTCGCTGACCCTGCTGTCAGGCGGCGAACAGGCGCTCACCGCGATCGCGCTGATTTTCGCGCTGTTCCTCACCAACCCGGCGCCGATCTGCGTGCTCGATGAAGTCGACGCGCCGCTCGACGATGCCAACATCGACCGGTTCTGCGACCTGCTCGATTCCATGGTGGCGGAAACCGATACCCGCTACCTGATCGTGACGCACAACGCCGTGACGATGAGCCGGATGCACCGCCTGTTCGGGGTGACGATGGTCGAGCGCGGCGTGAGCCGCCTGGTCAGCGTCGACCTCGGGGCGGCGGAGGAACTGCTCGCAGCGGAGTAGCGCCGCCGATGCCGGAGCAACCTTGACCATCAAGCGTTCGCACCGGGAATGGAGAACGCTTGATGACAATCCGCGACTGGCTGGGCGTATCGGTGATCGCCCTGACGCTGACTGCGTGCGGGGAGACCGAACCGAAAAACGGATCGGCAGAAATCCTGGCCAGCAAGCAGAAATCACTCGCGCAACGCCTTAAGGCGGCGTGTTCTTCGCAAGCGACTTATGACCGCCTCAAGCAAGTGGCGTTCGATGAGGCGATCCGGATCCGCAACGCCGATCCGGTCAACCTCGATACCCTGTCCACCCATTCGCTGGTCCGAGTGGAAAATCCGGTCGTAAAGAGCCGGGACGAGACGCTCGACGTGACGGTGTGCAGCGGGCGGTTCGTGCTGCAGGTTCCTCCCGGGGCGGAGCGCGCGTTCGACGGCAAGCGGCAGCTGGTGGCGGACATCGAATACGCCGCGCAGGCGGCCGCCGATGGCAGCGGCCTGGTTTACCAGATCAAGGGCGCCGAGCCGATCATCTACCGTCTCGCGACATTCGATCTGCGATCCGACACCTATCGCTCCAAGGCGCCGGCGACCGAGGTCGCAGTGGCGCAAGCCTCACCGCCGCCGGAGGCCAAGACCGCAGCTCCGCCGCCCCCGCCGCCCCCTCCAGCAGCGAGCCCGGCGCCGGCAGCTTCGCCGACCGCGCGGCCGGCACCCGCGCCAACCCAGGCGGCCCCGCGTGTTGCCGCGGCCGCCCCCAGCTTCAACTGCCGGGTGGCTCGATCGCGCAGCGAGCGAATGGTCTGCTCCAGTCCCCAGCTTGCGTCGCTGGACCGGGAGATGTCATCCCGGTTCTATTCGGCGCTGAGTCGCGGCAACGAGGGCGTCAGGGCGGAACTACGCCGAACTCGCGACAGCTTCCTCCGCTATCGCGAACGCTGCCCCGACGAAGCGTGCGTCGCGCAGGCCTATCGCGATCGAATGGATGAAATCCGCGACATCAGCGCCGCGCGCTAGGCCCGGTCCGCATCCGCCCTGGCAAACTGGGCAAGCTGTTCTTCGTGCGCTCGCTGGAACGCGGCACGCGAGGTGACCCGTTCGACATAGGCGTCCGTCGCGGGGCGGTCGGCGAATGTCTTGAGCGGATCGCCCCGCAGCACATCGGCCATCAGCAGGTCGGCCACGGTAAAGCGATCGGCGGCCAGCCATTCGCGGCTGTCCAGCACGCGCTCCAGTTGTGTCAGGCGGCTGCCCAGCCAGGTGGTCAGGGGCGTGTCTGCATGGCCCGAAAACCGCAGGAACAGCCACGGCACCGTGACGATCTCGATGGAGTTGAGCGCGGCGAACAGCCACTGGATGGTGTCCGCTTCACCCACGCTATCGCGCGGCATCAGCGCTTCGCTTTGTCGCGCCAGATGCAGCAGGCAGGCGCCGCTTTCGAAGATATGCACATCGCCATCGGACAGGTACGGCACCTGGCCGAATGGCTGCCGGTCCCGATGGTTGGCTTCACGCCCATCGAACGGCACCGTGGCGATCCGGTAGCCTAGGCTCGCCTCCCGACACGCCCAACGTAACCGCAAGTCGCGCACGAACCCGCGAGGCATTTCCGGTACCCAGTCATAGGTCCAGATCGTCAGGTCGCTCATCGCCGGCGTTGCCTCTTACGCCAGCGTGCTTCCTCGCTCTGAATTAACCGGTTTCGCCATGGCGAAAACCTCAGGCGGTGAGCGCCTCGGCAAGGCGGGTGCGGATTGCGCGCAGCCGGGCGATCACCTCGGGCGACACCGTCTCGGCGGCCGGGCTCTCCGCCCTGCCCGAAGGCTCAAACAGCGTGGCTGGTGCTGGCGGCGCTTCTACTGGTGCCTCGACCGCGCTGCCGAAATCCTTGAGCGCTGTTCGCGCGCCGCGCAGCGTGTAGCCGTCGCGGTTCACCAGCCGGTCGATCTCGCGCACCAGCGCCACATCTTCGGGGCGGTAATAGCGACGGCCGCCGCTGCGCTTCAGCGGCTTCAGTTGCGGAAACTGATCCTCCCAATAGCGCAGCACGTGAGTTTTGATGCCCAGCGCCTCGCCCAGTTCGCCAATCGTGCGCAGCGCGCCCTGATCCTTGCCGTCCTCGAATTCCGCCACCCGGGCCGCTCCTTTATCCGTTTGCCACCCGCTCCTTGAGCAACTGGCTGGCGCGAAAGGTCATCACCCGTCGGGGAGTGATCGGCACCTCGACGCCGGTCTTGGGATTGCGGCCGATCCGTTCGCGCTTCTCGCGCAGTACGAACGTGCCGAACCCGGAAATCTTGACGTTCTCACCCTGGCTCATCGCCTCGCACATATGCCGCAGGATGGCCTCGACCAATTCGAGCGCCTCGGCCCGGGAGAACCCGTGCTTGCGGTTGATGGTATCAGCGAGGTCGGCGCGGGTAAGCGTGCCAACGGAACGCATAAGAGTGTTCTCCTGCCCGTTCGTGCGACCCGTGGGGATTAACTTATGCTATCCATTTAGCGTGACTGCCGCAATGGGTTTGCGCAGAAACTCAAAGAATTACGGGTCAGACGCGGACCAGGCTGGCGCCCCAGGTGAAGCCACCACCCATCGCTTCGAGCATCACCAGATCGCCGGGCCTGATCCGCCCGTCGCGCACGGCCGTGTCGTAAGCCAGCGGCACTGAAGCGGCCGAGGTGTTGGCGTGCTGATCGACCGTCACCACCACCTTGTCCGCCGGCAGGCCCAGCTTGCGGGCGGTGGCATCGAGGATGCGGGCGTTGGCCTGGTGCGGCACCACCCAGTCGATGTCCTCTGCGGTGAAGCCGGTCTGCTCCAGCACCGCCTGCAGCACGGTCGCCAGGTTGACCACCGCATGGCGGAACACTTCCCGACCTTTCATGCGCAGCTTGCCGATCGTGCCGGTGGTGGAGGCACCGCCATCGACGTACAGAAGTTCATTGTGCGCGCCGTCGGCGTGAAGCTGGCTGAACAAGATGCCGGGCCCGTCGCCGTAACCCTCAGCAGCGACCTCGCGCGCCTCCAAGACGAATGCGCCGGCCCCGTCGCCGAACAGGACGCAGGTGGTGCGGTCTTCCCAGTCGAGGATGCGGCTGAAGGTCTCGGCGCCGATCACCAGGGCACGCTTGGCCATCCCGGTACGCAGCATAGAGTCCGCGGTGGCCAAGGCATAAAGGAAACCGGAGCACACCGCGGCCACATCGAACGCGATGCCGCCCCGGCAGCCGAGCATGTCCTGTACCTTGGTCGCCGTGGCTGGAAACGTCTGGTCCGGCGTCGCGGTCGCCAGGACGATCAGGCCGATGTCGCTGGCCTCCAGCCCCGCGGCTTCAAGCGCGCGGCGGCAGGCATCGGCGGCGAGGGTCGCGGTGGTTTCCCCTTCGCCGGCGATGTAGCGGTTGCGGATGCCGGTCCGCTCGACGATCCATTCGTCGCTGGTGTCGACCATCTGCGCCATTTCGGCATTCGGCACCGCGCGCTTCGGCAATGCGGAGCCGGACCCGACGATCACCGAACGGATCATGCGGGCTGCCCCTCATCGGCGGCGGAACGCTTCGATCGGCCCCCTGACTTGCCCCCCGTGGTGCTCAGCTTGCTTTCGCCCAGCTCCGCGAGGTCGGCCGAGATGCGGTGCGTGAGGTCGTCCTCAAGCAGTCGCGCCGCGACCGCGACGGCGTTGGCGACCCCGGCGGCGGTAGCGCTGCCGTGGCTTTTCACCACCACGCCGTTCAGCCCCAGGAAGACCGCGCCGTTGTGGTTGTTGGGATCGAGGTGGTGGCGCAGCAGTTCGGTCGCCGGACGCGAGACCAGGAAACCGATCTTTGACCGGACCGAACTGGTGAAGGCGTTACGCAACAGGTCGGTCACGAACCGCGCCGCGCCCTCGATCGCCTTCAGCGCGATGTTGCCGGAAAAGCCGTCGCTCACCACCACGTCGCATTCGCCGCGGTTGATCTTGTCCGCCTCGATGAACCCGTCGAAGCGCATCGCCAGGCCGGTCGCCTCGCGCAGCCGCTGAGTCGCCTCCTGCAGCTGATCGGTGCCCTTGGTCTCCTCGGTCCCGATGTTGAGCAGGCGCACGCGCGGCGCCTCGAGCCCGGTCACGATGCGTGAATAGGCGGCCCCCATGATCGCGAATTGGACCAGGTTGCGCGCGTCACACTCGGTATTGGCACCGAGATCCAGCATGATGACGTCGTTGTCGCCGAGGGTCGGCAGCAGGGCGGCAAGCGCCGGCCGGTCGATACCCTTGATGGTGCGCAGCGCCAGCTTGCTCATCGCCATCAGCGCGCCGGTGTTGCCAGCGCTGACCGCGGCGCCGGCGTGGCCCTGCTTCACCGCGTTGACCGCGAGGCCCATGCTGGTGGTCTTGGCGCGGCGAAGAGCCTGCGTCGGCTTCTCGTCGCCGCCGACAACATCCTCGCAATGGAGAATCTCGGATGCGCCGCGCATCTGCGGATGGGCATCGAGCGCGGCCTTGATCCGCGGCTCGTCACCGACCAGCAGGAACTTGAACTTCTCGTGCCGACGCCGCGCAAGGGCGGCGCCCGAGATCATCGTCTGCACGCCTTCATCGCCGCCCATCGCATCGACGGCGATACGCGGCAGTGTCATGGCAGTACGGACCCGTTACCGGCCGTCAGAGGCCGACGGCGATGACTTCGCGGCCGTTGTAGTGCCCGCAGTGATTGCAGAGGTTGTGCGGGCGCTTCAGCTCCCCGCAGTTGCTGCATTCGTGGTGCGCTTCAACCTTCAGCGCATCGTGGCTGCGGCGCATGCCCCGGCGAGAGGGCGAAGTCTTTCTTTTGGGGACAGCCATTTCGGCACCTGTTCCAGTGTAAGCGTGTGTGTCGAGGTTGCCGTAGGCGAAGGCCTCGCGGCGCACAACCCGGGCGGGCGGGCACGCTTTGCAAGGACCCAACCGTGGCGGGAAGGCGCGGCCTATAGCGAAAATCTGCGCCGTTGCAAGGCCGCGGGCATGTGCTAGCCAGCCTTACCAGGTTCGCATTGGGGAGTGGGGCGAATGATCCTTCCGGTTACACTGTGCGCGGCGGCGGCCGCGGCGCTCATCAATATCTGGCTGTCCACGCGGATCGGCCAGCTGCGCATGGCGCACAAGATCTCGATCGGCGACGACGCGGGCGGCCCGCTGACGGCGCGAATGCGCGCGCAACTGAACTTCGTGGAGAACACCGCCTTCGTGCTCGTGCTGATCGCCGCGATTGAGTTGAGCGGAGAAGGCGACCCGTGGCTCGCGTGGGTGGCGGCGGTCTACATGCTCGGCCGGGTGGCGCACGGCCTGGGGATGGATGGCGGCGCGCTCGGCAAGGGGCGGTCGGTCGGCACGATCATCACGATGCTGACGCAGCTTGGCCTAGCGGTGGCGGCGGTGCTGATCGTGCTGCGGGTGCTATAGCTTAGCGCCCTCAACTCAGCGCGTAGTCGCTCACAAAAGCATTCGTCTGTCGCTCCCGGCCGAAGGTGCTGGTCGGGCCGTGGCCGGGGATGAAGGTCACGTCGTTACCCAGCGGCCACAGCTTCCGCGTGATCGCATCGATCAGATCCTGGTGATTGCCCTTCGGGAAGTCGGTGCGGCCGATCGAGCCCTGAAACAGCACGTCGCCCACGATCGCGAAGTTCGACGGGCGGTGGAAGAACACCACGTGCCCGGGGGTGTGGCCGGGGCAATGGATCACCTCCAGCGTCAGCTCGCCGACGGTGACGGTGTCGCCGTCCTGCAGCCAGCGGTCTGGCTCGAAGACTTCGGCTTGCATGCCGTACTTGCCGCCATCCTCGCCCAGCCGGTCGATCCAGAACCGATCCGCCTCGTGCGGCCCCTCGATCTGAAGGCCCAATTCCTGCGCCAACATGCCGGCTTGGCCGCAATGGTCGAGGTGCCCGTGCGTGACGAGTAGCTTTTCCAGCGTGACCCCCGCCTTTGCGACCGCGGCCTTCAGCCGGTCGAGATCGCCGCCGGGATCGACCAGCGCCCCGCGCATGGTCCTGGTGCACCAGATCAGCGAACAGTTCTGCTGCAGCGGGGTCACCGGAATGATCGCGGCGCGCATCGGCGGCGTGGCGGGAGTGTCGGTCATGACCCGTGAAGTGCCCCTGCCCCCGGACGATTGCAAGCGGCGGCAGCCTTCACAGCCGGCCGCCCTTCCACACCACCCGGCCGACGATCTCCAGTTCTTCCAACGACACCTCGACGGGCGGATAGGCGTGGTTCTCGCTGATCAACGAAGCGCGCCCACGCCCGGCCGGGGCGAGGCGCTTGACCAGCAGGACATCGTCCAGCCGCACCACATGAATGCCATCCCGCAGGCTTCGCTGCCCCTTGTCGACGAGGATCTCATCACCGTCGTTAAGCAGCGGCACCATGGAATCGCCGGTCACGCGGATCGTCGACAGCTGATCGATGCTCAGGCCCGCATCGCGCAGCCAGCGGGGCGAGAAGCGGAAGCTGTCGAACGGCGCTTCGTCGCTTGCCATCGCCCCCGCGCCCGCCGCGGCACCGATCGCCAGGCGGGGCACCTCGATCCACTCCTCGCGCAAGCGGGGAGCTTGCCCCGTCGCGCGACGGGCGGCGCCTTGAGGATCAGCGCCGCCCAGTTCGCTTTCGGGCACAGCGAAGAACTGCGCCAGCGTGCGGCGATCGCTTTCCTCCAGCCGGCGCGGGCTGCCCTTGCGGATGAACTGTTGCAGGTAGCTCGCGTTGCGGCCGAGCATTTCGGACAAGCCGGACAGGCTGACGCCGCGCTGACGAGCCAGCTGCAGCAGTCGATCGCGCGGCGAAGTCTGGTTTACCATTGTTCCTTCCTAGATGAAGGATTTTTCCTAGACAAGTAGGATTTCGCCCGCAAGCTAGGGCCCTCGATTGCCTATTCGAGTCGCACGATCGAGGAGCCTTATGCTGATCCGCACCATCGAAAAATTCCTGCGGGAGAACCGCATGTCCGCCACCCGGTTCGGCCGGCTGGCCGCCAATGACCCGCGCCTAGTCCTCGATCTGCGGATGGGCCGCGAACCGCGAGCTCAGATGACGTCGCGGGTGGAACATTTCATGAACAAATATCGGGAAATCAGCCATGCTCAGTAGTGAAGCCCCCGCCCCGCCCCCTCTGCGCACTCGCCGCGGAGCCGGCGAACGGCTGCGCGAGGCGGTGCTCAGGCTGGCCGGTCCGCACGGAGTGCTCGCGCGGCACAGTCACAAGAACTGGGCGAGCATCACCTTCGCTGGCGCGCGCCACCGGCTGGAGCTGGTGTTCGATGGGGCCGAAGCCGTGGAAGCGGGCGATCTGTTCGTGGCGGCGCTGGCCGATCACGAATTCACCATCTCGGGTCAGCTGGTCGCGGAAGCCGCCGTGGTCGCGGTGGATCACCGCCTCCACCCGGCGCGCCTTCAGGTCACGTGCGAAATCCTGCTGCTGGAGGACGCCTGAGCGCTATGCCGGGGCCGCTCGATTTTTTCGCTCTGAACAGTGTGACACGTGTGACACTTCCGGCAGGCGGCCGCCTCACACGCGCCGGATCACCAGGTTGCGGATCTCACTCATGTCCTCCATCGCGAACCGGATCCCCTCGCGCCCCAGCCCGGAGTCCTTGACCCCGCCGTAGGGCATGCTGTCCACGCGGTAACTCGGCACGTCGTTCACCACGATTCCGCCAACATCGAGCGTGTCCCACGCTCCCAGCACCTGATGGATGTCGCGGGTGAACACGCCCGCCTGAAGGCCGAACTTGCTGTCGTTCACCTGTGCCAGCGCGGCATCCCAATCGCTGAACGGCTGAAGATTCGCGAGCGGGCCGAATGCCTCCTCACGATTGGCCTCGCAATCTTCCTGAACGCCTTCCAGCAGGGTCGCTTCCAGCATGTTGCCCATCCGCTCCCCGCCGCACAGCAGGGTCGCGCCGGCATCCACCGCGCGGTCGATCCAGCTCTTGAGGCGGGTGGCCTCCTGTTCGGAGATCATCGGCCCGATGAAGGTGTCGCGGTCCTTGGGATCGCCCGCGACAAGGGTTTTCGTCCTGGCGACGAGCATGTCCTTGAACCGGTTGTAGATGCTGTCGTGAATCAGGATCCGCTGCACCCCGATACAGCTCTGTCCCGACTGGTAGAACGCACCGAACACGATCCGCTCCAGCGCATGGTCGAGGTCAGCATCCTTGTCGACGATCACCGCGGCGTTGCCGCCCAGTTCGAGGACGACCTTCTTCTTGCCGGCCCTGGCCTTCAAGTCCCAGCCCACGCCTGGGGAACCGGTGAAGGACAGTAGCTTGAGCCGCTCGTCCGTGGTGAACAAGTCCGCCCCGTCGCGGTGCGCCGGGAGGATGGAGAACGCGCCTTCAGGCAGCACGTCGCACTCGGCGAGCACTTCCCCCATGATGATCGCGCCGAGCGGGGTCAGGCTGGCCGGCTTCATGACGAACGGACAGCCCATCGCAATGGCGGGGGCGATCTTGTGCGCGGCGAGGTTGAGCGGAAAATTGAACGGAGAGATGAAGCTGCACGGCCCGATCGGCACCCGCCTCCACATGCCCATGTAGCCCCGGGCGCGCGGTGAGATGTCGAGCGGCTGGACCTCGCCGTAAATGCGGGTCGCCTCTTCGCTGGCAATGCGGAAGGTATCGACCAGGCGGGTGACCTCGCCCTCGGCATCCTTGATCGGCTTTCCCGCCTCGACGCAGAGGGCATAGGCGAGCTCGTCGAACCGCTCCTTGAACCGCGCGACGCAGTGATCGAGCACGCCCTGCTTCTCAAAGCTCGCCAGCCGCGCCATCGGTTTGGCCGCGCGCACCGCGCCCGCGATCGCCTGCTCGATCACGTCGGGGGTGGCCAGCGCGGTGCGGAATGCGACCTCGCCGGTGAACTTGTCCGTCACCGCCAGATCGGTGTTCGGCTGCGCTGCCTTGTTATTGAGGTAAAGCGGGTAGGTATCTTTGAGCAGTCCCATCGCGGTCGCGCGTCAATAACCGCGCGCGGGATCGAAGATCGGCGCGAGCGCATCGCCGGCCACAAATCGGTGACAGTTTTCGACGAACCGTTCGGCCGACCGCACAAACATCTTCGACTGCGCGCGGCCCGACAGGTGCATGGTGATCTGGGCGTTCTCCAGGTTCCACAGGGGATCATCCGACGGCAGCGGTTCGGGCGTGGTCACGTCGAGCAACGCACCGCCGATCCGCTTGGCCTGCAGGGATTCGACTAGGGCGTTCTGGTCGACCACCGCGCCGCGCGCGATATTCACCAGCACCGCGCTGTCCTTCATCGCCGCCAGTTCCGCCGTGCCGATCATGCTGTCGGTTTCGGGAGTGGCAGGGACCGCCAGGATCACCCAGTCGAATTCACCCAGCCGCGCGCGCCACTCGTGCGGTCCGAGAGCCCCGGCCGCGGGGGTTCGGCGCACGGGGACGACCTCCACATCGAACGCTTGCAGCCGCGTCATGATCAGTCCGCCGATGGCGCCGAGGCCCAGCAGCAGCGCACGGGTGTCCGCCAATTCCAGCTTGCCGGGGGAATCCATCAGCCACTCGTGCCGATCCTGCGCGCGGACCACGTCCCGGTAACCCTTGGCATGAGTCAGCATGAGCATGACGACATATTCGGCGATCGTGATCGCGTTGATCCCCGCGCCGTTGGTCACCGTCACCCGGCGCTCCGCCAAGAGGTCGAGAGGGAGGAAGTCGAGCCCAGCGTAGATCGAGTTCAACCATTTCAGCTTGCCCGCGCACCGCACCGCCTCGGCCATCGGCTCCTTCTTGTCGAGATCGAACCACCCGATCTCCGCCTCGGGCGCCAGGGCGAGCAGCTCTTCGACGGAAGTATACCAGCGCGGCTCGATCTCGGCCGGCAGGCGCGCTTCGATCAGCGGGCGAACCAGCCCGGACAGCACGGCAACGGTCATAGTTTCCACTCCCACCCCAAAGGGTCGCCGTCCATTATGCCCACACCATCTGCGGTAAGCAGGTCACGGATCAAGTCTGACGCTGAGAATTCGCGACGCGACTTCAAAATCTTCCTCGCATGTATGAGCGAGTCGACCTCGCGGTTTGTAAAAGCGTATCTAATGTCATGTTTCGGCCTTATTCGAAGAGCCTTTCTAGAAAGCTTCTCCACTCCTAGTCCCAAAACTTGGTCCATTATCAAAGAAAGACGAACTCGGTCTCGCAAACTGATTTTTTTATTTTGTAGTACTTGCTCGAAAATTGGAAGCGCCTTCGGAGTATTAAGGTCCTCTGAAATTGACCGTTCGAAATCTTGGAGATAAAACTTAGCGACGACAGGGTCGAGCCGGCTTCGAAGGCCCTGAAGCTGCCCATCTGCAGCCTGTTTTTGAACGAATTGGAATGCTGTCGATGCTCGCAATCGCTCTATCTGCAATGCGATTCTGTTAAGCCTAGCCAAGGCTGCGGTGAGCCCATCCCAGGTGAACTCAAGCTCGCTTCGGTAATGCGCCTGCAGGCAGAGCAGGCGATAGGCGAGCGGGTGGTAGCCGCGGTCGACCAGCGCCTGCAGGGTCAGGAAATCGCCGGTCGACTTGCTCATCTTGCCCAGGTCGCCCGATCTCCTGCGATCGACCAGGAAGTTGTTGTGCATCCAGATCCGTGCCCCGGTGTCCGGGCCGCAGGCATGCGCCTGGTTCTGGGCGATTTCGTTGGGGTGATGGATCTCGCGGTGGTCGATCCCGCCGGTGTGGATATCGAACGGGTGGCCGAGCAGTTCGGCGCTCATCACCGAGCATTCGATATGCCACCCGGGCGCCCCGCGGCCCCACGGCGAATCCCACTCCATCTGCCGGTTTTCGCCTGCAGGCGTGGTGCGCCAGATCGCGAAGTCGGCGGCGTGGCGCTTGCCTTCGACGGTATCGATGCGGCTTTCGCCCTCATCCGTCGAAGCGCGGGCGAGACGTCCGTAATCGGGCACCGTGGTCACGTCGAAATAGAGCCCGCTGTCGAGCCGATAGCAGTGCTTGTCCTCAATCGCCTTGCCCCACGCGATCATCGCCTCGACATAATCGGTCGCGCGCGGATGCTGCGGCTTGCGGATGTTGAGGCGCGCCAGGTCCTCCTCGAACACCGACTGGTAATGCCGCGCGATGTCCCAAGCGGACTTGCCCTGGCTTGCCGCCGCCTTTTCCATCTTGTCGTCGCCCGCATCGGCGTCGCTGGTCAGGTGACCAACGTCGGTGATGTTGATGACGTGTCGCAGGTCATAGCCCTTGAAGCTCAGCACCCGCCCCAGCGTGTCGGCGAACACATAAGCGCGCATGTTGCCCACGTGCTGGTAATTGTAGACCGTCGGACCGCACGAATAAACCCGCGCCTCGCCGGGGTGGATCGGCTGGAATGTCTCCAGGCTGCGGGTCAGCGAATTGAACAGCTTGAGATCGGTCATCGCGCGTGGGTTAGCCAAGCGCCGGGCCGGGTCAATCCCAACCCTCCCACCGCACCGCCTCGTCCAGCGGAGCGCGGGCGACGGAAAACTGGTTTACCGGCGCACCCGGATCGCGATAGCCGATTGCCACGCCGCAGAAGAACGTGTGATCCTGCGGGATCGCCACCACCTCGCGAATCTGCGGGGAGTACACCGCCCACGCCTCCTGCGGGCAGCTGTCGAGCCCCTCCTCGCGGAGCAGCAGCATGACAGTCTGCAACCACATGCCGATGTCCGACCACTGCGGTGGCCCCATGTATTTCGGCGTATGCACCAGCATCAGCACCGGAGCGCCGAACGCCTGGAAGTTTCGCGCGAACCACGCCAGCCGCGCGGCCTTGTCCTCGCGCGTAATCGCCAGCGCGCCGTACATGTCCTCGCCAACCCCGCGCCGGCGCGTTTCGTAGGCGCCGTCCAGCTCGGGCGGATAGACGTGATATTCGGGCGCGTGCGCGGCGCGGCCTTTAGGCAGTTCCTCGGCAACGCGGGTGATGAGGCGGGAGAGCGGCTCGCCAGCAAGGACTACCCCGTGCCACGGCTGCGTATTACCGCCGGACGGCGACCGCTGCGCTTTTTCCAGCACGCGCTCCAGCAGGGCTCGGTCGACGGGTTCATCCAGGAACGCGCGAATGGACCGCCGGCTTGCGACCGCTTCCGATACGTCCATCAATCCACCTCGAACAGTTCGGCGAGCTGCTCGGTGATCGTGCCGCCAAGCTGCTCCACGTCCATGATCGTCACCGCCCGCCGGTAATACCGCGTCACGTCATGACCGATGCCGATCGCGACCAGCTGGACTGGCGATTGCTTCTCGATCCAGTCGATCACCTTGCGCAGGTGCTGTTCAAGGTACCCCGCGCTGTTCACGCTCAGCGTGGAGTCGTCGACCGGCGCGCCATCGGAGATGACCATCAGGATGCGGCGATCCTCGGGCCGGGCGAGCAGGCGGTCATGCGCCCACAGCAGCGCCTCGCCGTCGATGTTCTCTTTCAGCAGCCCCTCGCGCATCATCAGGCCCAGATTGCGGCGTGCCCGGCGCCACGGTTCGTCCGCCTTCTTGTAGATGATGTGGCGCAGGTCGTTGAGGCGGCCGGGCTGTGCGGGCTTGCCGTCGGCCAGCCACGCCTCGCGGCTCTGCCCGCCCTTCCACGCGCGGGTGGTGAAGCCGAGCACTTCGGTCTTCACGCCCACGCGCTCCAGCGTGCGCCCCAGGATGTCGGCGCTGATCGCCGCGATCGAGATCGGCCGCCCCCGCATGGAACCCGAATTGTCGATCAGCAGCGTAACGACGGTGTCCTTGAACTCCTGCTCGCGCTCGACCTTGTAGCTGAGCGAATGGCCGGGGCTGATCACCACGCGGGCGAGGCGCGCGGCATCGAGCAGACCTTCCTCCTGGTCGAAGTCCCACGAACGATTCTGTTGTGCCATAAGCCGCCGCTGCAGCCGGTTGGCGAGCCGCGTGACAACGCCCTGCAGGCCGGTCAACTGGCTGTCGAGGTACTGCCGCAGCCGGTCGAGTTCGTCGGCGTCGCACAGTTCGGTCGCTTCGACGACTTCATCGAACCGGGTCGTCCACGCCTTGTAGTCGAAGCCTTCGGGAATATCGGTCCACGGACGGTTCGGCCGGACGGGCATCATGCCCTCCTCGCCTTCGTCGCCCGGTTCACCGTCGGCGGTATCCTGCTCCGAGGTCATCTCGGTGTCGGATTCCCCGTCGTCGTCACCTTCCGACATTTCGCCGGCCATTTCGGTGGACTGCGGGGTGCCCTCGCCCTGGTTCTCGTCCTCGCCCTCGTCCTCCTCCTCTCCTTCAGGCTCCTCGCCTTCGTCGCTATCGTCAGAAGGCTGATCGGTGTCGTCGGGCAGCGTCAGATCGAGGTGACGCAAGAGGTCCAGCGCCAGACCCTGGAACGCCTTCTGATCGTCGAGGGAGAGCGCTAGAGCCTCGAAATCCGCGCCCGCCTGCTCCTCGATCCATCCGCGGACCATGTCCACGCCGGCGGCGGCGCGCCGGGGAATTGCTTCGCCGGTCAACTTCTCGCGCAGGATCAGTCCCAGCGCGCTGGCGACGGGCACGTCTTCGGTCCGTGTCGCGCGAGAAATGGGATCGGAGTTGGTCCGCAGTTCGGTCGCCGCGCCAAGGTTATCGCGGATGCCGCTGAAGCTATTCGCCCCCAACGCCTCGTAGCGGACGCGCTCCACCACATCGAAGCACTCCCGCGCGGTCGGCTCGGGCGGCATGGCTCGGGCGTGCATCGCCTCGTCATGATGGCGCAGTTTGAGCGAGAAGCTGTCGGCGAAGCCCCGTGCCTCCCGCGCCTGATCGACCGGCACGGAGCGGCCCGGGAGCGGCACGCGGAAATGCTTGCCGCGAGCGGTGGGTGCATCCGCGCTCCACGCAACCTCCACCTCGGGTTCGTGCGCCAACGCGCGGCTGGCGCCGGTCAGCGCGTGCTTGAAGCGATCGAGAGGGGTTTCGTCGGCCATCGCTTACTTGATGATGCTCTGCCCGGTCTTGGCCCAATCGGCCATGAACCCCTCGATGCCTTTGTCGGTCAGCACGTGATTGGCGAGACTCTTGATGACCGCCGGCGGCGCCGTCATCACGTCAGCGCCGATGCGCGCCGCTTCCAGCACATGGATCACGTGGCGCACGCTCGCGACCAGGATTTCGGTGCGGAAATCGTAGTTGTCATAGATCAGGCGGATGTCGCTGATCAGCTCCATGCCGTCGAAGCCATTATCATCGTGCCGGCCGACGAACGGGCTGACAAACGTGGCCCCGGCTTTCGCCGCGAGCAGCGCCTGATTGGCCGAGAAGCACAGCGTCACGTTGACCATCGTGCCTTCCCCGGTGAGCGCGCGGCAGGTCTTCAGGCCGTCGATCGTCAGCGGCACCTTGATGCACACATTGTCGGCGATCTTCCGCAGCACTTCCGCCTCACGCATCATGGTCGCGTGATCGAGCGCGACCACTTCGGCGCTGACCGGGCCGTCAACGAGGTCGCAAATCTCCTTCGTCACCTCCATGAAATCGCGGCCCGACTTGTGGATCAGCGACGGATTGGTGGTGACCCCGTCCAGCAGGCCTGCCTCTGCGAGTTCGCGGATCGCGTCGATCTCGGCGGTGTCGGCGAAGAACTTCATGGTGGTGGCGCTCCCGGGAATGATTCCCGGCAAGCCTTAGCCACCACTGCGCAGGCAGGCTAGAGCCGCGCGCCCACGCCGAACGTGCCAATGATCAGCGGATCGCGCGTCGCTTGCGGATTAGCGCGGATCGCCTGTTCCTCGTTACCGATCTCGTTCCAGATGACATCGTCCACCCGGGCCGAGAAGTTGCGCGCGACCTGCGGGATATCGACCCCGCTCAGCGCCGCCAGTGCCTGCCCGACCAACGGGTCGTTCGCCAGGCGCAGACCGCTGCCGACGCCGGGCAGCATCGCATCGATCAGGGCAGTGCCCATGTTCTGGCGCAAGAAACCCGTGGCGGCCCTCGGTCCGCCGCGGATCAGGTCGATCGCGTTGGCGTAGCCGATGGTGCGCACCGTATCAGCGACAACCGGCGCCGCCCGCTGTGCAGCATCAAACGCAATTGGCGCGAGTGCGTCGGCCAGTCGGTCCTTGAACAAAGCGGAGGTGAGGATGCGATTGAGGACTCCGCCCCGCGCGCCGAGGAACTGGTCGAAGCCGATTGCGGCAACCTGCTGATCCCAGAATCCGCCCTGCGAGGTCATGCGATCGAACGCGCGGCCGGTGGAAAGATACAGCAACCGGGCGATCGCGTCGGTGAAGCTGAAGCCGCCGCCGAAGCCGGTGGTGCAGGCTGGCAACATCAGCGCACCCGCAGAAACGCCCAGGCCCGCGATGAACTTGCGCCGGTGCAGAACGGTCGGCGAATCAATCGAATCGGTCATTGCAAGGTTCCTCTCCTTGCCGCCCCACCCCGGCGGTGCCCATATGGGCCGAACTGATATGAACCGCGCCCGACTGCTGATCTTCAACGCCGCGCTTGGCCCGCTTGACTACCGCGTTCCGGAAGGGATGAGCGTCGAGCCGGGCTCGGTCGTCGTGGCACCGCTCGGTCCCCGGCAGATCGTCGGGATAGTCTGGGAAGCGGAACGGCTGCCCGGGAGCGAGGTTCCGGAGGCCAAGCTACGGCCCTTGCTGGCGGTCCTTCCGGTCCCCCCACTCAAGGCGGAATTGCGCCGCCTGCTGGAATGGTCGGCGGAATATTACTGCGCACCGCTCGCCTCGGTCGCGCGCATGGTGCTGGCAAGCGGCGGCGCGCTGCGCGGACCCGCGACCATGACCGAATACCGCCTGTCGGGCGGAGTGCCCGAACGGATGACCCCGCAGCGTCAGTCGGCGATCGACGCGCTGGAGGGAGAGCAGGCCACGATCCGCGAACTTGCCGGCATCGCCGGGGTCAGCGAGGGTGTGCTGCGCGGACTCGTCAGCCAGGGGGTGCTGGAGCCGATCCAGGTCGACTGCGACCGCCCCTATCCAAAAGCACGCGCGGATTTCGCGGCACCGGATCTGTCGCCCGCTCAGGCCGAAGTGGCCGAGCGGTTCGTCGCTGCGGTCAAGGCGCACGCGTTCGCGCCGTTCCTGCTCGATGGAGTGACCGGATCGGGCAAGACGGAGTGTTATCTGGAGGCGGTCGCCCAAGCCTTGGAAGCCGGCCAGCAAACGCTGGTCCTGTTGCCCGAGATCGCGCTTACCGAGGCATTTCTGCGCCGGTTCGAGGATCGCTTCGGCGCGCCGCCGGTGGTGTGGCACTCCAGCCTCAAGTCGACCGAGCGCCGCCGCGCATGGCGGGCCATCGCCGCAGGCACCGCGCAAGTCGTGGTCGGCGCCCGCTCCGCGCTGTTTCTGCCGTATGCCAGCCTCGGCCTGATCGTGGTCGACGAGGCGCACGAGGTGAGCTTCAAGCAGGACGAAGGTGTGCGCTACAACGCGCGCGACGTGGCGGTGATGCGCGCGCGGTTCGAACAGCTGCCGGTCATCCTCGCCAGCGCCACGCCGGCTTTGGAAAGCCTGCAGATGGCGGAGAGCGGCGTGTACGAGCGCCTGGTGCTCGAAGATCGTTTCGGCGGAGCGCGGTTGCCCGATATTGATACGCTGGACCTGACGGTCGAAAAGCCTGCCCGGGGCCGCTGGCTCGCCCCGCGGCTGGTGGAGGCGATGGAGGAGCGGCTCGCCCGCGGAGAGCAGTCGCTGCTGTTCCTCAACCGCCGCGGCTATGCTCCGTTGACGCTGTGCCGCAACTGCGGGTTTCGCTTCCAGTGTCCGAACTGCAGCGCCTGGCTGGTGGAGCATCGCCTGTCGCGGCGCCTCGCTTGCCACCACTGCGGACATGAGACTCCCCCGCCCCCCGCCTGCCCCGAATGCGGCGAGCTTGATTGCTTGGTCGCGTGCGGCCCGGGTGTGGAGCGGATCGCTGACGAAGTCGCCGAGATCATGCCCGATGCCCGCGTGGCGGTGGTCACCTCCGACACGGTCAACTCGCCCGAACGCGCAGCCGAGTTCGTCGCTCAGGCCGAGGCGGGCGCGATCGACGTGATCGTTGGCACCCAGCTGGTGACCAAAGGGTTCCACTTTCCCGAACTAACGTTGGTCGGCGTGGTGGATGCCGATCTTGGCCTTGAAGGCGGCGACCTGCGGGCGGCCGAGCGCACCTACCAGCAAGTCGCGCAAGTCGCCGGGCGGGCTGGACGCGGGGCCAAGCCGGGCGAAGTTCTCATCCAGACCCGCCATCCGGATGCGCCGGTCATCGCAGCATTGGCTGGGGGCGATCGCGACGCGTTCTATGAAGCCGAAACCGAGGCCCGCCGCCACGCCGGTGCCCCGCCCTTCGGCCGCTGGGCGGCGATCATCGTCTCAAGCGAGGACGAGGCCGAAGCCAAGGAAGCCGCGCGAATGATCGGGGGCACCCAGCCGAATGTCCCGGACGTCGCGATTCTCGGCCCTGCGCCAGCGCCATTGAGCCTGCTGCGCGGCCGTTACCGCTATCGCCTGTTGATCAACGCGCGGCGCAGCGCGCAGGTTCAGGACGTAATCCGAGATTGGCTGGCTCCGCTGCGATTTCCCCAAGGCGTCCGCGTGTCGATCGACATCGATCCCTACAGTTTCGTGTAAGTGCGAGCTGTGCCTTTTCACCGCCGACTGGCTGTGTAACAACGGTGATCCCAGGGGACAGGGATCGCACTTCTATGATGAAATACCTTATCGGCGCCGGCGTCGGCTTGCTTGCAGCCGTGCCCGCGACAGCCGCGGACAAGTGGATCGAAGCAAAAAGCGACCACTTCATCGTCTGTTCGGAAGGGACCGAAGCGGACGCGCGCACGCTTGCCACTAATCTTGAACGGCTGGACGGCGCGCTGCGGATGATCCGGGGCATGTCGACCGTCAGCAAGGAGGTGCCGGACGCCACCAAGCTCACCGTGTACCAGTTTGGCGCGACATCCGACATCGGCATGCTGGCGGGACAGCGCGGTGTCGCGGGGTTCTTCATCCCGCGCGCCGGACGCTCGGTGGCATTCGTGCCCTTGAAGCAAGACCGCGACACGGGCCTTGGCACGCGAACCGATGGGCGCGACATCGACCCGGCGAAGGTGCTGTTCCACGAATATGCGCACTATTTCATGTACCAGCATTCTGCCGCGGCTTACCCCTTCTGGTACAGCGAAGGGTTTGCCGAGCTGTTCGGCACGCTTCAACTGACGGACAACGGCTTCAATCTCGGCGAACCGCCCGAGCACCGCGTGAGTACGCTGAAGTCCTCACCAGTGGACGTGCGCAAGCTGTTCGATCCGCCCAAGGAAGGCGATTACTCGCTGGTGCAGCGGCAGTACGCGCAAGGCTGGCTGGCTTCGAGCTATCTGACGTTCGAGCCGAGCCGCAAAGGCCAACTGGCCGATTATCTGCGACGGCTGATCGCGGGGGAAGCCAATCTCACGGCGGCTGAACAGGCATTCGGCGACCTCGACAAGCTGCAAAACGAACTGAACGCCTACATGAAGGGCCGGGTACGGGCGATGGGCGTTACCTATACCAATTTCGTGCCGCCCAAGGTGGCCGTGCGCGAGGTGACGCCGGGCGAAGCGGCGCAGATGCGCATGCACATCCGCAGCAGCCGCGGCGTCACGCGCGGGACCGCTCGTGGTATGATCGGTCAGGCGCGGGCCCTGGCCGCCCAGTACCCGACCAGCTTGCCGGTTCTGCTGGCGGCGACCGAGGCGGAATTCGACGCCGAGAACTACCCCGAGGCGGAGGCGATGGCCAAGCGGGCGCTGGCGGTGGACCCGAAGTCGGAGAAAGCGCAGCTCTATGTGGCGGGCGTGCATCTTGAACGGGCGAAAACGGATCCCGCCGCGTTCGGCGCTGCGCGCGCGGCGTATGTGGCGGCCAACAACGCGAATCCGAACCATCCGGAAGCGCTGGCAGGCTATTATCGGACGTTCGTGCTGGCGGGGGAGACGCCTCCTGAAGACGCTCTGATCGCTTTGGAGAAGTCGTTCGAACTCGCTCCGTTCGACAGCGAAACGCGGATGACCCTGGCGCACCGGCTGTTGCTTGAAAATCGCGACAAGGAGGCGCTTATCCTGCTTGCCCCCATCACGAACGATCCGCACAGCGGCAAGCGCGCCGAGCGATACCGCGCGCTGGTCGACAAGTTGAAAGCGGGCGAACGAGAGCCGTTGATCGCCAAACTCACGCCCAAGAATGGTACTGACGACGAAAAAGAAGACGGCTGACCCAGGCCCGGCAGGAGAACGAAATGCTGACCGTCCACCACCTGCGCATCTCGCAATCCGAACGCATCGTCTGGTTGTGCGAGGAACTGGGCCTCGAATACGATCTCAAGCTGTACACCCGGCGAAGCGACAACAACCTCGCCCCCGACGACTACAAGGCGCTTCACCCGATGGGGATCGCCCCGGTGATCACAGACGGCGATTTCGTACTCGGTGAGAGCGGTGCGATTTGCGAATACATCGACCGCAAGCACGGGAGCGCGCGGCTGTCGCCGGGACCGGAGTATCCGGACTTTGCCGGGCACCTGTTCTGGTTCCATTTCTCCAACGCGACGTTCATGACCAACGGCATGATGGCGCTGGTCGCGGGGCGGATGGGCGGCGACACGCCGGAGTTCGTCGCGGTCCGCGTCGCGAAAGCCTGGGCTCTGGCCGAAGCTCGCCTGGCAGAGGCGGAATTCTTCGGCGGCTCCCAGCTTACCACGGCGGACATCATGATGGGGTTCAACCTTACCACCTCGCGCATGTTCGGCGGGGCGGACTTGGCGTCGTTCCCCAACATTGCGGCCTATTTGCAGCGGATCGGCGAGCGACCCGCCTATCGGCGCGCCATGGAAAAGTGCGAGCCGGGGATGACGCCGAAGCTCGACTAGCTTTCGCTAGTCTGCATCTGGTTCTGCCGTGCCAGGCGCCCGCGCACCCACCACGGTTGGACCAGGTTACCCGCTCGCACCGCCCGATAGACGAACCACATACCCAGCGGTGTCGCCAGCGCCAGCGCGATGACCGATGCTTCCAGCCCGAAGGGGCCGCCCGAAAGCAAGACCGGACCGGCAGGGTACGATTCGACCAGCCCATCGACCTGGAAGCCTGAGACCGGCACGTCCCAGATATACCCCTGCGCAAAATTCCATCCGAAGTGCAGTCCGATTGCCAGCCACAGGTTGCGCGTCAGCATGTACGCGCCGCCCAGCATGACCCCGGCCTCCACCGCGATCGCAAGTGAGGAGAACACCGTCGCGTTGTCGTTTCCGAGGTGCCCCAGCCCGAACAACGCCGAGCTCAACGCCAGCGCGAACCAGCTGCCGCCGAACTGCTCGAGGAAGCGGAACAACACTCCGCGTGCGAGAATCTCTTCGAAAATGCCAGCCTGCAAGCCGGCCGCGAACAGCAGCATCGGCAAGCTGGTGCTGCCGCCCCACCCTTCCAGCCTGTATGCGCCCATCAACGCGGCGACGCCCACAATGAGGCTCATGAGCAGCGTGGCAATCAGGGCTCCGCGAGGCGCGTCGAGCCACTGGCGATTGAACGGAAGTTCGTCCGCAGGCTGATCACCCAACCGGGCGATCACCAGTTTGTAGGCCGCGATGGCCACTGCCACCGTGCACAGCGAGATGAGCGGCGCGTCGACCCACTGGGGCAATGTTTCGAGAGGGAGCGCCTGTAGTATTGGCGCCAGCAGCGCGATGGGGAACAACAACACCAGCATCGCGATAATCAGCGCAACGAGCGGAAAATCGATTACGCGCCGCCGCAGCGGCTTGGTCGATGCTGCAATGCTAGTGATTGGCTCGCTATCCACTATTGTTCCCCCGCCCAGCAGCACGCACGCAGGCTGGCGCCGAGTCAACCGGCGTAAGGCGGGTTTCCGCCGGCGAACACGGCCGTCGCCTGTTGCTCCAGCCAGGTCATCGCCGCCGCCCACGGCCCGTGACCGAAGCTGATCCGCGCGACGCCCAATGCGCCGAGCTCAGCGGCCGTGCCGCGGCCGGGCGCCCACAGGATGTTCACCGGCAGGGGTGACCGTTCGCAGATCCGCGCGATGGTCGCATGGTCGCCAAGGAACGGCACGAACAGGCTGCCGGCACCGGCATCGGAAAAGGCGCTCGCCCGCTCCACCACCGCATCGATCAGGGCGGGCGTGTAGTCATGGGCCTTCTTGCCGAAGTAAACATCGGTTCGCGCATTGACGTGGATGCCCGCCGCTGCGGCTGCCGCGACCCGCGCCGCCGCGGTATGCACCGGCAAAAGCTCACCGGCGCCTGGCATGCGATCTTCCAGGTTGACCCCTGCCGCACCCGCTTCGCGCGCCAGTTGCACCGAACGGGCAACCTCTTCGGTGCCGTCGCCGTAACCCGCTTCCATGTCGATGGTCACGGGCAGATCGGTGACCGTCACGATGCGCCGCAGGTTCTCCAGCGCCACTTCAAGCGGCAAGGTCTCGCCGTCCTTGAATCCGTTGGTCTCGGCGACCGCATAGCTGCCAGTCGCGATGGCTTTGGCGCCCGCGCCTGCCACGACCTTTGCCGAGCCCGCGTCCCAGATGTTGAACAGAACCAGCGGATCGCCCGGAACATGCAGCGCCCGGAATTGATCGACCTTGTTCATCAATCCGCTCCTTCTCGTTTCAGCAACTCGCGCTTGCGCGTGAGCCCGTAGGCGTAGCCGCCCAGATCGCCGCCGGTGCGGATCACGCGGTGACACGGGATCAACACGGCCACGTTGTTGCGGGCATTGGCGCTGCCCGCCGCGCGGATCGCCCTGGGATTGCCCGCAGCAGCAGCAATCTGCGCATACGTGCGCGTCTCGCCGGGCGGGATCTCGCGCAGCGCCTTCCAGCATGCCTCCTGAAACGCGGTGCCCCTGACATCGAGGGGGATGTGCGCTGAGTCGCCCGGCGTCTCCACCGCCGCGATGACCTGGCTGAGCAGAGCCTGGAATGCCTCTCCCCCTTCCACCAGGTCGGCGCGGGGGAACCGGCGCGCCAGCGCGTCCGCTCCTTCCTCGAACGACAGGCGGCAAACCCCCCGCTCTGTCGCGGCGACCAGCATCTGGCCCAGCGTCGTGCCGACGATCGCCCAATGGATCGTCACGCCGCGCCCGCCGTTGGCCCATGCGCTCGGCTGCATTCCCAGCCGGGCGTTGTCGTAGAAGCGGCTGGGGTTCTCATAGCCTGCCTGATAGATCGCCGCCGTGACGCTGCCCTCGCTGGTCAGCGCCGAACGGGCGCGCTCCTCGCGCAATGCGCGGGCATAGGCGGCGGGGGACAAGCCGGTGGCGCGGGTGAACACGCGCTGGAAATGGCTTGGCGAATAGCCGGTCAGCGCCGCCAGCTCGTCGAGCTTCGGCAGGCCCGAACTGGCCTTGATCTCGTCGATCGCGGCGACCACCGCCGCCTCGTCCCGCGCAACCGCGTTCGGCAGGCAGCGTTTGCAGGCCCGCAAGCCCGCCGCCTCGGCCTCCGCCGCCGTCGCATAGAAGCGCACGTTCTCGCGCCTGGGTGCCCGCGCGGGGCAGCTGGGCCGGCAATAGATGCCGGTCGAATGAACCCCGGTGACGAAGCGGCCATCGTATCGCCGGTCCTTGGCCATGGCGATGGCCCATTGCTGCTCGTCGGTGAGTGCTTCGTCATGATCCATCGCTGTCTCCACGGTGCCAGACTTGGCTGCGGCTGAACAGGTAGCGTGCCACGATGGGCTGCGCTTCCCGCCGCTTGCGGTCAATGTCGCAGCCCTTCACAAGCCGCCCATGCATCGCCTGTTTGCCGCCGTCTTCGCGCTGGTCCTTCTCTCGATCCCCGGCGCAGGCCGGGCGGACCCCGCCGACATCGCCGCCGCCGCGCGGGGTGTGGTGCGGGTGGTGATCATGAATACCGAGGGCGATCAGGTCTTCCCCATCAGCCATGGCACCGGGTTCGCGGTAGGACCCAACCGGATCGTCACCAATGCCCATGTCGTGCTCGACGCGATGCAGGACGATACCCTGCGGATCGCCATCGTCCCGCCGGATGGCGATGCCGCCGATTACGCGACGGTCATCGCCGCGTCTGCCGCCAAGGACCTCGCCCTGCTGGAGACTACCGGGACGCTGCGCCTGCCCAGGTTGACGATCAGCGGCACCGCCGCCAGCGATGGTGAAGAGGTGACGGCGGTCGGTTACCCGATGAACGTCGACCGGGCGCAGGGGCTCGACCTGCCCGACCTCTTCCGTCCCCAGCCCCCGGTGAAGAGTCGCGGTTTCATTTCGGGCGCACGGCCCTCCCGCGATGTGGACACCCTGCTCCACACAGCACCGATCGCTCGGGGAAATTCAGGTGGGCCGCTGCTGGACAATTGCGGGCGCGTGCTGGGGGTCAACAGCTTCGGAACCACGTCCGAAGACGGCTCGGACGCTGAGTTCTCTTTTGCCGTGTCCGACCGGGAGTTGCTGCCGTTCCTCAAGGCCGCGGGCGTGGAGCCGGCGATCAACGCGCTGCCCTGTCGCTCGATGGCGCAGCTCGATGAGGAAGAACGCGCCCGCCTTGCCGAGCAACAGGCCACCGCCCGCGCCCGGTTGGCCGACCGGGCCGAGGCGAGCCGTGAGGAGCGGGAGCGCGCCCAGCTCGAGGCAGAGATGTCGGTCCTAAACGATCGCGAGAACGCGATGGCGATCGCCGCGGTGCTGTTGCTGGTGGCGGCCGGTGCGGGGTTCTCCGCCTTCAACTTGCGAACGCGCGCGGATGGCGGCAAGGGCATGCGTATCGCCGGGGCCATCTCGGCTGCCGCGCTGGTCGCGGCGCTGGCGGTGTGGTTCACCCGGCCCGGCCTCGACGCGATCGATCGACGGGTCAGCGATCTCCTCGCACAAGAGGTTCAACCTGCTTCCGATGGCGACGGAAAGGCAGACCCTGCGGCGACCGAACTGACCTGCACCCTCCAGCCGGACCGCAGCCGGATCGTCAGCGAGCCGCCGACCGACCTGGACTTCGCGTGGAACCCGAACGGCTGCGTCAACCGGCGCACCCAATATGGGTTTGCCGGCGGCCAATGGAGCCGGCTGTTCGTGCCGAACGACGAGGACGCGATTTCGGTCAACAGCTTCGACCCGGAAGCCCGAACGTTCCGCACCGATCGGTTCGCGCTGAGCCGGTCGGCCATGGTCAAGGCTCGCGAGGCCCGCGCGAGGTACCGGGCGCCGGCCTGCGGGAGCGACGACGCGGCGAGCAAGCTGGGCGAGATGCAATCGAGCGTCGCCGCGCTGCTTCCGGCACAGGCGAACGAGCGGCTGGTCTACAGCTGCCGGGCCCGGAAAGACTGAGCGAGGCGGGACTAGGCGGCCAGCGCCTCTCCGGTCAGGGTGATGCGGTGCATTTCGCGGGCGTGGCCGTGGTAATCGTTCATCGCGTAGTGCCACGTGGTGCGATTGTCCCAGATCGCCACGGTGCCATCGCGCCATTCGACCCGGCCCTGCAGTTCCTCACGCATGGCGTAGGCCCACAGGCGTTGGAGCAGCGGCAGGCTGTCCGCCCGGCTCCGGCCGACGATGTTGAGGGTGAACGACGGGTTCACATAGAGCAGCCGGCGCCCGGTGCGCGGGTGGCGCACCACCAGCGGATGAACGGCGCCGGTCTTGAGGTCCTGCCCGCGCAAGGTCGCGCCCTGATCGGTCTGGGCATAGACGCCGTCCGGCGAATAGATGTGGTCGGCGGTGTGGAAGGCGCTCAACCCTTCGATCTCCGCCTTGGTGCCATCGTCCAGCGAATCGTATGCCTCGCCCATGTGAATGAATAGCGTGTCCCCGCCTTTCGGAGGCAGGGTGCGCGCCACGAGGATAGAGCCCATCGCCGGCACCTGATCATACGAGTGATCGGTGTGCCACCCGCCGCCGATGTTGGTGGTCTGTTCGGGCGTCTTGCCGACGATGGCGATCTCCGGATGCTCTCCTTCGAGCGGGAAGTAGTTGTTGATGTCGATCCCGCCCCATCGATTGGCAAGCGCGATGTGATCTTCCGGAGTCAGCGTCTGGTCGCGCAGCACGGCCACGCCCTTGTCCCAGACCAACGCCTTGAGGTCGTCGAGCGCTGCCCCGGCCACGGTCGCAAGGTCCACCCCGCGCACTTCGGCGCCCACCCGGTCCGCCAGCGGAAACCATTCCATCGTCTCTCTCCCATTCGCCCGTGCTGCAGGTTTACTCCACCTCGGGCGCGGGCGCAAAACCTTCGGGGCCCGCACCCGGTTGCGTTGTTGGAGACCCGGTGATAGGGGCGCGCCAGCCATCCCCGGGCAGCCTTGCGGTTGCTCCCTCGCGGGCTCGGCTGAACCGACCTTTTTCCGGATCCAAGAGGACCAACGCGCGTGGATGTTTCCGCCGGTATTCAGGCTAGCCTCGCAGGGCGCTATGCCTCCGCGCTGTTCGAACTGGCAAGCGAGGCCGGCACGGTCACCGCGGTCGAGGCAGACCTCGAACACCTGGGCCAGGCGCTCAGCGAATCGGCTGACCTGCGCAATCTCACCACCAACCCCGAGATCGGCCGCCGCGCGCAAGGCGCCGCGATCGAAGGGGTGGCGGGGGTTCTCGGCACCAGCGAACTGACCCGCCGCTTCCTCGGCGTGCTGGCGGAGAACCGCCGCCTGTCGCAGCTCGGCAAGATCGTTCAGGCTTTCCGCGCGATCGCTGCCGCCCAGCGCGGTGAAGTGACCGCCGAAGTCACCAGCGCCCACGCGCTGACCGACGCGCAGGTCGACCAGCTTCGTCAGAAGCTGACAGCGCGCGAAGGCCGCACGGTGAAGCTTTCGACCAGCGTGAACCCCGATCTGCTCGGCGGTCTGGTGGTCACCATCGGATCAAAGCGGATCGACGGTTCGATCCGCACTCGCCTCAATTCACTTGCCCAGGCCATGAAGGCCTAAGGTCGTCCACGACCGCCCTAAGAAGGTATCGAAGTCATGGAAATTCGCGCCGCAGAAATCTCCAAGGTCATCAAGGACCAGATCGCCAATTTCGGCACCGAGGCGGAAGTCTCGGAAGTCGGTTCGGTGCTCTCGGTCGGTGACGGCATCGCCCGCATCCACGGCCTCGACAGCGTCCAGGCGGGCGAGATGGTCGAATTCGCCAACGGCGTGCAGGGCATGGCGCTGAACCTGGAAGCCGACAACGTCGGCGTCGTGATCTTCGGCTCGGACGCCGAGATCAAGGAAGGCGACAACGTCAAGCGCACCGGCACCATCGTCGACGTGCCGGTCGGCAAGGGCCTGCTCGGCCGCGTGGTCGACGCGCTCGGCAACCCGATCGACGGCAAGGGCCCGATCGTCGCCGACAAGCGGATGCGCGTGGAGAAGAAGGCCCCGGGCATCATCCCGCGGCAATCGGTCAACGAGCCGGTGCAGACCGGCCTCAAGGCGATCGACGCGCTCGTCCCCGTCGGCCGCGGCCAGCGCGAGCTGATCATCGGCGACCGCCAGACCGGCAAGTCGGCCGTGGCGATCGACACCTTCATCAACCAGAAGGAAGCGAACGCCGGCACCGACGAGAGCAAGAAGCTGTACTGCATCTACGTCGCGGTCGGCCAGAAGCGCTCCACCGTCGCGCAGCTCGTTCGCACGCTCGAAGAAAATGGCGCGATGGAATATTCCATCATCGTCGCCGCGACCGCTTCGGAGCCCGCTCCGCTGCAGTACCTCGCGCCCTACACCGGTTGCACGATGGGCGAATTCTTCCGCGACAACGGCATGCACGCCGTGATCGTGTACGACGACTTGTCGAAGCAGGCGGTCGCCTATCGCCAGATGTCGCTGCTGCTGCGCCGCCCGCCGGGCCGCGAAGCCTATCCCGGCGACGTGTTCTACCTGCACAGCCGCCTGCTCGAGCGCGCGGCCAAGATGAGCGACGAGAACGGCGGCGGGTCGCTGACCGCGCTGCCGATCATCGAGACGCAGGCGGGCGACGTGTCGGCCTACATCCCGACCAACGTGATCTCGATCACCGACGGCCAGATCTTCCTTGAAACCACGCTGTTCTTCCAGGGCATCCGCCCGGCGATCAACGTCGGCCTGTCGGTGAGCCGCGTCGGCGGCGCCGCGCAGACCAAGGCGATGAAGAAGGTGTCGGGCTCGATCAAGCTGGAGCTGGCGCAGTACCGCGAGATGGCGGCGTTCGCCCAGTTCGGTTCCGACCTCGACGCCTCGACCCAGAAGCTGCTGAACCGAGGTGCGCGCCTGACCGAGCTGCTCAAGCAGCCGCAGTTCTCGCCGCTGCCGTTCGAGGAGCAGACCGTGTCGATCTTCGCCGGCACCAACGGCTATCTCGACACCGTGCCGGTGGACAAGGTTACCGACTACGAAGCCCGGATGCTGAGCTTCATGCGCAGCGAACACGCCGGCGTGCTGGAGGAAATCCGCACCTCGCAGAAGTTCGAAGGCGAGACGGCCGACAAGACCAAGGCAGCGCTCGAAGCATTCGGCAAGCAGTACGCCTGAGCCCGAAGAGAATAGTTAGGGAGCCGAAATGGCCTCGCTGAAAGAACTCAAAGGTCGGATCAACTCGGTCAAGTCGACCCAGAAGATCACGAAGGCGAAGCAGATGGTCGCCGCCGCGAAGCTGCGCAAGGCACAGGCTTCGGCCGAAGCCGCGCGTCCCTATGCCGAGCGGCTGGGCACGGTGATGGCCAGCCTGGCGACCAAGGTCACCGGTGATGGCGCGCCCAAGCTGTTCGCCGGCACCGGCAGTGACCAGCGTCACCTGCTGGTAGTCGCGAACAGCGACAAGGGCCTGGCCGGCGCGTTCAATTCGAATATCGTGCGCGCGGCGCTCACCAAGGCGCGCGAGCTGCGGGCCGAGGGCAAGGACGTCGACTTCTACCTCGTCGGCCGGAAGGGCCGCGCCCCGATCCGGCGCGCGCATCCGCAGAACATCGCCCAGATGTTCGACACCACCGACGTGCGCGAGCCCGGCTACGCCGAGGCCGAGCGCATCGTGGCCGAGATCATGGAGATGTACGAGGCGGGCCGCTTCGACGTCGCGCACCTGTTCTACTCGAAGTTCAAGAGCGCGCTGACGCAGGAGCCGACCCGGCTGCAGATCATCCCGGTTCCCGCGCCCGAGAACGCCTCGACCGGCGAAAGTAGCAAGGCCGCGGTCGAATACGAACCGGACGAGGCCGAAATCCTCGCCGAGTTGTTGCCGCGCTATCTCAAGACCCAGGTATTCGGCGCGCTGCTCGAGAACCAGGCATCCGAACAGGGTGCCTCGATGACCGCGATGGACAACGCGACCCGCAACGCGGGCGAACTGATCAACAAGCTGACCATCCAGTACAACCGCAGCCGCCAGGCCGCGATCACCACCGAACTGATTGAAATCATCGCCGGCGCCGAAGCGCTCTAAAGTTTAGACCCAAGGAACGAACAATGGCCACCGCCCCCGTCCTGAACCAGACTACTACTGGCACCATCGCGCAGGTGATCGGCGCCGTCGTCGACGTCGCCTTCGAAGGCGAGCTGCCGGCGATCCTCACCGCGCTGGAAACCGACAACAACGGCAACAAGCTCGTGCTCGAGGTCGCGCAGCACCTTGGCGAGAACACCGTCCGCACGATCGCGATGGATTCGACCGAGGGTCTTACCCGCGGCCAGCGCGTGACCAACACCGGCGCGCAGATCTCGGTCCCGGTCGGACCGCAAACGCTGGGCCGCATCCTCAACGTCATCGGCGAGCCGATCGACGAGCGCGGCCCGGTGAACGCCGAGAAGCGCAACCCGATCCATGCCGAAGCCCCGCTGTTCATCGACCAGTCGACCGAAGCGGCGATCCTGGTCACCGGCATCAAGGTCATCGACCTGCTCGCGCCCTATGCGCGCGGCGGCAAGATCGGCCTGTTCGGCGGCGCCGGCGTCGGCAAGACCGTGCTGATCCAGGAACTGATCAACAACATCGCCAAGGGCCACGGCGGCGTGTCGGTGTTCGCCGGCGTGGGTGAACGCACCCGCGAAGGCAACGACCTCTACCACGAGTTCCTCGACGCGGGCGTCATCGCCAAGGATGCCGAAGGCAACCCGACCAGCGAAGGCTCCAAGGTCGCGCTCGTGTTCGGCCAGATGAACGAGCCCCCGGGAGCGCGCGCCCGCGTCGCCCTGTCGGGCCTGACGATGGCCGAATACTTCCGCGACGAGGAAGGCCAGGACGTGCTGTTCTTCGTCGACAACATCTTCCGCTTCACCCAGGCGGGTTCTGAAGTGTCGGCACTGCTCGGCCGTATCCCGTCGGCGGTAGGCTATCAGCCGACCCTGTCGACCGACATGGGCAACCTGCAGGAACGCATCACCTCGACCACCAAGGGCTCGATCACCTCGGTGCAGGCGATCTACGTGCCGGCGGACGACTTGACCGACCCCGCGCCTGCAACCTCGTTCGCCCACTTGGACGCGACCACCACGCTCAGCCGCGCGATCTCCGAACTCGGCATCTATCCGGCGGTGGACCCGCTCGATTCGACCAGCCGCGTGCTTGAACCGCGCGTCGTCGGCGAAGAGCACTACCGCACCGCCCGCCGCGTCCAGGAAGTGCTGCAGAAGTACAAGAGCCTGCAGGACATTATCGCCATTCTCGGCATGGACGAGCTGTCGGAAGAAGATAAGCTGACCGTCCAGCGCGCGCGCAAGATCCAGCGCTTCCTCTCGCAGCCGTTCCACGTCGCCGAGGTGTTCACCAACATCCCGGGCAAGTTCGTCCAGCTGGAAGACACCGTGAAGAGCTTCAAGGCAGTCGTCGACGGTGAGTACGATCACCTGCCCGAGAGCGCGTTCTACATGGTCGGCGGGATCGACGAGGCGGTCGAGAAGGCCAAGAAGATGGCGGACGAGGCGTAAGGCAGATGCCGCTCCATTTCGAACTCGTGACGCCGGCCAAGCTCGTCCTGTCGGAGGATGTCCACATGGTGGTCGTCCCCGGCACGGAAGGCGACTTCGGCGTGCTGGAAGGCCACGCCCCGGTGATGAGCACCATCCGTGACGGCGCGCTGCAGGTGTATCGCACCGCAGGCGCGGCGCCCGAAAGCATCGAGGTGCGCGGCGGTTTCGCCGAAGTGGGCGATGCCGGGCTCACCGTCCTCGCCGAGCAGGTCGTCGAGGGCTGATCATCTTTCGGATGTTTGAAAGCGCGCGCGCGCAGCGATGGCTGCGGCGCGCGTTTTTCTTGGCCGCTGCATTCGCGTTCGTGATGGCGCTGCTGCCCCAGCCCCCGCAGATACCGGGTCAGCCGGGCGACAAGATTCAGCACATGCTGGCGTTCTTCACCCTCGGCGCGCTCGCGGCGGCTGGATGGCGCGACCGGTCGATCCTGACGCTATTCGCACTGCTGGCGATCCTGGGAGGCGCGATCGAGCTGTTCCAGGCGATTCCCGCGCTCCACCGGGACGCCGAATGGCTCGACTGGCTGGCGGATATGGGAGCGACCCTGGTGGCGCTGATCGTGACCCGCGGGGTCCTCAACCGCGGCTAGCCACAACTCGTCGTACCGCTGCCTCCACTGGGATGCTTAACCCGTTGCTAGGCATTCGGGGAAAGTCCGAATTAACTCTCTCCGTCCACTTTCGTCCTCGAGGGGGCGGAGGAGTTTTAAGATTATGGCCTACGCCTATGACAGTACCGTATCCGAAGCGATCAAGCGCGCCGGACTGCCCAAGTCGCATAAAGTTCACTGGTCACCGGCCCGCAAGGCCGAGGTGGTCCGGGCCGTGCGCGACGAACTGATCACGTTCGACGAGGCCCGCGGGCGCTATTTGCTGAGCCGCAGCGAATTTCGTGAGTGGGAGGAAAAGGTCGATCGCGAATCGCAGCGCGAGAACGCCTGACCGGGCGTCACGCCAGGAAGGCGGGATCGATCACCACGCGGTGCTCGTCCCATTCGGGCACCGCGTCGGCGGTCATCGGGACCATCGCCCGGCGACCGTCGGGCGCCTCGATTTCCAAGATATCGCCTGCGCCGAAATTCTCGATCGCGACAACCACGCCCAGCGGTTCGCCATCAGCATCGACCGCGGCCAGCCCGAGCAAGTCGGCGTGGTAATACTCACCTTCGGCAAGCGGCGGCATCGCTGACCGCGGCGCCGTCAGCGCGGTGCCGCGCAACTGTTCCGCCGCGGTGCGGTCAGCGATCTCGGCAAAGCGTGCGACCGCCCCGCCCTTGTTGTCGCTGCGGATCTTGCTGAGCGTCAGCGCGCCATCATTGAAGCTGGCGTAGCGCTTCAGCGCGTCCACCCCGTCGCCGAACAGCTTGAGGCGGACTTCGCCCGTCACCCCGTGCGCGCCGGTGACGGCGGCGAGAGTGACGGGCTTGTCCATCGGCGTGGCTTAGCCTTCGGCCTTGTCCGCGCTGCCTTCGGCAGGCTCGTCGGACGAGGCGCCGGTTGCGGCATCGTCACCGGTCGCGGGCGCTTCGCTGCCTTCGGCCGGTTCGTCAGAGCTGGTCGCGGCGGCGGAAGCTTCCTCGGCAGCCGGGGTTTCCTCGGCTTCAGGTGCCGGGGCGGCGGCGGCGGCGGCAGCGGCCTCGGCAGCTTCGGCTTCCTTGGCGGCCCGCTCTTCAGCGCGCTCGGTCGCGGCTTCGCCCGGCTTGCCCTTGTTCGGGTTGTTGCGCGGCGCACGCTCGCGGATGCCGGCGGCATCGAGGAAGCGGGCGACACGGTCCGACGGCTGCGCGCCGACCGAGAGCCAGTGCTTCGCGCGGTCGTCGTTCAACTTGACGCGCTCTTCGGAGTCCTTGGGCAACAGCGGATTGTAGGTGCCGATCTGCTCGAGGTACTTGCCGTCACGCGCCGAGCGGCTGTCCGCCACCACGATGCGATAATAAGGCCGCTTCTTCGCGCCACCGCGCGACAGCCGGATTGCAATTGCCATTGTCTCTTACCTTTCCAGTCTAAACTATTTAAATTACTTCTTTTTCATCAAATCCTGCAGGTTGGCCGGCAACGCGCCGCTGCCCAGCCCGGGAAGCGCCGGAGGAGCGGAGCCGCTTCCCCCGCCAAATCCGCCCTGGCCGCCCATGCCGCCCATGCCCATTCCGCCGAGCGCCCCGCCCAGTCCGCCCTTGCCAAAGGCGGCGGCCAGCCCCTTGAAGCCGCCCATCTTGCGGATCTGCTTCATCGCGCGGGCCATTTCCTGGTGCATCTTCAGCAGCTTGTTGACGTCCTGCACGTCCAGCCCGGCGCCCGCCGCTACGCGTTTCTTGCGCTTGGCGTTCATCAGTTCGGGCTTCTCGCGCTCCCTCGGCGTCATCGAGCCGATGATCGCGTCCATGTGGACCAGCATCTTGTCGTCGGCACCTGACTGCGCCATCGCCTGCTTGGCTTTCTTCAGGCCGGGCATCATGCCGGCGAGCATCCCCAGACCGCCCATGTTCTGCATCTGCTTCAGCTGCATGCGCAGGTCGTTGAGGTCGAACTGACCCTTGGCCATGCGCTTGGCCAGCGCCTCGGCGTCTTCTTCCTTGATCGTCTGCGCGGCGCGCTCGACCAGGCTGACGACGTCGCCCATGCCAAGGATGCGGTCGGCTACCCGGCCGGGGTGAAACGCCTCCAGCGCATCGAGCTTCTCGCCCGTGCCGGCGAACTTGATCGGCTTGCCGGTGACATGCCGCATCGACAGCGCCGCGCCGCCGCGGGCATCGCCGTCCATCCGGGTGAGCACCACGCCGGTGAGCGGCACTTCGCCGCTGAACGACTGCGCGACGTTGACCGCATCCTGCCCGGTCAGCGCATCGACCACCAGCAGCACTTCGGTCGGGGCCGAGACGCCGGCAACCGCCTTCATCTCGTCCATCAGCGCCTGGTCGACGTGCAGGCGGCCCGCCGTGTCGAGCAGCAGGACGTCGATGTTCTGCAGGCGCGCGCTCTCCAGCGCGCGGCGGGCGATGTCGACCGGCTGCTGGCCCTTGACGATCGGCAGGGTGGCGACGTCCACCTGCGTGCCCAGCACCGCGAGCTGTTCCTGCGCCGCCGGCCGCGCCACGTCGAGCGAGGCCATCAGCGCCTTGCGGCCGTGCTTTTCGCGGATGTACTTCGCCAGCTTGGCGGTGGTGGTGGTCTTGCCCGACCCTTGCAGGCCGACCATCATCACCACGACCGGCGGCTTGGCATTGAGGTTGAGCGGTTCGGCCTGCGCTCCGTCTCCGCCGCCGAGCATTTCGACCAGCTCGTCATGCACGATCTTGACGACCTGCTGACCCGGCGTGACCGAGCGCAGCACGTCCTGGCCGACCGCTTTCTCGGTCACCGCATCGATGAACCGGCGCGCGACCGGCAGCGCGACGTCCGCCTCGAGCAGCGCGACGCGCACCTCGCGCATCGCCTCGCGCACGTCCGCCTCGTTCAGCGCGCCGCGACCGCGCAGGCGGTCGAAGACGTTACCGAGGCGGTCGGACAGATTGTCGAACATGCGCTACCTCAAAACACGACCGACCCTCCCGGGTCCGCCAAATGCGAAAAACGCCGGCGGACGAAACCTCGTCGGCCAGCGTGCGAGCTCCACCAGGAAACCCGACTTTGTCTGTATCGCAGCCATTGGACCGAATTCGGCGGTCTAATGGTGGAGCCTAGCGGGATCGAACCGCTGACCTCCTGCATGCCATGCAGGCGCTCTCCCAGCTGAGCTAAGGCCCCGTACCACTGCGTTCCTGCCAAACCTGCGAGAGGTGCGGCAGGCCGCGCCCTTTATGGACGCAGGCCGCGGTTGGCAAGCATCGATTTAACTGTCGTCGTCGTCGTCGTTGCCGCCGGTGGCCACGCCCAGATCGTCGTCACCGCCGAGATCGACGTCGTTGTCCGGCGAATCCTCGTCGTCATCGACGTCGATGTCTTCCAGATCGTCACCGCCCAGATCGCTATCGGGCTCGACGTCCTTCTTCTTTTCTTCCTCGAACGGGATCGGCTGCTTCGACTTCAGCACCGGTTCGGGCGACCACGTGTCGCCGCATTCGATGCAGGCGACCGGATCGTCCTTGCCCAGATCGTAGAAGCGCTCACCGCACTTCGGGCACTGACGCTTGGTGCCCCATTCAGGCTTGACCATTGCAATTCCTCGGCTGGCCCGCCCGAAAGCTGCGGACGGGCGATAGATATGGGAAACTTGATGGGTACCGGCGCACCGGAATCAAGAGCGGGCGCGCCTTGCCACAGGGCATGGGCACTGTCAAAAGCCGCGCGTCCGGGTCGACCCGGCAAGTCTTGCCGGACCGATCGCCCTTGGACGCCTCCCCCACCCCCCGCACCTTCATGCCAGCCGGTCCGCTGCGCGGGACGATCCGCGTGCCGGGCGACAAATCGATCAGCCACCGCGCGGTGATGCTGGGCGCGCTGGCGATCGGGGAGACGCGGGTGACGGGCCTGCTCGAAGGCGAGGACGTGATGGCGACCGCCGCCGCCATGCGGCAGATGGGCGCCGGGGCCGCGAAGCATGCGGACGGGTGGCGCATCCACGGCGTGGGGGTTGGCGGATTGCTGCAACCAGCCATGGCGCTGGAGATGGGCAATTCGGGCACCTCCACCCGGCTGCTGATGGGCCTGCTCGCCAGCCACGCGATCACCGCCGCGTTCACCGGCGATGCCAGCCTTTCGCGCCGGCCGATGGGCCGGGTGATCGAGCCGCTGAGCCGGATCGGCGCCAGCTTCACGCCCTCGCCCGGCGGCACGCTGCCGCTGATGATGACCGGGGCTCCGGTCCCCGTGCCGATCGAATATCGCCTCCCCGTGGCGAGCGCCCAGGTAAAAAGCGCCGTGCTACTCGCGGGCCTCAACACCGCGGGCATCACCACGGTGATCGAACCGGTCGCCACCCGCGACCATTCCGAACGGATGTTGCGCGGGTTCGGCGCGGAGCTGGAGGTGGAGGAACTGGACGGCGAGCGCATCATCCGCGTGCGGGGCGAAGCCGACCTGACGCCGCAGACGATCGAGGTGCCCGGCGATCCCAGCTCCGCCGCGTTCTTCATCGTGGCCGCCACGCTGATCGAGGGCAGCGACCTCACCATCGAGAACGTCGGCCTCAACCCCACCCGCGCCGGACTGATCGATGTGCTGCGGCAAATGGGCGCCTCGATCGAGGAACTGAACGCGCGCGAGGTGGGCGGTGAGCCGGTCGCCGACCTGCGAGTGCGCCACGCCGCGCTGTCGTGCATCGCAGTCGATCCGGCCCTCGCCCCCAGCATGATCGACGAGTTTCCGGTGCTGTTCGTCGCCGCCGCGCTCGCGCAGGGCCGCACGGTCACGCGCGGGCTGGACGAACTGCGGGTCAAGGAGAGCGACCGCCTCGCCGTCATGGCCGCGGCACTCACCGCAGCAGGGGCGCGGGTCGAGGAAACCGCCGACGGCCTGATCATCGATGGCACCGGGGGCGAACCCTTGCGCGGCACCGCCAACGCCCGGGTCAAGACGCACCTCGACCACCGTATCGCGATGAGCCTGGCCATTGCCGGGCTCGCCAGCCAGGCCGGGGTGGAAATCGACGACACCCGCCCGATCGACACCAGCTTTCCCGGTTTCATCCCGCTCATCGAAGGCCTCAGGCACTCATCATGACACCCATCTCTCCGTTCGCTGCCGACCTGATCGGATTTGCCGGAAGCTTCTGCATCGTCGCCGCCTACGCATACAGCAACGTCGCCAAGACGATGAACATGGTGCTGTTCAACCTGACGAACTTCGTCGGCGCCGCGCTGTTGACCGTGTCACTTACCGTCAACTTCAACCTGCCCACGCTGGTGCTGGAGATCGTCTGGATGGCGATTGCCCTGTTCGGCCTGGCGCGGGCGCTGATGGCCCGGCGGGCGCCGTGATCGTCGCGGTCGACGGTCCCACCGCGAGCGGCAAGGGCACCATCGCCCGCGCGCTGGCGGAGCATTACGGCCTGCCGCATCTCGACACCGGGCTGCTCTATCGCGCGGTTGGCCGGCAGGTGTTCCTCGACGGCGGCGATCCCGACAACGGCGGTGATGCCCTCGCCGCGACCGCCTTTCCCGATGGTTTGCTGCTGGACCCCCATCTGCGCAGCGAGGAGACCGGCGGCCTCGCCAGCCGGGTGTCGGTTCACCCTTCGGTCCGCCAAGCGCTGTATGAACGCCAGCGCGCCTTTGCCACGCAGGCCGGCGGCGCGGTGCTGGACGGGCGCGACATCGGAACGGTGATCGCCCCCGACGCCGACGTGAAGCTGTTCGTCACCGCGAGCGTCGATGCGCGCGCGCAGCGCCGCTGGAAGGAGATGCGCGAGGCCGGGCGTGACGTGACCCTGCCCGCGATCGCGGCCGACATCCGCGCCCGCGATGCGCGCGACAGCGGCCGCGCCGACGCCCCGCTGCGGGTGGCCGAGGGTGCGTTCGTGATCGACACCTCGGCCCTCAACCGCGAGCAGGCCATTGCCGCCGCGATCGAGGCGGTGGAGACCGCGCGGCGCTGATCCGCTTATCCTTGCTTTTTGCCGCATCCGCGACTAAGGGGCCACCCGTCCCCACAGCTTTGGCCGAACAGCTTCGCTCGACAGGACCTTCGCACGGCATGCCGGCCGCGCGAGGAAACGGCCCTCTTGCCCCGGATGATCGCGCAATGGTGCGTGGTCGGCGGGAAAGACCCCGGTAAAACCGGTGGCCGGTAGCAAACGTGAACAGGAACCCTGATCCTATGGCATCATCTGCCACCCCCACTCGCGCCGATTTCGAGGCGCTGCTCAATGAACAGCTCGGCGGCGCCGGCGAAGACGGCTTCGAAGGCCGCGTCGTCAAGGGCACCGTGACCGCGATCGAAAACGGCATGGCCGTGATCGACGTCGGTCTGAAGAGCGAAGGGCGCGTGGCGCTCAAGGAATTCACTCGCGGCGAAGGCGGCGAGGACATGGAGCACGGCCTTTCGGTCGGTTCCGAAGTCGAAGTGTTCGTCGACCGGGTCGAGAACGCCGACGGCGAAGCGATGCTCAGCCGCGACCGCGCCCGCCGCGAAGCCGCGTGGGACAAGCTGGAAAGCGAATTCGGCGAAGGCAAGCGCGTCGACGGCCGCATCTTCGGCCGCGTCAAGGGCGGCTTCACTGTCGATCTCGATGGCGCCGTGGCCTTCCTTCCCGGCAGCCAGGTCGATATCCGCCCGGTGCGTGACGTCGGCCCGCTGATGGACATGCCGCAGCCGTTCCAGATCCTGAAGATGGATCGCCGCCGCGGCAACATCGTCGTGTCGCGCCGCGCCGTGCTGGAAGAAACCCGCGCCGAACAGCGCAGCGAGCTGATCGACAAGCTGACCGAAGGTCAGGTCATGGACGGCGTGGTCAAGAACATCACCGATTACGGTGCGTTCGTCGACCTCGGCGGCATCGACGGCCTGCTGCACGTCACCGACATGAGCTACAAGCGGGTCAACCACCCGTCGGAAGTGATCAACATCGGCGACACGGTGAAGGTGCAGATCGTCCGCATTAACCCGGAAACGCAGCGCATCAGCCTGGGCATGAAGCAGCTGGAAAGCGATCCGTGGGATGGCGTTGCCGCCAAGTACCCGGTCGGCATGAAGATGAAGGGCACGGTGACCAACATCACCGAATACGGCGCCTTCGTCGAGATCGAGCCCGGCATCGAAGGCCTGGTCCACGTTTCGGAAATGAGCTGGACCAAGAAGAACGTCCACCCCGGCAAGATCGTCTCGACTTCGCAGGAAGTCGACGTGGTGGTGCTGGAAGTCGACAGCGACAAGCGCCGCATCAGCCTTGGCCTCAAGCAAGCGCAGGGCAACCCGTGGGACGATTTCGCCGACAAGTACCCGGTGGGTGCGATCGTCGAGGGCGAAGTCAAGAACGCCACCGAGTTCGGGCTGTTCATCGGCCTGCCCGGCGATGTCGACGGCATGGTTCACATGTCCGACATCGCCTGGGGGATCTCGGGCGAGGACGCGCTGGCGCTTCACCGCAAGGGTGAAGAGGTCAAGGCGGTCGTGCTCGACGTCGATGTCGAGAAGGAACGCATCAGCCTCGGCATGAAGCAGCTTGAAAAGGGTGCGCCCGCTGCTGGCGGCGGTGCCGCTTCCGCAGGCGGTGGTGCCGGTTCGGTCAAGAAGAACGATGTCGTCACCGTCACCGTGCTGGAAGTGCGCGACGGCGGCCTGGAAGTGCAGGTCGGCGACGACGGCGCGACCGGCTTCATCAAGCGCAGCGACCTTGGCCGCGACCGCGACGAGCAGCGTCCCGATCGCTTCCAGGTCGGTGCCAAGCTCGATGCCATGGTCATCGGTTTCGACCGTTCCAAGAAGCCTAACTTCTCGGTCAAGGCGCGTCAGATCGCCGAAGAGAAGCAGGCCGTCGAACAGTACGGTTCGTCCGACTCGGGTGCGTCGCTGGGCGACATCCTCGGCGAAGCGCTGAAGGCGAAGCAGTAAGCCGCAGCGGCCAGCGGGCTTAGCCCGTCTGGAAGCAAAGGCTGGCCGGAGGCCGCGTCACGGGATCCCATCCCGTGACGGCCCCGCCGAAGTAGAGAAAGGCCCGCCCGCTCCCTTGAGCTGGCGGGCCTTTCCTCATTGGGGCGCAGGCGTTACCCTGCCCCTCATGCTCGAGATCCACCAGTTTCCTTGCCTGTCGGACAACTACGGCTTCCTGGTCCACGACCCGGACAGCCAGGAAACCGTCTGCATCGACACGCCCGAGGCGAATGCCTACCTGCGCGAAGCGGCCGTCAAAGGCTGGCAGATCACCCAGATCTGGAACACGCACTGGCACCCGGATCATGCGGGCGGCAACGCGGCGATCAAGGCGGCCACCGGCTGCACCGTCAGCGGACCTGCGGAAGTCGAGCGGATCGGCCCGCTCGACCGGGTGCTGACGCCGGGTGACACCGTGACCATCGGAGAGCACGAAGGCACCGTGTTCGACGTGGGCGGGCACACCAACGGCCACATCGCCATCCACTTGCCCGACGACGAGGTGGCTTTCGTCGGCGACAGCGTGTTCGCGCTCGGCTGTGGGCGCATGTTCGAAGGGACGGCGGAGCAGTTCTGGGCCAGCCTCCAGCGGATCAAGGCGCTGCCGCCGGCGACGATGCTGTACTGCGCGCACGAATACACTCAGTCGAACGCCCGCTTCGCGCTCCACGCCGACCCTGACAATGCGGAGCTGCAGGACTATGTCGCGGAGATCGACCAGCGCCGCTCCCGGCAGGAACCCACGGTGCCCACCAAGCTGGAGCGCGAGCTCGCGACCAATCCGTTCCTGCGTGCCGATACGGACGACTTGCAGGCCCGGTGGGGCGGCGGAGCGGCGCACGAGACCTTTGCCGCCCTGCGCGCAGCCAAGGACAGCTTCTAGGCCGTGGCGATCCGCGGCTACCATGCGCACATCTATTTCGACCCGCACGAGGTCGATCATGCCCGCGCCGTGGCCGCGGCGGCGCAGGCGGAGTTGGGCTGCCCGGTCGGACACTTCCACACGGCACCGGTGGGGCCGCATCCGCGCGGATCGGTGCAGCTTTCGCTGCGGCCCGAGCAGTTCGCGCGGTTCGCCCACTGGGCTTCGGAAGGACGCGAGGGGCTGACCATTTTTGCGCATGGCCTCAGCGGCGACGATCTGGCCGATCACACCCGCTACGTCATCTGGTTCGGCCATTCGGAGCCGCTCGACCTGACGATCTTCGCCTGATGCAGGCGCTGCGGGTCGAGGCGCTGTCTGACGATCTGTCCGGCGTGCGACTGGCGGACCTGGCGGATCCCGTGCGCGCACCGGGCGAGGTGCTGGTGCGGGTCCACGCGGCATCGCTCAACTATCCCGACCTGCTGATGACCAGGGGCGGCTACCAGTTCAAGCCACCGGTGCCGTTCACCGCGGGCATGGAACTGGCGGGCGAAGTGCTGGCGGCTGACGCCGACAGCAGGTTCTCGGTCGGCGACCGGGTGATGGGCGGCGCCAAGACCGGGGTGTTCGCGGAATTTGCCGCGGTGCCGGCGCGCTCGCTCAAACCCATACCCGCCGCGCTCGATTATTCCGCCGCCGCGGCCTTGGGAGCGGCCTACACGACCGCTTACACCGCCCTGGTGGAGCTTGGCGGATTGCAGGCTGGACAATGGGTGCTAGTGCACGGCGCCAGCGGGGGTGTTGGCCTTGCCGCGTGCGACCTAGCGCGCGCGCTGGGCGCTCGGGTGATCGCCGCCACGCACGATGCCGGTAAGGCCGAGCGAGTTCGCGCGGTCGCCTCGCCCGAAGCCGTGATCGTCAACACTGGCCGCTTTCGGGAGCAGGTCGCGGAACTGACCGGCGGCGCCCTGTGCGACCTGGTCTACGATCCCGTCGGCGGGGACGTGTTCGACGAGAGCACCCGCTGCGTGGCGTTCGGCGGGAAGCTGCTGGTGATCGGCTTCGTCGCCGGCCGCATCCCGGAAATCGCGGTCAACATTCCGCTCATCAAGGGCTTCTCGATCGTCGGCGTGCGGGCAGGCGAATACGCACGCCGCTTTCCGGAGCGGGGCGCGCGGATAGCCGCCGAAGTCTCGCGCCTGGCCAACGACCGCGCCATCGCACCGGTCATCGACCGGGAGCTGCCGCTGGCCCGCTGGAAGGAGGGCTTCGACGCGATGGCCGCCGGCGCGCTCGTCGGAAAGCTGATCTTCCGCCCCTGATTGTCAGGCAGGGCCCGGGTAGGCATCCGCCTTCAGCAACTTCGCCAGATGCGCCGCATTGCTGGCGACCAGCTTGGCGGTCTCGGTGACCTTGTCAGGCGTCTTGTCCAGATCCTTGAAGTCGGTCGAACCCATCGCTTCGCCCACCCAGTAACAGGCGGCGGTGGCGGGGATCGTCCAGCCGGTGTCGTTCAGGCTCTGGAACAGTTGCGCCGAGGCCCAGTGGGCGCCGTCCTCGTTTCCGACAATGGCCGCGACGGCGACTTTGGAGAAGCTCGGCATTCGTCCCTGATCGTCGGTTTCAGACAGGAATGCGTCCATCCGCTCCAGCACGCGCTTGGCGATCGAGCCGATCTGGCCCATCCAGATGGGCCCGCCAAAGATCAGGATGTCGTGGCTGAGGATTTTTTCCCGCAAGGCCGGCCAGTCATCACCGTCCCCTTCATCCGACGTGACGCCCGGCAACACGTCGTGGTCGGCGATCCGGATGGTTTCACTGATCTCGACGTCAGCGGCCGCAAAGTGCTCCCGCAACACCTCGATCATGGCGTCGGTCGAGCTGTCCTCGCCCGAGCTTTTCTTGAGCGAACAGTTGATGGCGATCGCGGTAACCGGCACGTGCTTCTCCTTGCTGTAACAAGGACGAAGCGAGCGGGTCCGGCGGCAGTTCCGCCGCGCCTGATAAATATCAGATTGTGCTGATCAGCTGATCGGCCAGGCGACGATCGGCGTCCTCGCCGTGCTGCGCAGCGATGAGGCGCGCGGCAGCCTGCGAGGCCATCGCGGCAGCCTCGCGCCGTAGCTCGTCGACGGCGGCCCGTTCGGCAGCGCCAATCTTCGATTCCGCCGCCGCCGCGCGGCGCTCGAGCAGCAGGGCGGTATCCGCTTCGGCCTGTTCCACGATCTTGGCGGCATCGGCACGCGCATGATCGAGCAGCGCGGCAGCTTCCTGCGCGCTCTGGGCATGCTCTGCCTTGGCCTGGTCGAGCAGCGCCTGCGCCTCTGCACGGATGCGCGCCGCTTCGTCGAGGTTACGGCGCTTCTCCGCGATTTGCGCGTCCAGCGCGGCAGCGATCTTCTGCGGCGCCTTGGCAACGAAGATCGCCAGCAGGAAGAAGATCGTCAGGCTGACGTAGACCCAGCCCTCAGCGCCCAGGCCGAGGAGGGTTTCCTCGACATGCCCGTTCACCTCGGTGTGCCCGGCAGGCTGTTCTTCGACCAATGCGGGAAGTGCGCTCATCGTTCTGGATCCTGTCAGCCGCGCGCCAGGGCGGCATCGACGGCACTGGCCGCAGCGTCCCGCGAAGGCTCGCTGCCGGTCAGCTTGGCGACGATCGCCTGGGCGTTTTCGGCGGCCACATCGCGCAAGGCGACACGGGCCGCTTCGCGCGCGCCGGCGATCCGCTGTTCCGCGGCCGCCGTGTGAGCATCGGTCGACGCCTTGGCGGCAGCGACCCGCTGCTCGCGCGCGGCGGCGGCGGCGGCGTTGGCTTCCGCCAGCGCCTCACGCGCACGGGCGTGGTTGGCTTCACGCTCGACCCGGTTCTGTTCGACGAGTTCGTCAGCCGCGTCCTTGGCCGACTGCGCGACCGCCAGATCGCCGTCGATCTTCGACGTGCGCTCGTCCATCACCTTGCCCAGGCGCGGCAGCGTCAGGCGGACGATGCCGAAATAAAGCACGACGAAGAACACCGCCAGCCAGAACAGCTGGGGGATGAACACTGTACCGAAATCGAATTGAGGCATCGAAGCCGCCCGTCACCCGGAATGTTGATCGCCGGGCCCCACGCGCTGCGTCTGGCCCGGCGATAAGGAAATCAGCTGAAGGCGAGTGCCAGCGCGACGACGGCGGCGATCAGGCCGAGGGCCTCGGTCACCGCGAAGCCGAAGATCAGGCGGCCACCCATCTGCGCGTCGGCGCTGGGGTTGCGCAGCGCGCCCTGCAGATAGTTGCCGAAGATCGCGCCCACGCCGATGGCGGCGAGACCCGCACCGATCGCAGCCAGACCCGCACCGATAACGCGTGCCGATTCAACGTCCATGTCGAAAACCTTTCCTTGAGATTACCAGTCGGTGGGCCAACGCGGCCCTTAGTGGAGATTCACCGCATCGTTGAGGTACAACGATGCCAGAAGAGCGAAAACATAAGCCTGGACGACCGCGATCAGCACTTCGAGCGCGGTCAGCGCGACGTTCACCGCCAGCGGCAGGATGCCGAACACATACGGCACCGCGTTGAACGAGCCGAGCGCCACGACGAACGTGCCGAACACCTTGAGCAGCACGTGGCCCGCGGTCATATTGGCAAACAGCCGGATCGCCAGCGTGAACGGCCGCGAGAGGAAGCTCAGCACCTCGATCACGAACACGAATGCGCCGAGGAAGATGTTGGCGTCCTTGGGCCAGAACAGGCTGAAGAAGTGCAGCCCGTGGCGCCAGAACCCGACGATGCAGACGATGATGAACACCAGGAACGCAAGGCCGATAGTCACCGAAATGTGGCTGGTCGGGGTAAACGCGCCGACCCACGGCAGCAGGCCGAGGAGGTTGCACACCAGCACGAACATGAACACCGCGAAGATCAGCGGGGCGTAGCGCTTGCCTTCAGGTCCGACGTTTTCCGCCAGCATGTTGCGCACGAAATCATACACGTATTCGACCGCCGCCTGCCAGCGCCCGGGGACGAGCTGCGGCTTCGCCGTGCCGACGAACATGAACACCGCGATCACGCCGATCGCGATCGCCATCCACAGCGAACTGTTGGTGAACGACAGGTCGTAGCCACCCGCTTCCAGCGGTTGCAGCTGAACGACCTCGAACTGCTCCATCGGACTTGCCATGAAACTTGATCCTACCTGCGGTCGTCGTTGTCAGGATGGCTGTCGAACTGCGCGGAGGTCTTCATCGCGCGGCGCGTGCCCGCGGCGAAGCCCAGCACGAGCATCACGATCATGCCCCACGGCGCGCTGTCGAAGCCGGCCCAATTATCGAACGCCCAGCCGATGAAACCCGATACCAGCACGGCGCCGATGAATTCGATGCCCACAGCCCAGCCGCGCGTTTCCGCCTGCCCCTGGGCGTTGGTGACGCCCTGGTGCTGCCGCGCCTGCGCGTCGGCTATACGGCGATCGAGGTCGTCGCCGGGATTATGGTCGTTCTGATCGGCCAAAGCGAGCTGTCCGTTAGCGCGGGCCAGCCCCCGCGGACGGACGACTGGTTCGATTATAGACGGAACCGGCCCCGGCCGCGAGTGGGCCAGAACCGGTGCGCCGCCCCCTTAGGCAGGGGTCTAAGCCGAGTCAACCGGCCCCGGCATGACCGCCGCAGTTACTGGGCGATCTTAGCCTGCAGCGCGGGGCAGCGGCTGTCACGCTGCGGCGGGGCGCTGGTGCGCGTCTGCCAGCTGCCGTCAGGCGCCTGGTATTTTTCCCCCGGCGTGGTCCGCGCGATCGCGATGCACCCGGCGGTGAGCGCATATTCTTCCAGCGTTACCGGCGGATTGGCCGCTTGCGCGCGCTGCGAATAAAGCGCCCGGCGCTTGATATTGATGTCCGATACGATCCGCTGCAGGCCTGCCCCGCCGCTGACGATGCCGAGATAGCCATCCATCTTCTCACCCACCTGGCCCGAAGCGCGTGCCGCTTCGTAGGCCGGGTCGCGCTGCGCCATCGCGGGTGCGGCCACGACCATGCCGGCGAGGCTGGCTGCCGCGAAAAACTTTGCCACAGTGTTCATCAGAAGATGTCCTCGTTTTCGTCGATCGTGCTCTCCGCGTCCGCGGCGAGCCGATAGATCACTTCCTGCCGGATGTTGACGTTGAGTTCGATCACGATCGGCTTGTCAGGGGCAGTCACATTGACGCACCCACCCACCATCGCGATCCCCAGCATCGCCAGCGGCAATACCCCCACCTTCGAACCTGCGCGCCTGATCCCGCTCATCGGCGGGATTGTCGCAAGGCCGCGGGCGCGGGTCAATTCGCAAGGGTTCATGGCAGTATCTCGCTTTCCGAGGTCTGAACGGGAGGGCTGTCGGGGATGAGGTCGTCGGGCGTGATCGCAGGCGGCGGCGGAGTGACCTCGCGGCGCAGGACGTTGCCTTCGTCGTCCAGCAGCCCCACGTCGCGCGGATCGCGAGTCGACGCCGGATCGTACATCGCCTTCAGTGACGTGATCAGCGAATAGAACGGCGCGCGGATGTTGATGTTGAACCGGATCGGCAGGTTCTGGAACCGTCTGGTGATGAAGTTGCGCCTGGCGTTCGCGCCTTGCTTCACTCCGTCGAACCGTACCCGGGTGACGATCTCGCCCGTCAGGTTGCCGTCCATCGCGACGCTCATCTGCTGGTAATCGAGCGACTTCAGCGCCTCGAACGCGAAGTTCGCCATCGTGCCGAGATCCTCGCGTGTGAGTTCCCCGACATACGACACATTACCCCCGGGCGCCCGCGCGATCAGCAGGCCGCCTTCGATCCGGCCGTTCCCCTGCTGGTCGAAAACGATCGGCAGGGTGCCGTCGAACGTGCCGGTGGCCGAAATGTTGGGCAGTTCCATCCGCTGGACGAACTCCGCCGCCTGAAGTCCCTCGATCTCGAAGACATAGCGCCGTTCCTCGCTGACGCCGAGGTTGAGGCTGGTCGAGCGCAGGGTCAGCGTGCCGCCCATGAACGGCCAGGTCGCGCCTCCGACGCCCAGGACCTGCCCGTTGCGCAGCGAGAACACGAGTTCGCCGTCAGTCACCTCGATACCCGGGTTGACCGACCCGATGCGGAGACGTTGGTCGGGCGCCGTGGTCAGCCCGATCAGGTCGATGAATTCGACCGTCCCGCTCGCGCCTTTCACCGGACCGAAAGCGGCGGCGAAATCGAGCGCATCGCTGGAAAAGCGGCCGGAACTGGTGGTGCCGCGCTCATCCCAGTCGATCCGCCCGGTCCCGCGCACGGTGCCGAACACGTTGGCGACCACGCCCTTGGCGCGCGGGGTCAGGGTGGCGGGCTGCAGGCCGCGGTCAAACACCAGGCCACCGACCGCCAGGTCCGCATGGCCCACCCCGGTTTGCAGGTTGTGCAGGATCGCCACGTCCGTCACCTCGCGCCCGCTGGCGGGTTCCTGCAAGGTGGCGTTCGCCCGGATGATGTTGTCCTGTAAAGTCAGCGTTCCGCCTTGCGCGATCAGCGGATTGAAGCGCGGTGCGGCCTCCCGGTCGATCAGGCGGAAATTGCCGTCGGCCAGGCTGAGCACGCCGCCGGCGTAACGCCAGGTGCCCGACGCCTGCATCAGGTTCATCGGCACGGAGAACAACCGGATGTCGGCGTCGGCGAACCTGCCCGCGATCTCTCGCCCAAAGGTCGCCGTGAGGTTGGATATGCGGAACGTGCTGGCGGTCGCCGGCGGGCCGAGCGCGACATCCACCGCCTGCGCGCTCAGCGCACCGGGATAGGCGAAGCCCACCGCTCCCGTGCGCAGGCGAATGGGCGTGCTGGCCAGCCGTCCCGACAGGTCGAGAGAGGGCGCCCCCGCGGCGATACGCAGACCCTGCGCGGAGTGCCGCACGATCGGCTGGCCGCGGACGGGGCACAAGGTGAGCGACCTGCGCTCCAGCGTCAGCGAAGCCACCTCCAGTTGATCGAAGCCGATCTGCGTGCAGCGGTTCCACAGCGCGAGCCCGCTCCGCCGGGACCAGTTTCCGCTGAGGGGTAGCAGGAGGTTGCGGGTCGATCCGCCCGGCAGCGCGCCGCTCGCCCGCGCGCGCCCGGAAAAACCCAGCGCGCCGTTAGGGGATTGGGCGAGGACCAGCTCGGGGATTTCCAGAACGCTTCTGCCAGCGCGGTATTCGGCCATGCGCAGCCGCAGGACCGACCGGCCGGCGGGCGTGCGCTCCATCCGCCCGGCGATCCGGGGCAAGCCCGCGCCGCCCGTGGCCAGATTGCCGGCAAAGCGCGGCGTGCCCTGCCCGGTGATGCTCAATTGCCCTCGCGACAGCGCCAGCAGAGTGGCGCCGCTGCCCCCCCGCAAGTTGGCCTGGGGGATGACGAGGGTGGTGACGCCGCCGGTGCGGCGGGCGGTCATTTCCGCGGTCAGCGTGCTGGCCCTGCCCTCACGCGCGAGCGCCGAGCGCGTCTGGGACAGCAACGGTGCCAGCAAGGTGCCCTGCGCCGATCGTGCCGCATCCGCCAGCACCCCATCCAGTCCCGCGCCAACGCGCAGGCCATTACCGGCGATCGCGGATTGCACCTCCAGCGTGCGCAGGCCGTCCCGCGCACGCACCGTGCCATCGGCCGTCACCAGTGCGGCGTTCGCTTGCGGGTGCGCGAGCCCACGCGCGGCAAGCGAGTACCGAGCCGTGAGCGCACCTGCGCGCCAGGTGGCGTTGGCCGTCCCCGCCAGGCCGTTGGCGCGTGCGCCGGCGACCCGGGCCGGGCCCGTTTCCAGGCGCCCCCGCCCCTCCACTCCGGCGAAGTCCGCATCGATCGCGGCATCGACCGTCACTGCCGCCCTGGCGAGCGCCAGACCCTGGCCCGGACACGACAGGCTGGCGAACCGCGCGGGTCCTTCGATCCGCGCCTTCCCGCTGGCCGTGGCCACCTTGCCATAGAGCGATGCGCCGCGCGCCGCACAGCCGCCGCCGTCCAGCGTGGGCGCGGCGACCGCGAGCATGCCGGTGAACCCGTTGTCGATCCGCCCTTCACCCTCCGCCTTGATGCCCAGGGGACCGTAGTCGCTTTCGATCAGGGCGCGTCCATCGATCAGCCGCAGGTCGATCCGCGGCAGGCCCGGCGGCTGGCCGGTGTCGCGGAACAGCGCCTTGTCGAGCGTGCCAAAGCTCAACCTGCCGCCGCGCGCCGTCCCGAACAGGCGCGGACGAACCAGCGTGATCTGCCCGACCGTGGGCGCACCAAGGCGCAGCTTGATCGGCACTTCGGCGCGTTCGATGGTCAGGTCGGGCCGACGGGGATCGCCGACGACGATGTTGGTCAGGATCTGCCGGTCGGGGCCAATCCGCTCGATCGTGTAGGTCGCGGGGATGTCATACTTTTCGAGCTGGTCCTCGATCAGGTTGCCGGCGATCCGCTCTCGCGAAAGCCATCCCGCCAGCACCACCGCAAGCAGCACGAGGATGAAGGCGAACAGGACGCGCAGCCAGACCCGGCGGCGGCGCGGCTCACCGTCAGCTACAGCTTCGTCAACGTCGCCGTCCGCGCTCGTCATCGGCCCCCACTTGCGCGCGCTGCCCACCAAAGGCAATGCGCCGGTGTGAACGAGATGCCGGGGGAAAGGTTGCCACCACCTGAAGCCGAAACGCCCGGTGCCTCGAACGGCGCTGCCGGCCACCGGGCGCGGCTGCGCAGACGGCTGCTGACCGGCGGGGCGGAGGCGCTGGCCGACTACGAAGTGCTCGAATACCTGCTGTTCGCCGCCAATCCGCGCGGGGATACCAAGCCACTCGCCAAGGCGCTGCTGGCGCGTTTCGGCACACTCAACGCGGTCCTGAATGCGGAGCCGGGCGCCCTGACGCAGGTGACCGGCATGGGCGGAACCGGGGCCGCCGCGCTCAAGGCCGTGGCCCTGGCGGCGCGCCGGATGGCAAGGGGCGAGGTGCAGGCCAAGCCCGTGCTCGGCAGCTGGCAGGCGCTGATCGATTACCTGACGATCGACATGGCGCACCTGACCGTCGAGCGGGTGCGGGTGCTCTATCTCGATACCCGCAATCGCCTGATCGCCGATCACCACGTGGGCGACGGATCGATTGATGAAGCGGCGATCCACCCGCGTGAGGTCGTTCGCAAGGCGCTCGATGTCGGCTCGACCGCGCTGATCCTAGTGCACAACCACCCGAGCGGCAATCCCGAGCCGAGCCGTGCCGACATCGACATCACCCGCCGCATCGCCGAGGCCGGGCGCCTGCTGGGCATCGTGGTCCACGATCACGTGATAGTCGGCCGCGAAGGGCACGTGAGCCTCAGGGCCAAGGGGTTGATATAGCCGGGCGCGGCCCCTAGCCGCTGGCGCGCAGCCAACCGGAGTCACGACATGGTCCCCCGCTATTCCCGCCCCGCGATGACCGCCATCTGGGAGCCGGAGGCGCGCTATCGCATCTGGTTCGAGATCGAGGCGCACGCGACCGAGAAGCTGGGCGAGCTGGGGGTCGTTCCGGACAGCGCGGCGCAGGCGTTGTGGAAGTGGTGGGCGACCGAGCCGACCATCGACGTCGCCGCGATCGACGCGATCGAGGCGGTGACCAAGCACGACGTGATCGCTTTCCTCACCTGGGTGTCCGAGCAAGTGGGTGAAGAAGCCCGCTTCATGCACCAGGGCATGACCAGTTCCGATGTGCTCGACACCACGCTGTCGGTCCAGCTTGCGCGGGCGAGCGACATTCTGCTCGACGATCTCGACCAGCTGCTCGCCGCGCTGAAGCGCCGGGCGGAGGAGCACAAGTACACCCCGACCATTGGCCGCAGCCACGGGATCCATGCCGAGCCGGTGACCTTCGGCCTCAAGCTGGCGCAAGCCCATGCCGAGTTCGCCCGCTGCCGCGAGCGGCTGGTGGCGGCGCGGGCCGAGATCGCGACCTGCGCGATCAGCGGCGCGATGGGCACGTTCGCCAACATCGATCCGGCGGTCGAGGCGCATGTCGCTGACCAGCTCGGCCTCGCGATCGAACCAATCAGCACGCAGGTGATCCCGCGCGACCGGCACGCGATGTACTTCGCCGTGCTGGGAGTGATCGCCAGTTCGATCGAGCGGTTGGCGATCGAGGTCCGCCACTTGCAGCGGACCGAGGTGCTGGAGGCGGAGGAGTATTTCTCCCCCGGGCAGAAAGGCAGCTCGGCGATGCCGCACAAGCGCAACCCGGTGCTGACGGAAAACCTCACCGGGCTGGCGAGGATGGTTCGCAGCGCGGTGGTGCCGGCGCTGGAGAACGTCGCGCTGTGGCACGAGCGTGACATCAGTCATTCGTCGGTGGAACGCTTCATCGGACCCGATGCGACCATCACGCTCGACTTCGCGCTGGCGCGGCTCACTGGCGTGATCGACAAGCTGCTGGTCTATCCGGAGCGGATGCAGAAGAACCTCGACCGGATGGGCGGCCTGGTCCACTCGCAGCGCGTGCTGCTGGCGCTGACCCAGGCAGGCGTCAGCCGCGAGGATGCCTATCGGCTGGTCCAGCGCAACGCGATGAAGGTGTGGGAAAGCGACGGCGCGCTATCGCTGCTCGACCTGCTGAAGGCGGACCCCGAAGTGACCGCTGCGCTTTCGCCGGCCGAGATCGAGGACAAGTTCGACCTCGACTACCACTTTGCCCAAGTCGACACGATCTTCGACCGGGTGTTCGGCCGGTAACGGCGCACCTGTCCCCCGCCCTTCCCTTCGCCCCGGCTTCATCCTAGACCGGCGGCAAGGCTTACAGGAGTTCGAGCGCATGCAGATCGTCCGCACAATTCTTTGGGTCGCGCTGCTGGTTCTCCTGCTCGCGTTCAGCTTCTTCAACTGGCGCCCCGTCGAAGTGCAAATCTGGGATAACCTGGTGCTGGAAACCAAGATCCCGGCGCTGGTGGTGACGTCGTTCCTGCTCGGCCTGATCCCGATGTGGCTGGTCCACCGGGGCAGCAAGTGGCGGCTGCAGCGGCGTATCAGCACACTGGAGACCTCCGTGCGCGCCAACGCCGTGACGCCGGCTGCGCCCGCAGCGTCCTCGCTGTCACCCGCGCCTGCGGCCGCGCACGCCCATCCGGCCGCCGAACCGCTGGCTCCCGCGCCGGTCGACGGTGCACCGGTGCGGCGGGACGACATCCTGGGATGAGCAATCCGGTCTACCTTGCGCTCGATTTGCCGCGGCTGGATGACGCGAGGGCGCTCGCCTCCAAGGTCAAGGGCCATGTCGGCGGCCTCAAGCTGGGGCTCGAATTCTTCTGCGCTCATGGCCACCACGGGGTTCACGAGATCGCGCGGGTTGGCCTGCCGATCTTCCTCGACCTCAAGTTGCACGACATCCCCAACACGGTCGCCGGGGCTATGCAAGCGATCCACGTGCTGGAACCGGCGATCGTGACCGTCCACGCCAGCGGCGGGCGGGCGATGATGGAAGATGCCAAGGCGGCGGCGGGCAATGGAACCCGGGTCGTCGCGGTGACGATGCTCACCAGCCTCGACGAGCGCGACCTGCAGCGCACCGGCGTGAACGGCTGCGCGCACGACCAGGTGATGCGGCTTGCCGACCTTGCCCAATCGGCCGGGCTCGATGGCATCGTCTGCTCTGGACACGAGGTTAAGGCGGTGCACGGCCAGTGGAAGGATGGCTTTTTCGTCGTCCCCGGCCTGCGGCTGGCGGACCACGTGGTCGGTGATCAGAAGCGCGTGGTCACCCCGCGTGCCGCGCGTGACGACGGCGCCAGCGTGCTGGTGGTCGGGCGGCCGATCAGCCGGGCCGAGGACCCGCTCGCCGCCGCGCGCGCCATCGAGGCGACGCTTTGAGCGCAATCGAGCGCGCAGCGCCCGGTGATGCCCCTGCCCTCAAGCGCCTGCTCGAGGCGGCGTATCGCGGCGATTCGGCGCGGCGCGGGTGGAACCATGAGGCCGACATCCTCGACGATGAGCGGGTCACTGCTGAAGAGCTAGCCGGCGTGCTGGCCGATCCACAGACCGCGATGCTGGTGGCGCGCGGGGGCGACGCTCTGGTGGGCTGCGTTGCGGTTACCCGCAAGAAGGCGCACCTCGCCTACCTTGGAATGCTCTGCGTCGAGCCTGCTCTCCAATCGTCGGGTCTCGGCCGCCGCCTGCTCGATGCGGCGGAGGAGCGCGCGCACCAGGATGGCGTCGCTGCGATGGAGATGACCGTGATCGATACCCGCGAGGTCCTGATCGCCTGGTACGAGCGGTGCGGCTACCGAAGGACGGGTGAGACCCGCCCGTTCCCCGTGCGGCGCGATCCGCCGATCACCTTTGCGGTGCTGGAAAAGTGGCTCACCACAGCCTAGGTGCGCGTCATGCCAGCGCCCCTGATCAAGATATGCGGAATCAGCGATGCCGCTGCGCTCGATATCGCGATCGCGGAGCGCGCCGACTACGCCGGCCTGGTGTTCTTCGCGCCCAGCCCGCGTAACCTGAGCTTCCCTGATGCCGCAGCGCTCGCCCAGCGATCCGGAGCGGCGATCAGCCGGGTGGGGGTGTTCGTCGATCCGGCCGACGACCTGCTGCGCGAGGCGGTCGAGGCGGGGCGACTGGGCGCCCTGCAGGTTCACCGCGTCACGGCAGCGCGGCGAGCGGAAATCCGCGCCCGCTTTGGCTTGCCCGTGTGGGCAGTGGTGGAAGTCAGCCAGCCCGCCGATCTCGCCGCGCGCGCCCATCTCGAGGCGGCGGACCGCGTGATCTATGACGCCAAGACGCCAGCGGGCAGCGCGCTGCCGGGCGGCATGGGGTTGGCGTTCGACTGGACGATGCTGTCGGGCATGTCGCAGCCCGCGCCATGGGGACTGGCCGGCGGATTGAGCCCCGCCAACGTGGCCGAAGCGGTGCGCATCACCGGTGCGCCGCTGGTCGACGCGTCCAGCGGGCTCGAAAGCGCGCCCGGCGTAAAGGACCCCGACAGGATCCGGGCGTTCATCGCCGCTGCGCGCGGTGCCTGACGGGCGCAATCCCTACTCGACTTCGCCGGGTAGCGCCGCCAAGGGATACGCCATGAACACCGCTCCCAACTCCTACCGTAACATGCCGGACGAACGCGGGCACTTCGGCGATTACGGAGGCCGTTACGTCGCCGAAACGCTGATGCCGCTGATCCTGGAGTTGGAGACCGCGTATCGCTCCGCGCAGGCGGACCCGGCTTTTCAGGCGCAATTCGACGATTTGATGGCCCACTACGTCGGCCGCCCCTCTCCGCTCTATTTCGCCGAGAGACTGACTGAGGCGCTGGGCGGCGCGCAAGTGTGGTTCAAGCGCGACGAGCTCAACCACACCGGCGCGCACAAGATCAACAATTGCATCGGCCAGATCCTGCTCGCGATCCGCATGGGCAAGCGCAAGATCATCGCCGAAACCGGCGCGGGCCAGCACGGTGTCGCCACCGCCACCGTCTGTGCGCGGTTCGGCCTGCCGTGCACGATCTTCATGGGCGCGACGGACGTTAGCCGCCAGCAGCCCAACGTGTTTCGCATGAAGCTGCTCGGCGCCGAGGTGATCCCCGTCACCAGCGGCGCGGCGACACTGAAGGACGCGATGAACGAGGCGATGCGCCATTGGGTCGCGAACGTGGAAGACACGTTCTACATCATCGGCACCGCCGCGGGCCCGCACCCGTACCCGGAGATGGTGCGCGATTTCCAAAGCGTGATCGGCACCGAAGCGCGGGCGCAACTGCTCGAACGCACCGGCCGCCTGCCCGACCTGCTGGTCGCCGCGATCGGCGGCGGCAGCAACGCGATCGGTCTGTTCCATCCCTTCCTCGACGATGCGGAGGTCAAGATGCTTGGCGTCGAGGCGGCGGGGCATGGGCTCGACAAGGAACACGCCGCGTCGCTCGCGGGCGGATCGCCCGGCGTGCTTCACGGCAACAAAACCTACCTGCTGCAGGACGACGACGGCCAGATCACCGAAGCACACTCGATCAGCGCGGGGCTCGACTATCCCGGCATCGGCCCCGAGCACGCCTGGCTCAAGGACACCGGCCGGGTCGAATACACCGCCATCACCGATGACGAGGCGCTGGACGCGTTCCAGATGCTGTGCCGCACCGAGGGCATCATCCCCGCGCTCGAACCCAGCCACGCCATCGCCGCCGTCGCCAAGCGCGCGAAGGAGATGGACCGCGACGCGATCATTTTGGCAAACCTGTGCGGGCGCGGGGACAAGGACATCTTCACGGTGGCGGAGCATCTCGGAGTCCAGATGTGAAGACGCCGACGCTGGCCGAAGCCGGCCGCTTTATCCTTATTGTCTTTGGCGTCCTGTTGATCTGCCTGATCGCGCGAATCCTGGTGTTCGACGGTCCGCGCGAAAGCATCGGCGCGGGTGACATCGTCGTCGCCATTACTGCCGCCGTGCTGATCATGGGTGGCTGGCTGAGCAAGAGCGAGCAACCATGACACGCCTTGCCTCCGCATTCACCAAGGGCCACTCCGCTCTCGTCTGCTTCATCACCGCAGGCGATGGCGACACCGCGGCCAACCTTGACGCGCTGGTCGCGGGCGGCGCGGACGTGATCGAACTGGGGATGCCATTCACCGATCCGATGGCCGACGGGCCGGCGATCCAGGCGGCGAACCTGCGCAGCCTTGGCGCGGGCACGACCACCCGTGACGTGCTGATGATCGCCAACGAGTTCCGCGACCGTCACCCCGATGTGCCGCTCGTGCTGATGGGCTATGCCAACCCGATGATCCGCCGCGGACCCGAATGGTTCGCCGCGGAGGCCAGTGGTTGCGGTGTCGACGGGGTGATCTGCGTCGACATCCCACCCGAGGAGGATGACGCGCTCGGCCCCGCGCTGCGTGCCGAAGGGATCGACCTCATCCGCCTAGCCACTCCGACCACCGACACCGCGCGGCTGCCGGCGGTGCTCGAAGGTTCGTCCGGCTTCGTCTATTACGTCTCGGTCGCCGGGATCACCGGGCTGCAGCAGGCCGCCACCGCCTCGATCGAGAGCGCGGTCGCCCGGCTCAAGACCGCGACCGACCTGCCGGTCGCTGTCGGCTTTGGCGTGCGGACGCCGGATCAAGCCAGCGCGATCGCCCGGGTTGCGGACGGCGTGGTCGTCGGCTCCGCGCTGGTCGAACTGTGCGCCCAGCCGAACGCCCCTGAACGCTTGCAAGCGCTGACCGCTTCGCTAGCGGAAGCCGTCCACACAGCACGGAAAGACGTCCATGTATAAGGAACCCCGGGCATGAGCTGGCTCAGCCGCGTCCGCAACTCGCTCCCGTTCGTCGCCAAGCGCGAGACTTCCGATAACCTGTGGATCAAGTGCCCGGGTTGTCAGGAGATGCTGTTCATCAAAGAGTTCGAGGACAACCTGGAAGTCTGCCCCCGGTGCAACTTCCACGGGCGGATCGGCGCCGACAAGCGCCTCAGCCAATTGCTCGACGCCGGATTCGACGTCCTCCCGCAGCCGAGCGTGAAGGAAGATCCGCTCAAGTTCCGCGACACGAAGAAGTACACCGACCGCCTGAAGCAGGCGCGCGCCAAGAACCCGCATAGCGATGCCTTCAGCGTCGGCTCCGGCGCGATCGGGGGACGGCCGGCGGTGGTCGGGGTGCAGGATTTCGGCTTCATGGGCGGCAGCATGGGCATGGCGGTCGGCACCGCGTTCGTCGCAGGCGCGGAGCGGGCGTTGGAGCGGCGCTGCCCCTACATCGTGGTGACCGCAGCGGGCGGCGCGCGGATGCAGGAAGGCATCCTCAGCCTGATGCAGATGCCCAAGGCGACCGTGATGACCCGCCGGCTGAAGGAGGCCGGCCTGCCCTATATCGTCGTGCTGACTGACCCCACCACGGGCGGCGTCACCGCGAGCTATGCCATGCTGGGCGATATTCACATCGCGGAACCCGGCGCATTGATCGGCTTTGCCGGTCAGCGAGTGATCCAGGACACCATCCGCGAGCAGCTGCCCGAGGGGTTCCAGCGCGCCGAATACCTGCACAAGCACGGCATGGTCGATATGGTGGTCGAGCGGAAGGACCTGAAGAATACGCTGGCGACCCTGATCGAATACCTCGCGCCGGCGCGGGCGGCGTAGCTCTTCTCCCGCACGCGGAGGGCGCGGATGAAAGACTTTGCGACATCGTCCGATCCCGCGGTGCAGGCGCAGCTCGATCGGCTGGCGAAGCTGACGCTGCCGCAGGCACGGTTCGGGCTGGAAACGATCCGCGCGCTGCTGGAAAGGCTCGGCAACCCGCAGGACCGGCTGCCGCCCGCGTTCCACGTTGCCGGCACCAATGGCAAGGGGTCGACCTGCGCCTACCTGCGCGCGATGCTGGAGGCCGGCGGGCTGACCGTCCACACCGCCACCAAGCCGCACCTCGTCCGCTATAACGAACGCATTCGCATCGCGGGCGAGCTGATCTCGGACGATGAGCTTGCCGGGCGCCTGAAGGACGTGCTGGATGCTGGCGAGGACCTCGGCCCCAGCTTTTTCGAGGTCACCACTGCCGCTACCTTCCTCGCTTTCGCGGAGGCGGAGGCCGACGCGTGCATCATCGAGGTCGGCCTGGGCGGCCGGTTCGATGCGACCAACGTGCTTCCGCACCCCGCCGCCTGCGGGATCGCCAGCCTCGGTATCGATCACGAAGCATTCCTGCTCGCACCCGAAGAGGGCACGCCCGATGATCCGATCGCGCGCATCGCGTTCGAGAAAGCGGGGATCGTCCGCCCAGGCCGTCCACTGGTGACGATGAGCTATTCCGAAGCCGCCGAACTCGAAATCGAGCGCGCCGCGCTGGCCGCCGGGGCACCGCTGCACATGCGCGGGCGCGACTGGTCGGCACACGTGGGAGAGCGCATCGAATACGAGGACCGGCACGGCCGCCTTGCGCTGCCCCTTCCCGCACTCGCCGGCGCGCATCAGGCGGATAATGCGGCACTCGCGGTGGCGATGCTGCGGCACCAGGATTTCGTGGCGGTCGACCCGCTGGCGATTAACGAAGGCATCCGCAGCGCCCGCTGGCCCGCCCGGCTGCAACTGCTGGGCGACGGACCTCTGAGCGCTTTGGTCGCGGGGCGCGAGCTATGGCTTGATGGGGGCCACAATCCCGACGCCGGGGCGGCCATCGCTCGTCATTTTGACAAGCCCGTGCACCTCGTCATCGGAATGTTGGCGAACAAGAACCCGCGCGCGATCGTCGATCCGCTGGAGGGTCGGATCGCCAGCCTGTCGGCGGTGCCGATCGCCGGAAGCGACTGTCACGACGCGCCGGCTTTCGGCCCCGGCTGCCGTGCCTTCGCCAGCGTCGAGGACGCGCTGCGCGCGATCGAGCCGGACGGGCGGCCGATCCTGATCGCCGGCTCGCTATACCTCGCAGGAGAGGTCCTGCGGGCGAACGACGAGATCCCCCGCTGATCGCCGCAATCGGTCAGGCCGGCTCTGGCGCGACCACCCCGGCCTGAGCCGTGCGGCTCTGCCGGTACCATTCCGCGAGGCACAGGACGACGGCGATGCCGCCGATGGCGGTGGTGAACAGGAAGACATTGTAATAGCCCCGCTCCTCGATCGCCTGACCGAGTGCGCCGCGCCCCAGGGTCCCGACCAGCAATGTCAGTGACGACAACAGCGCGTACTGCACCGCGCTATATCCCTTTGCGACGATCGACGAGAGCCACGCGACATAGGCGGCCCCGGCGATGCCGACGGCGAGGTTCTCGGCGCCGATCGCGAGCATCAATTTGGCCATTTCAGGCCTTGCGCCGAAGCTCTGCACCAGGTTGGTGAACCCGACTGCATCGGCGAACGCCTGCATCGTGATGCCTCCCCGGGCAAGGTCGGCGTAAAGCAGGTTGGTGAGCGCGGCCAGCACCGCCCCCAGGGTCAACGTCGCCATGCGGCCGATGGCGGTGAGCAGCGTTCCGCCGATCGCGAGGCCGAGCACGATGGCCCCCACTCCGAAGAACTTGGAGGCGACCGCGACCTCGTCATTGGAGTACTTCAGTTCGCCCAGGTAAAACGGATAGGCGAAGGTGCCCCAGATCGCGTCGCAGATGCGGTAGGTCAGCACCAGCGCCAGGATCAGGACCAGCGACCAGCCCAGCCGGCCGACGAATTCCACCAGCGGCAGCACCAGCGCACGATAGAGATGGTCGGCCACCACCGCTCCGCCGGTGGCGACCGGCACGTCTTCCTGCAACAGCAAGGCCGGATTGCGCTGCTTGCCCACCAGCCAACCGGCGATCAGGGCGGGCAGCACGATGGTGGCGATGACGATCAGCGGACCTGCGGTGGCCGTAAAAGCGGTGGGATCTGGCCGCTCGTCGGGTGCGGCGGTCATCGACATGACCATGAACACGATCACCGTCAGCAGCGCCGCGCCCCACAGCGCCCCGATCGCCAGCAGCGCCTGCATCCGCACTTTGGGGGAAAGCTGTCCGGCGCGGCGCAGTTCGAGCATCGCGTCCTGCTGCTCGGCGGTCGGCGCGACGACGTCGGCATCAGGTGCAAACAGCCCGACCACGCCGATCGCCAGCAGGATCCCGCCCATCAGCAGGTACGTCTGCGGCCAGCCGATCCGCGCCGCCAGGATCAGCGCCAGCGCCCCGCCCACCAGCGAAGACAGGCGGAAACCCATCTGGTAGACGGTCGAGAGGATATCGAGCGTCGCGTCCTCGTCGGCGATGTCGATGCGCCACGCGTTGATCGCGATGTCCTGCGTCGCGCTGGCGAACGCGCCGATCGCGGCCAGCAGGCTGAACATGCCGAGCGCACTGCCCGGATCGAGCGCGCTCATGATCACCAGCACCGCGCCCAGCACCAATTGGGCCGGCACGATCCACTGCTTGCGCTTGCCCAGCTTGCGGAACAGCGGAATGTCGATCCGGTCCACCAGCGGCGACCAGAGGAACTGGAAGGCGTAGGCCAGCCCGATCAGGCTGAACACGCCCATCGTTTCAAGATCGACCTCGGCCTCGGTCAGCCAGGCGTAAAGGGTGCCCAGGAACAGCGCGAAGGGGAGCCCGCTGGCAAACCCGAACAGCGCCATGAAACCGGTCTTGCGATGGCGCATCGCGCGCATCAGCGTGCGAAACCCCGGCTTCTTCGCTGCGGCTGCGGCCATTCCCTAGCGTCCTTCCCGAATACCCAATTCCGTGCGACACTTAGCGCTGGGACAAGAATAAGGAAGCTTCGCCATGAACGAGGCCATAATCGCGCCGGGGAAAAGACCGACTGCCGGGCAGCTTGCGCTGGCCGAAGCACTGGCACGCGGCGAGACGCGCCCCGCGGGGGGCATCACCACGGTGCCCGCCTCCGTCTACACCGATCCTGAGCATTTCGCGCGCGAGAAGGCCGCGCTGTTCGACCGTCTGCCGCAAGTGCTGATGCCCAGTGCGCTGGTCCCCGATCCGGGAATGGCGGTGCCGCACGATCTCACTGGCAAGCCGCTGCTGGTGACCCGCGACAAGGCGGGCGTCTGCCATGTGTTCCTGAACGTCTGCCGCCATCGCGGCACGCGACTGGTGGAAGGCAACGAAGCGGAGTGTGCCGCGCGGCTGGTATGCCCGTATCACGCGTGGACCTATCGCCTCGACGGCGCGCTCCTCGCCCTGCCCCGCCCCGACAGCTTCCCCGGCCTCGACAAGGGCGTCTTTCACCTCGTCGAGTTGCCGAGCTGCGAGGCGGGCGGGCTTATCTGGTATTCACCAGTCGAGGAGGCGGATTTCACCCTCGCCCGCACGCTGGGCGACGACATGGACGCCTTCGGCGCCGCGGATCATTTCCTGTTTCGCCGCAAGACTCACGAGGTGCGCGGCAACTGGAAGCTGATCATGGACGCGTTCCTGGAAAGCTATCATGTCACCCGGCTGCACGCGAAGACCATCGGCCCGTTCTTCAAGGACGGCGTGACCGCCGGCGATCTCATCGGCTGCCATGCCCGCAGCGCGGTCGGCCGGGTGGACGAGCTGGGCGACATTGACCTCACCGACATGGCCGCGCTGCGGCGGCGGGTGACTTTCGCCTATCAGCTGCTCCCGGCAACGGTCATCATCCCCAGTCCCGACTACATCAACGTGATGGCCTTGTGGCCGACTGCGCACGATCACACTCTGGTGGAAGACTTCATGCTGATCCCGGAGGAGCCGCACAGCGACAAGGCGCGCGATCACTGGGAGCGCAGCTGGGCCCTCCTCGATGGCGGGGTGTTTGCATCCGAAGATTTTCGCGCGGCCGAGCTGGGCCAACAAGGACTGTCGACCGGCGTGGTGCCGGAACTGACGCTCGGTACGCTCGAAGGGGGCATCCGCCGGTTTCATGACACGGTGAGCGAGGCGTTGCGCGCGGCGAACTGAGCGCCTAGTCGCGCGGACATGCCACAAAGCTCTGACCGACCCGAAGGCGAACGCATCGCCAAGCTGCTCGCGCGCGCCGGAGTCGCCAGCCGGCGCGAAGTGGAGCGAATGATTGCCGAAGGCCGGGTGGCCATCGGCGGCAAGGTGCTCGATACCCCGGCGACGATCATCCCCAACCTGCAGGATGTCACCGTCGACGGCAAGGCGGTTGAGCGGGCGGAACCGGCCCGCGTGTTTGCCTTTCACAAGCCATCCGGCCTGCTTACTGCCGAGCGCGATCCCAAGGGCCGCCCGACGATCTACACCGCGCTACGCAACGCGCTGCCGCGCAACGCACCCCGGGTGATGCCGGTCGGCCGGCTGGACATGAACACCGAAGGGCTGCTGCTGTTGACCAACGACGGCGCGCTCAAGCGGTCGCTTGAGCTGCCCTCCTCTAACGTTCCGCGCACCTACCGCGTGCGCGCGTTCGGCGACATCACGCAGAGCCGGCTCGATGACCTGATCGAGGGGATCGAGATCGAAGGCGTGCGCTATGGCAAGATCGAGGCCGACCTTGAGCGCGGCGCGGGGCGCAATCGCTGGATCGTGATGACGCTGACCGAAGGCAAGAACCGCGAGGTTCGCCGCGTGCTGGAACATCTCGGCCTACAGGTCAGCCGGTTGCTTCGCGTCGGGTATGGCCCCTTCAACCTGGGCGATCTGCCGCGCGGCGCGGTGGCGGAAATCCCGCAGGTCGAAGTGGAGCGGCTGCGCAAGAGCCTGAAGGCATGAGGCCGACGCGATGAGAATTGTCGCGGGCGAATGGCGTGGCCGCAAGCTGATCGCTCCCAAGGGAGAAGCCACCCGGCCGACCGCCGACCGGACCCGCGAAACGCTGTTCAACATGCTCACCAGCAGGATCGGCCCTTTTGACGGGCTGACGGTCGCCGACCTGTTCGCGGGGTGCGGCGCTCTGGGACTGGAGGCTTTGTCTCGCGGTGCACGATCATCGCTGTTTGTCGAGCAGGACCCCGCCGCAGTCGATGCGATCCGCGCCAACATCGCGGCGCTGGGTGCAAGGGAGCGCAGCGAGGTGCGGCGCGGTTCGGTGATGGAGCTCGCCCCGGTCCAGGCGCCGTACGACCTGATGCTGCTCGACCCGCCATACGGCACCGGGGCCGCGGGTGTAGCGCTCGACCGGCTGGCGCGGCTCGGCTGGTTCGGACCCGCCACCTGGATCGCGGCGGAGACCGGGGCCGACGAACAACTCATCGTGAAGGGTCTGTCGACGCAGGTTGAGCGCAAGGTCGGCAAAGCACGGCTCTGGCTCCTGCGCGCCGAAGGTTGACACGCAAAGGGCACCTCCCGTCACGGAAGGTGCCCTTCTCTCGACCGACGATGGGTCAGTTCTGCTTTTTCGGACCCGGTATCTCGCTGGCGGGTCGACCAGGCCACCGGTTGAGCGGGCGGTTGCCGTAATTGAGCCCTGCTTCGCGCGGATTGATGCACTGATCCTGCACGGTGCCGCGGCACGGGGGGTAGGTGCCGCCGTTGGTTGCGGCAGGCACGCTCTGCGTCACTTCCCCGCTCACGAACCGGGGGCCGCCAGTGCTCGCGCCCATGGCGGCGGTGGTCGCGGTCTGCGCGGTGGTCGAGGCATTGGCCGACGGCGTGCCCGCCATCTGCCCCTCGATCGAGGTCCACGCAGCGGTGCGCTGCTCTGGCGTCATCGCATAGACGCGAGCGCGCTGGTCGTCGGTCAGGGCCCACCAGCCGGTCTGCTGTGCCGGGGTCAGCGTCCAGAAATAGGTCTGATAGGTGCTCGGCCACGCGGTATAGGTCGTCTGCCGATCCGGCGGCCATGCGTCATAGGTGGACTGCTGGGTCGTGGTCATGGTGTAGACATTGCCGCTGGCGTCCACCGACATGTCTTGTGCCAACGCCGGCATTGCAAAGACCAACGCGGCAGCGCCGGCGAGCATCAACTTGTTCATCGGATCTCTCCTCAACAATTGTGAACTCGCTACGCTCACCCTCGGCACTCGGTTCCGCCCCGCCCCTTGCGTGGCACACCCATGTTCCCTAGCTGTTCGCGATAGATGGATGCCGACCCCGCCCTTCCCGCCGCCCCTGACGCTGGCGAAGTTCCCGCGTATGCGCAGGGACTTAACGTCCCGCAGCAACAGGCGGTGCTGACCACGGAAGGTCCGGTGCTGATGCTGGCCGGCGCGGGCACCGGCAAGACGGCGGCGCTCACCGCGCGTTTGGCTCACCTCGTCGCAACCCGCCGCGCCTGGCCGAGCGAGATCCTTTGCGTCACCTTCACCAACAAGGCCGCGCGCGAGATGCGGGAACGGGTCGGCCGCCATATCGGCGAGGCGGTTGAGGGAATGCCGTGGCTCGGCACCTTCCACTCGATCGGCGCCAAGATGCTGCGCCGCCATGCCGAGTTGGTCGGCCTGCAATCGAACTACACGATCATCGACACGGACGATCAGATCCGTCTGCTCAAGACGCTGATCACCGAAAACGGTCTTGACGAGAAGCGCTGGCCCGCGCGCCAGCTTGCCGGCCTGATCGACCGGTGGAAGAACCGCGGGCTGAACCCCGCCGATCTGGATGCGGTGGAGAACGAAGCGTACGCCAACGGGCGCGGGCAGGAGTTCTATGGCCTGTATCAGGCGCGGCTGAAGGCGCTGAACGCATGCGATTTCGGCGACCTGCTGTTGCACATCCTCAACGTGTTCCGCAGCCACCGCGAGGTGCTCCAGCAGTATCAGCAGCGCTTCAAGTACATCCTGGTCGACGAGTACCAGGACACCAACCAGGTCCAGTACCTGTGGCTCCGCCTGCTGGCGCAGGAGCGCAAGAACATCTGCGTGGTGGGGGACGACGACCAGTCGATCTATTCCTGGCGCGGCGCGGAAGTGGCCAATATCCTGAAGTTCGAAAAGGACTTCCCCGGGGCGGCGGTGATCAAGCTGGAGCAGAATTATCGCTCCACCCCGCACATCCTGGCCGCCGCATCCGGCCTGATCAACGCCAATAGCGACCGCCTGGGCAAGACGCTGTGGACCGAAATCCCTGCGGGCGAGAAGGTCCGCGTCATCGGCGTGTGGGACGGTCCCGAGGAAGCCCGCCGCATCGGCGAGGAGATCGAGCGGCTGGAGCGCGAGGGCGCAGGGCTAGACCAAGTCGCGATCCTGGTCCGTGCCCAGTACCAGACGCGCGAGTTCGAAGACCGGTTCATCCAGATCGGGATGAACTACCGCATCATCGGCGGTTTCCGGTTCTACGAGCGGGCGGAAATTCGCGATGCGCTCGCATACCTGCGGGTGATCGCCAGCCCAGCCGATGATCTGGCGTTCGAACGGATCTACAACCAGCCCAAGCGCGGTCTGGGTGCCAAGACGCTTGAACTGATGCACCGCCACGCCCGCGCGACCGGCCTGCCGCTCGCCGCCGCGTCGCTCCAACTGGCGGACTCGGACGAATTGCCCGCCCGTGCGCGCGGCACCATCGCGAACCTGATGGGGCAATTCCTCCGCTGGCGCGAGATGGCCGAGAGCATTCCGCCGGCCGAATTGATCCGCGCCGTGCTGGCCGACAGCGGTTACGACGCGATGCTGCAGGCGGAAAAGAGCGCCGAAGCCGCCGGTCGGGCCGAGAACCTGTCCGAACTTTCCCGCGCGATGGAGGAATACGACACACTAGGCGATTTCCTCGAGCATGTAGCGCTGGTGATGGACAACGAACGCGCCGATGATGGGGAAAAGGTCACCATCATGACCATCCACGCGGCCAAGGGGCTGGAGTTCGACCACCTGTTCCTGCCTGGCTGGGAAGAGGGAGTGTTCCCGTCGCAGCGCGCGCTGGATGAAGGCGGGCTCGCCAGCCTCGAGGAAGAACGGCGCCTCGCCTATGTGGCAATCACTCGCGCGCGCCGTCGGTGCACGATCATCCACGCTGCCAACCGCCGCATCTACGGGCAGTGGACCAGTTCAATCCCGAGTCGCTTTGTCGGCGAACTACCGGCCGACCAGATCACCGAGGAGACCACCCTCACCGGCGGAGCCTCACTCTGGCGCGCGCAAATGAGTGAGCACGACGATCCGTTCGCTCACGTCGCGCGGGCGCAGCCTGCCCGCACGCTGACCCGCGGCCCGGGTTGGCAGCGGGCGCTGACCACCGGCTACGACGCCACGCCGCACCGTGTCAGGGAAAATACCCGCAGCGCCGCCAGCTTTGCCGCCAAGCCGCGCAGCGATGTCGCGGTCGGACAGCGGGTGTTCCACGACAAGTTCGGCTATGGTGAAGTGGTCGATCAGGAAGGCAACAAGCTGGAGATCGAATTCGAGGCCGCAGGGCGCAAGCGGGTGATCGACAGCTTCGTCACCGTAGCCTGACGCCTAACGGCGGGGTCTTCATGCGTGGGTGCTGCTCTCGTCCGAAGGCAATCGCCAACAAGGTGTGGGGTACTTCAGAAAGTCAGGCGGCGTAGCGCAACCTACAGTGCCGAATGTTCGAGGAAACTCGGCACCGGCCCGTTCCACTCGCCCGGCTTGGACGGCGTGTCGTCCCGTTCGTCCCGGCGGGGGCGCTCGTCCTGGCGGGGGCGCTCATCCCGGTGGGCGCGGTCGTCACTGCGAGGCCGCTCGGCCTGCTCGTCGCGCGCGCGCGCCGGACGCTCTTCGCGGCCGCGGCGAGGACGGTCCTCCCGCCCGCGGTCGGCAGCTTCGCGCCGGGGACGCTCTGCGCGACCCTCAGGCTCGGACACTTCAGCAGCGGCTGCGGGGGCGGTGACCGCTGGTGCAACGAGTTCGACCCGGAGGTCTTTCTTCCCGAACACCGCGATCGGCGCCTGGGTCAGCTTTTCGACATTGCCGATCGCTTCGGCATCTTCCTCCGAGACGAAGGTGAACGCCCTGCCCTTGGCCCCGGCGCGGCCGGTGCGGCCGATGCGGTGCACATAGTCATCCGGGTGCCACGGCGTGTCGAAGTTGAATACGTGGCTCACGCCCTTGATATCGAGCCCGCGGGCCGCGACGTCGGAGGCGACGAGGATGTTGACCTCGCCATTCTTGAACCGGTCGAGTTCCTTGATCCGGCTCGACTGGTCCATGTCGCCGTGGATCTCGCTCGAGCGGAAGCCGTGGCTCTGCAGGCTCTTGTTGATCTCGCGCACCGTGGTCTTGCGGTTGGCGAAGATGATCGCGGTGTCGACCAGGTCATTGCGGAGCAGCCAGCGCAGCGTGTCACGCTTGTCGCGCGCCTTCACCGGCACCTTGAACGCGGTGATGTTCTCGTTGCTGCTGGCCGCGCGATTGACCTCGATCCGCTTGGGATTGGTGAGGAACTTCTTCGCCAGCTTCTCGATCGGCGGCGGCATGGTGGCCGAAAACAGCATCGTCTGCCGGGTTTCGGGCAGCTTGGAGCAGATGAACTCGATGTCGGGGATGAACCCCATGTCGAGCATCCGGTCAGCCTCGTCGATCACCAGCAGCTCGCAACCGTTGAGCATGATCTTGCCGCGCTCGAACAGGTCCATCAGCCGGCCCGGCGTGGCGATCAGCACATCGACGCCATCGGACAGCGCCTTGATCTGATCGCCCATCTGCACGCCGCCAATCAGCAGCGCCATCTTGAGGTCGTGGTTGGTGCCGTACTTGATGAAGTTCTCGGCCACCTGTGCGGCGAGTTCGCGGGTGGGTTCGAGGATCAGGCTGCGGGGCATCAGCGCGCGGCGGCGGCCATGGCTGAGGATGTCGATCATCGGCAGCACGAAGCTGGCGGTCTTGCCGGTCCCGGTCTGGGCGATGCCGATGATGTCCTTCATCATCAGCACCGGCGGGATCGCCTGCGCCTGAATAGGCGTCGGCTCGGTGTAGCCGGCGGTTTCCACCGCCTGGAGAAGTTCGGGTGATAGGCCGAGGTCGGCGAAGGTCATGCAGTCTCGATTGAAAGAGGGTTCGGCAGGGCGGCGCGCGCCGTTCATGACGAAGGGCGCGCCGCCCGCCACGATCCGCGTCACGCAGTGCGCGCGGCGGCGGTGAAAGTCAAGGTTCCGCCACCCCCCCGGTCATGGCCGTTCGCATCGGCTCAGTCGTCTTTGGCAACCAGCTGTCGTAAGCGGCTCACCTCGCAATTTGCGCCAGCGCGCGAATGGAGCCGGTCGCGGTCCACGCACAGCATGCCGTCCCGGGTTCGTTCCAGGTAGAAGCCAGCATAGAAATCACGCGCGCTGCACGCTTTTTCCAACGTGGCCGAAACCAGCCGTCGATCGCGCATGAACAGCAGCAGCCTGCCGCTGGAATCGGGCTGAACCGCCGCGATGCCGCTGACGGGGACGCACTTGCCCATCTTGCGCTCGCTGAGCCGCGGGACAGCGGCAGGGGCGGTTTCGGCGGCGATGCTCTGACGAATCCGCGGTCCGGGCGGTGAAATCCGGACGATGACCCGCTGCTCGATCCGCACCTGCCCGGCAGCCGGTTCATCGGCCGGGCTGACCGCGCGTATCGGCTCGCGGGCCTGGGGCGCGGCGGGCACGGCGTCGCCGGCAGCCCCGCCCACCGTCATGGTGGGCACCAGCAGCGCGATCGGCGCGAAAAAGGTCAGCAACAGGTTCATCAGGTGATGTTCGATGCGGTCCCTAGCTCACGCGGTTGAATAGCGGCTTAATCTTACCGCTGCCCGGTGCAACTCTCGCCTTGCCCGCCAATCCTGTGCCATAGGCGCAGCCATGCAAGATCGTGGACCTTTCCTGGAGGCGGCAGCGGCTATTCTTGGCCAGCGCGGACTGACGTACGACCCTGAACTGATGCAGCCTTGGCTGACCGACTGGCGGGGCCGGTTCACCGGGCAAGCGCTGGCAATGGCTTCGCCCGCCTCGACCGCCGAGGTGGCGGCGCTGGTCAGATTGTGCGCCGAGCACCGCGTGCCGATCGTCCCGCAGGGCGGGAACAGCGGCATGTCTGGCGGCGCGACCCCTGATGGAAGCGGCAGCGCCCTACTCCTGTCGCTCCGCCGGATGGACCGCATCCGCATGTTCGCCCCGGCCGCGCGGGAGGCGGTGTGCGAAGCGGGCGTGGTGCTGCAGACTTTGCACAGCGCGGCCGAGGCGCAGAACCTGCGCTTTCCCCTCACCCTGGGCGGCAAGGGTTCTGCCACCGTGGGGGGCCTCGTCTCGACTAACGCCGGCGGCACGCAAGTGCTGCGCCACGGGTCGATGCGCGCGCAGGTTATGGGGATCGAGGCGGTGCTGGCCGATGGCAGCGTGTTCTCCGCCCTCACTCCGCTCAAGAAGGATAACCGCGGATTTGATCTGAAGCAGTTGCTCATCGGGTCGGAGGGGACGCTGGGGATCGTCACGGCAGCCACCTTGCGGCTGGTACCGGCGCTCGCGGCGCGTGCGGTGTTGTGGGTCGGGGTCCCCACTCTGGCTGCCGCGCGCGAGCTGCTGTTGTTCTGCGAAGAAAACGCAGGCGACGCGCTCGAAGGCTTCGAGGTGCTGGCGCAGGATACCCTGGAGGATGTGCTGGCGTACCTCCCCGGCGCGCGCGCTCCTCTGTCAGGCGCCCATGGCTGGCATGCCCTGATCGAACTGGCCGCCGATCACGCCGCCGCTGACGACCTTCCCGACCGGGCGGAATCCCTGCTGTCCCGGGCGTTCGAGCTTGGCCGGGTGGAAGACGCCACCATCGCTGCGAGCGAAACGCAGGCCGAGGCGTTCTGGGCGATTCGCGAGGCCATCGCCCCTGCCGAGCGCGCGCGCGGTCCGGCGGTGCAGCACGACCTTTCGGTTCCCGTGGACCGGATGCCCGGCTTCGTCGCCGATGCGGTGGACCAAGTCGAACGGGCGTGGCCGGGTACGCACGCGGTCGCGTTCGGCCATCTGGGTGATGGCAACGTTCACTTTCATGTGATCGCCCCGCCCGGGGTCGACGCCGGCGAGTGGCAGGCTGGACCGGGCAAGGCGATCAGCCGCCAGGTCCATGACCTGGTCACCCGATGGGAGGGTTCGATCAGCGCCGAACACGGCATCGGACAGCTAAAGCGGGATGAACTGAGCCGCCTGGGCGATCCGGTCGCGCTATCGGTCCTGCGCTCGGTCAAGCAGGCGCTCGACCCCTTGGGATTGCTCAATCCGGGCAAGCTGGTCCCGCTTGCGCCAGCCGGCCACAATCCGTAAAGCGCCCGCTTTCTTGCGCGGGGCCGGGATCTGCCGCCGCACTTAATCTTCGGAGACCTGATATGGCCAGCGCGCCGCAGCCGACCCTGCCGTTGTTCTACCAAGACCTCATGCCGCTCAACAGCCGCGATCATGGCAAGTACAAGATCAACCCGCCGCAAGGGTTGAAGTGGATGCGCGATCAGCACGCCATCCCGTTGACGGCTGACGAATTCATCCAGGCGCAGCGCAACTTCCCGATCGTGTTCAGTTCCGGCGAAGGTAGCGTGCCGCTGGCTCTGCTTGGGCTGAACGAAGGCGTGAACACCTTCTTCAACGATGACGGAATGCTGGAAGAGGACGTGTACATCCCGGCCTATGCTCGCCGGTATCCGTACCTGCTGGCCCGGCTGACGCCCGATGCGCAGGAGCTGTCGCTGTGCTTCGATCCGACTGCAGAGGCGATCGGCGAATTCGACGAAGGCCGGCCGCTGTTTGATGACGAGGGCAAGCCGACCGAGTCCGTGGAAGGCGCGCTCAAATTCTGCGAGCAGTTCGAAGAGGCGGGCGCCCGCACTCAGGCGTTCGTGGCGGAGCTGGTCAAGGCCGATCTGCTGATGGACGGCGAAGTCGCCATCACGCGCAACGAGACGCCGGACCAGCCCTACATCTACCGCGGCTTCAAGATGGTGAATGAGGAAAAGCTGCGCGAACTCGACGCGGAGACCGCCAAGCAGTGGACTTCGAACGGGATCATGGCGCTGATTTTCGCCCACCTGTTCTCGATGGACCTGATGCGCGTGGTCTTCGCGCGGCAGGTATCGCAAGGAAAGATCCAGGCGATCGAAGGTCAGCTGGAGACTCCGGCCGCCTCTTGATCGATCGCGGATAGGCGGGCGCCGGGGCGGGGTTGAAACCCCTTTGCTGCGCGCCTATTTCGCTCTTGCCCGGTTCGCGCTTCCCTCATGGCCGGATCGGGTTGGTGCACCGATGTGCACCTCCTCCCTGAACCTTGGCCACCTCGTGCGTTTGCACGAGGTGGTTTTTTCATGGGCCTACTCGGCTGCGAGTGGCGTCGTCCTGGCGCCGCCCAGGTTCGCGACTTCGCCGGCCAGCGCCCGGACCAGTCCGGCAACCGTGCGGATCACCGCGCTGGCTCGCACGCTCGTTTCAGCGAACCGCGCGTCGAGATAGCTCGACCGGCATATCTCCAATTGCAGCGCGTGGATGCCGCGCGCTGGTGCAGCGTGGCGGTCGAGCACGTAGCCGCCAGCGTATGGCCGGTTGTGCGCGGCGACCCGGCTCTGCGCCTCCAGGAAGGTGAAAGCCGTGCTCACCAGTCCGCGGTCGCAGCTCGCGCCGAACCGATCACCGATGACGAATTCGGGCGCCGGTTGTCTGCCTCCCGGAGAACCGAGCGGCGGCATCGAATGCAGATCGATCAGCAACGCCGCGCCCCACTGATCCCGCAGCCGCTCCAGCGCCCGCGCCAACGCAGCGTGATACGGTGCGTGGATCAACGCGATGCGTGCATCGAACTCATCGCGCGGCATGGTCCCGCGCCAGATCTCCCCCAGCCCAGCCAGGCGGCGCGGCACCACTCCAAGTCCGCTGCGCGCGCGGCGATTGGCTAGTGAGTGCCGTGCGCCCCCGGCATTGCCGCCGGCGATCATCGACCAGTCCATGTCATCGGGCGCCCGATTAAGGTCGACCATTGCCCGCGGTGCCTGCGCGACGAGCAGCGCAGCCCCGGTCGCCTCCGCGATACCCCGGGCTAGCGAATCGACGTGCCGGTCCTCCAGTCGCAAGGCCGCATCGGCGGGATGGCGCATCCGGGCAGTCAGCGCTGCGGGATAGACGCGTCCGGCGTGGGGCGCCGCTATTAGCACCGGGATCGGAGCGCCGATCGGCTGGCGTAACTCGAACGCGGGAAGATCGGTTCCGGGGATCGTGCCCCCTCCCTTGCCCTCGCCCGGATATCCCTCGCTCGCCATGGGCCTTGAGGTAATGCCGTCGGCGCGTGTGTCAAAGCAGGCCGCCAGCTTCGGCGCGAAAGATTTCTTAAGCGCCATGGGGTAAGACGCGCGCATGAACGAGCTTCCCCAGACCCGAATCCTCCTCGCCGAAGACGAGGAGGCGATGCGCACGTACCTGTCGCGCGCGCTTGAGAAAGCAGGCTATTCGGTGGTCGCGGTGGACCGCGGGACCGAAGCCCTGCCGCTGCTGGAGGCGGAGCATTTCGACCTGCTGCTGTCGGACATCGTCATGCCCGAAATGGACGGGATCGAGCTTGCCCAGCGGTGCAACGAGGTCAGCCCGGCGACGAAGGTGATGTTCATCACCGGTTTCGCCGCGGTGACGCTGAAGGCCAGCCGGGAACAGCCGCGCGCGAAAGTGCTGTCCAAGCCCTTCCATCTCAAGGATCTGGTGCTCGAGGTCGACCGGGTATTTCGGACCGAAGAAGCCGCCCGCCTCTGACCCCCTTGCAGCGGCGCGCAGCCGCCGCTACATGGCCGCCTCGCCACGCAGTTGGCGGCACGATGGTGCGGGCGTATAGCTCAGTGGTAGAGCACTATGTTGACATCGTAGGGGTCGCAAGTTCAATCCTTGCTACGCCCACCATCGAACCTTCGAGAGGCGTCGCGAAAGCGGCGCCTTTCGCGTTTCCGGGCTGCCCTTGCACCCTGCCGGTGCCCTGCTAAAGCCCGCGCAACCTCCCGATACAGCATGACCGACAGCAGGACCGATATGGCAAAGATCAAGGTAGTGAACCCCGTCGTCGAGATGGACGGCGATGAGATGACCCGCATCATCTGGCAATGGATCCGCGAGCGGTTGATCCTGCCCTATCTCGATATCGACCTGAAGTACTACGACCTCTCGGTCGAGAAGCGCGACGAGACGAACGACCAGATCACGGTCGATTCCGCCGAAGCGACCAAGAAGTACGGCGTCGCGGTCAAATGCGCGACGATCACGCCAGACGAGGCGCGAGTCGAGGAATTCAACCTCAAGTCGATGTGGAAAAGCCCCAACGGCACTATCCGCAACATCCTGGGCGGCACGATCTTCCGCGAACCGATCGTCATCCAGAACGTCCCCCGGCTGATCCCGGGGTGGACTGACCCTATCGTGGTCGGCCGCCATGCGTTCGGCGATCAGTACCGCGCGACCGACTTCGTCGTGCCCGGACCCGGCAAGCTGCGCCTGGTATTCGAGGGTGACGATGGCGAAGTGATCGACCGCGAGGTGTTCAACTTCGCAGGCGGCGGCGTCGCGATGGCGATGTACAACCTCGACGATTCGATCCGCGACTTTGCCCGCGCCAGCTTCAACTATGGCCTCAACCTCGGCTGGCCGGTGTACCTCAGCACCAAGAACACCATCCTGAAAGCGTATGACGGCCGCTTCAAGGACCTGTTCCAGGAAGTGTTCGACAGCGAAGGCTTCGCCGAGAAGTTCAAGGCTGCCGGCATCGTCTACGAACACCGCCTGATCGACGACATGGTCGCCTCCGCGCTCAAGTGGTCGGGCAAGTTCGTGTGGGCGTGCAAGAACTACGACGGCGACGTACAGTCGGACCAGGTGGCGCAGGGCTTCGGCAGCCTCGGCCTGATGACCTCGGTTCTCCTGACCCCGGACGGCAAGACGGTGGAAGCCGAAGCCGCGCACGGCACCGTTACCCGCCACTACCGCCAGCACCAGCAGGGCAAGGCGACCAGCACCAACCCGATCGCCAGCATCTTCGCCTGGACCCGCGGCCTCTATTATCGCGGCAAGTTCGACGGCACCCCCGAGGTGCAGAAGTTCGCCGAGACGCTGGAGCGGGTGTGCATCGACACCGTCGAGAGCGGCAAGATGACCAAGGACCTGGCCCTTCTCATCGGCCCCGAACAGGCATGGATGACCACCGAGCAGTTCTTCGAAGCGATCGTCGAGAACCTTGAAAAGGAAATGGCCGCCCAGGCGGGGTGAAACCATCGCGTCGCTCGGCCATTGATCGAGCGATGTGATTCCTGATGCAAACCTAGGGACCGGGTCGGCTGCAGCTGGGCCCGGTCCTTTCGCATAAGCAGCCCACTTTTTCGTGTTCGCACACGCGACGCCACCGATATGGAGTTCCATGGCCGATACCGCCAACAGCAAGCCGCGTTCGATGCCCAGGCGCAAAGCCAGCGAGAAAGCCGGGAAACGCCGGCTGGAGGTGCGCAACGCCCGCGTGAAGGACATCCCTGGCATCGCAGCATTGGTGCGGCGCGTATACGACGAGATGCCCGCCTATACCCACGGCGAGATCCGCGGCCAGATCAACAATTTCCGCGAGGGCTGCTTTGTCGCTCTGCTCGACGACACCATCGTCGGATACTGCGCGACGATGCAGGTTGCCGAAGCGCTGGCCTTTCAGGATCACGACTGGGACGAGATCACCGGCAATGGCTTTGGCAGCCGGCACGATCCGACCGGGGACTGGCTCTACGGCTACGAGATGTGCGTCGATCCCAAGGTGCGTGGCGTGCGCATCGGTCGGCGCCTGTATGAAGAGCGCCGGTCGCTGGCCGAAGAGCGCGACCTGACCGGGATCGTTTTCGCTGGCCGGATGCCGCACTACCGCCGCAACCGGCGCAAGGTCAGCGGGCCGCAGGACTACCTCGACCAGGTGGTCGCCGGAAAGCTGCACGATCCGGTGCTGCGCTTCCAGCTCGCCAACGGGTTCGAGCCTGATCGTGTGCTGGAAGGCTATCTGCCCGAAGACACCGCTTCGGCCGCGAACGCGGTGCTGATGGTGTGGCGCAACCCGTACGTCGAGCGCGACCAGCCGGCGAAGAAGCGACTGCCGCGCGGGGTGGAATCGGTCCGCGTCGCCACCTGCCAGTTGCAGGCGCGCGCAGTGAAGGATTACGACGAGTTCCTCTCAACCATTCGCTATTTCATCGATGTTGCAAGCGATTATGAGGCGGACTTCATCCTGTTTCCCGAACTCTTCACGCTGATGCTGTTGAGTTTCGAGGAGAAGGAACTGTCGCCAGTCGAGGCGATCGAGCGGCTGTCGGACTACACGCCCCGGTTGAAAGCGGACATTTCCGACATGGCGATGCGCTTCAACATCAACATCATCGCCGGCAGCCATCCAACGCGCATGGACGATGGCGACATCCACAACGTGTCGTACGTGTGCCTTCGCGATGGTTCGATTCACGAGCAGGAAAAGATCCACCCGACGCCCAACGAGCGGTACTGGTGGAACATTCGCGGCGGCGAGAAGATCGACGTGATCCAGACCGACTGCGGTCCGATCGGCGTGCAGATCTGCTATGACAGCGAGTTCCCCGAACTCAGCCGCCGACTGGCCGACGAAGGCGCGCGGATCATCTTCGTGCCCTTCTGCACCGACAACCGGCAGGGTTACCTAAGGGTGCGCTATTGCGCGCAGGCGCGGGCAATCGAGAACCAGTGCTTCGTGGTGATGAGCGGCAACGTCGGCAACCTGCCGAACGTCGCCAACATGGACGTGCAGTACGCGCAAAGCTGTATCCTCACGCCGTGTGATTTTCCGTTCGCCCGCGATGGCATCGCGGCCGAAGCGACCGAGAACGTGGAAACGTTGACGATCAGCGACATCAATCTCGCCGACCTCAACTGGGCGCGCGCGGAAGGCACTGTCCGCAACCTCGCTGACCGGCGGTTCGACCTCTATCGGATCGAATGGGACAAGACGGGCAAGCACCCCGGCAAGCCCCGCCCGCGGCGCGAACCGTTGGGGCACGGCGGACCGGGCGGCGGATAGGATCGCGTCGCAGACTAGGCCCACGGCTGCGGGGTACGCGCTGTGTAATTCGTTTTCCTATTCATCGGCTTGGCCGCTACCCTGCTGCGGCATGTCGTCACCGTCTATCCTCGCGCGATCTTCTCCGCACTCGGGCCTGCGTGCGTCGTTATGGTCGTGGCCCGTAATCAGTACCGCCCCCGTCAAGGTCACGCCCGTTGAACAATAAAGGCGATAAAACAGGCGTCTGGATGCCACAGTTATCCAGTCTTGCTCACGGTTCTGTGCGCGGCGCAAGCCTCCGCGCTCGCATGGGCAAGGCGCGCTGATGGCGGCCGAACTCGCAGCCAGCGACACGCTGTCGGACGCGCTGGTGATCCTGGGCGCCGCGGGGATCGTCATCCCCGTGTTCCATCGGTTCCGGATCACTCCGATCATCGGCTTCATCCTGATCGGCATCGCGGTCGGGCCGTTCGGCCTGGGGAGGTTCGTGCCGCAAGCGCCTTGGCTCTATCACTTCACCATCACCGATACCGAAGCGCTGGCGCCGTTCGCCGAATTCGGCATCGTCCTGCTGCTGTTTACGATCGGGCTGGAGCTGTCGTTCAATCGGCTATGGTCGATGCGGCGGCTGGTGTTCGGTCTGGGCGCGCTCGAATTGCTGATCATCGGCTGTCTGATCGCCGCGGGTTTGTCGCTGACGGGCCTGAGCCTGGCCGGCGCGGCGGCGCTCGGCTTCGCCCTCGCGCTCAGTTCGACCGCGATCGTGCTGCCGATTTCCGGCACCACCACCCCGGTCGGGCGCGCCGCCCTGTCGATGCTGTTGTTCGAAGACATCGCGATCGTCCCCATCATCTTCACCCTGGGGGCGCTGGCTCCCTACGCGCAAGCTGACGGCCTCCAGGGCCTGGTCACTACCCTATGGCAGGGAGCTCTGGCGGTGATCGGCTTGCTGGTGGTGGGGCGGCTTGCCCTCCCGCGGCTGTTTGGTCAGGCGGCGCGCACCAAAAGCCCGGAGTTGTTCCTTGCGGCCAGCCTGCTGGTGGTGATCGGCGCCAGCCTGGCGACCGCGGCGGCGGGCCTGTCGCCGATCGTCGGTGCGCTGATTGCCGGACTGCTGATCGCCGAGACCGAGTACCAGGGCGAAGTCGAGGGGATCATCGAGCCGTTCAAGGGTCTGGCCCTGGGCGTGTTCCTGATCACGGTTGGCATGAGCGTGGACCTCCAGCGCATCTGGACGGAGTTCGGCTCGATCGCACTCGCGGTAGTCGCCGTGCTGTCGCTGAAGGCGGTCGTCACCGGGGTGCTGCTGCGATTGATGGGGGCGCGGCGGGGGACCGCTGCGGAAACGGGCCTGCTGATGTCCAGCCCCAGCGAAACGACGCTGATCGTCCTCGCCGCTGCCACCGCCGCGCAATTGATCGATCCGGCTACGGCGCAGTTCTGGCAAATCGTCACCGCCATCGGCCTGACGGTAACCCCCTTGCTGGCCCGGCTTGGCTCAGTAGTGGCGCGGCGCGTAGAGCCGCTGCCGGCAATGGAAGACGCCTTGGGCGAAGGGCGGGCGATCATCGTCGGCGCTGGGCGGGTTGGCCGGCTGGTAGCGGACATGCTGACCGTGCACGGAATCCCTTATGTCACCATCGATAGCGATTCCGACCTGGTTCTGCGCGCCCGCCGGCGCAAGTACCGCGCCGTGTTCGGCGATGCGGGACGCGGCCAGACTCTGGAGCGTCTCGGCATCGACCACGCCCCAGCGATCATCCTGACTATGGACGAACCGGTGCTCGCCCAGCGCCTCACCGCCAAGTTGCGCCGTGCTCACCCCGACCTGCCGATCATCGCCCGTGCGCGCGACCTGGCGCACGCCTCCGCGCTGTACCGGGCGGGAGCGAGCCATGCGGTGCCCGAAACCCTAGAAAGCTCGCTTCAATTATCGGAGGCGGTGCTGGTGGACCTCGGCGTGCCGATGGGGCCGGTGATCGCCTCGATACACGAAAAACGGGATGAGTTCCGCGCGCTTATTCGGGAACAGGGGGCGCTGGATTACACCCCCAAGCTGCGCACCAGCGTGACGGACGAGGGATAGATCACGCGTCTCGCCCGTTGGTGAGGCGAAGGAGAAGTCCCGATGACTACGCCCAAATCGCCCGAGAAGGGTACACCCGCCGACCAGGCCGGCCAGGAACACGGATCGATTGACCAGCGCCAGCGGCACGAGCGCGACATGATCGACACTGCCCGAGGAAGCGAGCCTGCAACCCGTGGGTCATCCGGCCGCCGCAACTGAGATCAGGCCGGGGCGGTCTCGCTCTCCAGCGCAGCGCGCACGGCGGCGATCGCCTCGGCAGCCTTGCTAGCGTCCGGACCGCCGCCCTGGGCCATGTCCGGGCGGCCTCCACCGCCTTGCCCGCCCAGCGCTGCGACCCCCGCGCGCACCAGCGCGACGGCATCGTAACGACCGACAAGATCCTCGGTCACCGCCGCCGCGATCGCCGCGCGTCCATCGTTCACCGCCACGATCGCCGCCACCCCTGATCCCAGGCGCGCCTTTGCTTCGTCGAGCAGTCCGCGCAGTGCCTTCGCCTCAAGACCATCGATTACCTGGCCGGAGAACGCCACCCCGCCGATATTTTCATCAGCCGGGCCAGCCTTGGCCGCGCCGCCGCTGAGCGCCAGAGCCTTGCGTGCTTCGGCCAATTCCTTCTCGAGCCGCTTTCGCTCATCGAGCAGCGCGGCAAGCCGAGCTGGCACATCTTCAGGCGTTGACCGGACTGCGGCGGCGGCATCCTTCAGCGCGTCCTCGCGTTGGACCAGCCACTGCCGCGCGGCTTCGCCCGTCAGAGCTTCGATGCGCCGCACTCCTGAACTGACAGCGCTTTCCGAAATGATCCGCAGCAAGCCGATGTCGCCCGTCGCGCGGACGTGAGTCCCGCCGCACAACTCCACCGAGTAGTTGCGGCCCTCGTCCCCGGCCCGCCCCATGCTGAGCACGCGGACTTCGTCGCCGTACTTTTCGCCGAACAGCGCCATCGCCCCCGCCCCAATCGCCTCTTCGGGGCTCATGAGCCGCGTGGTGACCGTCTCGTTGGCGCGGATTTCGGTGTTCACCTCAGCCTCGATCGCGGCGATATCGTCCGCGCTCAGGGGCTTGGGATGAGAGAAGTCGAACCGCAGCCGGTCTTCTGCAACCAGCGATCCCTTCTGCGTCACGTGATCGCCCAGCCGGTGGCGCAAGGCCGCGTGAAGCAGATGGGTTGCCGAATGATTGGCCCGGACACGATCCCGGCGGTCGGCGTCCACCCGCAGGTGGATCGTGTCATTCACACGGAGAGAACCCGCTTCGATCGTGCCGTGATGAGCGTGCAACCGGCCAAGCGGCTTGGAGGTGTCGGTGACTACGATGCGCAGACCTTCCGGCGTCGAGATCAGACCGGCGTCGCCAGCCTGTCCGCCGCTTTCGCCGTAAAACGGCGTCTGGTTGGTTAGCACAACCACCTCGTCGCCGGCGGACCCGCTGTCCACCGGTTGGCCATCACGGATCAACGCGACCACGCGGCCCTCACCTTCCGTCGACGCGTAGCCCGTGAATTCCGTGCTTCCCTCGCGCTCGGCGATGTCGAACCAAAGTTCGCTGTCGGCCGCGGAGCCGCTGCCCTTCCAGGCCGCGCGTGCCGCTGCTTTCTGGCGCGCCATGGCGGCATCGAAGCCGCCGCGGTCAACCGTGATGCCACGGCTACGCAATGCGTCCTCGGTCAGGTCGTACGGAAAACCGAACGTGTCGTAGAGCTTGAAAGCGGTCTCACCGTCGAGGCTCGCCCCTTCCCCCATCTCGCCCGTCGCCTCGTCCAGCAGGCGCAGGCCGTTGGCCAGGGTGCGGCGGAACTGGGTCTCTTCGCGCTGCAGCGTTTCCTCGATCAGCGGCTGCGCGCGGCCGAGTTCCGGGAACGCCTGTCCCATCTCGGTCACCAGCGCGGGTACCAGACGGTGCATCAGCGGCTCGCTGGCGCCCAAGAGATGCGCGTGACGCATGGCCCGGCGCATGATGCGCCGAAGCACATACCCGCGGCCTTCGTTGGACGGCAGCACCCCGTCGGCCAGCAGGAAACTGGTGGAGCGCAGGTGATCGGCGATGACGCGGTGGCTCACCTCCGCCTCGTCACTCGGGGCGCCCGGCGTGAGCGCCTTCGACGCCGCGATCAGTTCCGTGAAAGTATCGGTGTCATAATTGTCGTGCACACCCTGCAGCACGGCCGCGAGGCGCTCCAGCCCCATTCCGGTGTCGATGCTGGGCTTCGGGAGATCGGCTACGATCTCGTCCGCTACCTGCTCGTACTGCATGAACACGAGGTTCCAGATCTCGACGAAGCGGTCCCCGTCCTCGTCGGGGCTGCCGGGAGGACCGCCGAAGATATGCTCGCCGTGATCGTAGAACACTTCCGAACATGGACCGCACGGTCCGTCCGAGCCCATCGACCAGAAATTGTCCTTTGTCGGGATGCGGATGATCCGCTCTTCGGGCAAGCCGCTGATCTTCCGCCACAGGTCGAACGCCTCGTCGTCGGTGTGATAGACGGTGGCGGTCAGGCGGGCGGGATCGATGCCCCATTCCTTCGTCAACAAGGTCCAGGCATGCAGGATGGCCTGGTCCTTGAAGTAGTCTCCGAAACTGAAGTTGCCGAGCATCTCGAAAAACGTGTGGTGCCGCGCGGTATAGCCGACATTGTCGAGATCGTTGTGCTTGCCGCCCGCGCGAACACACTTCTGGCTGCTGGTCGCGGTGGCCGCCGGCGGGGTCTCGAGGCCGGTGAACGCGTTCTTGAACGGGACCATTCCCGCATTGACGAACATCAGCGTCGGATCGTTGTACGGCACCAGCGGCGCGCTGGGCACGACGCGGTGCCCCTCGCGGGCGAAGTAATCGAGGAAGCTGCGGCGGATCTCGTTGGTCGAGGTCATAATGCCAGCGCAGTTAAATGGTGCAACGCGGCACGACAAGCAGATTGCGCGGTTGGCCCACGAGCGATGATGCGACCGTCAGGTAGCGGCACGCGCGGTCACGATCCAGGCCGCGCCGGGAAGCGCCACCAGATCGCCCTGAGCATTTCCGGCGAGATAGTTGCGCAATCGGGACACGAATTCCGCTCGCGCCGTGTCGCCAAGCTGCGCCGCACCTCGCGTCGCGGGCCCGATAGTCAGGAAATAGGATACCGCATCGTCGACCGCGTGTTCGCCCATCCCGGCGACATAGGCGAAATCGACCGCTTCGAAGGCGATATCCTGCCACCCCGCCCCTCCCAAAATCGCCACAACCCGAGCGCGATCGGCAAAGGCGAAGGGCCCGGGCTCATCCGCCGCCGGCGGGGGGGCCGGGTCGGGCAGGAGCGCGGCCAGGCGTTCGGCCCAGGGGTTGAGCGCGCGGTCCCGGAAACAGGAGAAAACAAGCCGTGCTGCCGGTGCGGTAGCCTTGGCGAGGTTGGTGAACGCCGATACGGGATCGCTGAAAAACATGACTCCGTGGCGGGATACCACAAGGTCTGGGGAAAAATGCGAGCCGCGCCAGTTGGCGGCGTCCGCCACCAGAAAAGTCGCGTTGCCAAGGTTGGCGGCCCGCGTGCGCGCCACTTCGACAAGATCTTCGCTGATGTCGAGGCCGATCACCTCAGCGTCGGGGCGACCCCGAGCTAGCGCCAACGACAGTTCACCGGCGCCGCATCCGACATCGACCGCGCGCGAGATCGGGTGAGCGCAGGCGCTGGCAAGTAGCCGGTCCGTCAGGCCGGCGAAGCTGCGGTCAGTGCGACGCCATTCCTCCGCCCACTTGCGTCCGACCCGCCCTTCCCACTCGCTGCGATCCATCGACACCCTCCCGTTTCGTCGAACCACGGTTCACCGCAACGCGACGCAAATGCAACAGCGGTTTGCGTCATAGGCTTAGACGGGAAAAGCCGGCACGGGTCCCACAGACACCGCGCCGGCTTTCCGGGTGGGGAGGCGCGAAAGGGTCGCCTGCTATGAGGTATCAGATGTCGTCGTCCGCGTCCGGGCCCTTCATCATCTCCTCGGCGACGGCATCGGTCCGGCCGCGAATCGCAGCTTCCAACTTGTCGCAAAGTTCAGAATTCTCCTTCAGGAACTGCTTGGCGTTCTCGCGGCCCTGACCAATGCGGATCGAATCGTAGCTGAACCAGCTGCCCGACTTCTCCACCAGGCCGGCCTTGACCCCGAGGTCGAGGATCTCACCGATCTTGGAGATGCCCTCGCCGTACATGATGTCGAATTCGACCTGCTTGAACGGGGGCGCGACCTTGTTCTTGACGACCTTCACCCGGGTCGAATTGCCGACGATATCGTCGCGATCCTTGATTTGTCCGGTACGCCGGATGTCGAGCCGGACCGAAGCATAGAACTTCAGCGCGTTGCCGCCCGTGGTCGTCTCGGGATTGCCGTACATCACGCCGATCTTCATGCGCAGCTGGTTGATGAAGATCACCATGCACTTGGACCGGTTGATCGAGCCCGTCAGCTTGCGCAGCGACTGGCTCATCAAACGGGCCTGCAGGCCGACGTGGCTGTCGCCCATCTCGCCTTCGATCTCCGCCCGCGGAACCAGCGCGGCGACTGAATCGACCACCAGCACGTCGATGGCGTTCGAGCGCACCAGCGTATCGACGATCTCGAGCGCCTGCTCGCCCGTATCGGGCTGCGAGACAATCAGTTCGTCGATGTTGACGCCCAGCTTCTTGGCATAGGCGGGGTCGAGCGCATGTTCGGCATCCACAAAGGCGACCGTGCCGCCATTCTTCTGCGCTTCGGCAAGCACATGCAGCGCGAGCGTCGTCTTGCCCGAGCTTTCCGGACCGTACACCTCGATCACGCGGCCCTTGGGCAAGCCGCCCACCCCAAGCGCGATGTCGAGGCCCAGGCTGCCGGTGGAGATCGTCTCGACCTCCATGGTTTCCTTCTGACCCAACTTCATCGCCGAGCCCTTGCCGAACGCACGATCGATCTGCGCAAGCGCGGCGTCGAGCGCCTTCTGACGGTCAGTATCCAAGTTCTTGCCTTCCACCAGCTTCAAGTTCGCTGCCGCCATGACACACCCTTTCGCGCTTTGCCTAGACCCGCAGGCCCGCTGTCAACCGAAGGTGCATGTATTCTGTTTGTTCCACGAGAACAAGAGGAGAACGCGATTTATTTCCAACTCGGTTGCTGGCTCACTCGCTGATCGATCTCCATTCTATCCGGCGATTACCGTTCCCCGGCACGATCACGTCGGCGATCTGCTGGCCGTCCTTGACCCGCACACCCTTAAGCCCCGTAATCCGCGCGGCGCCGGCGCGGCCGAGCGACATGCGGACTGTCACCGGCTTGGGGGTGGCATTGCTGAGGACCGCGCGCATCGTGGCCCCCGTACCAGCGTCGCCAGCCGGGTCGCCGCCTGCGGCGCTACAGGTGACGAAAACCTGCGTGCTCTGCCCCAAGCCAATCTCGACCTCCTGGCCCGAGGCATAGTCGCGGAGCGTGGGCCGGCCGATCAGCTGGTCGCCGCGGGCAGACTGTTCGAACACCGTCAAACTGCCGGCGGGAAGAGCGACGCCGAGGCCGTGCTGTGTATCGTTCACGGTCGCCAGGATGATCGACGCGGCCCGGGCGTCTTCGGCAGCGGTCCAGGGGGCACACTCGGTGGTATAGATCATCCGCCCGGTGACCTGGTCGCGATCCAGGAAAGCGATCTGCTTCTGGCTTTTCGCGGTCACCGTCACCGGTTCGGGCACCCGGTAGAGTTTCAGGTCGGCCAGATTCTCTTCCCGCGCGACCATCGCAGGCGCACGAGCGCGCGAGCCGGTGACGATGATGTCCTGCGCAATCGCTGCCATGGGCGCGGGAGGCGGCGGCGGGGGCGGCGCGAAGGGATATGGAGGGGGAACCTCCACCGGCGATCCCGCGGCCGTGCTGCCCAATGGATAGCATAACAACCGTAGCGGCTTGGCATCCGGCGGATCGGCCAGTTCGCGATAGTTGCTGACGACGCTCAACCTGCCGGCCACCGCCAGCAGTTCGGCATCGGGGAAGCTCTGCCCGTTATCGTTTACCAGCGTGAGCCAGCTCGTGAGGTGCATCGACAGCTTGTCGGGCGAGGCGCCGCCGGCAACGGTGGCGACGTAATTCGCCTGCCAGTCAAAGCCCCAGGCGAGATAGGTCAGCGTTACATCGAAGGTGCCGCTCCGCGGTGAAGCGGTGTCGATCGTATAGACCGGGTTGGCTGACAGGCCCGCCGGAACCCGGTCGAAAGTCACGTTCTCAGCCAGGCCTGAACAACGGACCGCTTCGAACCCGGCCGAGGTCTGCAGCACGAGGCCGCCGTCGGCGCGCGTGCGCACAATCGCCTCCTCGCTGGTCGCAAGGCCGCTGGCCGGATTGGTGCGGGTGATGGTCACCCGATTGCCGAGCGAGCCGTCGACCAGTGCGCCAGGGCTTAACAGGTCGGCGTTGCGGTTCTTTTCGATCGTGCCGCCCGGCAGGCCGGTCACGATCGCGCTGACCGCTACCATCCCCTCGGCCACGCCATCGAAGCGGATGGTCGATTCGCCGGGGGGCAAAACCACCCGCCGGGTCTCACTGATCATCGCGAAGCCGCGCGGCCAGTTGCGATCGAGCTTTTGATCCGGCGCGCGATCGGGATCGCGGTACATCGTCACGGAAATCGCCTTGGGAGCCGAGGCGTCGACGGTCTCGCGCGCCTCCCCTGGCGCACCAGCACCGGCGAGCAGCAATAGCAGGACGGCACGCCGCATCGCGGTGCCCTCAGTACCGGGTGTCGTAAGTGACGCGCACTTCGCGCCGGCCGTTCGCCGGCACGGTGACGAGATATTTGCGGCGATCGGCGTTGATCTGTTCGCCGGGCACGTCCTCGCTGGAGACTCGGAAATCGCGGCTCCACCAACCCCGGTCGAGCCCGCTCTGGCTCAGTTCGACTTCTACCGGGACGGCTCTGGCATTGGTCAGCGTGTAGCGCATCGTGGTGCGCCAGAATTCGACCGGCCGTTCGCTGGTGACGCTGGCGGCACGACCATCGTCAGCGATGACCCGATAACCACTGGTGGCCTCCCACTGCTGCGAGGTGATTTTCTCGCGGCTGACCACCTCCGCCTGGACGAACACGTCGAACGCGTCGCCGGTGACGAGGGTGAGGGCGCTGCCCATCGGCGTGTGACCGATCCGGCTCTCGCCGATGAACTGCGGCGTGCCCTCCCGATCGCGCTGATAGAACCGCACCGTGCCCGCCGGCAGCGCATCCCCCAACCCCTGCTCGCGAGCCGTCGAGAAGCCGACCGCCGTGGTCGCGTTCACTGGTGCGTCGTCACTGGTGAGCCAGCCGATGGTGCGAGCATAGACCTTCCTCGCCGGCACGCCCTGCACGTCCAGGAAGCTGACCTGCTTGGTCTGCGCGTTGGCCACGGTCGTCCGGCCGGGCAGCGGGTAGAGATAGTAGTCGCCCAGCCGTTCACGCGGCGCCGTTTCGGTGCCCGGCCTGAAGCCACCGCGCGGCGGGGGCGGCGGCGCATTGCGGGAATTGCTGCTGCTGGACGGGCTGCCCGCCACCAGGACCGTGCGGGCATCGTGGAACGTCGTGCCGGTCTGATTGGTCAGGGTGACCCAGCCTTGCATGTCCGTCGTGCCCTTGGCCTCGTCATACAGCGCGACGTAGTCCGCCGACCACCCCAGCCCGCCGGTGAGATAGCGGATCGCGGCGGGCCGCACCCCGGCGCGGTCGCTGTCGATCGATACCGACAGCGTCGGCCGCGCGCGCAAGTTGGGCGGGACCCGGTCGAACACCACCCGGGTAGGCAACCCATCGTCCCGCAACACCTCGATCCGGTCGCCGATTCGGACGACCACCCCGCCTGCGGTCGATAAAACCGTAGCGCGCTCCACCGTCTCCGCGCCGGTGGCGGGGTTGGTGCGCACCAGCGTTACCGTCTGTCCGATCGCCTTTTCCATCAGCTTGGCCGGAGTCAGCAGGTCGAAGTCGAAATTTTGCTCCAGGATGCCGGCGCCGTCGGCACTGAAGCTCAAGGTTTCAGGCTGAATCTGGGCGGAGACATCGGGGAAATCGATGCGGCTGCGTCCTTCGGCGATCGCCAGGCGGCGCACGTCCTGCACCAGCGCTTGCCCATCGTTGTAGATCGTCAGCGCAAGATCGCCCTGCGCGGTCGGTTCGCTATCAGCCGTCTGCGCGCCGACGCCGACCGCAGCGCCCAACACAATCGCGGCACCCAAACCCAGCTTCCACCGCCCGCCCATTGCATTCCCCTCGCTTGGTTGAGTACCGCCATATCGCGCACGTAACGGTGTATCATGGGTGAACGACCGGCAACCACCGTTTTGTTTGTCGTTGTTGCCGGCGTGCGCAGCCGAATCTAGGTACTCGTCGATGAAGCGAAGCGATGATCCCAGGCGCGCAAGATCGCTGCGGCAGGTGTGGCAGTACCTGACGCGGCGATATTTCTGGCGTTCGCGTGTGGCTCGCTCGGCCTGGATTCACGCCACAGCATCGGTTGACCGCACGCATCCCGCTGGCATCGAAATTGGCGAAGATGTGTGGATCGGCCCTTACGCCATGGTGCTGTCGCACGACATGAGCCGTGGGCTTTACGCCCGGACCGTAATCGGCGCGCGCAGCGTGATCGGTGCCCGGGCCGTAGTGATGCCGGGTGTCAAGGTGGGTCTGGACTGCATCGTCGCGCCAGGTTGTGTGGTGTCGCGCGACATACCATCAGGGGAGCACATCGCGGGCAACCCGGCACGGATCGTGCGCTCGCCTGACTAGGCGCGCTCGGTGGCCCGCGATGCGCCGAGCACCTCCCCGGCCTTGTCGGAAATCTGCTGCACGCTGAACGGCTTGGCGATGAAATGCATGTTGGCGATGTCAAGATCGCGCCGCAGCTGCTCTTCGGCATAGCCTGACATGAACAAAATCGGCAGCGAGGGTTTCACCCGGCGGATCGCGCGCGCCATCGTGGGGCCGTCCATGCCCGGCATCACGACGTCGCTTACCACCAGGTCGAACGTCCCGCCGTTGGCAATGGCGGCCAGGCCTGCTTCCCCATCGGCGCATGCAGTGACCTGATAACCGGCCCGGGTCAGTGCCCGCTCGGCAACGGCGCGGACCATGTCCTCGTCCTCGACCAGCAGAACCTTGCCGCCCCCGGACCATTGCGCGGCAGGCGCGGGCGTCGCTGGCTTGCGCGCTTGCGGCACGGGGCCCTGGTGCACCGGGAAGTACACGCTGAAGCGCGCGCCCGCCCGGCCCTTGCCAGCAGCGGGGGACACGTTGTCAGCGAAAATAAAGCCACCGGACTGCTTCACGATGCCATAGACGGTGGACAGGCCAAGGCCGGTGCCCTTCCCCTGCTCCTTGGTGGTGAAGAACGGTTCGAAGATCTTGGACAGGTTTTCGGGGGGAATGCCTCCGCCGGTATCTTGCACCACCATCACGGTATAGTCGCCTTCGGGCAGGATCTCGCTACCCATCTGCCGCACGTCGCGAGCGGATACGCGGCGGGTGGCGAGCGACAGCTTGCCTCCCGCGCCCGTGCTCAGCATCGCGTCCCGCGCATTGACCGCGAGGTTCACGATCACCTGTTCCAGCTGCTGCGGATCCGCGCGAACCGGCCCGAGATCGCGGTCGTGATGAACCTTGAGCTCGATTTTCTCGCCTAGCAGCCGCTTCAGCAGCAGGCTCACCTCGCTGATGACATCCGGAAGTTGGAGCACTTCGGGACGCAGCGTCTGCTGGCGGCTGAAGGCGAGCAGTTGGCGGGTAAGCGCCGCCGCGCGGTTTGAGTTGGCCCGAATCTGCTGGATGTCGTCGTAGTCGCTGTCGCCCGGCGTATGGCGCAGCAGCATCAGGTCGCACGTGCCGATCACCGCAGTGAGCACGTTGTTGAAGTCGTGCGCAACTCCGCCCGCGAGCTGCCCGACCGCCTGCATCTTGGTCGCCTGCGCGACCTGCCGCTTCAGCTTGGTCTCCTCGGTCGAATCGACCAGGCTGAGCAGCACCGCCGCTTCGCCCAATCCGCGTACGCCGGCGATACCCAGCGACACCGGATCGTCCGCCGCGCCGCGCAGGCGCACGGCCATGTCGGCCGCGCTCGGCGCGCCTTTGCCGAACCGGCGGACGGCATCGACCAGTGCGCCCTTGTCTTCCGCCACCACCAGGTCGGACGGGAACTGAGGCAGCGTGCCCCCTTCGATGCCCGCTGCCCGCCGGAACGGAGTATTCGCGAACAGGAACCGCCCGTCCCGATCGGTCATGGCCAGGCCGAGCGGAAGCGCGCCCAGCAGCGCCTCGAGCTGCGGCGCGGCACCGCTGCCGGCGGCAACCTCGGGCGAGCCGCCCAGGCCCACCCCCGCGTCGACCAGGAGCATCAGCGAAGGCCCTTCGTCCGCATTCGGTGCGCGCGGAGTAGCCTGCTCGGTCAAGGGGACGTGGATCAGGGTCTGCGGATTGCCGCGGCGCCCCTCGCGGGAAAAGAATATGCGCTCGCGTTCATCCGCCCGCAGCAGGGTAGCGAATTCCTGGCCCGCGAGCGTGGCGGCCGCATCGCCCGTCGCCCGCTGCGCAAACCCGGGCGCGGCCGCCCGGACCAGGCCATCGGCGCCGACCAGCGCCGCTTCGATGCCACTACGCGACAATACCCGGCCCAGCGCCCCAGTGATCCGCGCTGACAGGTCCTCGACAAAATCGTCTTCGGTCAGTCCGACAAAGCGCCAGATGAGGTAATCGTCGCCTCGTCCCGCCCGCTCGGCCTGCGCGCTCCAGCTGGCGGCCCCGTCGCCGGCGTCAATCCGTTCGGCGCGGCTGCTGCCCTCGCGCCAGGCTTCGCGCGCGACACGGGCGAGAGCTTCCAGCCCGCTGCGCTCGAGCGGCAGATTGGGCGGCGCGCTGTCGGGACCGAACCAGCCGCTGTAAACGGTATTGGCGCAAACCAGCCGGTTAGCGCGATCCACGATCGCGACGCCCTCGCCCGCCCGCTCGATCGCGGCCACGGTGACCGACCAGTCGGGAGTGGCAAGTTCCTCCGCCCCGCCCGCGGGACGAAGGCGCGCGATCACCGCGCCCACCATGACGAACACCGCCAGACCCCCGGTGAAGGCCAGCGGGGTCACCGCATCGCCGCTCGCCAGCCACACCAGCGCTGCGCTGATGACGATCGCTGCCGCGATACCGCCGATGAGCGGTGTCAGCCGGTTCGTCTCCATCTCAGAACCCTGCGTCGCTGGCGGACGCAGCCCGCTCACGGCGGGTGCGCCGTTCATGCAGCTTGCGGGTCCGTTTCCTTGCAACGATGATCCGCCACGCGAACACCGTGACCAGGTAGCTTACCGCGGACGCCACCACCGCGATCACGACCAGCCCGAAGGCCGTCACCAGGGTCGCCCCTGTCAGCCATTGCAGCATGGCACCGAACTCGCTGCGCTCCATCGCCGCATTGACGGGTGCGACCACGGTCATCGCATCGACCCGCAGCATCCACGATCCCACGTTGTAGCCCAGCACCCACACCAGCGGCGTGGTGAACGGATTGGTGACGAATGTTGTCAGGGCCGCGATCGGCACGTTCGCGCGCACGGGCAGGCATAGCACTGAGGCGAACAAGATCTGCGCGAACGGGACGATGATTCCGACGAGCATCCCCAGCGCCACCCCGCGTGGCACCGACCGCCGGGTAAAGCGCCACAGGTCCGATCGCAGCACCCGGCTGGCGAAGGGGCGCATGACGCGGCTCTTCTCCATCTGCTCGCGCGTCGGCAGGTTGCGCTGGACCCAGGCGGTAGTGCGTTGGAACATCGGTGCGGGCCGCCCTTAGGAGATCGCGGTGCGCGCGGCTAGCCGCGCTCGCGCAGCAGACGCGCCTTGTCACGCTGCCAATCACGATCCTTGGTGCTCTGCCGCTTGTCGGCCGAGTTCTTGCCCTTCGCCAGCGCCAGTTCAACTTTCGCCCGGCCGCTCCCGTTGAAATAGATCGACAGCGGAACCAGCGTCATGCCCTTGCGCTCCACCGCGCCGGTCAGCTTGTCGATCTCGCGCGCGTTGAGCAGCAGTTTGCGCGGGCGCTTCGGCTCATGATTGAAACGGTTGCCGTGGCTGAATTCGGGCACGTTGGCATTGACCAACCATACCGACCCCTCGCGCACCTCGGCATAGCTTTCGGCGATCGTCGCCTCGCCGGCACGCAGGCTCTTCACCTCGGTCCCGGTCAGCATCAGACCGGCTTCGAACTTGTCGTCGATGAAATAATCGTACCGTGCGCGCCGGTTCTCGGCGACGGTCTTCTGCTTGTCGAATGTTGCGGGTTTCGGACGGGCCATTGGCGGCCATGTAGGCCGTTCCGCGCCAATGCGAAAGGGCGCCCACGAAGGTACGGTGGCTCAGTGCGCCAGAAGGTCTTCCGGCAGCGTCGGTTCGCTCAGGATTTGCTCCATCCGGCGCCACTTCGCTTCCTGGTTCGCACCAGCCGCTTCGACGTGCGCGCGCACCATGTCCTGCCCCAGTCCGTAATTGATGATGTAGCTGCGATAGGTCTTGATGAAGCGGATCGATTGCGCCGCGCGTTCGGGCGATTCCAGCTGATACTTCTGCAGCAGATCGGCGGCTTCGGCCTCGGTGATATCGCCCGCCAGCAGCCGTGAGGCTACGGTGTAGCGCGCGGACGTCAGCTTCTCGGTCATCTGGTTGAGCGCGACGAACCGTGCGACATCGGCCGTGGGCAGGCCTGCGAGCGGCGCCAGCACCCGTGTATTGAACGCGACTGCGTCATCACCTGGAAATGCCAGATCGATACCGTAATTGGCCGATCCTTCGGCGATCAGCGACTGCGGGGAATAGAGCGGGTAGACGGCGTATTCGCGCCAGCCGCGGCCTTTCACCAGGTCGCGCTCCAGCAGTACGTTGTATACGTGGTGCCCCGGGTATCCTTCGTGGCAGCCAAGGTCGATCGCGCGGTCCAGGCGCACCGGCAGGTCGGTATTGACCTCGATCTTGGAGTGATAGTCGCCCTGATAATAGTTGTAGCCGCTCCACGGCTTGTCGGTGACCAGCGCCAGTTCAAACCGCTCGCCCGCTGGCATGGCGATCCGCGCCAGCGTGCGGCTGCGGCACTCCGCGATCGCTGCATCCATGACGGGCTTCAGGCGGTCGGCCGGAATGTCGAACTGTTTCTTGAATGCGTCCACCCGCTGCCACAGCGGCCCGCTGCCGGGCACCAGCCGATCGACCTCCGCAATGACCGGATCGAAACTGGACAGCGCGGGCGTTTCCGGCCGTACCCCGAACAGGCCTTGCGCTTCATCCTGGAACGACAGCTTGGCACCTTGCAGCATCTGCAGCCGCGTGATTGCAGCGGTAAGCTGAGCCACGAGGAAGCGGGCGCGGCGTTGCTCTAGCGAGCGCTCGCCGCCACTGGTCCGCAAAAGTCCGGCGGCCCGGTCGCGCAGCGCAAGTGCCCGTGCCGACAACTGGGGCAGCGACTGCCCCGCCGCGTCGGACACCGCGCGGTTTCTCACCACATCTGGCCCGTAGTAGGCGTCGATGTAGCCGCTTTCCTTTTCCCCGATCGTCAGCTGCAGCAGCACATAGTCGTCGGCGATCGCATCCATGCCGGTATCAGTCGCCAGGCTTTCCCCCGTGGTCGCACACGCCGCGAGCGCCGCGCTTGCCACCATCGCCAGCAGAGCCCGCATCAGATCAGTTCAGCATGCGCGAGGGCTTCGTCGACCGCCTGGCGCGCGGCTTGCGAACATTCCACCAAAGGCAGGCGCACGCTCGGATTCAGCCAGTCGTGCACCCGGCTGAGGGCATACTTGACCGGCCCCGGGCTCGCATCCTCGAACATCGCATAATGAAGCGGATAAAGCTTGTCGTTTAGCTCCCGCGCGCGGGTCAGATCATTGGCCGCGATCGCCGCCTGGAACTCCGCGCACAGCGCGGGCGCGACGTTGGCGGTGACCGAGATGCACCCCACCCCGCCCGCGGCGGAGTGCGGCAGCCACAACTCGTCATCTCCCGATAGCTGGCAGAATTCCTTGCCGATGCCCATCCGGTGGTCCGTCACGCGGCTCAGATCCCCGCTCGCATCCTTGATGCCGACGATCTTGCCCGGAAAGCGCGTGGCGAGCTCGCATACCGTCTCCGGCATGATGTCGGTCACCGTCCGGCCGGGAACGTTGTAGAGAACTATTGGCAGACTGCTGTTTTCGGCCAGGAAACTGAAGTGCGCGATCAGTCCTTCCTGGCTGGGCCGGTTGTAATAGGGCGCCACGCACAGCGCGGCCGCTGCTCCAGTCTTGCGGCTGAAGTTCATGTGCAGCCGGGCGTTCATCGTGTCGTTCGAACCGCAGCCGGCGATCACCGGAACCCGTCCGGCCGCCTGCTCGACGCATACCTCGATCACCCGGTGATGTTCGGCATTGGACAGCGTCGAGGCCTCTCCCGTCGTGCCGCACGGGACCAGCGCGCTCGACCCGCTGTCGATCTGCCAGTCGACCAGCCGGCGGAACGCCTGCTCATCGAACGATCCGTCGCGAAAAGGAGTCACTAGAGCGGGTATGGAACCGGAAAACATTGCAGTGGCGCCTTTGCTACGGTCATATCGGCCAGACGGAGGGGTGGGTTCCGCGCGCCCGATTTCAACGCATTCATCGCCTGATAAGGAGCCAGTGGCCAGGATGTCCAGCATGGTCGCCAATCGCTTACATTCGCTTCGCTTTCTTCCTCTTGTCGCGCTTGCCTGCGCATCTGCTCCGGTTGCGGCGCAAAGTTACGACAATGGCCGGGCACAACTGGTGGCAAGCCAGCCGGGTCAAGCCGCGGCCGCGGTTGCACGCTGGAAGCAGCTGACCGGCAGCAGCCGCATGGCATTTTCCGATTACGCAGGGTTCGCGCTGGCATATCCCGATTTTCCGCGGATGGAGGTCATCCGATCAAGTGCGGAAGGCGCGCTGGAGCGCGATCTAGCGGCGACGCCGCAACAGGTCGCCGCCTTCTTCGATCGGTTCCCGCCGATGGCGAACCCGGCCCGCGCGCGATATGCCTTGGCGCTGTCGACACTGGGCCGCCCGAACGCTCGCGAAGTGGCGCGCGCGGCCTGGCGTGGCGGCGAGATGAGCAGCGGGTCGGAGGCATATCTGCAAGGGCTGTTCGGTCCGGCCTTCACCGCTGACGATCACGAAGAACGGATGCGCGCGCTGCTGTGGCAGGGCGACAGCGAAGCCGCCGCCCGCCAGATGAACGTGGTCCAATCGGCGAACCGCGAAGGCTACATGGCGCAGCTTGCCCTGCTGCAGGGGAACCTGCCGACCATGATCGGTCTGTCGGTCCCGGCCAGCGTCACGACCGATCCGGCTTATGTATTCAACCTGGCACGGCACTATCGCAATACCGGCCAGACCGACCGCGGACGGCAATTGCTGGCGACCCGCGCGACGTTTGCGCGTCCGCCGCACGACGCGCAGAACATGATCACTGAAATGCTCGCGCAAGCCAAGGGAGCGTCCGCCAACACGGCGGCCGCGATCGCGGGCAAGGTGGACGATCTGTTCGCGCCCGGGACCGACATCTCCGCACTCTCGTACAAGCTGCGTGACGACTATACCTCGCTGATGTGGCTGGGCGGCACCAGCGCGTTGTGGTCTATGGGCGACGGCAATCGTGCCGCGCCGATGTTCTATCGCTATGGCAATGCCGCGCGCACCCCTCAGACCCGCTCCAAAGGCTTCTATTGGGCCGGCCTCGCGTCCACCCGGGCGGGCAATCAGGCCGAGGCGAACCGTTTCTTCGAGATGGCCGCGCGCTACCCTGAATATTTCTACGGCCAGCTCGCACTGGAGCGGCTTGGCCGCCCGCTGCCGCGCTTCAACCAGGCGGCGCTGGCGCAGCCGCTACCCGCCGATGTGGCGGCGTTCAACGCGCGCCCGCTGGTGCAAGCGATCCGTTTCAACGCGCGATCGCAGCCCGACTGGCGGACGGAGCGCTATTTCTTCACCGAGCTGGCCGATCAGGCGACCACGCCGGGGCAGATGCAGATGGCCGCCAATCTCGCCAGGGAGCTGGGCCTCAATGAACTTGCAGTGGTGCTCGGCCGCGTGGCACCCGAAAAGGACCTGACCGGCTTCACCGCGACCGGGTTCCCGGTGATCACCACCCCGGCTGGCTCCGACTACACGATGGTGCACGCGATCACTCGGCAGGAGAGCGAATTCGACCGCGACCGGATCAGTCACGCCGGTGCGCGGGGGTTGATGCAGCTGATGCCGGGGACTGCGAATGAACAGGCGGGGAAGATGGGCCTCGCATACATGAGCGCGAACCTCACCCAGGACACGCAATACAATATCCGGCTCGGTGACGCCTATTTCGCCCGGATGCTGAGCTACTACGGCGGCAGCTACCCACTCGCAGTTGCCGCGTACAATGCAGGCGCGGGCAACGTGAACAAGTGGCTGCGTGCGAACGGTGATCCGCGCACCGGCAGTGTCGACTGGCTTCGCTGGATCGAGGAAATCCCGTTCTTCGAGACCAAGAACTACGTCCAGCGCGTGCTCGAGAACGCAGTGGTGTACGAGGCGCTGCACCCGGAGCGCACGGGTTATGGCAACGCACGCGGGATTACCCAGTTCATCGGCAAGCGTTCGCCGGGTTGATACAGCGGCCTTGCGGCGGGTAGATGGCGGGGATGCCCGCACCCGCCAGCAACCCGATCAGTCCTGCCGGCCTTGCGGCACTCAAGGCCCGCTACGATCAGCTGCTGGGCACGGAACGGCCGGCGATCGTCGAACTGGTGAGTTGGGCCGCCGGCAACGGCGACCGCAGCGAGAACGGGGACTATCTCTATGGCCGCAAGCGCATGCGGGAGATCGATCGGGAGCTTGCGCACCTCGCCCGCCGGATGAAATCAGCTCGGGTGATCGATCCGGCGGACCAGCCCGATCCCGCCCGCGTGTTCTTCGGCGCGACCGTGACCCTGGCCGACGATGACGACCAGCAGCGGATCGTCACCCTGGTGGGCGACGACGAGCAGGACGCCGGCAACGGCGCGATCGGCTGGAGTTCCCCGATGGCGCGCGCTCTGCGCGGCGCGGCTGTCGGCGATGTTCGGACCGTGCGACTGCCGGGCGGGGAAAAGGACTGGGAAGTGATCGCGATCCGCTATGCTTAGGGCGGTGCTGATCGCGGCGGCTTTGGTGGCGACGCCGGCCGCAGCCAAGGACAGCCTGGGCGTCTTCGGATCATGGGCTGCCTTCCGCGACCCGCCGGTGCCTCGCTGTTATGCCATCGCCATGCCGGCTGCGAGCAAGGCTTCGCGAGATTACGCCCCATTTGCCACAGTCGGCACGTGGCCCCGCCGCGCCGTTCGCGGCCAGGTCCATTTTCGCCTGTCCCGCAAAGTCGCCGCAACCGCCCCGATCATCCTCAGCATCGGCGGGCAGCGGTTCACTCTTGCTGGTGGCGGCGGAGATGCATGGGCCGGCGACCGAGCCATGGACGCAGCGATCGTCGCCGCGATGCGCTCGGCAAGATCCATGACCGTGTCCGGGCGCGATGCGAAGGGGCGCCGTTTCTCCGACCGCTATCCGCTGGAAGGCGCGGCCACCGCGATGGACGCAGCGACCGTGGGTTGCGCCCGCCGCTGATGCAAGAAAGGGCGGAGCGCCAGCGCCCCGCCCTTCCCTGGGTTTACCGCTGGTAGCGCTTAGAAACGCACACCGGCGGTGGCGACGACCTGGTGACGATCGGTGTCGAGGTTGAAGCGGCTGGAGTCAGGCGTGTCGCCTTCGAAATCCACTTCGCCCTTGCCGTACTTCGAATAACGGTATTCCGCGCCGATATAGGCCTTGCGGCTTACCGCGAATTCAGCACCCGCACCAACGCGCCAGCCATCGGTGTCCAGCTTCTGGGCGAGGTTGACCGTTCCGTCGCTGCCCGTGACCGAGAAGCGCTGGTTGGTGTAGCCTGCCTTACCATAGATCATCGTGGTCGGGCTGGTGACGTAACCGACGCGGCCACCGACATAGATCTCGCGATCCGCCTGGACGTTGCCGAGGTTGAACACCGTGGGCTGGTCGTTGTTGAAGTCACGGCCAGCGGTGCTGCCCGAATACGAAGCTTCGGCACCGACGCGGAAGTTCGGGCTCGCGGCGAAATCATAGCCAACCACGCCGCCGTAGGTTACGCCGTCAACCGACTGCTTGAGGTCGCGGGTGTTGTCCACGTCCTCAGTGCTGCCCGAGCGGATGTGATCGTAGCCCACTTCGGCGCCGGCGCGCAGACCGCTAAACGGGATCTCGCTGGCGGTCTGGGCCATCGCGGGGGTCGCCAAGACCACCAACGAGGCGGCGGCGAGCGATGCGATCTTGTACTTCATGGGGGTACTCCGTCTTTCTTTCGTCCGGTCCGGCGCAGTGCCGTGACCTTGGACACGCTGAACGGGGGGCAGCGGCGCCAGTTTCATGAACCTGAAACAACAAGAAACCTGTGGTGTTTCAGCAACAATCTAATCGACGAAGAGTCGTTCGTGTCCGACATCTGGAGGGAACCCGGGCTGGATTGCGAGGTTTGCGCGCGCGCCCTTGAATACCTATATGCGCCGCTTCATGACCGACACTGCCCTCATGTCCATTCCGGGTCCAATCGACCCGGTGCCCGTCGCGCGTCCCGATGCCGCCGATGGCCTCACGCCGCGGTCTGACGGGCGGATCGACCTGCTGGGTCTTCCGCGTGAGCGGATCGCCATCTTCCTGGCCGAGGCGGGTTTGGACGATAAAGCGGCCAAGCTGCGCTCGCGCCAGGTATTCCACTGGATCTACCATCGCGGGGTAAGCGACTTCGAAGCGATGACTGACATCGCCAAGACTATGCGCCCTTGGCTCGCTGAACGGTTCGTCATCGGTCGGCCCGAGATTGTCGAGGCGCAGCACTCCACCGATGGCACGCGCAAGTGGTTGCTGCGCACCGCGGATGGACACGATTTCGAAATGGTGTTCATTCCCGATGCCGACCGGGGCACGCTTTGTGTGTCCAGCCAGGTCGGATGCACGCTTAATTGCACGTTTTGCCACACCGGCACCATGCGGCTGGTGCGCAACCTCACGCCGGGCGAGATCGTCGGTCAGGTGATGCTGGCACGCGATGCGCTTGGTGAATGGCCGCGTGGCTCGATGGCCGGACTGGAAGACGAGGAAGACGCCGGTCACTACTCGTCCGATGGGCGCCTGCTGACCAACATCGTGATGATGGGCATGGGCGAACCGCTGTACAATTTCGAAAACGTGAAGTCCGCGCTTCGCATCGTGATGGATGGCGCCGGGCTTGCGCTGTCCAAGCGGAGGATCACGCTGTCGACCAGCGGCGTGGTGCCGATGATGGCACGCGCGGGCGAGGAAATCGGGGTGAACCTCGCGGTATCGCTTCACGCTGTGAACAAGGAAACGCGCGATGAGATCGTCCCGCTCAACCGCAAGTACGGCATCGACGAGCTGCTGACCGCCTGCGCGGCCTATCCGGGGGCGTCGAACGCGCGGCGGATCACGTTCGAATACGTGATGCTGAAGGACAAGAACGACAGCGATGCCGATGCACGGGAGCTCGTCCGTCTGCTGAAGCACTACAACCTGCCGGCGAAGGTCAACCTGATCCCGTTCAACCCATGGCCCGGCGCGGCCTACGAGACGTCTTCGCCCGAACGGGTACGGCGCTTCTCCGAAATCGTGTTCGAAGCCGGCATCAGTGCCCCGGTGCGCACCCCGCGTGGACGCGACATTGATGCAGCTTGCGGCCAGCTCCGCACAGCAGCCGAGAAGAAGAGCCGTGCCGAACGAGATCGCGAAGCAGCTGCGGTAGCGTAGACCGCATCACGGGCACGACTTATCGCCGGATCGGGGCATCTCGTCGTGAAAAGCGTTAGGCAACAAAGCGTTCATCTGAGGTTGTGGACCCCCTCGCCAGCTTGAGCGTCGACAGTTCAAGTCGCTCATTCGAGGGAAAGGAAAACCCCGTGAAAAAGATTGCTCTCGCCCTTGCCGCCACTGGCCTCATGGTTCCCGCCGCCCCGGCGCTCGCCGACCATCATCGTGGGCATCATTACAAGCAGAAGCAGCAGCGGTATTATTCGACCGATAACGGCATCCGTTACTGGCAGGGTGAAGACGGCCGGCGCTACTGCAAGCGCTCGGACGGGACCGTGGGCCTGATCGTCGGCGGTGCCGCGGGTGCCCTGGTTGGCCGCGCGATCGACACGCGCGGCGAACGGGCCACCGGCACGATCCTGGGTGCCGCTGCCGGTGCCCTGCTCGGCCGCCAGGTTCAGCGCGGCAGCAGCTCCTACCGCTGCCGCTAAGCACATCGCTTCATCGGGTCGCATCTGATGAACGAGCGCGCCGTCTCCTTCGGGGGGCGGCGCGTTTTGCTATGGGCTTTGTTATGGTGCGCCGCTGTGCTTGAATGGCGGAGATGAGTGATGCCCCGCCCTCCCCTCCCGCCGTCCTGGTCACCGGCGGAGCGCGGCGGATCGGCGCGGCCATCGCCCGACGCTTTGCCGCTGCCGGGTGGCGCGTCATCATCCACTATGGCCGCTCGGTCGCCGAGGCAGAGCAATTGGCCGCCGAGTTGCCTGGAGCCGTCGCCATCCACTGCGATCTGGCGGACGGGGATGCGGCCGAGGACATGGTGGAGCGGCTGGCGAGCTATCTTCCCGACTGGCGCTGCCTGGTGAACTGTGCGTCCGTGTTTGACGCTGACGACGTATCCCGCCTCGACGCCGATACCTTCCGCCGAGCGATCCGCGTCAACGCCGAAGCTCCAGCGCGCATGGCGCAGGCGTTTCTCGCCAAGGCGCAGGCGGGCGGCGGACGGCGGGTTATCCAGGTGACCGATCAGAAGCTTGCCAATCCCAACCCGGATTTCTTCAGCTACACGCTGAGCAAGCACGCCATCGCCGGCGCCATCCCGATGCTGGCGATGGGAGCCTGCGGCCCGGACGATCGAGTATACGGGCTCGCCCCGGGCGCCATTCTCGCCAGCCACGACCAATCGGAAGACGAGGCGGCGATCAGTCACCGGCTCAACCTGCTCGGTCGCCGGACCGATGCAGACGAGGTCGCGGACGCGTGCCTGTGGCTGTCGCAGGGATGGCTGGCGAGCGGTGAGACCCTGTTCATCGACAGCGGCCAGCACCTGATGGCGCAGCCGCGGGACGTGATCTACCTGGCCCGGGAAAATGCCGCGTGAAGCGGCACGCGCTCTCCGCCCGGATCTGGCACTGGGCGAACTTCGCCTGCCTCGTGATCCTGTTCATGAGCGGGCTCAACATCTCCAACGCGCATCCCTGGCTCTACTGGGGCGAACGAGGGTTTCATCCGTCCGAAGCGTGGCTGGCGGTCACCCGCTTTCCGGGATGGGCGACGATCCCGGGGTATTACAGCCTTGCCGGGGCACGGGAGTGGCACCTGGCCGTCGCCTGGCCGTTCGCGCTTCTGCTGGCCTTCCTGTGGCTGGCGATTTTACTCAACGGCCACTTCCGCCGCGATCTGATGACCCGCCGCCGCGAGTGGCGCGGTTCGGCCATCGCCGCCGATATCAGGGCGCACCTGCGGTTCGATTTCGATCGCGGAGACGCCAAGTTCAACTTCCTGCAAAAGCTGTCCTACGGTGTGGTGCTGGGAATCCTGCTGCCGGGCATGGTGCTGACCGGCATGGGCATCAGTCCGGGCCTGGAGCCGATCATGCGCCCGCTGAGCGACTTGGTCGGCGGGCGGCAGTCGATGCGATCGCTGCATTTCATCCTTGCTTGGAGCCTGTTCGGGTTCCTGGTCCTCCACGTCGCGCTGGTGCTGGTATCCAGTCCGCTGAAGCAGATGCGCGCCATGATCACGGGCGGCCGTGATGCACCGTAGGGGCTTGCTGGCAGGAATCGCTGCGCTGGCGACAGGCGGCTGCGCCAAAGTCGCCGACAGCGGCACGGGGCAGGCGCTGCTGGGTGCTGCGGAGACGTGGCACATGAACGCACAGCGCTTCCTCACCGGTCGGAACGCACTGGCGACCGAATTCACGCGCGCCGACATCTCGCCATTCTTTCGCGGCAATGGAACGACCGCAATCGACACGCCAGAGTACGCCGCCGCGAAGGCGACGGATTTCGCCAACTGGCGGCTGACCGTCACCGGGCTCGTCGCGCATCCGCTGACCCTCAGCATGGAAAACATCCGCCGCCTGCCGCAGCGCACGCAGATCACCCGCCATGACTGCGTCGAGGGTTGGAGCGCGATTGGCGAATGGACCGGCCCGCAGCTTGCCACCATCCTGCGCGGCGCGACGCTGCTTCCGTCCGCACGCTTCATCGTATTCCGCTGCGCAGACACGCTGGGCGGCGCGCCTTATTACGAGAGCATCGATCTGGTCGATGCGTTTCACCCGCAAACGATCATCGCGCACATGCTCAACGGAGCCCCTTTGCCGGAGCGCAACGGCGCGCCCCTGCGCCTGCGGGTAGAGCGACAACTGGGATACAAGCACGCCAAATATCTGACCGGGCTGGAGATCGTGTCCGACCTCTCGGACATACACGGCGGCCACGGCGGATACTGGGAGGACCGCGGATACCATTGGTATGCCGGCGCCTGATTGTGCCGGCTGAAGAGCCACGTGAGGCGTAATTTGCTTACGTTCACCCGCACGGCGCCACAGCTTGGCATGTCACGTCTTGCACAAGGCAAGAGCACCGGTACTAGCGCGAGGCGCCGGATTGGCGCGTCAGCGCAGTGACGAGCAACGAAACGGATCGGTCGCAACGATGAAACTTGTCCCATCGCGGTTCATCGCTCTGCTGCTGGCGGTATGCGCTGTCATGGTGCCGCAAGTGGCCCTGGCCAAAGTCTCGGTTGCCTTCCACAGCTTCAACGGGTCGCTCCTGTTCGGGCGCTACCCGCACGCTTTCGTGGTGTTCGAGGGCACCTTGGACGACACCGGTGAGCGGGTATATTCCAACTACGGATACACTGCGGTGACCGCGGGTCCTGCCGTGCTTGCGGGGCCGGTCCGGCAGACGATGATGTCCGAAAAGGACAAGTACATCCGCTCCACCAACCGGCATTTCACGGTCACGGTGTCGGACGCAACGTATCGCAAGATGATCGCGGAGGTGGCCGCCTGGCGCGATAAACCAGGCAAGAACTACGTGCTCGACAGCAACAACTGCATCCACTTCGTTGGCGCGATCATGCAGCTCGCGGGGGTGCGAGTAACCTACCCCTCCTCGATGGTCCGCAAGCCCAAGGCGTGGATGAACCACATCACCAGGCTAAATCCGCAATTGGGCGCGCGGCAGATTCCCTAGCGCGCCGCGGCACCGGCTTCACTTGCCGCACCTCCGGCAGTCGCCTAGGGCGCGGCGCCACTGGCACACCCTATCAGTTCCCGGGAACCGACATGACCGACATCAACAAGGTCGTCCTCGCCTATTCGGGCGGCCTCGACACCAGCGTGATCCTGAAGTGGCTGCAGGTAACCTATGGGTGCGAGGTGGTGACATTCACCGCCGACCTGGGCCAGGGCGAGGAGCTGGAACCCGCGCGGGCGAAGGCGCGGCTGATGGGCATTCCCGACAGCAACATCTACATCGACGATCTGCGCGAGGAATTCGTGCGCGACTTCGTGTTTCCGATGATGCGCGCCAATGCTCGCTATGAAGGCGACTACCTGCTCGGGACCTCGATCGCGCGGCCCCTGATCTCGAAGCGATTGATCGAAATCGCGCGCGAGACCGGTGCCGATGCGATCGCCCATGGCGCCACCGGCAAAGGCAACGACCAGGTCCGCTTCGAACTGTCGGCCTACGCGCTCGATCCCGACATCAAGGTTATCGCGCCGTGGCGTGAGTGGGATCTGACCAGCCGCACCGCACTGATCGCCTGGGCCGAAAGCCACCAGATCGCGGTCTCGAAAGACAAGCGAGGCGAAAGCCCGTTTTCGACCGACGCCAATCTCCTGCACACCTCGTCCGAGGGCAAAGTGCTCGAGGATCCGTGGGAAGAAGTGCCCGACTATGTCTATTCGCGCACCGAGGAACCCGAGAACGGTCCCGATGCGCCCGAATACATCACGATCCATTTCGAACGGGGTGACGGGGTTGCGGTAAATGGCGAGGCGATGAGTCCGGCGACCTTGCTCACCGCGCTCAACGAATTTGGCCGGCGTCATGGCATCGGTCGTCTCGACCTGGTGGAAAACCGCTTCGTCGGGATGAAAAGCCGCGGCATGTACGAGACGCCGGGCGGCGAGATCTATGCGCGCGCCCATCGCGGGATCGAACAGATCACGCTCGACCGCGGAGCGGCGCATCTCAAGGACGAGTTGATGCCGAAGTATGCGGAGCTCATCTATAACGGCTTCTGGTTCACGCCAGAACGCGAGATGCTGCAGGCAGCCATCGATCTGAGCCAGGAAAAGGTGTCCGGTACGGTCCGGCTCAAGCTGTTCAAGGGCCAGGCGCAAGTGGTCGGCCGCAAGTCGCCCAACTCGCTCTATTCGGAGCGGCACGTCACTTTCGAGGACGACGCCGGCGCGTACGACCAGAAAGATGCTGCCGGGTTCATCAAATTGAACGCCCTGCGCCTGCGGCTGCTCGCCCAGCGAGATCGTTGATTTAAAACCAAGGATTTTGTGCAGTTCGACTGCGCGAGTTTTTTATCCACCGATGTCCACAGGGAAAACCGGGGACAGTGGATAAGTGGCCACTTGTGTCCTTGCCCGACTCGGCTCCAAAGCGCAGGTTCGGGTCATCGAGAGGAAACGAAATCCTTCAACTGGACAGGCTTAACAGCTTGAACGGAAAATGGATTTTCTACCGATCGTGATGGCGGCACCTGTCCGCGCAGACCTTGAGATCGTCGAATATCGGGCTTCGGTTCGATGCCAGGCGATCACCAGATAGGAATGCGAACGCGATGCAGTCATCGGCTGGACAGACCCAGCCATTCGGATGGCACGGTGTGCAGGCTTCGGCCAGGTATGCAGTGTCAAGGAATGGTCGGGAATGATCGGCCTCGGAACCGGATGTCGGCGCTGGATCTTCGGATTCGCGCCAGCGGAAGGAACCGGATGCCGGTGCGAGCACCGGTGACAGAGCTGACGGAACGCCGGTCTTCGGATCGATCGACCTTCAGCAACGACACTGGGCGCCAAGTGCCTTCTCCGGAAGGTCCACGCGCTGGTGAGAGTGGGGTCGACCTTCGGGTCGGCCCCATTTGCGTTGAAGCCGCGCATGACAGCTTTGCTTGAGATGCAGCCGAGCGGTGGCTGAGCGAATCGGGCCTGAACGGCTAGCTCAATTGCCCGCACGAAGCGGTCGTCAGCCTTTGGTTGGCCGAACTATCGTGGTTAATCTTGAGTAACCACACGATGAACGGTTTGCGCGATGGGGCGAAGCGAGCGCGCAGGGGTGCCTCCCAAGCATAGACGCGGGTAAACCGCCCGCCATGCAAAGAACTAACAAACGCATGTCGCGCCAGATGTTACGCAGCGTCGTTTTCGCTGCCGCCGTCATGCTACCGGCATCTGCCAGCGGACCGGCATTTGCAGACGCAGGTGTTTCAGCCAGCCGCGAGAATTTCGCAGCGTCCTTCGCCAGTCTCAACACCGCCGCCAGCGCTTTTGTTCCCTCGACCGGGATGGTTGACGTGACCGCCATCCAGCCGAGCGAAGAGCCTGAGATCGAAGGCGCAGGACGGTCTATCGGCAGCGGCATCGCCAGCTACTACGGCAACGAACTCGCCGGAAATCGCACCGCGAGCGGTGAGCGGTTCGATCCGGGCAAATTGACCGCCGCGCATCGCACCCTGCCGATGGGTAGCCGCGTCCTTGTCACCAATGCGGCGAACGGCAAATCGGTGATCGTCCGGATCAACGATCGTGGCCCGTTCCACGGTAACCGGGTGATCGACCTGTCGAAGTCAGCTGCCAGTCGTATCGGCCTGATCGCTCGCGGCAGCGGGCGGGTAGAGATGGCGTTGCTGGACTAACCTTGCGCCTTGGGCGCGATCGCAAGTCGATTGCGCGCGGCGCGAAACGCTGCCTCTCCGATGTCTGACCCCGAACCTGGTGCGACGCCCGGAAAGTCCTGTTGTTTCACGCGTTGATGATCTGCACGCACACACGAAAGGATCATCATGCAGAGTGAAATTCTCAGCATCGCGACCATAGTCGGCCCCATCCTCATGCTCGCCGTGATCATCTGGGCCTACATGCGCAACAAGTCCGCCAGTCGCTCGACAACTCAGCGCGCTGAGCGCGGCGCTCGCGAACTGCGGGAGGAAATCGAGCACGACCGCGATCCCATCTGAGGAGCGCCGAGGCTGCTGGCGGTCGCACCTCCGCCCCTCACGCCTTGATCTGATGCCGTCCACCGTTTCGCCACAGGCTCAGCCTTGGAGAAATTGACCGCGCGCGAGGCGGTGCATAGGACCGGGCAGATGACAATTAGCTCAGGGGCGGCGCTGACTGCGTTTGCCATTTCGACGTGCTTGCTCGGCGAAGATCTACAAAAGCTGGCGCAGGATGTGCGTGGCTTAACCCGCTCCCGGTGAAGCGTTTCGCGGGCCTTTTCCTGTGCGTGCTGGCGGCTTGCCGTCCGCCGGCGAGCGACGATTACGTTCAGCGCATCGAGCTGAATGCCGAGCGCGGTCCCACGGTGGAACCGACCTCGCCGCAGGTCGAAGGCGCGATATGGGCGCCCGGCGGAGGGTCTGAGCGGATCGTGTTCGGCAAACCGGGTTCGCCCCCATACCTAGCGCTTGCGTGCATCGGCACGGGCAGCAGGCGCGCCGTCGAGATCACCCGCTTCGCGCGAACGGATCCCAGGGCGCGCGGCATGATGGCCCTAGTTGGCAACGGACATATCGAGCGGCTGAAGATCGATGCCGAATGGAACGGCCGGGGGTGGTTGTGGCGCGGTCGCTACCGCCCGGCTGACGAACGGCTCGATGCGTTCACCGGCACGCGTAAACTGGAATTGACGATCCCGGGCGCCGGCACGTTGGTGCTGCAGGGCAGCAATGAACCCGGCCAGTTGATCGACCTGTGCCGACGCCAGTCCGCGCCCACAATCAGGGTTGAGCCTGCAGCGACCCTTCCGCCAGGCTGACGAGATTGTCGACGGTGAGGACCTGCGGCAGAACCTGTGCCTCGCCTCCCGGAGCATACCACAAATAAAGCGGGATGCCGGCCGCCCCATGGCGAGTGAGGAAGCGGGTGATTGCCGGATCGCGCCGCGTCCAGTCGCCCACCAGCGGCACCACGCCCGCCTTTTCAAAGGCCTTGCGGGTCGCCTCACGCTCGATCGCCGCCCGCTCGTTCACCTTGCAAGTGAGGCACCAGTCGGCGGTGAACCAGACGAAGACTGGCCTGCCCTCCGCCCGTGCGCTCGCGAGCGTCGCCTCGGAGAACGGTCGCGCGGGGAGCACGCCCTCGGTCGCGCTGGCAGGCGGCGCAACCATACTGGGCAAGGCCACTGCCATTGTCACTGCGAGTCCGGCGCTCAATCCGGCCAATGCAGTTCGCCGGTTCGCGCCTTGCCAGAGCGCCGCCAGCGCCGCGATCGTCAGCACGGCGAGAATTGCGGCCCCGGCCGCGAAAGACGCTCCACCCAGACGCCAGCAAAGCCACACCAACGCGGCCACCGTCAGCCCCATGGGTACCGCCAGCGCGCGGCGGAAGCGCTCCATCCACGGCCCCGGGCGCGGCAGCAGGCGGCGCAGTGGAGGCAGGAACCCCAACAGCAGGAACGGTAGCGCAAGACCCAGGCCAAGCGCGCCGAACAGCAGCAACGCCTGCGCCCACGGCAACAGCAGCGCCGCGCCCATCGCCGCCGCCATAAACGGTCCTGTGCACGGGGTGGCGACAAACGCCGCCAGCAGTCCGGTGGCGAAGGCGCCGGCCGGCTGGCCCCCGCGCGTCACCGACAGTGACGGCAGGTGGAACACGCCCGCCAGATTGGCGGTGATCGCCGCCGCCAGCACCAGCAGCGCAACCACCACCGCCGGTTCCTGCAACTGAAAGGCCCAGCCGACCATCTCCCCCGCTGAGCGCAGCGCGAGCAGCAACACGCCAAGCGCCAGCGTCGCCAGCATGACCCCGGCGGTGTACGCGATCCCTTCTGCCCGAGCCTGCGCATCGCTCTCACCCGCGCGTGCCAGGCTCAGCGCTTTCAGGCTGAGGATGGGAAACACGCACGGCATCACGTTCAGGAGCAGCCCCCCGGCCAACGCGCCGAGCAACAGCAGCCATATCGGTCCGGCCTGCCTGTCTCCGGTCTTGAGCGGCACGCCGCCCGTCGGGACTGGCCCGGGTACGGCGCTGAAGCGTACCCCCTCCCCGTTGCCCAGCGCCAGAATGCCGCTCATGGTCTGCGGTCGTCCGGCGCCCGCCGCCAAGGGGATTTCGGCAATCAGCAGGTCGCCCTCAGCAGCGAACGTCTGGACCGCGGCGTATCGGACAAGATCGCGCTGCTCGAGGAACACGTGAAGGTCGGGCTTGGCCAGCGTGGCCGGCAACGGAATGGCGATGCGCAGCCGCCCCCGCTCGCTGGCGAAGCTGGCCGTGCGGTCGATCAGCGCGGGAATCGCCGCGCGCCAGCGATCGAACTGCGCGCCTGGCTGAACTTGCGCCAGATCGAGCGTGAGGCGCTCTTGTTCAGGCACGCAAATCTGATCGGTGCAGGCGAGCCACTGCGCATCGACCGCAATGGGCGCGGGCCTGGCCGCAGCCGACGAAGACGGAATCTCGACATCGATCAGCACCGCGTACTGCCCTTCGTACACGTGGTTCATCAAGCCACCGATGACGAGCCGCTGCGGCACTGGGTATTGCGGCTCTCCCGCTTGCCACCCGGGCGGCAACTTCCACTTGAGCGTCAGGCCGTATCCGGCGTCGCCGGGGTTCTTCCAGTAACCATGCCACCCGGGTTCCGGCGTAAAGGCGATAGCCAGGGTAAGCGGTTGGCCCGGACGAACCGGTCCCTCGGCCACCAGGCGCGCGGCGATGTGGTTGGGCCGCGCCTGTGCCGTCGCGACATCGGGCATCAGCAGGGCCAGGAATGCACACAGCACCGCCAGAAGGGGCAAGGACCTTGCGCGCATCGTGACTTGCGCTCTAGGGCCCGTGGACATGGACGACAAGCGCGACCTCGTGATCCTGGGCGGCGGACTCGTCGGCATGACGCTGGCGCTGGCTGCGGCAAGCAAGGGCATCTCCAGCCACGTCGTCGATCGGGCCGATCCCGCCGAATTGACGGCGGTGGGCTTCGATGGCCGCGCCTCCGCCATTTCGACCGCCAGCTGGAACCTGTTCGGCAACATCGGCCTCGCAAGCGCGTTGGAGCCTTTCGCCTGTCCGATCGAGCGCATCGCCGTCAGCGACCAATTGAAGCCGGGCCAGATCGATTTCGTGCCTGAACCGCACGAAGGTTCGCTCGGCCGCATGTTCGAAAACCGGCGTCTGAGGCTGGCGCTGTTCGAAGCCGCGGAGCAGCAGCCGCTGATCGCCTTCCATCCCCGCGCCGAAGTGATCGAGCGGGAACGCGGGGCGCATGGCGTGGCCGCGCGACTGCGAGATGGGCGCACGCTCACCGGCAGCCTGATGGTGGCGGCGGAAGGTCGGCGCTCGCCCACCCGCGAAGAAGCTGGCCTGCCGTTGGCGCAGTGGGATTATCGCCATCGGGCCATCGTGACAGGGCTGATCCACGATTCACCGCATGGCGGAACCGCGTGGGAAATCTTCTATCCGGCGGGCCCCTTTGCGTTGCTGCCGATGCTCGACGACGAAGCCGGCAACCATCGCAGCGCGCTGGTGTGGACCGTTGCGGAAAAGGACGCGGCGGGGACGCTCAAGCTGGGCGACCGCGCTTTCCTGGCCGAAGTGAACAAGCGGATGGGCGGGGTGCTCGGCACCGTCACCGCGGCGGGTCCGCGGGCCTCCTATCCGTTGAGCTTCCAGCACACCGCGCGGATCGTGGCCGACCGGCTGGCGCTGGTGGGCGATGCGGCCCATGGCATCCATCCGATCGCTGGCCAGGGTCTGAACCTGGGCCTGCGCGATGTCGGCGCACTGGTCGAAGTAATCGCTGAGGGGATGCGGTTGGGCCTGGAGCCCGGCGATGCCCAGTTGCTGGCGCGCTACGAACGGTGGCGCAGTCTCGATAGTATGTCGGTGGCGCTAGCAACCGATGGGCTGACCTGGCTGTTCGGCGTCCCGGGAAAGACCGCCAGCGCGGTGCGCCGACTCGGCATGGGCGGGGTCCAGCGCATGTCGCCGCTGAAGCACTGGTTCATGGATGAAGCGCGCGGCGTATCGGGCGCGCTTCCTGAATTGCTGACCGAACGCTACTGAGCGGCAGGCGTAGCCGCGACGGCCGGACTGAGCTGCTCGACCGGCTGGCCGGCGCCGTTACGCAAGGTGCGCGGCTCCTGCACCGCAGCGGTCTCGATCAATTCCAGCGCCCGCTGCGCCCGCTCATACCGGCTGGCATCGGCGAGCCACTGCGCCGCGTTCAAGGACCCGGGCAGAAGCCGCACCTCGGCCATAGCCTTGTCCACCCGCCCGCTTTCCAGGAACATCCGCGCGCGCTGGAACCGCCGCTCCGGCTGAGGCGAAGGCGTGGTTTCGCGGCGGATCACGAACATGTTCGAGAGCTCTTCACCCAGGCGGCTGAGGCTGGGCCGTCCCGACCCCCGCTCAAGGCTGGGCTGGAGACCGTCGAGACGCGCCACCAGGACGTCGCGGGTCACGGGGTTGCCCGCAAAATCGAGCACCGTCTGCACCGCGTTGGGCTGAGCATCGCCGAACCGCAGGCGGAGCTGATCCGCCAGATAGCCCAGTTCGCTACCGCGCTCCAACGCCCGGCGCGCGGCAAACGCGATCAGAAGGCCTTCCGCGCGCGCCGCGTTACCGCCAGCCGCCTGCGCCTGAAGGTCGAGCCGGGCGATCCGCTGTTCGGCCGCCGCGAGCCGCTGGTCGAGGCCGCCCTGGGTCTCTTGCACCCTGGCAACCGCAGCGGCGGCAGTCTCGCTCGGCACGGGGCGGGCAGGTGGGCCGGCCAGGGGCGCCTGCTCGGTCGGTGCGGGCGCGGGAGAGGCGACGCCGGGTACGAAAAAGCCGCGCCACGCAAGGTAGCCGACCACCGACGCTCCCAGCAGGAACGACGCCAAAACTGCAAACAAGACCGGCTTCAACGACGAGCGCGGACGGCTCGTGGTGGTGTAATCGTTCATCAAGTCCCGTTCTGCGAACCCGGGCATCCCGCCCTTGTCGACGTCAATCTTGGCACAACCTCGCCGCCAAGGCCAGCAGGCGCGTATCGGAGGGCTGGTCGGCCGCCAAGGCGGTTCGCCATCCATTCCCCGAGGCGGTCACGATCCGGGGGCCGAGGCCGGCGATGGAGACAGGCGCGCGGTCGATCGCCAGGCGATCGCACTCCCCGGCGAACCGCTCCGCCGCGTCCGCGGAATGCAGCAGCACCACCGCACCTCCGCGCAGCACAGCCGGCACCGCGGGGTCCAGATCGACCGGCTGCGCGCGGTAGACCACCCGCTCGGCCATCGTGCATCCGCCGGGCACCTGCAGCGCGATCCGCTTTTCCCCGCCAAGACGCAACAACCTGACGGGCGTGGTGAAAGCATCGATCACGGATTGCAGCCCGCCCTCGCCCGTACCCGCGACGGTGAACCCTGCGGCGCGGGCTGCCTGCGCGGTGCGCTCCCCGACAGCGAATACCGGTAGGCCCGTCAGCCGGGCGAGATCCGTCCCGCCGCAGCGGAAGGCATTGGCGCTGCCCGCGATGATCGCATCGTATTGGGAAGCGTCCGGCACCTGCCAGGCCACGGGCTCCATCGCGGACAGGGGCGCCCCCATCGCGGTCAATCCCAGGGCTTCGGCGGCGGCCAGTGTTTCGCTGAGCCCCGGTTCGGGCCGCAGCACGATCAGCGGTTGCGTCACGGTCCGCTGAACAGGGCGGCGATTCCCGGCGTAGCGCGGGCCAGCAGGTCCGCCGCCAGCCGTCCGGCCGCCGCGTGATCACCGGATGCGAAGGTCGCGGTGCCCTCCACCCGCTCCGCCCCGTCCGCGCTGAACAGTGCGGCGGTCATCGCGAGGTGCGTTCCGTCGGAACGGGTGAGCACGGCAATGGGCGACTGGCAACTGCCGCCCAGGCCCGCCAGCAAGGCGCGCTCCGCCATGACTTCCGCCCGACTGGGAGCGTGGTCCACCGCCGACAGCCACTCCCGGGTCTGGGCGGCGTCCGCGCGGCATTCGATCCCGATGGCGCCCTGCGCGGGAGCCGGCAGCCAGTCGGAAGTTTCCAGCGGATGTCCCGTGCCGGTTTCCCCCAGCCGCTCCAGCCCGGCCGCCGCGAGCAGGGTCACGTCGGCCTCTCCCGCCGCCAGCTTGGAGATGCGGGTCGCCACGTTGCCGCGGATCGGCACCACCTGCACGTCCGGCCGCCGGTACAGCATCTGGGCGGCGCGGCGCGGCGCGCTGGTGCCGACCCGGGCGCCTTCGGGGATGCCCCGGATGCTGGCGGCACCGAGCAGGACGTCGCGTACGTCCGCGCGCGGGAGCACGGCGGCAATCGTCAGCCAATCGGGCCGAATGGTCTCGACATCCTTCAGCGAGTGGACCGCCCCGTCGATCCGGCCATCCTCGAGACAGGCGTCGAGTTCCTTGGTCCACAGCGCCTTGCCGCCGATCTCCGCCAGCGGGCGGTCCTGCACCTTGTCCCCGCTCGCCAGCACCGGCACCAGTTCGATCGCGCTTTCGTCCCACCCGTGCGCCTTGCACAACCGCGCGCGCGCCTCATGCGCCTGCGCCATGGCAAGCGGTGAGCGGCGGGTTCCGAGGCGAAGCTTGGGTGTCACAGTCATCGGGTGCGCTTGCCGTAGCCAAGCAAAGCTCTAAGTGAAAGCAACGATGGGTGTGGTGCTGGGCATTGAATCGAGCTGCGACGAAACCGCAGCGGCGCTGGTCGCAGGCGATCGCACGATCATCGCACAGGCCATCGCCAGCCAGGACGAAGCGCACGCGCCCTATGGCGGCGTGGTGCCCGAAATCGCCGCGCGTGCCCATGCCGAACGGCTGGCGCCGATGATCGAGGCGGTGATGCGTGACGGTGGGCTCAAGCTGGGCGACCTCGATGCCGTCGCCGCCACCGCCGGGCCCGGTCTCATCGGCGGGGTCATGGTCGGGCTGGTCACCGCCAAGGCGCTGGCGATGGCGGGCGAGGTTCCGCTGATGGCGATCAATCACCTGGAAGGCCATGCGCTCAGCCCGCGCCTCGCGGATCCGGCGCTGGCGTTCCCTTACGCCCTGCTGATGGTGTCCGGCGGGCACTGCCAGATTCTCCGCGTGGAAGCCGTCGGACGATACCGGCGACTCGCGACTACCATCGACGATGCGCTGGGCGAAGCGTTCGACAAGACGGCCAAGATACTCGGGCTCGGGTTCCCCGGCGGACCGGCGGTTGAGCGGCTTGCGCGGGAGGGCGATCCGAAGGCTGTCCTCCTCCCCCGCCCGCTGGTCGGCAGCGGGGAGCCGCACTTCAGCTTCGCCGGCCTGAAAAGCGCGGTGCTGCGCGCCCACCAGAGCGGCCTTCATGCCGATGCGGACCTTGCCGCCAGCTTCCAGCAGGCCGCGATCGACTGCGTGGTCGATCGGCTTACCCATGCCCTGCACGCGATGGAGCCGGTCGAAACGCTGGTCGTCGCTGGCGGGGTGGCCGCGAACCAGGCAGTGCGTCGCGCTCTCGAAAGCCTGGCCGCGGCGCAGGGCTTGCGCTTCTCCGCGCCGCCGCCGGCGCTGTGCACCGATAATGCCGCGATGATCGCGTGGGCCGGGCAGGAGCGGCTGGCGATCGGTGCCCCGTTCGATCCGCTCGACATCGCCGCCCGGCCCCGCTGGCCGCTCGATCCCGCAGCCGAGCCGGTGCGCGGCGCAGGATACAAGGCTTGAGTTCCGCCTCTTTGCAAGTCGCGGTGCTCGGCGCGGGGGCGTGGGGGACGGCGCTGGCGCAGATGCTCGCCAGCGACGGGCGCGAGGTGCTGTTGTGGGCGCGCGAACCGGAGCTGGTCGAGGAGATTAACACCCGCCGCACCAATAGCCTGTTCCTCCCGTCCGCCACGCTCGCGCCGTCGATCCGCGCGACCAGTGATCTGAGCGATCTGGCGCAGGCGGAGTTAATTCTCGCCGTCGCGCCGGCGCAGCACCTTGCCGCCGTGATCGAAGCGATGCCGGCGCATCCGCGAGACCTGGTGCTGTGTTCCAAGGGCATCGAAGCGGGCACCGGGCGACTGATGAACCACGTGGCCCGCGATGCCGCTCCCGAAAGCGAAATCGCGGTCCTGTCCGGGCCCACGTTCGCCCACGAGGTCGCAGCCGGCTTGCCGACCGCGGTGACGCTGGCTTGCGCCGGCGGCGATGCGCAATGGCAGCGGTTGGCGCCGGCGATCGCGCGCCCGGCGTTCCGGCCTTACTATTCGGACGACGTGGCAGGCGCTGAGATCGGGGGCGCGGTCAAGAACGTGCTGGCGATCGCCTGCGGAGTCGTCGACGGGCTCGGGCTCGGGCAGAACGCCCGCGCGGCGCTGATCGCCCGGGGTTATGCGGAAATGCTCCGCTTCGGCGAGGCGCTGGGAGCGCAGCGCGACACCCTGGCTGGCTTGTGCGGCCTGGGCGACCTGGTGCTCACCTGCTCGTCAACCGCCAGCCGCAACTTCAGCCTCGGCAAGGCGCTCGGCGAAGGGGGCGATCCGGAGCAGCTTATGGCCGACCGGCGCACCGTAGCCGAAGGCGCGCACACCGCCCCGGTGCTCACCGAGCTGGCGGCGCGCCATGGGGTCGCCATGCCGATCGTGGCGGCAGTCTATCGCCTGCTGCACGGCGCCCCTGCCCGCGACATCGTTGCGGAACTGCTCGCCCGGCCTCTGGGTGCAGAGACCGACGCGTGAATTCAGACCGCGATCAGGGTGACATTGCCGCTCTGGCCAAGGGCGGCCGGCAGAACTTCTTCGGCTTCCTGCTGCGCCTTGCGGGGATGCTGCCGTTCCTGTTCATCGCTGGCCGGCTCTACGGCGCGGCCGCGCTCGGCCGCTATGCCTCGGCCCTGGTCGTGGTCGAGATCGTCGGACTGATTTGCTCCATGGGCGAGAAGCGCGGGCTCGCCCAGCGGTTGACCGAGGATCCCGACAGCCGCCCCGCCAACGTCGTGTTCGACGGCATGCTCATCGCGCTTCTCGCCGGATCGGCCGCCGCGGCGTTCTTCTGGCTGGTGCCGGCACCGCTGTTTCCGAGCGGGGAATACACCCAGCTCGACCGGCTGATCGTGCTGGCGATCCCCGCCTATGCGTTGACCGAGATCGTGCTGGCCGCGCAGGCGTATCGCTTCGACATCGCCACCACCGTCCGCGCGCGTTCGATCGTCCTTCCCTGGACGCTGTCGATCGGTGCCGGCGTGCTGTGGTTCGTGGTGCCAGAATCCGGCCTTGCGCTCGCATACCTCGCAGCGACCCTGGCGGGGCTCGCCACGGGACTGTGGTCGTTCCTGAGGACGTATGGCCTGCCGCGCGCCTGGCACCCGCGGCTGGGCGAGATGGCCCGGCTGACCACCCGCGCGTTGCCGCTGGCCACCGCCGATGCCATCGAATGGGGCACCCGGCGGCTCGACATCTTCATCCTGGGCCTATTCGCGGCGCCGAGCGCGGTCGGGGTCTATTACGTCGCGCAGCAGGTCGCTTCGCTGCCGCAGAAGCTGAAGACCAGCTTCGAGCCGATCCTGGGGCCTGTGATCACCCGCAATCTCAAGGACAAGAACTACGCGGCGATCGCCCGGCAGGTGTGCCAGGTGGGCTTCTGGATCACCGCCGCGCAAGCCGGAATCGGGCTGGCACTCGGCATTCCGGGAGAAGCGGTGATGGGGCTGATGGGTCCGAACTTCGTCGGCGGGACCGGGGCGCTGGCGTTCCTGCTGGCGGCGGAGGTCGTAGCCTCCACCGCGGTGGTGTCGGAAGCGGCCCTGATCTACGTCGCGCGGGTCCGCAATCTGTTGATTTCGGTCGCGACGATCGGGCTGCAGGCGTTGCTCACGGTGACGGCCATGCTGATGGTCGATCGTTTCGACCTGCCCGAGACCTGGAAGGCCGCCGGCGCGGCGGCGGCACTGATGCTGGCGCTCGGGGTCGCAAGCCTGGTGAAGTCGATCGTGCTGAGCCGCTTCCTCCAGCATCGGATCAACAACTGGCGCTGGGCGCTGGTATATGCGGCCGCGCCGGCCATCCTGGTCGGCTGGGTGGCGACCATGCTGCCCGAATGGGCCGAACTGGCGATCGGGGTTCCCGCGATCCTGTTGGCGTACGGCTGGGTGATCTGGCGGTTTGGCTTCGGCCCGGAAGACCGGGTACTGTTTCGTCGTAATCTCGAACATGCCGATGAAGCGATCGATGCCGAAGCCGCCGCGATCGCCGGCGCACCTGCTAGAAAGGTAGAACCATGAACGATTTCGTCACTGCCAACTGGCCGCTGATGGTAATCGCGACTTTGGTGGTCATCGCGCTGCTGTGGTGGCTGCTGGTCGCCTCGCGGCGCACCCGGGTCCAGATCGACCGGCACGATATGCTCGATGAGGATGCCGCGCCCGCCGCGCGCAACCACGCGCTGATCGATGCGCCGCCCGCCGCGGCGCCATCGGTCGTGGTGCCCCCGCTGGTGCCTGATGCCATCGGCGGCGCTGGCGTCGCGGTCGCCGCCGCGGCGCTCGAGGCACGGCGGGACGCAGGGGAAATCGCCGGTGACGATCTCACCCGCATCAAGGGGCTGGGTCCAAAGCTTGCCGCCACGCTCAACGACCTTGGCGTGTCGCGTTTCGATCAGATCGCGGGGTGGAGCGATGCTGACATCGACCGGATCGATGCGCAGCTCGGGCGCTTCCAGGGCCGCATCCGCCGCGATGACTGGGTCGGCCAGGCCCGCCTTCTGTCAGCTGGGGACGAGGCCGCGTTTCAGGCGAAGTTCGGCGCCGTCTGATAGGGAACAAAATCAAGTTTTCGGGGTTAATGCGCGATCCACCCTGAACCCCGTGCACAAGGAATAATCATGGCTCAACAGTGCGTCCTCGTGGCCGAAGATGAGCTGATCATCGGGGTGGACCTGTGCGATACCGTGGAGGAAGCCGGGTACGATGTCGCGGGCCCGTTTGAATCCTCGAGTTCCGCAATCGACGCTATCGAGCGCCGCAAGCCGGACCTCGCGATCCTTGACGTGCGGCTCGGTGACGGTGAAGTGTTTCCTCTCGCTGAAAAGCTGATGGCGGCGAACGTGCCGGTGATCTTCCACTCCGGCGAATTTTCACCGAGCGAGGTGAGCGGCCGCTATCCGCAGGCGCACGCGCTGGCCAAGCCGTGCCCGCCCGATCAGATCATCGCCACCATGCGAGAGGCTCTGGCCGAAGCCTGACCTTGCACGCGGTGCCCGGTCCTGCAAAGGATCGGCGCATGACACCATTCGACTGGCAGGACCCGTTCAGCCTCGACGCGCAGCTTTCCGAAGACGAGCGCATGATCCGCGACGCCGCCCATGCGTTCGCGCAATCCGAATTGCAGCCCCGCGTGATCGAGGCGTTCGCCAACGAGGTCGATGCGCCCGAGCTGTTCCCGCTGATGGGTCGCGCCGGACTGCTTGGCGCCACGGTTCCCGAGGAATACGGCGGCGCGGGCGCGAGCTATGTCGCCTACGGCCTGATCGCACGCGAGATCGAACGGGTGGATTCTGGTTACCGCTCGATGGCGAGCGTGCAGTCCAGCCTCGTGATGTACCCCATTCACGCGTACGGATCCGAGGAGCAGAAGCGCAAATATCTGCCCGGTCTCGCCAGCGGTGAATTGATCGGCTGCTTCGGCCTGACCGAGCCTGACGCCGGTTCCGACCCTGGCGGGATGCGCACGTATGCCAAGCAGGATGGTGACGGCTACTCCTTGTCGGGCGCCAAGACCTGGATCAGCAACGCCCCGTTCGCCGACGTGTTCGTCGTCTGGGCCAAGAGCGAGGCGCACGGCGGCGCGATCCGCGGGTTTATCCTCGACAAGGGCATGGCGGGCCTGTCCGCGCCCAAGATCGATAACAAGCTGTCCTTGCGCGCCAGCACCACCGGCATGATCCTGATGGACGAGGTCAAGGTCGGCGCCGATGCGCTGCTGCCCGAGGTGTCCGGGCTCAAGGGTCCGTTCGGCTGCCTCAACCGCGCCCGTTACGGCATCTCGTGGGGCGCGATGGGCGCGGCCGAATTCTGCCTTCACGCCGCGCGCCAGTACGGCCTCGACCGTGAGCAGTTCGGCGTGCCGCTCGCCTTCAAGCAGCTCTTCCAGCTCAAGCTCGCCGACATGATGAGTGAAATCGCCCTGGGGCTCCAGGCGTCGCTTCGCGTGGGCCGGCTGATGGACGAGCACGCCTTCGCGCCCGAGATGATCTCGATCGTCAAGCGCAACAATGTTGGCAAGGCGCTCGATATTGCGCGCAAGTCGCGCGACATGCACGGCGGCAACGGGATCAGCGGCGAATACCAGGTGATCCGCCACATGGTGAACCTGGAAACCGTGAACACCTATGAAGGCACGCACGATGTCCACGCGCTGATCCTCGGCCGCGCGATCACCGGAATCCCGGCGTTTTGACGCATCAGAAGCAGATGCGCCTGTGGGCCTATTTTCGCAGTTCGACCAGCTATCGGCTGCGGATCGCGCTGAACCTCAAGGGCCTCGAATACGAGGTCATTCCGGTGGACCTGCGCACCGCACAGCAGAAGGACGCCGGGTTTACCGCGCGCAACCCCTTCGGCAGCGTTCCCATGCTCGAGGCGGACGGACGCGACCGCGCGCAGTCGATGGCGCTGCTCGAATGGCTGGACGAGGCATACCCCGAACCCCCGCTGCTGCCCTCGGGGATGGAGGACCGCTACACCGCGCGCGAGCTTGCCTATGGCATCGCCACCGAAATCCACGCGGTGAACAACCTGCCGGTGCTCAATTATCTCAAGACCGAGCTCGGCCACTCGCAGGACGAGATCGACGTCTGGTATCGCCATTGGCTGGCGCGCACGCTCGATCCGGTCGAGGGGCTGCTGGCGCAGATCGGCACCGGCGATTTCCTGTTCGACGCGCCCGGCCTGTTCGAAGTCGTCCTGCTGCCGCAGGTCTACAATGCGCGCAAGTTCGCGTTCGATTTCTCCCGCCACCCGCATATCGAGCGGATCGAGGCGGCGTGTCTCGCCCTGCCCGCGTTCCAGCGCGCCCACCCCGACAACCAACCGGATAGCCCGCAATGAAACTCGCCTCTCTCAAGCACGGCCGCGACGGCATGCTGGTCGTCGTATCCAAGGACATCACCCGCTATTCGTCGGCTGAGCATATCGCGCCGACGATGCAGTATGCGCTCGACAACTGGGCCGAGGTCGCACCGCAGCTGGAGGCGCTCTACCGTGACGTCGAGCACTGGACGGTGCCGTGCGGGCGCTTCCATGAACATGACGCCGCGTCACCCCTTCCCCGGGCGTATCAGTGGGCGGACGGCAGCGCGTACATCAACCACGTCGAACTGGTCCGCCAGGCGCGCGGCGCGCAAGTGCCCGAAAGTTTCTACCATGACCCGCTGATGTACCAGGGCGGCAGCGACGGTTTCCTGGCCCCCCGTGATCCCATCCCGCTCAAGGACACCGCCTGGGGCTGCGACATGGAGGGCGAGATCGCCGTCATCGTCGACGATGTGCCGATGGGCGTGTCGGCGGGCGAAGCGGCCGAGCACATCAAGCTACTGATGCTGGTCAACGACGTGTCGCTGCGCGGCCTCATCCCGGGTGAGCTGGAGAAGGGTTTCGGCTTCTTCCAGTCGAAGCCCGCCAGCGCCTTCTCGCCGGTCGCGGTGACTCCTGACGAGCTGGAAGATGCGTGGGCCAACAGCGTCATCAACCTGCCGCTGATGGTCGATTACAACGGCCAGCCGTTCGGCCGGGCCAACGCCGCGCAGGAAGCCACGTTCAACCTGGCCGATCTGGTCGCTCACGCCGCCAAGACCCGTAGCCTGTGCGCCGGATCGATCATCGGCTCGGGCACGGTGAGCAACAAGGGTGCCGATGGCGGCCCGGGCACGCCGGTCAGCGAGGGCGGCGCTGGCTACTCGTGCATCGCCGAGATCCGCATGATCGAGACCATTGCCGGCGGAAAGCCGACCACGCCCTTCATGCAGCCGGGCGATGTGGTGTCGGTCGAAATGCGCGATGCGCAGGGCCATTCGATCTTCGGCAAGATCGAGCAGGAGGTCGTCACCGCCTGATCGCGCTTGCGCGAAAACGCTTTCGAAATCATGGTATCCCGCAGATAACTGGGAGAGCACCATGACCGATCCGTTTGACCTCGCTGGCAAAGTCGCTGTCGTTACCGGCTCATCGCGCGGGATCGGCAAGGCCATTGCAGAGCAACTCGCCGCCCGCGGCGCGCGCGTGGTGGTTTCGAGCCGCAAGCAGGATGCATGCGAGGAGGTCGCCGCGGCGATCAACGCGCAGCATGGCGCAGGGCGGGCCATCGCGATCGCGGCCAGCATCTCATCGAAAGAAGCGCTGCAGGACCTTGTCGCGGGCACGCGCGAGCGGTTTGGCCCGATCGACATCCTGGTGTGCAACGCCGCGTCCAACCCGCACTACGGCTCGCTCGATACGATCGACGATGCGATGTTCCGCAAGACGCTCGACAACAACATACTGTCGAATCACTGGCTGATCCAGCTTGCCTTGCCCGATATGCGCGCGAAGCGGGACGGGGCAATCGTGGTGATCAGTTCGATCGGCGGTCTGCGCGGATCGACGGTGCTTGGCGCCTATACCATCACCAAGGCGGCCGACATCCAGCTGGTCCGTAACTACGCTGTCGAAAATGGCCAGCACGGCATCCGCGTGAATGGCATCGCGCCGGGCCTGGTAAAAACCGACTTCGCCAAGGCTCTGTACGAAAATCCGGAAGCCGAGAAGGCGGCGGTGTCGCGCACCCCCATGGGCCGTCTTGGCGTGCCTGATGACATCGCCGGTGCGGCGGTGTTTCTGGCGTCCCCGGCAGCGAGTTGGCTGACCGGACAGACGCTGGTCGTCGACGGCGGATCGACGGTCTAAACGCGCGCCGGTTGCACTCCCGCTTGCCGCCATTCCAGAAAGCGGTATGCTCGATTCGTTGAGCCGCGCACAAGCGGCCGGCGGGAGAGATGCAAGTGGTCTGGAAATCCGTCACTTCAGTTGAGAAGCGCATTTGCGGCAGGCTCGTCCTGGTATCGGGGGCTTTCGCTTGATCGCCCCGGGTTCTCTGCAGGGAGACGGCAGCCGGATTCCACTCGGTACGCGGCTGTCCTATGGCTTTGGCGCCGTGTCCAACGGGATCAAGAACGCCGCGTTCTCGACTTACCTGCTGCTGTATTACAATCAGGTGGTGGGCGTTTCGGCGGCGATCGTGTCGACTGCGATCGCCCTCACCCTGATCGTCGATGCCGTGGCCGATCCGTTCATCGGCCGCTGGTCGGACATGACCCGCTCGCGCATCGGGCGGCGGCACCCCTTCATTTTCGGGTCGGCGCTGCCCACCGCGTTCTTCTTCGTGCTCGCATGGTTTCCGCCGGACGGACTGTCGGACCTGGCGATGGGAGCATGGATCTTCGCGCTCGCCGCACTCACCCGCATGTCGATCAGCGCGTTTGAGATCCCCAGTTCGGCGATGGCGCCGGAACTGACCAGCGATTACGCGGAGCGCACGCGGCTGTTCTCGCTCCGTTATTTCTTCGGCTACGCCGGCACTTTCGGCTTCACCGCGTTCAGCCTGGCGTTTTTCTTCGTCGCGACGCCGGAGTTCCCGCGCGGGCAGCTCAACCCCGAAGGCTACGTCAAGTTCGCCTTTGCCGGCGGCGCGCTGATCTTCATCGCCATTCTCGTATGCGGATTGGGTACCGTGAAGCGGGTGTCACACATGCGGCAGGCGGAAGAAAGCGGACCGGGCGGCCTGCTGTCGCACGTGAAAGAAATGGGCGACGCGTTTCGCCACCCCGGCTTCCTCGCGATCTTCGGCTTCGGCGTGTTCAAGTACACCGCCATCGGCCTCTACAGTGCGACCACCCTGTATTTCGGCACGTACGTGTTCAAGCTGGGTGCCGGGCAGCTTGCGCTGCTCACCTTCGATTCCCTCGTCGCCGCCGCGATCGCGGCTCCGCTGGCCCCGAAGTTCTCGCGCTGGCTGGGCAAGCGCAACACGTCAGCGCTGATGGCCGTGTTCGGGGTCGCGCTCGGCCTCACGCCCCTCGCCCTCACCTACCTGCGGGTTTTCTTTGCCCCCGGCGATCCCATGCTGCTGCCGACGCTGTTCGTGATCGGCGCGGTGTACGGCTCGATGGTGGCGATATCGCTGATCAACACCAGCGCGATGCTGGCCGACGTGGTGGAAGACCACGCGGTCAAGACCGGCAAGCACACCGCCGGCGTGTTCTTCGCCGCGTCGAGCTTCATGCAGCAGTGTTCCAGCGCGCTCGGCATCCTGGCCGCGGGCCTCGTCCTGACCTGGTCGGGATTTCCCGAGAAGATCGCTCCGGAAGCGGTCACCCGCGCGATGGAGCAGAGCCTGCTGGCGCACTACATCCCCGTGGTGATGAGCTTGTGGATCATTGGCGCGCTGTTCCTGTTGTTCTATCCCATCGACGAGGCCAAGCACCGCGCGAATGTCGAACGGCTGAAAGCGCTCGAAGCTGAATCGCGTGAACAAGTCGTGCGTGACGGGGCCTTCGGCGCCCCTGCGAGATAACGAGGAGACTGACATGGCAACCCTGGCAGAGCCGCAAACGGCAAGCGCCGACGATACCTTCCGCGAGGAAGTGCGCAGCTTCCTGGCGGAAAACTTCCCCCCTGAACTGAAGAACAAGGGCAATGCGCTCGCCAGTGTGGAAGGCCCCACCCAGGAAGGCCCGGCCGAAAAGGCGTGGCGCGAAGCCATGGGTGCGCGCGGCTGGGGCGTGCCGACCTGGCCCAAGGAATACGGCGGCGGCGGACTAACCCGCAAGCAGGCGGCGATCCTTAACGAGGAAATGGCCAAGGCCGGCGCTTACAACCCGATCGGCGGCATGGGCGTGATGATGTTCGGCCCCACCCTGCTGGAATACGGCAGCGAGGAACAGAAGCAGGAGCATATTCCCCCGATCGCGCGGGGCGAGATCCGCTGGTGCCAGGGCTATTCGGAACCCAACGCCGGGTCCGACCTTGCGAACCTGCAGACCTTTGCCGAGGACAAGGGCGATCACTACCTCGTCAACGGGCAGAAAACCTGGACCAGCGGCGGCCAGTGGGCCGACAAGTGCTTCGCGATCGTGCGGACCGACCGCAGCGACAAGCATCACGGCATCTCGTTCATGCTGATCGACATGGATGCGCCCGGCGTGGAAGTGCGCCCGATCCAGATGATCAGCGGCATGAGCCCGTTCTGTGAAACATTCTTCACCGACGTGAAGGTGCCCAAGGAGAATCTGGTCGGGAAGGAAGGCCAGGGCTGGACCATCGGCAAGCGCCTGCTTCAGCACGAGCGCACCAACCTGTCCGGCGGCGGCAGCATGGCCCGGATGATGGGCTCAAGCCTCGCCGACACGGCCAAGAAATACGTCGAGACCGACGACACCGGCGCGATCGCCGACAAGACCCTGCGCGACAAGATCGCCGATTTCGAGATCCGCTGGCAGAGCTTCCTGCTCACCGCCAAGCGCGCGGTGGAGGAAAGCAAGGCGGCCGGCGGCGTGTCCGAAATCAGCTCGGTGCTCAAGAAACTCGGCACCAAGCTCGGCCAGGAACGTGCCGAACTGATGATCGAGATCCAGGGCCTGCAGGGCCTTGGCTGGGAAGGCGAAGGCTTCACCGACGGCGAACTGGCGGGCGTGCGCGCCTGGCTGTTCGGCAAGGCGACCACGATCTACGGCGGCTCGACCGAGATCCAGAACAACATCATCGCCAAGCGCGTGCTTGGCATGCTCGACCACCAGTAAGGGGGCCGCGAAGATGGCTATCTTGAACGAAGAACAGGAAATGCTGCGCGACATGGCGCGCGGCTGGGCGACCAACGAGAACCCGATCACCGCCTGGCGCAAGGTGCGCACGGAGAAGCCGGCCGAAGGCTACTCGCCTGACGTCTGGCGGACGATGGGCGAGATGGGCTGGGCCGGGATCGTCATCCCCGAAGAGTTCGGCGGCAGCGATTTCGGCTGGATGAGCGCTGGCCTGGTGGTGGAGGAGCTCGGCAAGACGCTCACCGCCAGCCCGATGATCGCCAGCACCCTGGCAGCCAGTGCGATCGTGATGGGCGGCAGCGAAGAACAGAAGCAGAAATGGCTGCCCCGGCTCGCCACGGGCGAAGTGGTCGGCACGCTCGCGTTCGATGAAAGTCCGCGGCACACGGGCCGGTATTCGGTTGCCGTCGATGGCGGCAAGCTGTCCGGCACGAAGGCGTTCGTCCACGAAGCGCATGGCGCGACCCTGTTCGTGGTCGCTGCGGCGGACGGGCTCTATCTGGTCGAAAAGGGCGACGGCGTGTCGCTGTCGGACCGCAAGTTGACCGATCAGCGCAGCCACGCCGAAGTCACCTTCAATGGGGCGGCGGCGGACAAGCTGGCGAACGGCAGGGAGGATCTGGTTGACCAGGTGCTCGACCGTGCGCGCATCCTCACCGCGGCCGAGATGCTGGGCATGGCGCAGCAGGTGTTCGACGTGACCCTCGATTACCTGAAGCAGCGCGTGCAGTTCAACCAGGTGCTCGCCAGCTTCCAGGCTTTGCAGCACCGGATGGCGGACCTGTTCGGCGACCTGGCGATGATGCGCTCGGCGGTCGAAGGGGGTCTTGAAGCGCTAGATGGCGGTTACGGCATTCCCCGCGCCGCGACGGTCGCCAAGGCCGAAGCGAACCGCGTGCTCCACACGATGAGCCGCGAGGGCATCCAGCTGCACGGCGGCATCGGCATGACCGATGAATACGATGTCGGCTTCTTCCTCAAGCGCGCGCGCGTGCTGGAGGCGAGCTGGGGTTCCACCGGCTATCTGAAGAACCGGTTTGCCACCCTGGCGGGCTACTGAGTTCGGTTGATCCTGTCGAAGACGACGTCCTCGCCCTTCGGGGCGGGGACGACGCCTTCGCGCGCCACGACCGGTTCGTCGCGGACAACCTGAAGCGCAATTACACCGCGAATTTCATCCACGGCGTGCTGGGAATGACCGGCTTCCGCCTGATCTACGCGCCGACCATCATCCCCGCTTACCTGCTGGCGATCACCGGCAGCGCGGCGGCGGTCGGGCTCGGCACCGCACTGCTCCAGCTTGGCGCCACCATCTCGCCGATCCTGTCGGGCGCACGGATCGAGCATCGCAGCCACATCCTGCCGTATTCGATCCGCGTCGGATCGATGATGCGGCTGGCCATCCTCGGCCTTGCCCTTGCCGGCTGGTTCCTGACCGGCGAGGTGCTGGTCATGGTCACGCTGGCGCTGTTCGCGTTCCTGGGCTTCTTCAACGGCGCCCAGCGTGTCGCCTTCCAGATGATCATGGCCAAGGTTATCCCGATCGACCGGCGGGGCCGGTTGCAGGGGTACCGGAACCTTGCCGGCGGGCTGATCGCGGCGGTGCTGGCGTGGGTCGCGGGCAAGTACTTCATTGCGGAGGAGTGGCTGGGGAACGGTTACTCCACCACCTTCCTGTTCGCCTTCGCGCTGACCAGCGCGGGGCTGCTGGTGCTGCAGACGATGATCCGCGAGCCCGCTGCGCCGGCGTCGCGCCCGGTCATCCCGTTGCGCGAGCGGATCCGCCAGTTCCCGCAGCTGCTGGAGGACAAGGACTTCGCCCGCTTCATCGCGGCGCAGGCCTGCTCCACCGCGATCCGCATCGGCGGGCCGTTCTGGACGATCTACGCCGCGCAGCGGCTGGGGATGACCGGCGCGCTCATCGGCGGGCTCAGCTTCGCGTTCCTTGGCGCGGATACCTTGTCGAACCTGTTGTGGGGCCCGATGGGCGACCGGCTGGGCTTTCGCATCGTCTACATCCTGTCGCTCGCCAGCGCGGCGGCGGGCGTGATCCTGCTGATGACGCTGGGCACGGCGGCGGCGATCTACACGGCGTTCATCCTGCTGGGCATCGGCGGATCGGGCTGGATGCTGGCGTCGACGACGATGGTGCTCGAATTCGGCGCGCACGAGGACATTCCCATGCGGCTGGCATTCGTCACCACCGCGGAAGGCGCGGTGGCGGCGATCGGTCCGGTCCTCGCGGGGCTGCTGGTTGCCGTCGCCGGGTTCGGCCCGCTATTCGCGCTGGTGCTCGCGAGCATCGCCCTGGCGCTGGTCCTGATGATATTTGCGGTACGCGAGCCGCGCGGGCGCACGCACGGTTGATCTTTCGCGGCGCAGGCGTTGCCCGCCCGCCTCACCTATCTGCAAAGAACCGAAAATACGCCATCAGGCGCTGCTCCCGGCTTGACAGGTTACCCGCCTTCACCTTTCAGATTCGAGGAACGGGTACCCATCGCCTGATGGCGAGCACCCGTCCCCAAGGGAGATAGAAGACCGATGATTAAGGCTAATCTGCGCCATACCTGTGCCTGCTTCGCAATTGCGGCAGGACTTTTCGGGGTGAGTTCCGCTCACGCGCAAGACACCTCCGCCGCCGCCGTGACCGATGAGTCCGCCGAAGTGCTCGAAGAGAGCGTCGACGATGTCGGCATCGTCGTCACCGCGCAGGGCCGCGCACAGGCGCTGGCCGACGTGCCGGTCGCGATTTCCGCAGTGAATGCAGAGACGCTGCAGAACTCGGGTGCCAACGACATCCGGCAGCTCAATCAGGTCGCCCCGTCGCTCCTCGTGTCCTCGACCGGCAGCGAGGCGAATGCCTCGCCCCGTATCCGCGGCATCGGCACCGTCGGCGACAACCCCGGCCTCGAAAGCTCGGTCGTCGTGTTCATCGACGGCGTGTACCGTTCGCGTTCGGGCATCGGCCTCAATGAACTGGGTGAGATCGACCGTGTCGAGGTACTGCGCGGGCCGCAGGGAACCCTGGGCGGCCGCAATTCCTCGGCCGGCCTGATCTCGATCATCTCGAAGCAGCCTTCGTTCAGCGGGTTTTCCGCTGGCGGCGAAGCGACGTACGGCAACTACGATTACCTGCGTCTGGCCGGCAACGTGAACGTGCCGATCGGCGATACCGTGGCCGCCCGGGTCGACGGCGTGTTCGTGCAGCGTGACGGGTTCTACCGCGATCCCGCGAACGGCACCCGCGTCAACGACCGCGATCGCTATTTCCTGCGTGGGCAGCTGCGCTTCGAGCCGACCAGCGACATCAGCGTCCGCCTGATCGGCGACTACACCAACCGCGAGGAATCATGCTGCGGTGCGGTCTATGTCGATCGCTCAGTCAACCCGTTCATCGGCAATCTCAACGAGCCGGTGGCGTCGGTGAATGCGGGCGCCGGGACGTTCGGCAACGGCAACAACATCATCAACGTGCTGCGCGACCTGGGACAGAACCCGGCCGCGTTCAACCAGGGGTACGAGCGTACGCTGTCGGTCACTCCGGGCCGCAGCTACGACGGCAAGACCGAGGACTGGGGTCTTTCGGGACAGGTCGAATGGAACCTGGGCGGCGCATCGCTGACCTCGATCACCGCATACCGCGATTACTACAACGAACAGGCGGGCGACGTCGATTACAGCACGGTCGACATCCTGTACAACGCGGCCGACGGCAACAACCGGCGTGGGTTCAGGACCTTCACGCAAGAGCTGCGCCTGAACGGCGAAGCGTTCGATGGCAGGCTCGACTGGCTCGTCGGCGGCTTTTACGCGGACGAGAAATTCCGCGGGAAGAGCAACCTGCGTTTCGGCAGCCAGTACGGCCGCTTCGCCGCTTGCCGTGCCGTGTCCGGCGGGACGCTGGCTGCGGGCTATTCGCCGACCAGCGCGGGCTGCCTTGCCCCGGCCATTCGCGGCGCCCTCAACGCCGGGTTCGTGCCCGGTATCTCGGCTGGAGTGGGACAGACCCTCACCGCCGCGTTTGACCGGCTGGATTCGATCAGCGATCGGGGGAGCACGACGGACTTCTACCGGCAGGACAGCCGCAGCTTCGCAGCGTTCACGCACAACATCCTGCACGTCACCGACACGGTCGATCTGACGCTGGGCCTGCGCTACACCAATGAACGCAAGAAGTTCAGCGCCACGTTCGGCAACGACAACACGGCGTGCGTTGCCCAGCAGGCGGCGCTTGGGCCCTTCCTCGCCACCGGTCTGGCGGCCACGGCGGGCGGGCTGATCTCGCTGACGTGCCAGGGCAATTCGACCAGCGAGCTGAACGGCGTCAGCATCAACGACCAGCGCAAGGAAGACGAGTTCACCGGCACCGCCGTCCTCTCGTGGAAGCCGATAGACGATCTGCTGGTCTACGGCAGCTATTCGCGCGGGTACAAGGCGGGAGGGTTCAACTTCGACCGCTCGGCGCTCAAGGCACCGATCCTGTCGTTCGCCAGCTTCGGCGGCGGCAATGCGCAGGCCGGCGCTCAGGCGCTGGTCGGCAATCTCCAGTTCGACCCGGAAACGGTGAACGCGTTCGAGATTGGCGCGAAGTACGCGACCGGGCCCTTCTCGCTGTCGGGCGCGCTGTTCCGTCAGCAGTTCAGCAACTTCCAGCTGAACACGTTCGACGGCACCGTCTTCATCGTCCAGAACATCAACGGCTGCTCTTCTGATCTGAACGGTGCCGACCGTGACCAGAGCAAGTTCACCGGCGCTCCCAACTTCAACGCCGGGGCCAGCGCCAGCGGTGCTTGCGCTGCGGACGATGTGACGTACGGCGTGCGTTCGCAGGGCGTCGAGCTGGAGGCGCAACTGGTGCCGTCGGACGACATCCGGGTGGCGCTCGGCATGACCTATGCCGACACGAAGTACCGCCGGAACCTGGTCGGCACGGAGGATGGCGCGCCGCTCAACCAGGCGCTGCGCAAGCTGCCGGGGGACAACCTGTCCAACGCGCCGCAGATCACCACCACGGCCTCGTTCGCCTATACCCCGGAACTCGGCAACAGCGGCCTGTCGGCCCTGTTCTATGTCGATGGCCGGATGACCGGCGACTACAACACGGGGTCCGACCTGTTCCCGCAGAAGGAGCAGGATGGCTACGCGCTGTTCAACGCCCGCATCGGCCTCCGCGGTCCCGATCAGCGCTGGTCGGTCGAGCTGTGGGGACAGAATATCTTCAACAAGGACTACGCTCAGGTCGCCTTCAACTCGCCGTTCCAGGAAGGCGCGGTCTCGACGACGGCTGCGTTCGCCGATCCGCAGTACCCGGGCGGCCGGCAGATCTATTCGCAGTTCCTCGCGGAGCCGCGGACTTACGGTGTGACCCTGCGCAGCCAGTTCTGATCGCAGGCTAATTGATCGGGAAGGGGCCGGGTACCGCGAGGTATCCGACCCCTTTTCGTTGCCACAAATCTAGTTATTCAGCCGACTTCGGGCGGATCGGTGAACACGCCCGCGCACAGCGTCCAGGCATACAGTTTGACCGCCAGCGCAGGGTCCGGCTGCCGGGCCGCCCAGCCGCGCGCCTCGTACGCGGCGTTCAGGGCCGGCATGATCAGCTGGCTCGCCACCAGGGGATCGACCGCGCGCACCGACCCGTCGGCGATCCCGTCGGACAACATCCCGGCAAAGCGATTGGCCAGCCGGTTTGACCGCACGACGACGCTGCCCCGATCCCCCATTGGCAGCGCCTGCAGCGCCGTGGTCCGCAGCAGCGGCATCGGATCGTGGAACTGCAGGTCGATCAGCTCTGCCAGCGCACTGGCGGTGCGCGTCCACCCGTCCCCCGCCAGCTCTCGCGCAGCCAGCTGAACCGCTGACAGGCGATCGTAACTGCGCTGGAAACACGCGAAGACCAGATCGTCCTTGGCGTTGTGATGGTGATAGAAACTGCCTTTGGTGACATTCAGCGCCGCCGCGATGCGGTTGACCGATGCGCCCCGGTAACCGCGCTGATTGATCATCACGGTCGCCGACCGGAGGAATGCGCCGGTCGCGTCATCGTCGTCCCCGCCGCGCCAGGATTCGTTCGCCAGCGTCTGCGGCGACCAGCCCTGCCCCTCCCCCGCCAGGCCGCGGGCGAAGATATCGAACATCCGTGCTTCAAGGCGATCGAAGTCATGCGTCGAATAGCGCAGCGACCATACCGGCCACCAGAACATCGCTTCCAACAGGATGTGCGCGCGAGCCGTGTCCAGCGACCGCTTAAGGCCGCCGCGCCCGTCGCCGAAGAACGCGCGCACGTGATCGAGCACCCGCGCATATTGCGCCAGCAGCGGCGCCTGCGCGGCTTCGCCCAGTGTGCGGATTTCGCTGAGCGCGGTGATCAGCCCGCTCTCGCCGCCGCGAATCCGGCGGCGGAGCGCGACGTGCGCGCGCACGAACGAGCGCACCCGTTCCTGCGGCGTCGGCTGCGCGGCAGCCTCCGCCGCCGCTGCTTCGAGCCATTCCAGCGTCGCTTCGTAGACCGCGACCACCAACTTGTCCTTGCGGTCGAAGTAATAGGTGATGCTGGTGGCGTTGAGCCCGACCGAGCGCGCAAGCTCGGCGAACGTGGTGCCCTTGACCCCCAGTTCGTTGATCAGCGCGGACGCTGCATGGATGACATCCTGCCGCCGCCGTTCGAAGCGGTCGGTCTCGCTAGGCCTGGCGTGGGTCCCCTCTCCCATCGCCAGGTCAGCTTTGTTCTGGCGGCTGTTCGAAGAGCGCCTTCAGGTCCTTCTTCAGGATCTTGCCGTTGGCGTTGCGCGGCAGCGTGTCCGCGCTGAACAGGATCCGGACCGGCACCTTGAACTTGGCCAGCCGCTCGGCAACCCAGGCCTGCAGTTCGGCCTCGGTGGCGGTCGTGCCGGGTGCGAGGTGGACCACCGCCGCCGGTTCTTCGCCCAGCTGCTGATGCGGGATACCCACCAGCGCCGCGTCGGTCACCGCGGGGTGATCGTAGAGGACGTTCTCGACTTCGGACGAATAGATGTTCTCGCCCCCGCGCAGGATCATGTCCTTGGCCCGGTCGACGATGTAGCAGAAGCCCTCCTCATCGACCCTGGCGAGGTCGCCGGTCCGCACCCAGCCGTCGATGAACGTCTCGGCAGTGGCTTCAGGATTGTTCCAGTACCCCTTCACCACCATCGGCCCGCGCGCATAAAGCTCGCCCACTTCCCCGACGGCAAGCTCCTCCGTGCCGTCCTCGTTCATGATCTTGAGATCCGCGACCGCGACCGGCGGGCCGCAGCTGGTGGGGCGGTTGAGGTAGTCTTCGCTCGAGTGGCCGGTGACGGTCGCCATCGTTTCGGTCATGCCCCAGCCGTTGCCGGGGAGCGCGCCGAAGATGTCGCGGATCTTGCGCACCAGTTCCGGAGCCGAGGGCGCGCCGCCGTACGCGATCGCCTCCAGGCTGGAGAGGTCGTAGTTCTCGCGGTCGGGATGCTCGATCAACTGCCACGCGATCGTCGGCACCCCGCCGGTCACGTTGACCTTCTCGCACTCGATGATCTGGAACGCCTTCACCGGATCCCACCGGTGCATGAACACCAGCGTGTTGCCCGCCGCCAGCGTGCCCATCAGGGTGGCCGAGCAGGCGGTGACATGGAACAGCGGGATCACCGTCAGCGCGGTCTTGGGCACCGGGTCGGGTGGTACCTCTCCGCGCCGCAGCACCGACACCGTGGCGTTGTAGGCGCCAGAGAAAATGTTGGTCACGAGATTGCGGTGCGTGCCGAGCGCGCCCTTGGGCTTGCCAGTGGTGCCGCTGGTGTAGAAAATCGTCGCGTCGTCGTCCGCTGCGATGTCGACCGGGGGAAGCTCCGCGTCCGGCAGGTTCTTCCATTCGCCGGTAGTGCCGATGAGTTCCTCCAGCCGCGCCGCGGGGGGAGCGAGGTCACCCAGGCAGCGGCTGACGAAAACGTGGCGCAGCGAGGGGATGTCGCCAGTGTGCGGGGCGATGCGGTCCCACCGCTCCGCATCGCAGATCAGCACCGTGGTGCCCGAATCCGCCAGGCCGTAGGCGAGCTCGCCGCCGGTCCACCAAGCGTTGAGCGGGACGCACACCGCACCGATCGTCACGCTTGCGAAGAAAGCTACCGGCCATTCGGGCAGGTTGCGCATCGCCAGCGCGACCCGATCGCCCTTCTTCACGCCGTGCGCCTGCAGCACCTGCGCCAGCTTTGCCACCGCGCGGTGGAACGCGGCATAGGTCACCCGCTCATCTTCGTAGATGGTGAACTCGCGGTCCCCGTGCGTGCGCGCGACCATCATCAGCGCGCGCAGGTTTTCCGGCGCGTTCTTCCACACCCGCGTGGGGACGCCGCGGATGGTGATCGTCTCCATTTCGAATCGCTCGCCAGGCGCGGTGAGCTTGTCCTGGATCTGTCCGCGGCTCATCGCGGGCCAGCCCGCGGGCGGCGTCCAGCCGAGAACCTCGGCCAGGTTGGTGTCAGGCATCGCTTTCCCTTATGCTTATGTCTTTGGCCTGACTGTATGAGCAATCGCGCCGCGTTCGCAAGCGGGCTTTCCAGATGCAGGTATGGCGGCAAGCGGCGGAGAGTATTTGCCCTGATCGGAAAGCTGGGTATGGCTTGACCGCAAGAGCGCCGATGGGCGCCATGCGGGAGAGAATCGCATCATGCTGGACACCACCACTGCCACCGCGCTGGGGTTCGATCAGGATCGGCTGAATCGGATCGAGCCATTTCTGCGCACCGCCTATCTCGACAGCGGCCGCCTGCCGATGATGCAGGTGTCGGTCGCCCGCGACGGCGAGATCGCCTATCGCGCGCAGATGGGCGTGATGGGCGAAGGGCGCGAGGACCTGCGCGACGACGCGCTGTTCCGCATCGCCAGCATGACCAAGCCGGTCACCTCGATCGCGTTCATGCAGCTGGTCGAACAGTGCAAGGTCGCGCTGGAAGACCCGGTGACAAAGGTGTTCCCGGAATTCAGGAACCTGTCGGTCTACGCCGGCGGAGGCGGCAGCGGGGCGCCATTCGTGCCGGGCGCGGCGGCGGGGCCGATGCGGTTCGTCGACCTGCTCACCCACATGAGCGGCCTGACCTACGGCTTCCAGCAACGCAGCAACGTCGATGCCGCCTATCGCGAGAGCAATTTCGACTTCGCCCGCGCGCAGCTCGACAGTGACGAATACATCGCCAAGCTCGCCAAGATCCCGCTCGAGTTTTCGCCCGGCGACCGATGGAATTACTCGGTCTCGACCGACGTGCTGGGCGTCGCGGTGGAGCGGCTCAGCGGCATGCGGCTGGGCGATTATTTCCAGCAGCACATCTTCGCACCCCTGGGCATGACCGACACCCGGTTCGGCGCGGAAGGCCAGCTTGAGCGGCTGGTGGACGCGTATCAGTACGTGCCCGGCCAGCCCGCCAAGCTGATCGACGCGGGCCGCACCAGCCGGCTGGGCCAGGCGGGCAAGTTCGACAGCGGCGGCGGCGGCCTGGTCGGCACCATCGCCGATTACGAGAATTTCTGCGCCATGCTGATCGGCCGCGGGGAGTTGAACGGCGCGCGGATCATCGCGCCCAAGACGCTCGACCTGATGACCGCCAACCACCTGCCCGGCGGCCAGGACCTGACGCAGCTGTCCCAGAGCCTGTTCTCCGAAAGCCAGAACGCCGGGGTCGGCTTCGGCCTGGGCTTTGCCTGCGTGATCGATCCCGCCAAGACCCTGATGCCGTCGAGCAAGGGCGAATTCTACTGGGGCGGCGCCTATTCGACCGCGTTCTTCGTCGATCCGGTGGAAGGCATCTCGATGGTGTTCATGACCCAGGTCTATCCGTCGAGCGCCTATCCAGTGCGCCGCCAGCTCAAAACCCTGATCTATTCCGCGCTGTCCGACAGCCGCGCTTGAGGAGCCTGAGAAAATGACCGATCCGATTTCCTCCCACCGTGACGGCGAAGTGCTGGTCGTCGTGTCCAACAACCCCCCGGTCAACGCGCTCGGCCAGGCGGTGCGCGCCGGCCTCAAGCGCGAGGTCGAGGCCGGCCTCGCCGACGACAGCGTCAAGGCGATCGTGATCCGCTGCGACGGGCGCACGTTCTTCGCCGGGGCCGACATCACCGAATTCGGCAAGGCGCCGCAGGGCCCCAGCCTGCCTGAAACGCTCGATGCGATGGAGGCGAGCGACAAGCCGGTGGTCGCCGCGATCCACGGCACGGCGCTGGGCGGCGGGTGCGAAGTCGCGCTCGCCTGCCACTACCGCGTCGCGGTGCCGAGCGCGAAGCTCGGCCTGCCCGAAGTCAAGCTCGGCCTGATCCCGGGCGCCGCAGGCACCCAGCGCATGCCGCGCCTGGTCGGTGCCGAAGCCGCGCTGCCGCTGGTCGTCGGCGGCGATCCGATCAGCGCCAAGAAGGCTGAAAGCATCGGCTTGCTCGATGCGATCGTCGGCGAGGACAGCCTGGAGGTTGATGCCGTCGCCTTCGCCCGCAGCAAGATCGGCCAGCCGGTCCCGCGCGCCTCGGAAGGCACCAAAAACCAGGACGGGGTGCGCGATCCCGACATCTTCGATAAATTCCGCGCTAGCCAGGCGCGCAAGATCCGCGGCTTCGACGCGCCCAACGCCGCGATCGAGGCGGTCAAGGCGGCGGGCGAGCTCCCCTACGCCGAAGGCGTGAAGAAAGAGCGCGAGCTGTTCGGCAAGCTGATGTCCGGCACCCAGTCCGCCGCCATGCGGCATTACTTTTTCGCCGAGCGCGCCGCGAACAAGATCGACGACGTGCCCGCCGACACTCCGCTGATCCCGATCAAGCGGGTCGGCATCATCGGTGCGGGCACCATGGGCGGCGGGATCGGGATGAACTTCCTGACCGCTGGCATCCCGGTGACGATCCTGGAGATGCAGCAGGAAGCGCTCGACCGCGGCGCGAAGACCATCCGCAAGAATTACGAAAATACTGCCAAGCGCGGCCGCATGACCGAGGATGCGGTCGAAAAGGCGATGGGCCTGCTCAAGCCGACGCTCGACTACTCCGAACTGGCCGACTGCGACCTGGTGATCGAGGCCGTGTATGAGAACATGGACGTCAAGAAACAGGTCTTCGCCAAGCTAGACGAGGTGGTGAAACAGGGCGCGATCCTGGCCTCCAACACCAGCTACCTCGACATCGACGAGATCGCGACCGCCACCAAGCGGCCCGGCTATGTCGTGGGCATGCACTTCTTCTCACCCGCCAACGTGATGAAGCTGCTGGAGATCGTGCGTGGGCGTGAAACCCGGCACGACGTGCTGGCGACGGTGATGAAGCTCGCCAAGACCATCGGCAAGGTCGCCGCGGTGTCGGGCGTGTGCCCCGGGTTCATCGGCAACCGGATGCTCAGCCCGCGCCAGCAACAGGCCAACGCGCTGATCATGGAAGGCGCGAATTACTGGGACATCGACGACGTCCTGCTCGAATTCGGTTTCCCGATGGGGCCGTTCCAGATGGGCGACCTTGCCGGCACCGATATCGGCTGGCACCGCGATCCATCGAAGATCGAAACGATCCGCGATGCGCTGTGCGCCAAGGGCCGCTTCGGCCAGAAGGCTGGCAAGGGGTATTACGACTACGACGAGGCGCGCAACCGCACCCCGTCCGAAGAAACCAAGGCGATCATCGCCGATTTCGCTGCCAAGGAAGGCAAGCCGCAGCGCCAAATCAGCAAGGACGAGATCCGCGAGCGGCTGCTTTACCCCATGGTCAACGAAGGTGCGAAGATCCTCGACGAAGGCATGGCCCAGCGCGCGAGCGACATCGATGTGGTGTGGATCAACGGTTACGGCTGGCCGCTCTACACCGGCGGGCCGATGTTCTGGGCGGACACCATCGGGCTCGATACCGTGGTCGAAGGTCTCGAGAAGCACGATCTGCCGGTGAGCGGGTACCTGCGCCGCAAGGCCGAGGCGCACGAGAAGTTCAACCGCTGATGGATGACCGCACGCCGGTGATCGTCGGCGTCGGCCAGGTGGTCGAGCGGATCGGAGAGGCGGACTGGCAGGGCCGGTCCGCCGCCGATCTGGCCGCCTGGGCCGCTGAACGCGCCATCGACGATGCGGGCACGGCCTCTGACCTCAAACCGCTGATCGAGGTCGTCTCCGCGATCCGCACGTTCGAGGATTCAGGCGCCGCGCCCGCGCCCTTCGGCAAGCCGGACAAGTTTCCGCTGGCAGTCGCGCGCCGCGTTGGCCTGGCGCCGAAGCGCGCGATCCTGGAAGCGGTCGGCGGTCAGTCGCCGGTCACCGCCCTGGTCGAGATGGCGGAGCGGATCGCCCGCGGCGAGATCGCGGCCGGCCTGGTGTTCGGGGCCGAGGCGATCTCGAACACCCGCCACCTCTCCACCCAAGGCGAGAGCCCCGACTGGGCCGAGCACGACGACGGCGGGATGGAGGATCGCGGTTCGGCGCGGATGCTCACCCCGCTTGGCATCCGGCACGGCATCGTCAGCGCGCCGATCGCGTACGCGCTGCTGGAGAACGCCCGCCGCGCCCGCTTGGGCTTGAACCGCGAGGACTACCGCGCCGCCATGGGCGAACTGTTCGCGCCGCTGAGCGCGGTGGCCGCGGCCAACCCGTATTCGAGCGCCGCGAGCGAGCCCTTGTCGGCGGAAGAGATCGCCACGGTCACCCCGAAGAACCGGATGATCGCCGATCCTTTCCCGCTGAAGGTCGTCGCCCGCGACCAGGTCAACATGGGTGCCGCGATGCTGGTAATGTCGGCCGCCGCAGCACGCGAAGCGGGCATCGCCGAGGATCGCTGGGTTTATATCCACGGCGCCGCGCACGCTGCCGAGCCCGACATCCTCGAGCGCGCCGATCCGGGCGCCTATCCCGCCGCCGAAGCCGCGCTGGACGCAGCGCTGGCAGCGGCCGGCAAGCGGATCGACGAAGTCGCGGTGCTCGATTTCTATTCGTGCTTCCCCGTCGCGGTGTTCTCGACGGCGATCGACCACCTCGGCCTGTCGCCCGACGATCCGCGCGGCCTGACGGTGACGGGCGGCCTTCCCTACTTCGGCGGCGCGGGCAACGGCTATTCCAGCCACGCGATCGCCAGCGTGGTCGAACGGCTGCGCGCGAACGCGGGCGCATACGGTCTGATCGGCGCCAACGGCGGGTTCCAGAGCAAGTACGCGGCGCTCGTCCTGTCCACCGAGCCGGCGACGTTCGGGGGCTGGAGCGAAGCCGTCCAGCACCGCCCGGCCGCGCCCGACCTCGTCGAACTGGTCGCGCGCACCGGCACGATCGACACCTACACCGTAGTGCATGATCGCGCGGGGCCGAGCTACGCGGTGGTGATCGGCCATCTGCCTGACGACCGCCGCTTCATCGCGCGCAGCGACGAGGCCGAGACGCTGGCCTTGATGGGAGCGCACGACCCCCTCGGTCGGCAGGTCACGCTCACCAATGACGGCGCGCGGAACGCGTTCACACTCGCCGATTGACCCGCTAGCCTGCCGCGCAAAGGAGAGAGCCATGACCGAGCCTGCCGCGCACCACGATGACGAATGGGTGCGTCGCCCCGCCGCCGCCGCGCACGGCACCAACTGCACGCCCGAGCAATACGAGGCGCTGTACCGCCGCAGCATCGACGACAGCGACGGCTTCTGGCTCGAACAGGCACAACGGCTCGACTGGGTGCAGACACCCACCGTGGCGGGCGACTGGAGCTACGATCCGGTCAGCATCAAGTGGTTCGAGGACGGCCGGCTCAACATCTGCCACAACGCGGTCGACCGTCATGTCGCCGCCGGGTATGGCGACCGGCTGGCGCTGATCTTCGAACCCGACGATCCCGCAGGCGAGGTCCGCCGCATCACCTATGCCGAGCTGCAGGCGGAAGTGATCCGCATGGCGAACACGCTGAAGACGATGGGCGTGGCCAGGGGCGACCGGGTGACGATCTATCTGCCGATGGTGCCCGAAGGCGCGTTCGCCATGCTCGCCTGCGCCCGGATCGGCGCGGTGCATTCGGTGATTTTCGGCGGCTTCAGCCCCGAAGCGATCGCCGGCCGGATCGAGGACTGCGCGAGCGATTGGGTGATCTGCGCGGACGAAGGGTTGCGCGGCGGCAAGACCGTGCCGCTGAAGGCCAACGTCGACGCAGCGCTGAACAAGGTCTCGGTGAAGGCGGTGCTGGTGATCCGCCACACCGGCGGCGATGTCGCCATGACGCACGGCCGCGACCACTGGTATCACGAGCTGTCGGCAGGGGCCGCCGCCGACTGCCCGTGCGAACCGATGAACGCCGAAGACCCGCTGTTCATCCTCTACACCTCCGGCTCCACCGGCAAACCCAAGGGCCTGCTCCACACCACCGGCGGCTATGCCGTGTGGACCGAAACGACCTTCCGCTACGCCTTCGATTACCGCGCGGGCGAGGTGTTCTGGTGCACCGCCGACATCGGCTGGGTCACCGGGCACAGCTATGTCGTCTATGGCCCGCTGCAGAACGGCGCGACCGCGCTGATGTTCGAAGGGGTGCCGAACTGGCCCGACCACGACCGGTTCTGGGCCACCGTCGCCAAGCACCGGGTCAACATCTTCTACACCGCCCCGACCGCGATCCGCGCTCTGATGCGCGAAGGCAAGGCGCCGGTGGAGCGGCACGACCTCTCCTCGCTCCGCCTGCTGGGCACGGTGGGCGAGCCCATCAACCCGGAAGCCTGGCGGTGGTATTCGGACACGGTCGGCAAGGGCGCGCTGCCGGTGATCGACACCTGGTGGCAGACCGAAACCGGCGGGGTGATGATCACCACCCTGCCCGGCGCGCACGACATGAAGCCAGGCAGCGCGGGCAAGCCGTTCTTCGGCGTGTGCCCGCAACTGGTCGATGCGGAGGGCGAAGTGCTGGAAGGCGCGGCGAGCGGCAACCTGTGCCTCACCCGCAGCTGGCCCGGCCAGGCGCGCACCGTCTATGGCGACCACCAGCGCTTTGCCGAAACTTACTTCACCACCTATCGCGGGAAGTATTTTACCGGCGACGGGTGCCGGCGCGATGGCGACGGATACTACTGGATCACCGGGCGGGTGGACGACGTGATCAACGTCTCCGGCCACCGCATGGGCACCGCCGAGGTCGAAAGCGCGCTGGTGATGCACCCCAAGGTGGCGGAGGCCGCGGTGGTCGGCTACCCGCACGACATCAAGGGCCAGGGCATCTACTGCTACGTGACCCTCAACGCCGGCGAGGATCCCTCCGACGCGCTGACCGCCGAATTGCGCCAGCAGGTCCGCACCGAGATCGGACCCATCGCCAGCCCCGACCACCTGCATTTCACCCCCGCCCTGCCCAAGACGCGGAGCGGCAAGATCATGCGCCGCATCCTGCGCAAGATCGCGGAGAACGAGGTGAGCGCGCTGGGCGACACCTCGACGCTGGCGGACCCGAGCGTGGTGGAGACCCTGATCGAAGGGCGGCTCAACCGGTAAGACCCGAGAAATCCTTACGTCGGGTTCACCAGCTATTTCACTGCAAACCGGACCGGCAGTAAACGACCCGATTGCTGCCGTTTGATTGTCGGTCAGCAAAAGCTCATCAGTTGCTCATGACGGTGACGAAGGAATCCGCAACGACGTCAGCATGAGAAAACGACACCTCAGACTGGCTTGCCTGACGGCCGTCACCATGCTCGTGAGCGCATGTTCGAACACAGAGGAGTTCTGTTGCGGCTACTCGGTTCTAGACCAAGGTGGCAGCAAGCGTTCGCTGATGCGCTCAGGGCTCGTAGTTGAGAGCTACATCGTGACTGGCGTTTTCACCGCACAGAACGTGACGGTGTTTGAACTGCGCCCTATGGCGCTGATGAATGCCGATACAGAGTGGCGACTCCACCTGAAAAATTGTCTCCAGCGATGCCACTTTCTCGGTTGGACGATCACCGCTTTGGGTTGGCCTCTGCGGTCAAAGGAGGATCGTTTATCCCCCAGAGTTCTCGTTCGTGCCTAGGCACCCCTTTGCCCGCGTTCTGAATGTCCGCTTCCCACCCAATATCGGACGTTCGGGGATGGCTTCTGCACTCCCGAAAGCAGACTGTCCGCTTCGCGCACTCGCTGCCGAAAAGCCGCCTGTCTGCAAACGACCCCATTGCGGACTTCGACTGGCCACGGCACAATCTCTCGAATGGCTGGCATTGATGCAGAGGTTCTGGCTCAACTTCCGGTGGCGGAAGTGAGCAAGGTCGCATTCTACAAGCGGGATGAAATCACAACTGACCTCATTTGCTGCGATGTAGTGGTCGGCGAGAAGGTCTGGACCTTCCATGAGAAACTTCCCGGATGGGGAGCGTTGATCGATCACCTACAGACGCTGCCTTCCTTTGATGCAAACTGGTTTGCCTCCGTGTCGCAGCCGCCATTTGCCAGCAGTGAAACAGTGGCTTTCGCTCGCTAGTAGGAATGGCGGCTATTCACCCACTTCCCGCCTTCGAGCCGCGCGGCAGCAAACGACCCCATTGCGGACATTGGAAAACGGGACGTTGCTGATAACCTTCGCTCATGGTTGAATTGCCCCATCACCACGGCGGACGAAATTGGTTACGCCGAGCTTCACATGCATTTCGCCAATGGCTTGAGCGTGACCTAAACGAAACGAGGCCATTGAGTTTGGCCCTCGCTATTGTTCCGGTCCTTCCTGCAATCGTGGCCGATGAACTGGGCGCAACAGGCGCAGTAACCGAGGCGCTGTTTTACCTTGGAGGCGCCCTAGCCATCGCCTGGTTCGGCTACATTCTTGTCCGATTCATTGCAGTGAGCACACGTAACATGACACGCAGCTTTTCGGACCTCGCCGCGCGAAAGCGGGGTGACGAATTGCCAACACGTTGCCCGGAATGCGGAGCGGACTTGCCCGACTTCGTCCCTCCCAAGGACGGCCATTCTTACCGCTTTCAAGGTTGGGATTGCGGGAACTGTGGCGCCACTTTGGACGCTCTTGGGCATCCAATCTGAGGGATTTCGTTCGTCAGCTTTCCACCCAATGTCGGCCATCCAAGCGCTGCGGCGGAAGGAGCATAAGCAGACGCCCTGCTGTCCAGGCGATCAGCTGACTTGCATCGGCTCCAATTTGCTCGAATGCGCCTCCAGCCATCGCGAGAGGTCGCCGATCACTTGGTCCTTCTCCGGCTCGTTGTAGATCTCGTGGAACAGTCTCGGATAGGTGATCACCGTCTTGTCGCCCGCGCCGATCGCGTCGATCGTCGGGCGGGCGGCTTTGAGCGGCACCAGCGCGTCGGCCTCACCGTGCTGGATCAGCACCGGGACCATCATTCCGGGTGCGCGGGCGAGGTAGCCGGGGAGCGGGGCGAACAGTTCGTGCGCGGTGCGCGCCGGGACCTTGCCGATCGTCACCAGCGGGTCGGCGGCGTAGGCTTTCACTACGGCCGGATCGCGGCTGACCGCCTCGGGCGGAAGCGCGACCGTCCCCAGCCCCGGCGCGATCGCGGATAGCAGCTTCACGATCCGCCGTTGCCCGGCGGGCGCGCTGCCGCCGATCAGCGGGCCTGACAGGATCAGGCCGGACAGGTCCTCCGGCCAGCGCAGGGCGTAACCGAACGCGACGTTGCCGCCCATCGAGTGGCCGAGCAGCTTGACCTTTCGCCCGCCGTGCCGCGCGCGGACTTCGCCGACGAACCGGTGGAAGTCCTCGATCACCCAGGCCATCCGGTCGACCAGCGCGCGCTTGCCGCCTGAACGGCCATGGCCCCGGTGGTCGAGCGCGTAGAGGGCATACCCTTGCGGCACCAATCGCTCGACCAGGTTGCCATACCGCCCGCCGTGCTCGGCAAAGCCGTGGGCGATGGCGATCACGTCGCGCACCGGCCCCTCGGGCAGCCAGCCCTGCGCGAACAGCTCAACCCCGCCGTGGCCGGTCAGCCGCCAATCCGTGCGCTTCACCCGAACTTGCCCCGGTTGGGGCCGAGATAGCCGAACAGGTACGCGCCCACCTTGCGCATCTGGATCTCCTCCGCGCCCTCGGTGATGCGGTAGCGGCGGTGGTGGCGGAAGATGTGCTCGAACGGCTTGTGCCGCGAATAGCCGATCCCGCCGTGCACCTGCATCGCCCGGTCCGCCGCCTCGCACACCAGCCGGTTCGCCCAGTAGTTGCACATGCTGACCTTGTCGGAGATCGTCCGCTCGATCTCCTCGTGCGGCATGTTGTCCATCTCCCACGCGGTCTTGTAGATCAGCAGGCGCAGCATCTCGCACTGGGTTTTCAGCTCGACCAGCGGGAACTGGATCGCCTGGTTGCGCGCCAGTTCCTCGCCGAACGGCTTGCGGAGGCGCGCATATTTCACGCTTTCATCGATGCAGTGGAGCGCGGCGCCAAGGCTGCTGGCGGCTTGCCGGATGCGGTTCTGGTGGACGAAGCTCTGCGCCAGGCTCAGCCCGCGGCCTTCCGCGCCTAGCATCGCGCTGTCGGGCACCCACACGTTGGTGAACGACAGGCGCGGGTGATCGGTGGGCATGTTGAAGGTCCACATCCACTCCTCGATCTTCAGCCCCTCGGTGGGATTGGGAACCAGGAAGCAGGTGATCCCGCGCGCATCGCCCGGCTCCCCGCTGGTGCGGGCGAACGTGGCGCAGTGGGTGGCGACGTGCATCCCGGTGATCCACATCTTCTCGCCGTCGATCCGCCAGCCCGGCACCCCGTCACGCTCTTCGCGCACGGCGCGGGTTTCCATCCAGGTCGCGTCCGATCCGTGGTCGGGCTCGGTCAGGCCGAATGCTACCCGGCGGCTCCCTTCGAACCCGCCGAGGATAAACTCGTCCTTTTGCTCCTCCGTCCCGAAGTGTTCGAACATCGCCACGAACGGGAAATTGCCGACGATCGAGTGTTCGTTCTGTAGATCGTTGTGCAGCCCCAGCCCGCGCCGGGCAAAGCGTTCGCGGATCACCGCCATCCACAGGTTGCTGGCATCCTTGCCGCCGTATTTCTTCGGCGCGGAGAACCGCCAGTGGCCGGCCTTGTCCGCGGCCCGCCGCGCCTGGCCGAGCAATTGCTCCCACGCGTGATTGGGCAGGCCTTCGCGGTCCCAGTCGGTCCGGGCGTCTTCGCGCCGATGGTCGAAGAAGCGGATGTTGTCGTCCGCTGCCACCAACGGCTCGATCTCCGCCTCGATGAAGGCGACCAGTTCGGCGTAATAGTCTTCCAGCTCCCGCGGAATCGCAAAGTCCATCGCCGCCTCTCCCTTTTGGTTGTTGGGAGAAACCTATCGCAGGCGGGCAAGAGAGCAAGCGTCAGGTCACGGCGCTGCGCTGTTTGTGTTCGGGCCGGTCCCATTCGCGCTGTTCCATCACCGCCGCCAAATGCTCGACCGCCGCCGCAACCTCGGCATGGGTGGTATACAGCGGGGTGAACCCGAACCGCAGGATGTCCGGCGCGCGGAAGTCCCCGATCACGCCGCGCTCGATCAGCGCCTGCATGATCGCGTACCCTTCCGGATGGCGATAGGAGACCTGGCTCCCCCGCTCAGCCGGGTCGGCGGGACTGGCGAGCGCGAACCCCCACGCCTCCGCCAGCGGTGCCATGCGTTCGATGAACAGCTGCGCCAGCGAGATCGACTTGGCGCGCACCGCTGCCATGTCGGCTTCAAGGAACAGGTCCACCCCCACCTCCAGCGCGGCCATGCCCAGCACCGGCGGCGTGCCCACCAGGAAGCGCGCGATGCCCGGTGCCGGTTCGTAGCGATCCTCGAACGCAAACGGCGCTGCATGGCCGAACCATCCGGCCAGCGCCGGGATCACCTTCTCTTGATGCCGCTTCGCCACGTACAGGATCCCCGGTGCGCCAGGTCCGCCGTTGAGGTACTTGTATCCGCAGCCCACCGCGAAGTCGGCGCCTGCCCCCGTCAGGTCTACCGGCACGGCCCCGGCACTATGGCTGAGGTCCCAGATCATGGCCGCGCCGTGACGATGAGCCAGCGAAGTGATCCGCGCCATGTCACGCATCCGGCCGGTCTTGTAATGCACCTGGGTCAGCAGGACGGCCGCCACGGATCCGTCGATCGCATCCTCGATCTGGTCAGGTTGCACCAGTTGTGCGCGGACTTGGCGACCGGTCAGCGTCTCGATCCCCTGCATCATGTATACGTCGGTGGGGAAGTTGCCGCGTTCGGACAGGATCACGCTGCGTTCCGGCGCCAGCGACAGCGCCGCGCACGAAGCCTTGAAAACGTTGATGGATGTGGAATCGCAGGCGATCACCTCGCCCTCCCCGGCCCCGATCAGGCGGCCGATCTTGTCGCCAATCCGCTGCGGCATCCCGATCCAGTCTGCCTGGTTCCACGAGGTGATCAGCCCCTCCCCCCACTCCTTCCGAACCACCTGCAGCACCCGTTCCTCAGCCGCTTTCGGCCGCGCACCCAGCGAGTTGCCGTCGAGGTAGATCACACCCTCAGGCAGGGCGAAGCGGTCGCGGAAAGGGGCCAGCGGGTCAGCGGCGTCGAGTTGCGCAGGGGTCATCGTTCCTCCCTAGCCGCACAAGTGTTTGCCAGCGAAGCGCAAATCGCGCACGTTGCCCTGCGATGGAAGCCGACACCGACCTCGCCGAAGCGCTGCGCCGGGCCGCGCACGATGCGGGTATGCCGGCTGAGCGGGTGGACAATCTGCGCCAGTTGTCGGGCGGGGCCAGCAAGGAAATGTGGGCCTTCGACCTGGTGGCGCCCGATGGGGCCTCGACCCCGCTCGTGCTGCGCCGCCAACCGCCGGGTCGCGGTTTCTCGTCGCAAGGTCTGCCGAGCGTCGCCGCCGAAGCCGCGCTGATCCGGCTTGCCGAGGGCGCGGGCGTGCCGGTCCCATCGGTTGCCTTCGAACTGGCCCCGGGCTCTCCTGCGGGCGACGGATACGCGATGGCGCGGATCGAGGGTGAAACCGTCGGCGGGCGGGTGCTGAAACTGCCCGAACTGGCCGAGGCGCGCGCGCAGATGGCGCGGCGATGCGGGGAGATCCTCGCGCGGCTTCATGCGGCGAAAGGATACGAGGCGCTGGGCCTGCGGGAAATCGGGGCCCGGGCGGAACTTGCCGCGCTGGAGGAACGCCACCGCGCCACCGGACACGACCGGCCCGTATTCGAACTCGCGCTCTCCTGGCTAGACGATCATTTGCCCGAAGAGCGTACCCGCGTTCTCCTTCACGGCGATTTTCGCAACGGTAACCTGATGGTCGCCCCCGATGGCATTCGGGCGGTGCTTGACTGGGAACTCGCGCATGTCGGCCCACCCGTCTACGACCTGGCCTGGCTGTGCGTCACCAGTTGGCGCTTTCAACGGCCCGATCTGCCGGTGGGCGGCTTCGGCACGCGGGAGGACCTGATCGCGGGCTACGAGGCCGCTGGCGGAGCGCCGGTGGACCCCGGCGAACTCTATGCGTGGGAGGTGTTCCAGACCATGAACTGGGGTGTGATGTGCGCCGGCGTTGCCGAAGCGTTCGCGGACGGCGGCCGCTCGATCGAGGCCGGCGTGATAGCCCGCCGCGCAAGCGAAACCGAGTTCGATCTCATGCGTCTGCTCGCGCCAAACCATCCCGCATGGAGCGCAGCGGATGTTCGATAAGCCCGCGCCCGCGCTGCTGATCGCCGAAGCGCGCCGCGCGCTTGAGGCCGGTGTCGCCCAGGGTTTTCCGCAGAAGGTGGTCGCCAATGCCCTCGGGATCGCGCAACGCGAGCTTGAGGCGGGCCCGCAGCTGGTGCAGCAGGAATTGGACCGGCTGACCAGATTGCTGGGAGACGACGGCGATCTCCCCACCCTGAACGGCCGACTGGCGAGCGCCATACGCACCGGTTCGATTGCCGCCGACGACCCCGCTCTCCTCGATCACCTGATCCGCACGACCATCGCGAAGCTGGAGATCGATCAACCGGCTTACCCGGCGTTCAAGGCGTGGCGCGAAGGCGCCTAGCCATCGCCCAGCGATGTCAGGCTGCGCGCTCCGTCGACCACCTGCCGTCCAACCATCTCGAGTTGCAAGCGCGAACGGTCGTCCAGCCGGTCACCGGTGGGCGAGAACATGTCGGGGCCCACCCGGATCGTGGCACCCATCGGCGTGGGCCAGCCCCGCAGTGCGTGCACGACGGTGCGCAACGTCTGCATCGTGTTGACCGTCGCCTGATCGCCGTAAGCGGTCGCGATCAACCCCACCGCGCGGCCATCGAGGTAAGGTCGCGCGTCGCTGGCCAGATCCTCAAGATAGTCGAGGGCGTTCTTGACGAGACCCGAAACCGTCCCGTGATAACCGGGCGCGGAGATCAGCAGACCATCGGCCGCCCGCACCGCCTCAACCATTTCCGCGCCGTGCTCCAGCGTATGGCCCGGCCCCCGGTAGTGCGGCAAGGCCGCCAGATAGGCGCCGTCGAACAGCGACACTTGCGCGCCCTCCGCTTCGGCAGCCGCGATTGCGGACTTGAGGGCAAGCTCGGTTGCGCTGCCAGGCGAAACCGTGCCGCCGATCGCGACGATGCGGGGGGTCAAGCGGGGTGCTCCTGCGTCAAGAATTGCTCCAGTGCCTGTCGCTGTTCGGGCGAGCAACGCAAGCCCAGCTTGGTCCGCCGCCACAGGATGTCGTCTGCAGTGACGGCCCACTCCCGTGTGCAGAGGTAGCGCACCTCCCGCGCTGTCAGACCGGCCCCGAAGTGCTCGCCGCATGCCGCAAGAGTGGCCGCATCGCCGAGCACGGTGAACGCGAGCGTGCCGTATGCCTTGACCAGACGATCGGCCCAGGCGGGTTCCAGGAAGGGATAGCGCGCGGCCAGCTCACTCCTCAGTTTCGGTTGCCCGTCGGTCGCGAAATCACCACCGGGGAGCGGAGCCCGGTCAGTCCAGTGCTGTCCATCAAGCTCAGGAAGGCGCTCCGCCAAAAGCGCGACCGCCTCCTGCGCGAGGTGCCGATATGTGGTGATCTTGCCGCCGAACACGCTCAGGATCGGCGCGCCTTCGTCCTCGTCCGATAGTTCGAACCGATAGCCGCGGGTGGCCGCCTCAGGCTTGCCGCTGCCGTCGTCGATCAGGGGCCGGACCCCGGCGAAGGTCCAGACAATCTGCTCGGGGAGCACGGCCTCCTTGAAGAACCGGCTCGCGCCCTCGCAAAGATAGGCGATCTCCTCCTCGCTCGCCTCGATCGGATCGTCCGGCCCCTGGTCCCGGTCGGTGGTCCCGATGAGGGTGAAGTCTCGTTCGTACGGCATCGCGAAGAAGATGCGCCCGTCCGGCAACTGAAAGAAATACGGATACGGATGATCGAACAACCGCGGCACCACGATGTGCGACCCGCGTACCAGTCGTAACGCGCTGTCTGTGCGTTCGTCTGCCTTGCGCAGCAGGTCCAGCACGCCGGGTCCCGCGGCGTTGACGATCGCTCGCGCGGAGAACCGCCTGTCGGGAGTGTCTATGCGCCAAGCCGGCCCAACCCGTTCCAGCTTCTCGACTGGACAGCGGGTGCGCACGTGCGCCCCCCTGTCCGCAGCATCACGCGCATTGAGGATGACCAGCCGGGCGTCGTCGACCCAGCAATCGGAATAGGCGAAGCCGTGGGTGAATTCGGGCTTCAACGGCCCACCTGCCGGATGGCGATCGAAGCGGATGCTCTGCGTGGCCGGCAGCTTTTTGCGGGCGCCGATGTGGTCGTAGAGGAACAGGCCCAGCCGGAGCAGCCACCGCGGACGGAGGCCGCGAACGTGAGGCAGGACGAAGCGCATCGGCCAGATGATGTGCGGCGCGATGGTCCACAGGCGTTCGCGCTCGGACAAGGCCTCCCGCACCAGCCCGAACTCGTAGTGCTCGAGATAGCGCAATCCGCCGTGGATCAGCTTGCTCGACGCTGACGACGTGCCGCCCGCGAGGTCGCCCCCCTCGAGCAAAAGCACCCGGGCGCCCCGTCCGGCGAGGTCGCGGGCGATCCCGGCGCCATTCACGCCGCCGCCGATTACCGCGACATCGAAGGTATGCTCCGCTTGCCCCATACCGCTCCTGCGTACAGTTCCCGCCGGCGCTGGCGAAGCTACTCCCTCATGTCGCGGTTCGGTTGCAGCTAGTTGCGGAACGATGCCGACATGGCGGAATCGTGCGGGCCTTCGCGGACTTCGTTGAGCTCGTTGCGCCCAACCACCATGTGATGCACGGCATCCGGGCCATCTGCGATGCGCAGCGTGCGGGTGTTGGCATACATGCGCGCCAGCGGCGTGTGCTGCGAAACGCCGAGCGCACCATACATCTGGATCGCTTCGTCGATGATCTGGCACACCCGTTCAGGCACCATGGCCTTGACCATGTGAATCCACACGCGGGCTTCGCGGTTGCCGAGCACGTCCATCGCCTTGGCGGCCTTCAGCACCATCAGGCGCATGGCCTCGATATCGATCCGCGCCCGGCTGACGATCTCCAGATTGCCGCCCAGCTGGATGATCGGCTTGCCGAAGGCCACGCGGCTCATGCCCCGGCTGACCATCAGGTCGAGCGCTTTTTCCGCCGAGCCGATGGCGCGCATGCAGTGGTGGATGCGACCGGGCCCAAGGCGAAGCTGGCTGATCTCGAACCCGCGGCCTTCGCCCAGCAGGATGTTCGACGCGGGCACGCGCGCATTGTTGAATCGAATGTGCATGTGGCCATGCGGCGCGTCGTAATCACCGAACACCTGCTGACCGCCGACGATCTCGACCCCTTCGGTGGGCAGCGGCACCAGGATCTGCGATTGACGCCCGGAAGCGGGCGAGTCCTCGTCGCCGGTGCGCACCATTGTGATCATCACCTTGCAGCGCGGATCGCCGGCGCCCGAGATGTAATGCTTTTCGCCGTTGATGACGTATTCGTCGCCCACGCGAACCGCGGTGGTATCGATGTTTTTCGCGTCGGAACTGGCGGTGTTCAGTTCGGTCATGCAGAAGGCGGAGCGGATCTTCCCCTCGAGCAGCGGCTCCAGCCACTGTTTCTTCTGCTCCGGCGTGCCGACCCGTTCCAGCACTTCCATGTTGCCCGTGTCAGGTGCGGCGCAGTTCATGATTTCCGATGCGAGCCGGTTCTTACCCAGTTCCACGGCAATGTAAGCATAGTCGAGGTTCGACAGGCCTTCGCCGGTGTGGGCGTCAGGCAGGAAGAAGTTCCACAGCCCTTCCGCCTTGGCCTTTTGCTTGGCGGCATCGAGTACTTCGAGCTGGCCGGGTGCGTAGTCCCAGATGTCGGCGCGGTTCTCACCAAGTTCGTGAAATTTCTCCGAAGCCGGCTGCACGACTTCCTGGATGAATTGCTTGACCTGATTGAAGAGCGGCAGCGCCTTGTCGGACATCCGCAGATCGTTGAGCTCATCCTGAGGGTTCAGCGCAAACCCGGACTGCGAACGTTCGGTGGTCATGGATCTATCCTTCAGCTTCAAACGACGGGCCGGACGGCCGGGTGACGGCCCTTGCTAGGCACTGTTGCCACGCCTTGCACCCATAGTTTTTCGATGACCTGCTTGTGAAGTTGCTTTCTGCTCCGGCTCGGCCGCATCGCACCTGACGCCCGGAGCACGCCGAATTCTTGGGATGTAGCGAGTTTCCGACTTGCAAGACGACAGCGAAAATTGGGTAAATGGCTTCATTGGATGCCGCCAGGACACCAAACCTTGATCACCTCGCCAAAAATCTTCTCCCCAGCTTCAGCTTCGCGAATCGCACGCTGTCTGTTGGCGTCTATACGATTGCCGACCGCTTGAAAGTCGAGCTCAACGGGCATGTCGTGCAGGACAAGGCATTGACCCCTTTGACCAGCCGCATCACGCAGATTGTCGTACCCTATATGCCGGGGCGGCTCGTGGTGACCGCCTTTATCGATGGCAGGCAGATTGGGCGTCGTCCTCTGGAAATCGTCGGCCCGCCGGAGGCGCTACGCATCAACGCCGATCGAACCAGAATCGGCGCCAACCGCCACGACTTGTCTTTCGCCACGATCGAAATCGTGGATGGCTAAGGCCGCTTGGTGCCCGATGCCGTATGTCCTACGTGTCGCGCTGAAAGGCCCGGACGACTTTGGAAGTGCCAATCGACGCGGAGTAGCAAGTTTCCTGCAACCGGTGGCGCAAAGCTGGCATGGAAGGGCGCTGGCCGTGCTGCGGCCGACGGGTGGAATTGGGGTAGCGGTTATTCGGGTCGAGGCCGACGATCTGCGATCAGCAGAGAAGGCGGTCATGATAGGCGAACGTAGCTAACCTGCGCAAATCATCAACAGGCAGGTTCGAACGTATCTTTTATTTAGAGCGTCTCGAGCATTGATCGGAGTTTACGCTTAAGCACCTTACCATTTGCATTGCGCGGTAGCGATGCAACGAAGTGATATTCCTCAGGTCGCTTGAAGTCCGCCAGTCGGTCGGTACAGTGGGCTTGCAAATCATCCGAGTTCAAAGTGGGCTCTCCCACCACGAAGGCGTGCACTCGTTCTCCAAGCACCGGGCAATCTTTAGCAACTACCGCCACCTCTTTGACCGACGGGTGCGCAAGCACCTCGTTTTCAACTTGAGAAGCGAATATTTTGTAGCCCCCTCTGTTTATGACATCCTTGATTCGGTCGATGATTTGTACAAATCCGTCCGCATCAATGATCCCGATATCGCCCGACTTCCAATAACTTCCAGCGAAGGCCCTTGTAGTTGCATCGGAGTTGTTCCAGTAGCCGCTGACCACCATAGGTCCAGAGATCCAAATTTCTCCGGCCTCTCCAGTTGGAACCTCGCGCGCATCCTCATCCATTATGACAATGTCCGCGCAGGGTAATGGCAAACCAACTTGGTGCGCCCTCTCGGAGGCATATACGGGAGGCATCATAATCGCGGGCGAAGCCGTCTCAGTTGCTCCATAGCAATTAATCAATTTCAATTGGGGCAAAACTTTATCAATTCTCTGAAGTGTCGATTCGGGCATTATTGCCCCGCCATATCCAGACACACGCCACGCTCGGAGATCATAGTTGCCGATGTCCGAGTTTAAAAGACAAAGGGCGAACATAGCGGGCACCAACACCGAATGAGTCATTCGTTCACTGGCGGCGAGCCGTATGAAATTTTCTGCTCTAAACTCCTGCATAATAATAAGCGTTCCGCCCACCATTAATATGGGTAGCGCAAGGGCTACGAGACCGGTCACATGACTGAGGGGGACCGCCACAATGGAGCGATCATCGCTAGATAGTTCCATACCGTATACATAATGCAATATAGAGTGCGCTATGTTGACATGACTCAGTTTAGCTCCTTTTGGCTCTCCTGTTGTGCCAGATGTATAGAGTATGACCGCGACATCATCCGCAGTGACGGTCGCGGCTTCCTTTTTTTCCGTTCTAGGTAAAGCTTCGAATGGATCAGCCAGTGATAGATCGATTACTCTCACCGATTTCACGCACTTGATTTCGTCTCGCACTGGCAATTGACTGAGGACGGTAGAGCTACAGATGATGATTTTCGCGCCGCAGTCCCTGAGGATGAAGGCTAGCTCGGCTGACGTCTCACGAATGTTCAGAGGAACAGTGATTGCTCCGATCTTCGCTGCGGCCAACAGGGTGACGATGTATTCAGGGCAATTCTCAAGCAAGAGAGCAACGCGGTCTCCCTTGCGTACACCAATAGCCTCGAGCTCGGCTGCGAACTTGGAGATTAGTTCTTCAAGTTCCGAATAGGTCGTCCGACGGTCCTGTTGGACGAGAGCATGCCCGGTCGGGTTCAACCTGAGTCCCGCACTGAAGATTGAGTAAAGGCTCTGAGGCCGCTCCTCGAAACAGCGGACTACGCGCTGATCGAAAATGCACTCGGCCCTTTGGGCCGGGAAAAACGCGTGATCGGTCCATCTCAAGCCCATTTCCTCCAGCAAGGCTCCTGCCCTGTCACGGGTCGCAAACCCTATTGTCGACATCTACTCGGCGACCTTGGCAATCGCCGTGTATGACTCGGGATGGGGTATGAAGGCGGCATTCGCAAGATCCTTGAACCCCAGTGCATCTTTGCAGATAGTGGGATCATCGGCCTCGACCAAGGGCGCGTCCGTTCGACGATCGAGCAGCTTCCACGATTACCTCTCGACAGATGATTGAGGCTCAGCGCCGGCCGTGCTTTGATTTGTTGAGGAACCCAGTCCACCGCTCATGCTAACGTGGTTTCGACAATTCGCGCGGGTCCGCTGCCAATTGAAATCAATCGTAAAACGAGGACGAGATGGCCGAAGACAATATCACCCCCATCATGGATCGGGCGCTTGAAGTGATCGGCAACGAGGCCGCAGCATTGGAGTGGATCGACAAACGCTCGGCAACTCTCGGCGCGACGCCTCGGGAATTAGCAGCCACTCCTGAAGGTAGAGACCGGGTGCTACTTCATCTCAACGGAATCTCCCGTCACCGAATCAGTTGAGCATAGGCTTCCTCTAAGCCCTAGTTGCAGGCGCTTCTTGTGCCTTAGTGAGTCGGTACAAAAACGAGCAGCTAGCCTCCAAGGGGGCCCGACCTGCGCTTTGATCGAAGCAATTTAGGCTGGTCCAATTTCTAACACTTTAGCCGCGAGCCGCGAAGGCTGCTGCGGCACCAAACAGTCCCGGTTGCGGATGAACGATCAGCTTGACCGAGATGGACCTCATCACATCGGCGAACCTGCCCTTGTTTTCAAATTGACGGGAAAAGAGTGAACTTGGCAAATGGTCTTTTAAACGAAAGCCCAGCCCCCCGGCGATAACTACTGCCACCGCACCGTGGGCCAGCGCCAGATCGCCCGCGACGGCTCCGAACGCCTCACAGAAGCGTTCTAGCGCTGCAGTTGCCCGCTCGTCATGGCCTGACATTGCGAGTGACCACAACTCAACATCCTCAAGCCCATCGACTGCCTTGTCATTTTTTCCGGCCAGCGCCCTGTAAATTCGCCTAAGGCCCGCACCCGAAACGACCCGCTCTGCCGAAACGCGGCCGTAATTGGACCGCATGTCGCTGATCATAGCGTCAAAGAAGCCATCCGTAGGCGCAAAGCCGATGTGCCCACCTTCTGTAGGAATGACTCGGTAATCTGGCCCGGATCGGTGGAGCTGCGCTACTCCCAGGCCAGTTCCTGGGCCAACGACGCAGATCGTCCCGGAAGCCGGTAGAGTGCCGTGGGGACCGCAGACATGCATGAAATGATGACTGTCGGCTCCAGCGACCGCGTGAGCCACAGCCTCGAAATCATTGAGCAAGAGATACGAGTTCAGGCCCAGCTCACAAGCCAGCGAAGATGGACGAATGGTCCACGAATTATTGGTGAAGCGGATGACATCTTCGCGCATCGGTCCGGCGATCGCGATGGCCGCTGATCTCGGCAGTGGTTGTCCGAAATGTTCAGCAAATGCCGTCCAGGCGGTCTGGAAACTCGCGTGCTCCGACGTCGAGAGCACGATCTCATCGCCCAGAGAGACAACGCGATTTTCATCGACCTCGGCAATGGCGAACCGCGCGTGCGTGCCGCCGATGTCCACTGCAACTACGTCAGGCACCCGTTCCTCCACACCCGCGCGATAGCGGACGATCTAGTGTGCGGGCGAGACGCCGAGCGCAACAGAATCAGCGCGCTCAACAACGGCGAAGACTCTTTTGACCAAGATGCCAGCTTGCAGTGACTGTCACACTTCGCGAGCCGATGTCGTAGGGACGTAGGGCTAAGCGGAAAGTAGCGGGGCGGATGTCTCGATGCTCCGGACAACGAACTCACGCGCTTGCGGCAACGGAGGAAGTTCCGCCAGCGGGTCGCCGGTGGTCCAAATGATCGCTCGCGCTGGAAAGGCCGGCTCTCCCCACGGTTGGATCAGGTCTAGCGACACGGCGCGCCCCCTAGCGGCGAGCGACCGCGCCAAATCGATCGTCCGCTCCTTTTCGCCCGCGCCGTCACCGCGCCAGTCCACGAACACAGCACGCCGCAATCCGTCAGTCGCCGGCCCCTGATCGCTCAACAACCGTTCCTCTGCTCCAGCGGCAGCGATCCGGCTTCGATCCATGAACCGCTCCTCGTCGGCCCTCATGATCTCGCCCGCCGGCCCGTCCATCAGCGCGGCCACCTTGCCGATATCGGCTGCCCAGAATTCCGAGATGGTATCGAAACCCGGCTCGACCGATCCAACAAGGTGATTGCGCACATAACGTGCGAAGGGAAAGTGGCCGATAGCCAAGGGCGCATGCGAGGTTTCGTAGTAATCGTGAAACGCGGTGCGCCCGGAACCGGCCTTGCGCGCGAGGATGCAAACGCTCTTCATCATACCGTGCATCGCTTCCAGCTGTCGAACATCCGGGTTGCCGCGGCATGTGGAGTGATCGCGCCCTCGTCCAGCTCGGTGAACGCTTGCGTACCAGCGCGCAACAGGACTTCCTCTTCCACGAGATCGCGAAGTATCCGCCAGGTTTGCTGCCGATTGCGGGCCGCACCGCGGCGGCGGAACTCTTTCGATTTCTCCAAGAAAACGCGGTGCGCGGCAATCGCCTCCATGATTTCGCGCCCGCCTTCCTGCTGGCTCGCGACCGCGCGCACGAGCGGCACCCTCCATCCGGGGCCGGCCGTGTGTTGCTCGCGCAAGTGCAGCATCAATTCAAAGTGTCGTCTCGCCGCGTCGTAGCCATCGCGATCGGCCTTGTTGATCACGAAAATGTCGCCCGCTTCGAGCAGTCCGGCCTTTACTGCCTGAATCTCGTCACCCATCCCCGGCATTCCGACGATGATCGTGGTGTGCGCTACCGCGGCGATGTCGATCTCGTCCTGCCCTACGCCCACCGTCTCGAGGATGATCAGATCGTATCCCATGGCATCGAGAACCAGTGCCACGTCATGAGCACTGCGCGAGAGACCGCCGGCCTCTCCGCGAGTGCCAAGCGAGCGAATGAAAACACCATCGTCGAGGGTGTGGCGGCCCATCCGGACCCGGTCTCCGAGGATCGCGCCGCCAGTGAACGGGCTCGAAGGATCTACGGCGATGACACCAACACGATGCTCCCATCGGCGCGCCTCGGTGATGAGCATGTCACAGATCGTCGACTTGCCAGCCCCGGGCGGGCCGGTCAGACCGACGATCAGAGCGCGCCCGGTGGCCGAAAAGACCTCGGCGAGGACACCTTCCCCACGCGGATCGCGGTCATCGAGCCATCCGATCACCCGCGACCCTGCGCTAACGTCTCCGGCAAGCAGCCGTCGCGCGAGATCAGGCATTGGCGGTGGCGGACGATTGGTTCTCCCACCAGTCTTCTAGAAACCCGACGATTTCGCGCGTGTCGGTGCCCATCGTAAAGATGCGGTCCACACCTGCTTCAATCAGCACCGGCTGGTCTTCCTCGGGAACGACGCCTCCGGCCACCAGCAGAACATCCTGCGCGCCCGCTTCGCGCAGCAAACGCGCCAGCTTGGGCAGCGAGCGCATGTGTCCGGCCGAGAGCGTGGAGATGCCGACGACGTCGACCCCCTCCTGGACCGCCGCTGCCACGACCATCTCAGGTGTCTGCTTTAGGCCGGTGAAGATGACCTCCATCCCCGCCTCGCGCAGGGCGTGGGCAATTACGGTGACACCCACGGTGTGCGTGTCCATACCCAGCTTCGCGAGCAGGATCCGCAAGGGTCGCGATTTGACCGCCATCTTCAGATCCCCCCCAGCTGGCTGTTCGAGCTATGCTCGCCGAAGACGTCGCGCATCGCGTCGCACAGCTCGCCGTGGGTCGCATAGACCTTGACCGCCGCGATGCAGGGCGGGACTATGTTCGCTCTGTCGCGCGCCGCCGCCCGCACGGCCTCCAGCGCCTTATCGACCGCCCCCTGATCGCGTTTGGCGCGCAAGTCTTTCACTTTCGCAGCCTGTTCGTCCTCCATGCGATCGTCGAGGCGGAATATTTCGATTTCCCGCTTTTCCTCGCCCAGCTTCAGATGATTCACACCCACCCACTTGCGGCGCCCTTCCTCGAGATCCTTGTGCCGCTCATACTGCTCCCGTCCCAGCTCGCTCTGGAAGTAGCCGCGCTCGATGGCTTTCAGCGCGCCGCCCATCGCGAATATCTTCTCCAGCTCGACGAACGCCGCGTCCTCAATCTGCTTGGTCAGCGTTTCGACGTAATACGATCCTGCCAGCGGGTCGATCGTCTCCGCGACACCCGTCTCGTGCGCAACAATGTGCTGTAGCGCCGCTCCAACGCGGATCGCGTCCTCCGCCGGGAGCGCGTGCGCCTCGTCATAGAGCGGCGTCGTCATCGCCTCACCGGCACCTCCGAGCGCACAGGCGGTGGCCATGATCGCAAGCCGGCCGATGTTGTTGAGCGGCTGTTGCAGCGTCAGCGCAATCGTGGTGGGCGAGGTCATCATGCGGATCTTGAGCGCCGCCGACGTGGAAGCGCCGTACCTCTCACGCATCAGTCGCGCCCAGGATTTGCGGAACGCTCGCAGCTTGCAGACGCCTTCGAAGAAATCCATGTCGACGTTGACGACGAAGTGATTGAGATAAGGAGCCGCCTCGTCGATCGTCAGACCTCGCTCCAGCACCGCATCGAGATAGGCGGAAGCGATCGCCAGGCTAAAGGCGATCTCCTGTACCGGGTTCGCCTTGGCCGGCTGCAACTGCGCGGATATGATCGACAGCGGCGCCCAGTTCGGGTGGTTGCGAATGATATACTCGATACAATCGGTCGCGAGACGAAGGCCGTGCTCGGGCGGGTAGATATAGCGGCCCACGCAAATGTATTCGATCAGGATGCCGTTGACGATGTGAAGGACAAAGTCGGCGGGATCGATGCCCTTTTTTTCGAGCGCCGCGATGATCATGGCCAGATTGACCGGTTGCGGCGCATTGCAGACGCTCATCAGATACTTGAGCCTGTCGAACGGTAGGTCGAACGCCGATTCTAGATCTTCGAGGCTGTCGAGCGCCATCCCTGCCCGACCCACCTCGCCTTCGACGATCGGGTTGTCGCTGTCGAAGCCGTTGGTGGTGGCGAGATCGTATTCGAGGATGAGGCCACTCAGGCCTTGATCGAGCATGTAGCGCGCGCGCTTTGCCCAGTCCGCGCCTTTGCCGAAGCCGGTCACCTGGGTCATCGTCCAGAAATCCGAACGATGCCCGTTTGCACGGGTCGAGCGGGTATAGGGATACTCGCCCGGAAACCCGGAGTCCGCGGCGTAGTCGAAGCCGATGTCCTCGAGATCGGCCGGCGTATAGAGCGGCTTGATATCCCATTTCAGCGCTTGCGTCCGAAACTCCTCCCTGCGTTCGGGATTGGTTTGCAGATGCGGGGCGCGGGTATCGCGCCGCCACCGCTGTTCCTCTGCTCGAACGTCGTCGGCTGGTGAGCTTGATCCGGCTTCTGATCGGCTCATTGTTCAAGTCCCGCTGATTCGACGAGCGGCCATGCCGCGCTCCACAAGCCGGACGCCGCTTGGGGATCGAGCGACTGCCGCGTCACGGCCCACCCGGGCGGCGTCGGAGGAGCCCAGATCGGGGCGATCGCGCAGTCCTCGACATACACGCCGCCCTCGGCGGCAGCGGGTGCGAGTGCGGCCCACAACGGGCTCGCGGCCCCCTGGTCCGGGGTTTTCATCGCACCCTGCGGCAACGTGCCGTCTTCGTTGATCCAGCCCAGCGCCACGGCGTCTGCAAACGTGACGTGTCGGCCGAGGTTGGTCATGACCCCGCCGGGCGTCGCGGCATTCATGACGATGCCCTCGCCAGCGTGCTGTATTGAAAATTCCACCGCGAGCAGATTGGCGCACAGCTTAGCGTGACCGTACGCCTCGAACTTGTCGTAATCTCGGGAGTCATAGTTGAGATCGTCGAGACGCAGCTCGGCCGAATGATGCGAACCCGAAGAGACCATCACGACCCGCGAAGGCGCCGCGGCCGCAAGATTAGGCACCAGCAGTTCGGAAAGCAGAAGCGGTGCAAAAAAGTTGACAGCCATCTGGCTCTCGAACCCGTCGATCGTGATGGTCCTGGGCGGTCCCATCAGTCCGGCATTGTTAATGAGCAGATCGAGAGGCCGGTCGCCCCAGCGCGCGGCGAATGCCCGGACAGAAGCCAGCGATAGCAAGTCGATATGTTCGACGGCTGGCGCCGCGGCTCCGGTGGCATCGGCAATCTCGGCGGCTACCCGCCTGCCCGCTTCGCAATCACGCACGGCGAGCGTTACGGCGGCTCCCGCCCCGGCGAGCGCCCGGGCGATGCTCACGCCCACGCCCGAGGAGGCGCCGGCCACGATGGCAATCTTGCCCGCAGCCCCAAAAAGGGCGGCGACCTCCGCTGCCTCCGCTACCGTAAGTTCCGCATTCTCGTTCGACATCGCTACTCTCCGCGATGTGCCATACGATCCGAGCACTGCCCGGCACAGGCATGTCGACGTTCAGCAGGCGAATTGCGCAATATCTCGATAATGCTAGCAACATCGAATAGACGGAGACGGATGGACGATATCGCACCAGTCAGCATCTTGGAGGCCCGGTCCCGTCCGGACCTCATTGTCCGGTCCATCGTCACTCCTTTGGCGATCTTCGAAATCTGCCGGTTTCCCGCAGTACGCAACGAGTCCCTCGAGGTTACCGAAAAGGAATCTTTGCTTTCGCTCGGTCTCTCGCGGATCATGCCCGATGCAGGGGGCCGCACGACGCGCGGGTATGGCCGATTTATGCCCATGGGGGGTCTGAATTTCCGCCCTCGCCGTGTTCCCCTGGAATTCAACGTCGGCGGTCCGCCCTTTCACACGGTACGCGGACGGTTTGACGATCAGCAATTGGCCGCCGCCGGGCTCAACGTAACAAGTCTCAGCAGCGGTCAACTGGAGGCATGCCTCGATATCCACTCACCCCGAGTCGAAGAATCGATGATGCGCATCGCGGAGGAGGTCGACGCGGCGGACAGCGATAGCGAGCGACTCGTCGGCGCGCTTGCCGCCGTCGTGGTAACGGATCTTGCCCGCTATCTCGCGACTTTCGTCGGCGATTCACTTTCCCGGACAGGCGGCATCGCTCCCCGTAAGCTGCGGCTGGTCTGCGAGCACATGGACCGCCCCGGGAAGCCGGCCACTCTCGAAGAACTGGCTGGACTTTGCGGACTCAGTCGCTTTCACTTCGTCCGCGCGTTTCGCCAGTCGACGGGTTGTCCCCCGGCTGCGTACGCCCAAAAACTACGCATGAACCGCGCCCGCCGGTTGCTTGCGACCGACATGGCGATCGCCGAGGTCGCAGCGGAGCTTGGCTATCGGGGCGCGTCAGCGTTTTCGGCCGCTTTCCGACGAGACAGCGGGAGATCCCCGATCCGTTGGCGGGCGGGACTGCACTGACCGCGGCCAAGCTCGCCAAAAAACCACCCGACCTCTTATCGCGCTTGCTATTCGAACGCTGTCGTACGAATTATGGCGCATCGGGGAGTACCAAATTATGAACGCGCTTCGCATTGCCTCTTTGGCCACACTCCTCATGGCGAGCTCAGCCGTCGCGGCACCTGCTGAACAGCGCGTCAAGCAGGAGGGCCGGTGGTTTGTCGATACGGCGGGCCGCGTGATCATCTTCCACGGCGGCAACGTCACGCTTCCTGAATTTAGGGACACCGAGCAGCGGTGGAGCGACGACACTCCCGCACGCATGGCAGAGCAGGGATTCAACGGGGTTCGCCTGGTTGTTTTCCTATCCGGGGTGATGCCCACACCTGGCGTCGTGGACGAGGCTTACCTGGAGCGGATTGCGCGGACCGTAGCGGCCTTCAAGGCCGCCGGTATCTACACGATGATCGACTTCCATCAGGACGAGTATGCGACATTGGTCGGTGTGCGTGGCATGCCTGACTGGGCGGTGTTCTCGGGGGGCAACGCGCGTATTCCCGGACTTCAATTCCCTATGGGCTATTTCAATGACCCCGCGGTCCAGATTTCGTTCGACAATTTCTGGAAGAATCATGCCGTGCCCGGCGTCGGCAAGGGGGTGCAGGAACTTTACATCGATGGACTGGCGGCGGTCTCGCGGCGATTCCGTGACGAGCCTGCCGTCATGGGAATCGACGTTATGAACGAACCGGCCACGGGGAGCCGCTGTGCGTTGCCTGATCCGGCCAAGGCTCATTGCCCTGAGCTCGAACAGGAGCTGCTCAAGCCGTTTTACGAAAAAGCGTCGCGGGCGATCAACCGGGCCGCGCCAAAGATGATCGTGTTCGTCGAGCCTTTCATGCTCCAGGGGGCACTGGGAACGCCGATCGACACGCCGTTCGCCGCGGCCGATGGGACGCGTGGTTTCTCGTTTCACAACTATGGGCCGCAGCAGGAAATCCGGGATCGGGTGAACGACGGGGCGCTCGCCCATGCGGTGGAGGAGAACGCGGCGATCATCAACACCGAGTGGGGATTCAACAACGACCCTGCCGTTGTAGCAGGGCAGGCGAGCGATTTCGACGCCCGGCACATTTCGTGGCTAGCCTGGACCCGCGGTGCGTTCGAGGCGCTGGTCGATCCCTCGCTTCCCGACAAAGGCAACGGCAACCGGGTCGCCCTGCTACGCGCGTATGCCCGCCCCTTCCCCGAAACGACCGCCGGCACGCCGTTGGAAATGAGCTTCGATGGCGCCACCGGGAGGATGCGCTTTCGCTATCGCGCGGCGTTGCCCGGCGGGGGAACAGCACGGCACGGTACGGCCATCCGTATTCCGGCAATCAATTACCCGGGAGGATACACCGCCACCGTCGATGGCGGCAGCGTGCTCTCGCGCGCGAACGCGACTGTTCTCGAGATCGAAAACACGCCTGGGTCGAGCGAAGTCTCGATTGTCGTGGAGCGGGTCGGAGCCCTACCTCCTCTGCCAGCTGCCGAAATTCAGCCGGATGCCAGCGACGAAGCCCTGCGCGCACTTCCGCGGATTCCCGACGGGCCACTCACCCGTAGTTCGCTCATAGGCCACATCGTCCTCACCAAGGGCGGCCGCGCGGTGCTCGATCGCCAGGTTCCGGGCATGCTCGTGGGCATGAGCCATGTACACGGGTGGGAGAAAATGACCCTCGCCGGTATTCAGCAGTTCGCCAGCGGCACCCTGACAGAAAAGAAGCTGGCAGAGATCGAAGCGGACCTTGCCAAGCTCGACACCATGGTTCCTGCGGCACAGGTTGCGAGCCAAGACCGTCTCAGCATCGACTCTCTTACCAGCGACCTGCTGGCTGATTTGCGGGCACGGGCGATCCTCGACCGTGAGGCTCCGGGCCTGGCAAGTTCCTCGCAGCAGGGCCTGTTTCCGCAGACTCGGCTGCGGGCGCTCAAGGTGGCCATGCCCGATCTCCTGACCGATGCAGTCCTTCAGCGGATCGAGCAGCAACTGGCGCAGTTGCCGCACTAGTCGGCAGCCGTGCTGCTTTACCTCAATCAGCGCTATCCAGCACGATGGCAGACTTGCGCTTGGTCAGCGGATAGGTCCGCCCCGCCCATACGAACTCTCCGGTCAGTCCAGCCGGAAGTCCTATGTCGGCGGTAAGCCGCGAACCGTCGCGGCGATAGCTGACGGTCACCGGTCCTGCGGGAGTTGCTGAGACCGCATCGACAGATCGCAGTTGCCCGATATTCGGCGCGATCCGCACCGACCGGTAACCCGGCGAACCGGGGCCGATCCCTGCGACGATTCCGAGGAGATCGGCCGTCGGGTGTGCGCTCCATGCGTGAGTGTCGGAACGAGTCTTGCCGCGCTCTTCCGGCCATGTGGTGTAATTGAGCGCAAGCAGGTCGCGCCAGGTTTGCAACAAGTCGAGGTAACGGTCGGCCGTGCCCGCATGCTCGAGCGCCCGGGCAAGGTACCACGAGTAGTAGTAGCTGACCTCGCGCATCCCTTCGGGGGCGTCTATGCCCTTTCCCGGAGCGGTGATCCGGCCAAGAATTTGCCGCGCGGCATCGCGGTCGGCGACATCGTAGAGCACCGCCAACGCGTTCATATGCTGGCTGAATTGATCAAGGTCCGGATTATCGGCGTACAAGCCGCGCTTCGCGCTCCAGCACTGCTTGCGAATACCATCCTGCATGCGTTGGGCTGTGGCCGCGTACCGCTGCGACAAAGCCGCGTCGCCAAACTGGTTTTCGATGCGCGATCCTTGTTGCAACGCGCCGAGCCAAACTGCGGTGGTCAGGCAGCTTTCCCCGTGCGCCTTTCCATAGGAGGGGAACAGGCTCCGATCGGTTGACGGCTGTCCTGCCCAGTCGACGAAATTCCACTCCGGGTTTTTGGTCAGTAGTCCGGAGGGTCCCTGCCACTTGTCGATCCAGCCCAGCACCTCGCGCATCCGTGCGAGATTGCGGACGATCGGCGCGGGATCGGGTTGATGCATGCGCCAGTCGTCCAGCATCGCGACCCACATGGGAGAGAAGGTGGCGATGACATTGCTGTTGCGCGTGGGTGCTGCGCCCTCCACCAGGCCGCCATCGCCGCGCGAGGCCGCGATCTGATCGATTGCATTTTCGGCCAGTCGCGGATCGCCCGCTACGGCATAGGAAATGAGCATCTGTAGCCGGGTGTCGCCCACGTATTGGAGCTGTTCCCAAAAGGAGCTGTCCATGAAGGTTTCGTGCGCGTCGATGCGCTGGGTCCGCCAGCCGATATCGAAGATTTTCTCGAGCTGGGGATCGTCGCTCTTAAACGAGCCCACTTGAGTGAAGGGGTAGCCGGTCTCGGTAACCCTCAGACCTTCCAGCGTCAGCTGTTCGCCTTTAGTTTGCACCCCGATTTCCATAAAGCGCCAGACCCGCCACCAGAGCGGTCCAAGGCTGCGGCGTGAACCGTCTGCGGTGAAAGTATCGGTCAACCCCATGATCTTGCGATCGCCGATCAGGTTGCGGTCGCCTTTGTCGCCCTTCTCGTTGAAAAGAGCCTCGGAGTACGTCATGGAGATGTCGGCCCCGGCTCCCCCTTCGACCGACAGCTCGGGATAGGCGGCGACCATGGTCTTCCGATCGATCAACAGTTTGACCATCGAATTTGGGGGGATGACAACCGGCCGGGTGGGAAACTCGTCGCCACCGGTGACGTCCGATCGCACCACTGCACCGGCATTTACAACTCGGTCCATCTGCTGGGGCAGCTTGTCAAGCACCAGCGTGCGCGGAGTAGTGGCCTTTGCCGCAACGGGTTCACTCCATGCGACGTTCGATGGTGCGGTGCTCATCCAATCCGCGGGCGACTTTGCCGCATCGATTTTTTCAACGGCGCCCGCGACGTAATAATAGCGGCGCACTTGCGCCCAGCCGTTGGCAAAGTTGTGGCCGGCATCGCGCGCCACGCTCCAGCCGGGTTCTCCGGTCGAAACTTCAGCCGCCGGGCCTGCTCCGACAAGTCGGAAACCCGTGCCGGCACTATGCTGGAACGCCGGAGCTGTCTGGGTGAACAGCGCCCGGCCCCGCGCCATCTCCGCCTCGCGCGGAGTCGCGTCCGGCTTGATGGTCAGCGGCTTAACCCCGTTCCAGACTTTCGCCGCAATGACGTTGTCGCCCGCGCGAAGATGAGGTGCCAGGTCGATCCGCTCGACCCGCCAGTGGTCAAGATCTCCGGTCGATGGTCCTTCGGCAATTCGCTGCCCGTTCACGTAGAGAATGAAGCGGTTGTCCGCCGTCACCTGAACTGGAAAGCTCTTTGGCTGGCCATCGAGTGTCAGTTCGCGGCGAAAGAGCAGCACCACCGGAATGTCGTCCGCTGCGAGTCCCGGCATAGTGACCCAACCGTTCTCGGGAGGTGTGGCGGACAACAGGGAGACCGGCTGTTCGACTGGCGCGGTCGTCGCACATCCTGTCAGGCCCAGCGCGCAGATTGCAGTGGTTGCCCATATTTTGATCACTTCGTTCCCGATAGCTCGAGTTGAACGGGGCCAAGAAGTCCGGCGGAGATCGGCGCGAGCTTTTGATAGGGCCCGCTATCAGCGATCATGGCGTTTTCGAGCACGTTGCGGACTTCGATCTGGAACTCGTTGCGGCCGGGCTTCAGGGCCGAGGTCACATCGAGCCGCCAGGGGCGCGATACCAGTGGCTGAAGTTCGACACCGTTGACCGTAACCCGCGCCATGTCATGCACGTCACCGAGCGAGAGAACGACTCGGCGACGCGGCTTGAGCCAGGCCGTCGATAAGTCAGCCGCTGCCGAGTAGCGCCCGATACCCGAAAATCGCGCCAAGGCTTCGTTTTCGCGCCAGTCCCCCAGGCCCACTTTGCCCAGGTCGGCGGCAAAGGGCTCGCGCGCGGCATGGCCGTCCACCGCAAGCTTCCAGGCGTCAGCCGGAATGACGATCTGGCCCAGCGGCCGAGATGCGGCGACTTTCCGCGCCGCAGTGTCGGGGTTCTGGACCAGCAATGCACCCTGGCCTGCCAGGATCGCCGGCGATACGACGGCGCGACCGTCACCGATCGTCGTGGCAAGCGGGGTGATCGTTCCGCTCATCGCATCCCACTGCGACAGGGCGCCCTTGCCCCCAAAGGCGACTGCGGGCGAGATGTCGGTCTTGCCGCCATTGTAGAGGAAGGTGACTGTCCGGTCGCCGTCGCGACGCTGTACGAAGGCGATGCCAGAGGGGGCTTCACCCACGAACGCCAGGTTGGCCGGCACCTTGGCGACAGCCAATGCCGACGCAATATCGGCCTGTGCGACGGTTCGCGCCCCCGCCGCCACCGCGACGGCGAGCGCATTGCTGACTCGGCAATCACCAGACGCAGCGTCTTTTAGCCCCGTCGCACGAGTTGGCGCATGGTCGATGAAGAACACCGGCAGGCCGGCAGTCGCAAACGTCGCGATCTGCTCTGCCACTTCAACGGGGATCCCATCGACCGGCGGCAGCACCAGCACATCGTACGCTTGTCCTCCGCTGGAAACCAGACGCGTGCCCTGCAGCCGGGCCGAACTGAGAGCGTCCGGATTGATGCGGTCGTAATCGTAGCCCGCGCCGAGAAGGCCGGTTTCGATCGGCCTGTCATGCGCACCCTTTGTCTCGATGCCGACGTAGTAGCCGATGTCACCATAGTAGAGAGCGACCGGCACAACGGGATCGCCCGCCTGCAGCAGCGCCTGAGTGCGCGCCGCATAGTGAGCGAGTTGCGGCACCCCGTCCCAAACGGGATTGGTTTCGGTGAGCATGGTGCTGAAACCAAGCGCGAAAGGGGATGGTTGGAAGGCATGCCAGCCGGGCCAATTGTCGTCGGCATAGCGATACGGAACGCCGTGGAGATTGACGCTGTTGACCCCGCCGGCGAAAAGGAGATCGAGTCGTTCGCGCATCTCATCCGGCGTCACATCGTACGGCCGGTCTTTCCACACCAAAGATTCCGCGGACACGAGTTCGCGGCCATAGAGGTGCGCGCCCGACCGGGCCAGCCGCATGAACAGGGGATCCCCGCCGTCTACGAGATCCTCGGTTTCGGGGATGTCGGCAAAACCGTACGCGCGGATCTGGTCGAGAGCACCGCCATGGGCCTGGAACTTCGTCGCCAGGCCGTGCTGCCGGTTCCATTCCTTCCAGGGCTCAAGAAAGCGCTCGAACAGCAGGTCGGACACCGTCTGGCGATAGTCCTCGCGCACTCGCTCGCCGAGTTGGCGGTCATCGGCCTCGAAGTATGGTGGTGAGTAATGCTCCAGCCAGGCAGCCATCCAGCCGGGTTGTACGATGAACGGCAGGTAAGGCTCGAGATCGTATCCGCGCAGCTCGCGAAAGCGCGGCAGGAAGTCCTTGCTCCACTGCAGATCCTGCATGAGCTCGAGGCTGTCGACAAAGGTCGATCGGATCCCTACCGGGTTCTTGCCCAACGGATCGCCCACGCGTGCGGCGTGGGCCGCGAATGCACTCTCGTCGAAGTGGTCCAACACCAGCTGCGGTCCCTGACCGGCGGCCCCCATGGCGCCCATGTTCGACCCATACTGACGGAAGACGAACACCTGCCAGCGTCCCGGCGGCGCCTTCCAATCGAGCGAGCCATCTTCGGCCAGCTTGTCTGTGAGGTTGATGACCTCATCGGTCTCGAGTTTACCGGGCTCGGTGATATCGCGCAAAGCGGTGAGCTTGATCGGGACGCTAAGCGGTGAAGCGCGCTCTCCCTCGGCAAAGCGCGGGGCGGTTCCGCGCATCGCGATCACGGAGACGGTCTTCCCCAGTGCGTCGAACCGGGTCTTCCAGTCCGCCACCGCGGGGTCGCGGGTCCGGGCATCGAACGCCCCGAGCGCGCCAAGCCGGGAAGTGCGGTCGGGTACCGCGACCTTGATCGGGTCAACTTGCCCTCCCACCACTTCGGTCACTGCCATCGTCAGCTCGACGAGCGCCTTCTCCGGGGGGATGGCGAAGCCGCCGCCTGACGGCCATGACGATCCGAACGTGTAGTCGAGATCCATGCCGTGCGCGCGCGCCGCTTCCCCGGCCGCCTTGACCAGCTCGAAGAAGCGGGGCTCCGCATAGAGATTCACCCGCGCGGCATCAGTCGGCGAGATTGGCGGTGTCGTGTTTGGAGACAGCGCCTGGATCTCAGCACCGCCGAATCCAGCCGCATCGAGCATGGCGATCTCGCGCGCTAGCTCCTCTTCAGTGACGTCCGCTCCGGGCCACCACCATCGCACCCTCGGCTCGGCTTGCTGCGGCGGGTTCTTGAACAACTGTTCCAGGGTGGGTTCGGGTGATTTTCCGAAAGCCGGCGCCGCCAAGCCTGCAGTAAGGGCGATTACGAGGTAACGACGGTTCACGGGGCGATCTCCATACGGTCGAGCTTAACCGTTCTGGTTGCAGCGACCTGCGTGGCCGAATGGGCCAGCTCGACGGTGTAGGTGCCCGCGGGAACGACCCACTTGCGCAGGGTCGTGTCGAAATCCGCAACCACTCGCGGATCCACCGCGATCTCGGCCTGGGCGCTCTGCCCGGGAGCGAGGTCAGCCCTCTTCCACCCGACCAACCGCTTGGCCTTGCCCCGACGAGAAACGTAGACTTGAGCCACATCGGCGCCGGATCGCTCGCCCTCATTGGTCATCACGAAGCCGATCGTCAGGCGCTGCCCTCCGGAGACCTTGAGCCCCGACTGAGAGAAACGCGTGTAGCTAAGCCCGTGCCCGAACGCGAAAAGCGGTTTGAAGCCCTTGGCGTCGTACCAACGATACCCCGCATCGGACCCTTCGGGATAGCCGAAGTCGAAGGGCTTGGTGCCCGCCTGAACGCCATAGACCGCGCGCGTCTCCGCGTCTGCCCGCGGAGCGTCAGAGCCCGGCAAAACCCGGTGGGGAAGTTGGTCCAGCGATGCCGGGAAGGTTATGGGTAAGTGCCCTGAGGGATTGACCGCCCCCGTGAGGACCTTGGCGATAGCCTCGCCGCCTCGTTGACCTGAAAACCAGGCCGAGATGACGGCGGGGGTCTGGTCGAGCCAGGGCATCAAAACCGGATTGCCCGTTTGCAGGACCACCACTGTGCGCGGATTGGCCTGAGCGACAGCCTGGATCAGTGCGTCCTGGCCGTCCTCCAGCGAGAGATCGGCATGATCGTTGGTCTCGGTGGCCCATTTCTCGGCGAAGACGATCGCCACATCCGCTTTTGCCGCGGCCGCGGCGGCAGCCGCGGGATCGGCGCCGTCGCTGAACATGACAGTGGCTCCAGGCATCGCTTCGCGCAGAGCTTGGAGCGGCGCGGTTCCCCCCACTCCGCGTCGGGCGAACAATTTGGCAGGCCCGGTGCCCGCAACCTCATAGACCTTGAAACCACCGACCGGCACGACTTGGCTAGAGCCGCCTCCCGTCAGGACGCCCTTATCGATATCCCGACCGACCACTGCGATCGTACGCACGTCATTATTCAGCGGAAGAAGGTTGTTCTCGTTGCGGAGGAGCACGATCCCTTGCTCCGCCGCTTGAAGAGCCACTTGCGAATTGGCGGAGTACGGAATGTCCGCGCGCTCCGCCGTCGACCACTTGTCGAGACCCTGACGATAGATGGCAGTCAGGATGCGGGATACTGCCTGATCCACGGCAGAAATGGGAATAGCGTTGGACTGAACCTTCGGCGTCATTTCGGTACTGAACCAGCGCTTCTGGTCGATCTGGTCGCCGGACTGCTGGTCGAGGCCGGCAAGAATCGCCTCGCTCGAATGAACCGCTCCCCAATCCGACATGACGAAACCGTCATACCCCCAGTCCTTGCGCAGGACTTGATTGAGCAGGAAGTCGTTTTCACAGGCATATCTGCCGTTGACGCGGTTGTACGCGCACATAACCGACGCCGGCTTGCCCCTTTCGATGCCTATCTGGAACGCAAGCAGATCGCTTTCGCGCATGGGAGCTTCGTCCATCACCACGTTGTGGACGTTGCGTCCGGTTTCCTGGTCGTTGAGAGCAAAGTGCTTGATAGTGCCGATGAGGTCGTTGGACTGAACGCCAGAAATCTGGGCACCGACGAGGGCGCCCGCGAGCAAAGGATCCTCGCCGAGATATTCGAAATTTCGCCCGGCTCGGGGATCTCGCACCAGGTTCACGCCGCCGACAAGCATGACGTTGAAGCCCTTCGCGCGCGCTTCCGACCCGATCATCTGTCCACCACGGTGGATCAGATCGGGATTCCAGGTCGAAGCTAGCGCCAGACCCGACGGTAGCTGGGTCGCGACGTCACCCTCACGCATCTGCAACAGATTGGAGACCCCAAGGCTGGCATCGGTCTCCACCAAGGCCGGCACGCCGAGCCGTTCGACACCCGCCACCCAGCCTGCGCCCAGCGTCACTCCGGGTGGCCGCTTCGCCGCGGGCACGAAGCTGAGCATCTTGCCGCTAATCAGGCCGATTTTCTCGTCAAAGGTCAGTTGACGCAAGGTTTCCTGGGCGCGGACTTGCGACTGATCCGAGCCAGATGCCCTTAACTGGGGGCGCTCCGGGGTAGTTGACGTGCAGCCTGCCAATCCAATCGCCAATAGCACCGGCAAAACTCGCTTCATCTGGCTCTCCCTCGTAAGCATCGGTTTGACCCAGATAGCGCAATGCGTCAAGTAATAGGCCGCTATCGTTCGATTACAGGAACCCGCATTGGCAATGACGACCAAGAAATCCGCCTTAAGTATGACGGGCCGACCGAGGGGGCGGCCAAGCGCGCAGCGCGCCGCTGCGCTGGATCAACTGGTGATCGATACTGCTCGTCGAAAATTCCTGAACGACGGGTTCGAAGCGGTCGCGCTCGAAGCCGTGGCAGCCGAGGCCGGGATCTCCAAGGGAACGCTCTATGCCCGCCATGCCTCCAAGGAAGCGTTGTTTCTGGCCGTGTGGGAAGATGCGGTAGGCAAATGGTCCGCTGCAGCGGCGCGTAACGATCATTTGCTGGGAGACGACATCGCCCAGCGCCTGTTACACCACGCGAGAACGATCGCGGGTTCTCTCCTCGACGAGGAGACGCGGGCCTTTCAGCGGATCATCTACGCCAATCTCAATCGCTTTCCCACGATCGCCCGCGAAATCCACAATCTCGGATTTCGCTACATTGCGAGCATCGTCGCTCGCGACATCGCGGAAGCCTCGGCACGCGAAGGCTTGCCAGTGCGAGATCCCTCAACCGCAGCGGAAGTGTTCATTTCCTCCATCAACGGCTGGATGATCCAGAACTCGACGGTCCGACAGATCGAGGAGAAGGAGGCTATGGAGTTCGCCGCCAAAGCCACTGGCATATTCCTCGAAGGCCGCGCGGCGTGGTGACTGTTGTCAATCGCACGAAGCCGTGCGATAAGGCGCCAGCTTTTACGAGAGGATACTCTTCATGATTCGTATATTCGCCGCTTCCGCGGCTCTTGGACTTGCCGGATGTGCCTCTTGGGCCGTAGCTGCTGAACCGGCAGCGCCTGTTGATGCCAAGTCTCCGGCGAAAGTCGTCTCGGTCGACAGCACCCAGATCGGCGACTTCCTGGACAACCCGGAACTCAAGGCCATCTTAATCAAGCATCTGCCTCAGGTGGCGAACGGCGACCAGATCGAAATGGCGCGGGCCATGACGCTGCGCGACATCCAGCCTTATGCGCCCGACTTCATCACCGACAAGGCGCTGGCGGACATCGAAACCGATCTCAAGGCGCGCAAGTAAGCCACGAGAGACATTTGGAAAAACGGGGCAGGCGCTTTGCATCTGCCCCCTTTTTTTGCGTTAAGCATCCGGAAACGGGTTGGCGCGGACCCAGCGGTCGAACTGCTGTCCGACGCCAGAACCGCCTGACCATGCGGTTGGGCCGTAACTCTGATCCTCCGGCCATTCGCCACGCGTAAAGCCGGCGCGTATAAAGCCGGAGATCGTGCTCCTCGCTGATGCCGATGAGCCGTGCACCGCATGAGCAATGTTCGCAAGCGCGCCGCGGCAGCCGAGGCAACCGAGGCAACCGATTTCGCAGTTGCAGCCCTGAATATCGTGCCCCCGCCCTCGCACGCCAGCTCTACGGCCATCCGCGCTGCCACCGCGTCTTCTGCCACGACGGCGAGCAGCTGCTGAACCGCTTGCTGGCGCCCGACCAGCTTTCCGAACTGAACGCGCTCGTTTGCATACGCCACTGTGAGCGCCAGAATGCGGCCTGCCGGACCAGCGATTGCGGCCGCGTGGACGATGGCAGCGTACGAAGCAATCCTGCGTTCGTCGACAGCAATGCACGCGCCGCCCGCGGCTCGGCCGCTCCACAAGCCGTCAAGCGAACCCGGGAGTTCGACCGGTGTAAAGCTTTCCCGGTCGCTAAGGAGTACCTGTTCGCCATTTGCGTAGAGAATTGCATCGGCAATTTTCCTCCGATCACCAAGCCTGGCCGCGGCGCGAGTGCGATTAAGCCGTCAGGAAAAGAGGGCGTCTGCCGAAGCCAAGATCGCGCGCGCAGTGATTGTTTCTCCGAATGGTAGAGGGACCGCATGCTGGCCCAGCGCAATCAGCAACGGAACGACTTGGGCCACGGACGGCGCGAACGATGCTTCTTCGCTAGATTCTGCCCCTCAAAACAAGCGCTCGTCCCGAGCGGTGAGAGCAACCGCGGGAAGAGCCTCCCCGCGGTCGCCAAGCCACACCTTCCTACCAGTTGAATTTCGCGGTCACGCCGATCTGGCGCGGGGGCGAGATCACGCCCGTCCGATAACCGGAGTCGAACGGCTCGCCGGTGAAGTTGGTCGGAGCGAACGTGAAGTCCAGCCCCGACGTTCCCTGCGTTACGATACCTTGCGATGCCGACAGGACGCGCGCCTTGTCAAAAACGTTCTTGACGAAGGCAAGCAGTTCCCAACGCCCGCCAGCGCCACGGATGCCGGCAAACAGGTCAAGCTTGGTGTACGACCGGTAATCGAAGTTGTCTCGCTCCGAGTTGAACCCTGGACGATAGTTCAGGAGCCCACGGACGAACGGCTCAATCGATCCACCGGTCGGAATGCGCACTTCGGCCGTGCTGGACAGGCTGAACTTCGGAATTTGCGAGAGACGGTCGTTACTAACGCAAGTCGAGATCTGCTTACCGGCCTGCACACTGGGCACCCCATCAGCGTCGGGCTGCCCGTTACCGTCGAAGTCGTTGCAGAGAATTTCCGCATCGTCGTAATGCGCGTCGGAATAGGCGGCGTTGATAGCGAAATCGATGAAGTCAGTGGGTGATAGGCTGAACTGGGCTTCGACGCCCTTCGAGATCGCATCGCCCGTAAACGGAAGCGGCTGGAGGGCGGTGTCCGCAATGCCGTCCGATCCAGCCGCGGTTGTCGCGTTGATCTGGGCATCGGTCGCAATCCCGGGATTGTACGCGATATAATTCTTGAACTTCTGATAATAGGCCGAAAGGTTCAGCGCGCCGCGACCGTTGAGAAACCGCATTTTCGCGCCGACCTCAAAGCCGTCAGATGTCTCGTCATCTGTGTTAAGGATTTGCGCGTCTAGCGGTACGCTCGTTCCAACCGCGAACACTCCCGGTCGGAAAGCACGGCCGTAGCTCGCATAAATGTTTAGATCGGGAGTGACCTCGTAATTGATGCTCGCGCCACCCGTGAAAGCCTTGGAATTCGAGTCCACAGTGCTGGTCGTTGGCGGCAGCCCGAAAATGAGGAATCCGCCGCCAACATCAAGGCCGTCCGGGAACAGGACTTCTAGATTCTGCACTCGAGTCACATTGTTCCAGGTGTGCCGAATACCGGCGGTAACGCTCAAGCGCTGGCTGAAGTCGTACGTGACTAAGCCTGCAAGGCCATAGTTCTTTGTGGCGATTGAAAGGTCTAGATTAACATTGGTCCTAAACAGCGCAAGCGACGGCGAGATCGGGCTGAAGCCCAAAATACCGAACAGGGAATCGTTACTCTGAGTGAGAGGTATGAAGTTGTCCTGATCGGTATAATTGCCGCTGACCGTCCAGTTGAATGGACCATCGCCATTCGAGCCAAGCCGCAGTTCGGCGCTAAGAACCTGATAGATGATGTCGATCTGCTGATTGCGAGTGTAGTTGGGTACGGCGTTGGCGACATCCTGGTCGCGGAGCTGGCTGAGCACGGAATCTTGGTACCCGCCGTTGAAGGCTAGATTGACCCCGCCGAAATCGTATGACGAGTTGATCGTCACGAAGTCGGTGTTGTTTTGAAAACGGAACGGACCTTCAGTGACCGAGAGGCGATTGGAAATCGCAATGGCCGGTCCGGACGCGCTCGGGTCCCCCAAGTTGATCGCTGGCTGGTTGCTAGGTCCGAAAACCGCGACAAACGGCCGGGTGTCATTATCGAGGTGATAATACATCACGTCGGTGCGCCAGCCGGCTTCATTGTCGAAGGCCAGTGAAACGCGGCCGCTCATGGTCTCGCTATATGAGTTCCGGCCGTCGACGTTCGTGACGCTGCCGACGTCATTCTGGTCATACAGCAGCGCCGCGCGCATTGCGATCTTGCCCGGAACGAATGGCAGGCTCGCCGCGCCCTGGAAGTTGTAGGCGCCCTCGTCGGCGATCGTGCCTTGGACGTGTCCGGCCGGTTCATCCATGTCGGGACGAGCCGTTCGAATCAGTATAGCGCCCGCGGGCGAAGTGCGTCCGCGGAACAGACCTTGGGGTCCACGCAGAATTTCAATCTGCTCCACGTCATAGAGCGCCGTGAATACCGTCTGCGGATCAGCTGGCACTTCGTTCATGAAAATTTCGACGGCTGGCGAGGTGCCGGCGTCGGGATCGAAGGTAATACCACGCAGGGTGGCAACGTTGGAGCGGCCGTCGTTGTTGGTCAGGGTTAAGCCGGGTGCGAGGCTCGATATGTCCTTGACGTCGAAGATGTTCAGGTCAGTGATGTCTTCGGCCGTGACGACGTCAACCGTCGCGGAAGCGTCCTGAAGCGTTTGATCTGCACGCAGCGCAGTAACGATGATTTCGTTGCCAGTAGCGGCGCGGTTCTCGTTCGACTGATCGAGAACTGCCTGCTCGTTGGGCGCATCCTGCGCGGCCGCGGCGATTGGCAAGGTGACAAACGATACGCCACAAAGCAGCGCCGACGAACTGGTAACGAATTTCTTCGACATGATCTTTTTCCCTCTCCCGAACCCGATGGGCTTGATGAGCCCTGACTTCTCAGTGATGCGTGCCGCCTCAGGCCGCGTCTTGCATGTACATGGGTGTAACAGGCGCCTCGCGTGGGTACTCAACCGGGGATCCGAAATCGTAGGCCGCAATCAGCGTCTTGATAAACTGTGGATCCCGCATGGGATCGGTTGGAACCTCGAACTCGACCCCTCGCGACCGTAGGTCAGCAATGAAGGTGTCGAAGACCCGATCGAACGTAAGGTCGTCGGAACCATCCATGTTCTTCTTGAGCTCGGCGTAATCCTCGAACACTTCCGCGGACCAGTGAACAAGAAACCGCAGCTCGTCGGTGCGATGCTGCGCAATGATCTGGTCGCCATTCTTGAGCAGCCAGTTGTCCTTGTCATCCGGGTCGCCTCCGAAGACGGTCTTGAACGATAAACCCGCCGGACGCTGCTGATCGAGTGGGCCGTTTGCCTCACCCCGGTGCATCATCATCTCGTTCTGCACCACGACACCCCGGTTGTAGATCGGCGGCATCAAACGCTTCGGCGACCTAGCAGGACCTTCCGGCCAATACGTGAAGCCGCTGCCGGGATCGTGGCTGAACCACGTGATGACCTGCGCCATCTTGATCAGATAATCCTGGAACAGGCCGGACTTGCCCATCACCGAGCACAGCCATGTCGGCGAATTTTCGTAGCGCACGCCGCGGAAGCTCGGCGAATCGAGGTGCCCGGGATCGGTGTTGCCGCACGGGCCGTTCACATTGAACAGCATCATCTGCGGCTTTGCGTACTCCGCGTTCCAGTACCGTTTCGCGTGATCAAGGAAGCGCTCGTTGTAGAAGCAGTCTTGGATTTCCGGATAAAGCGCCGCCGAATAATTGGCGTAGAAACCACGGAAAGTTGGCGTGAGAAACATGTCCAGCGTGGGGGTAAAGCCTTCTGGGAAGCTGCCCGACATCGTCGCGATTAGTTCCTCGGCATTTGCGAAGTGTTGCGCGATGATGAGTTTCCAAGGCCCCTGGTCGTGAACGATCGCCAGCAATCTTTCAAGCTGATCGGAGGTGTAGACCTTGTCGAGTTCGACAGGGGGCGATGCCGGTCGAAGAATATCGGCCATGGCTTCGCGCGAGTACGCTTTCATCGGGAACCTCTCCAGGATTTGCATCCCTGCTGCACGGCAGGCACGACGTTAGCAGTCACTTACCTCTACGCGGCGGACGCGGTCAAGATATTCGTGAAACCAAGGCCCCTGATATACGCAAATCCACAATAATGTGGCATCACAGCACTACGATCCGGAGCGAAAAGGCGGATGTGATCCGACATACGGAAACGGCGGTTGCGCTGCGGCCTCAAGGCTAGTAAGCATCTACTTACTTAGTCGGGAGAGAGACATGGATGAGATGGTGACCGTCGAACGGGCCGCCGGCAGCTTGCCGCTGGCGGACAGTCCGGACCTTGCATTGGCGCTCGACGAGGCGAACCTTCACACCCTGCTCGCGTCGTATGTTTACCTTTCACACGACCGCGAACTGCTTGAGCGGTTCGCGCCATTCATCCGGCCGGCCTTCTCGATGGAGTACGTCGAGATTCCTGCAGACCTTGCCCAAGAGCTGCGGACCAAATTTAAGAGGCTGCTGACGACCGGCGAAGGCGCGCGATCTGAAGCGCCGGGCGATGAACTGGTCCAGCGGATCATGACGGTGACCGCCGGAGAGCCGGTCGAGGACGAATTTCTTGAACTGGTTTACGATCAATGCGGCTTCAAGCCGTGGATCGACCGCTCGGCGATGCCCGACCGCAGGCAACCCCCTGAGGATTTCAAGGTACTCGTTATCGGCGCCGGCATGACTGGCATGGCGGCTGCGACCAAGTTGCGCGAAGCCGGCTACAACTTCGTTGTGGTCGAGAAGAACGGCGATGTCGGCGGCACCTGGTACGAAAACACTTATCCCGGCGTCGGCGTCGATACGCCCAGCCATTTCTACAGCTATAGCTGGGAAATCTGGCCGGACTGGCACAATTACCACCCGCAGGGCGCCGATATGCAGCGCTACATGCTGACGGTGGCCGACAAGTATCACCTGCGCGAGGACATCCGCTTCGACACCAAGGTTGAATCGCTGGTCTACGACAAGGAGGCGGCGTTATGGACTGTCACCGTTCGCACCAAAGACGGACAGAGCGAGCAGATCGTCGTCAACGCCGTCATCAATGGCCACGGCCCCGTCAATCGGTATAAGTTTCCGGACATCCCGGGGATTGACGCGTTTGCCGGCACCCTCGCCCACACGGCCGCCTGGCCCAAGGGACTGGACCTGCGCGACAAGCGAGTCGCCGTGATCGGAACCGGGGCAAGTTCGGCCCAGCTGGTCGGAGCAATCGCGCCGATCGTGTCCAAGCTAAATGTGTATCAGCGGTCCAAGCACTGGGTGATCCACAATCCCGAGATCGCCAACGAGGTGAGCGAAGGCATGCGGTGGGCGCTGGCAAACATTCCGACGTTCAAAGAGTGGTTCCGCTTTCGCGTCTACTGGAGTGCGGCCGACGGACTGTTCAACAACGTGCTGCAGGACCAGGAATGGGCCGGCAATGACCTGGCGGTGTCGGCGTCGAACGACATGACCCGTCAATGGGCCCTCGGTTACCTGTCGCAGAAGTTCACGCATCGCCCGGACCTGATCGATAAGCTCACCCCGGATTTCCCGATCTTCTCCAAGCGTATCATCCTCGACAACGGCTGGTTCGACGCCCTCGCCCGAGAGAACGTGCACCTTGAAACCAGCGGGATCGCACGCATCCTGCCGGACGGCATCGAAACGAAGGACGGTAGCAAGTTCGAATGTGACGTCATCATCTGCGCGACCGGCTTCAACGTGTCGCGGATGATCGGCGATCTGACAGTGAAGGGCGTGGACGGCCGCGACCTGGGTAAAGAGTGGGGGGAGGAAGATCCGCGCTCGTATCTCGGCATGTGCATGCCCGGGTTTCCCAACCTGTTCTGGACCGTGGGCCCCAACAGCGCGCCGAACCACGCCGCAGGGCAGAACCTTGTCTCAGAATGCCAGGTCAACTGGATCGTGGAAGCGCTCGACCGGATCGTGGCCAACGATGCCAAGGCGTTCGAAATCAGCCAGGAGGCGTTCGACGGCTTTCAGCGCAAGGTCGAGGAGCGCATGCCACAGATGATCTGGTCGCATCCGAGGGCGAACAGCTACTACAACAATTCCAAGGGGCGCATTTTCCTGTCGTGGCCCTGGCGCCTGGTGGACTATTTCAATGCCACCCGCGGGCCCGCAGAAGGGACCTACAAACTGCACTGATGGGATGCCCGCGACGTTGTCCAGCGCTCGTGTGATGAGGAAGATCAGATGCGGGCGATCGCCATGACCAGGTTCGGGGGACCGGACGTACTCTTCGAGGCTGACCTTCCGCGCCCGGTTGCGCGGTCCGGCGAGGTGGTGGTGCAAGTCGCCTACGCCGCAGTCAACCCTGCCGACTGGAAGGTGCGGGAGGGCTGGCTCGCGCCCTACTTCAGTCCCGTGTTTCCGTTCGTCCCGGGGTTCGATGCCTCAGGCTGGGTCGCCCAAGTCGGTGACGGGGTGGAAGACCTCGTGGTGGGTGATCGGGTCGTCTGTGCGACTAATCAGGGACTCGGCGAAAACGGAGCGTATGCCGAGTTCGTACGCGCCGCCGCGGACCGCATCGTTCAACTATCGGATACCGTCACACTCGCGGACGCCGCCACCCTGCCGACGGCTGGAATGACGGCGTGGGAAGCAGTCTGCGATGTCGGCCGCGTGAGCGCGAGCCAGCTTGTCCTGGTTAATGGCGGGGCAGGCGGAACCGGGAGCTTCGCGGTTCAGCTGGCGAAGATGCGCGGTGCGCGGGTTGCCGCGATCTGTCGGCGCGAGAACTTCGCGTACGTGCAGGCGATGGGGGCCGAGAGGACGATTGACTATCGGGAAGGCAGCGTCCTCGATGCGGTCCACAATTGGGCCCCTCGGGGCGTGGATCTGGTGGTCGACACAGTCGGTCAGGGGAGCCTCGCCGAAGGGCTTGCGATCCTCGGTAGTGAGGGCCTGATCGCCCATATCGCGACGCTGATTTCCGGTGAACGTCGTGCCGACCCGGAAACCGCCGCGCGGTCGGGCAAACATGTGGCGCTCGTCAGTTCGTCCTTCCCCAACCAGCCGCACCAGCTTCGCGGCTTGGTCGAGGCTCTGGCCGACGACCGCATCGTCGCGCCTGCGCGCCAAACCTTTCCCCTCGAACGAGCGGCAGACGCACAAGCGAGGATTCAGGGTGGCCATGTCCGCGGCAAGCTCCTGCTCGAGGTTGCCCGCGAATGATCGGCCGCGGCAGGCTTTTTCCTCACCAGTTGGACACAGGCCGGCAAGGCCCCTAACGACCGCGAGGACGATGGCTCGCACCCGCATTACCGGCCCGGAACGCAAGGCTTCCATTCTTGCCGCCGCCCGGCGCGTATTTTCGCGCACCGGCTTCGACAACGCAAAAACTTCGGATGTCGCGCGCGAGGCGGACGTGTCCGAAGCCTTGGTCTTTCGGCATTTTCCTTCCAAGCTGGCACTCTATCGCGCGGTCCTGCGCCAGATCATCCGCGAGCAAGACGAGAATTTTGCGGAGTTCGCTCCCGCCGATCCCTCTGCCGCCAGCATCATCCATGGGATCAAGGCGTATTTCTCACACGCCGCCTCGCTTCGCGAAGACGAGATGCAGCAGCGATTCCGGCTCCTCCTGGCCAGCCTGACCGCGGATGGTGCCTATGCCCGGCTGGTCTCTCGCCGGTCACGACGCATGATCGACCGGTCGGTCGACACGGCGATGGAACGCACCAAAGATGATGGAGACATCCCCGGCGAGCTTCTGTCGGTCAACGACACGTCGCTGTTCATCGAGCACATCGGCACCATGATGAGCGCGATCGTCGCCATCGCTGGCAAGGATGCGCCCTACTCCGTGACGGGCGACGCCCTCGTGCGTCAGGTCGTGTGGTTCTGCTGCCGGGGCCTGGGCTTCAGCGACGAAGCGATCGCACGGCATATCGACGACTGAGGCGTGTCGATCATCAGGCGTGCGGCAGGAGCTCGACGTTTTCTGCCAACGCGCCTTCCGGGTCTTCGGAAAACTGCACCCGGACCCCGTGCTCGCGCTGATCACGCAGCGGGCCGATCAGCTTCCCCCCGTTGGCCACGATCCGCCCATTGAGCGCCTCGATGTCATCGGTGATGAAGCCGAGGATCGATTGCTGGTCGCGCGGCGGCTTGCGGTCGGTGAAGTTGAACATGACCAGCGTCTGCCCCGTCATCTCCCCACTCGCACTCATGATAACCTCGCGAAATTTCTCGCCCGTCCCGGCGCTGTCGCCATCTACTCGAACGACATCCTTGAGGCCGTAAACGCCAGAATAGTAGCGGGCCATCGCCTCTTCGTCGGCGACAATCAGCTTGGTGAACATGGTGGGAATGGCAGCGTTGTCGGACATTGGATTCAAGCCTCCTGAGTGGCGGGTTCAAAAGAAAACTGTTCGAGTACCGGCTCGGCCATAGCATCTGCAAAAGCCTGGTAGCTCCATGGCCAGATTGCCGGAACGCCGGTCTTGTCGAGATACCAGCTAGTGCAGCCAGAGCCGAAGATCGTCTTGCGCGCGGCGTCGACCCGGCGTTCCTCGTATGCCTCGAACGCATCGGCGCGGGGCTCCACCGCGCGCGCGTCAGCGGCGCGCAAGGGCTCCAGCAACTGGTCGATATAGCCCCACTGGCGCTCGGCGATGTCGATGAGTGAAAAATTGCCGACCGGACCGCTGGGACCGTTGAGCATGAAGAAGTTGGGAAATCCGGGCATTGCTACGGCGAAGTGCGCGCGCGGGCGGGTTGCCCAGAAATCATCGAGCGAGCGCCCGTCGCGGCCCCGCACGACGGTCGGACGGATGAAGCGGTCCGCCTTGAACCCTGTCGCGAGTACGATGACGTCGAGGGGATGAAGCGTTCCATCCTTCATCAGAATGCCATCAGGCACCACCTTGTCGATGCCGCCGGTTTCGACGAACACGCCGGGCGACTGCACGCAATCATAGTATTGCCAACTGTAGATCAGCCGCTTGCACGCCGCGCGATAGTTGGGCCGCAGCTTTTCGCGCAACTCGGGATTCTTGATCGTCCCTTCGAGATTGGCCCGGCAGTACGCCTCGATCTCGCCCATCTGCGGACTCTCGGGATCGGTCAGGCCGTCGGCAAAACGGTAGATGTTGGACCAGTACTGCGGATCGTTCCGAATGGCATCGATCAACGCGGGGTTTGTCCTGAAAGCCTCGCGCTGATCATCTGTGTAGACGAATTGCGGGACCGGCATGATCCATTGCGGCGAGCGCTGGAAATGCACCAGCCGCTCCACCCGGTCGTGCAGCGCGGTGATAAGCTGGACGCCGGTGGAGCCGTTGCCGATGACACCGACACGCTTGCCGTCGAGCTCAACACAATCGTTCCATTGGGCAGAATGAAACGCCTCGCCCGCGAAGCTGGAAAGACCGGGAATGTCGGGCAGGTTGGGGTGATGCAGGACGCCGGAGGCCGCGATCACGACCTCCGCTTGCATTGTGACGCCGTCTTGAAAAGTCAGGGTCCATTCCGCCGCATGATCGTCCCATGCGCAATCGACAACTTCGCGGCCGTAGTGAATCGATGCCCCAATCCGATAGCGCTCGGCGACCCATTCGAAGTAGGTTCGGACTTCTTCTCCCGCGGCGTAGTAGGCCGACCATTCCGGCCACGGCGCGAAGCTGTAGGTGTACGCATGCGCGGGAACGTCGCAGGTCAGCCCCGGATAGCGGTTATCGCGCCACGTGCCGCCGAGCCGGTCCGCTTTCTCGAACACCGCGAAGTCTTCGCCGCGTTCATCCAGTTTGATGGCAGCAAGGATGCCGGCCATGCCAGCTCCGATGACCGCATAGCGCAACCGCCGAGAAGCAGACTGCGACACCTCGCTACGCTCCCCGATCCTGGACTCTCTCATGCGATGAGCCCCCCGCCGTTCACGTTGATCACCTGGCCGTTTATCCATCGGCCGTCATCGGACAGCAGCAAGGCGGCCATCGCTGCGACATCGTCCACGTGGCCCACACGAGTGCTCGGCGTGGCTGCAAGGAAGCCATCGATCAGCCCCTCCGGAACTTGACCGCTCGCCACCATTTCGGGCGTCATGACAAAACCCGGAGAGATGCAGTTGGAAGTAATCCCCTCCCTACCCCAACGGCTAGCCACGTGGCGCATCAGCGCGTTGAGACCGCTTTTCGACACAGCGTAGGAGGGTCTTTCCGGATCGGCCCCATGCGCAGCGCTCGAACTTGTATAGACGATTGCGCCGCCGTCGTTGGCGAGCAAGTGCGGCAATACGGCGCGCGTGCACAGCAAGTGTCCGCGCAAGTTGACCGCCAGCGTTCGGTCGAAAACGGCAAGATCGACATCGAGCGCATTGGAATCGGCGAAAATCGTTCGCAGATCGGCGGCGTTCAGGTATGCGCCGTCGAGTTCCCCGAGCAGTTCGACGGCGCGTGCGACGGCCTCCGCGACAGTACTCTCGATAGCGATGTCGATGGGCACGGATGAGACATTGCCGCCATTCTGCGAAAGTCGCTCGGCAAGCGCCTGGACGCCGTCGAAGTTTACATCCGCAGCACATACACGCGCGCCCTCGGAAGCCAGTCGCCCAACCGTCGCCGCGCCGATTCCGGTTGCCGCGCCGATCACCAGGATGGCCTTGTCTTTCAATCGCGATATCATCTTCCAGGCCTCTCCATTGCCATTGCCTTTTTATGCAATTGGCGTAGACTTGGTACCGCCGTTCTACGCATTTGCAAAACGAAATGGCAGATGTGCAGATATATCGGGATTTAATCGGACGAGTGATGATGCAAACAACCTTGAACATGCATCCCCTCACCGGCCGGGTCTGCGCGCCATGAGTTCCGGCCGATTTCCTCACCTGCTCTCACCGGGGCGGATCGGCTCGCTCAAGTTGCGCAACCGGATTGCGGTGACCGCGATGGGCGTGAGCCTGTCGGAAGACGACGGCACCGTGGGCGAAAAGCTGATCGCCTATCACGAAGAGCAGGCCAGGGGCGGCGCCGGTCTGATCATAACCGGGGTGACGGGCGTCGCATGGCCCGTGGGCAGCGTTTCCTGGCAGCAAACTGCGATCTCCGACGATCGGTTCGTTCCGGGTCTCAGCGCCCTGACCGAACGCGTAAAGGGCCATGGCGCGAAAATTGCCGCGCAGTTGCATCACGGCGGTCTCGTCGCCGCCTATTCGCACGCACGCTGGGGACATCCTCTGTGGGCGCCCGCGATCCCGCCGCCGCCGAAGGGGAATTTCACAGACTACTTCCTCGGCGAGGAGCTAGCCGGGTTGGCGGGGATGAAGGTGCCCGAGGTCAAAGTACTCGCCAGGGCCGACATCGATCTGGCGATCGAGCAATTCCGTCTGGCCGCCGGGCGCGCGGTTCGCGCCGGCTTCGACGGTATCGAGATCCACGCCGGCCACGGCTACCTTCTGTCGTCGTTCATCTCGCCGAGCACCAACACGCGCACCGACGAATACGGCGGCAACCGCGAAAACCGGATGCGCTTGCTGCTCGAGGTGCTTGCTGCCGTTCGGGGCGAGGCTGGCCCCGAGTTCCCCGTGTGGGTGAAACTGGATTCGCGCGAGGTCGGCAAGACCGGGATCACGCTGGACGATGCGGTAGAACACGCGCGCATGATCGAGGCGGCCGGTGCGGACGCGATCACTGTGACGACGTACCACGAAACCGGGGATGGCAAGCTGCACTCTCAATCGCACACTCCGCACATCCCGGCGTTCAATCTGCCGTCATCGGTCGCGATCCGAAGAGCGGTGTCCATCCCGGTGATCGCATCGGGTCGCATCGAGCCGAAGGTCGGGGATCGGTCGATCGGTCGGGGGGAGATCGATTTCGTCAGCATGGGCCGCAAGCTGCTTGCCGACCCTCATCTTCCCGCCAAGCTCGCCGCGAACCGGGCCGACGAAGTTCGGCCTTGCATCTACTGCTATACCTGCATCAGCGCGATCTACATGGGCGAAGAGGTTCGCTGCGCCGTCAATCCCGAATTGGCCCACGAGACCGACGCCTCCCCTCCGGGCGCACGCGCAGCGCTGCGCGTAGCAGTGATCGGCGGCGGCCCGGGCGGGATGGAAGCCGCCCGGCGCCTCGAAGTCCTGGGGCATGACGTCACCCTCCTGGAGCGGGGCGATCGCCTTGGGGGCACGCTTCGCTTCGCCAGCCTGGCGTATGAGCCCAATGAACGGATCCTCGACTGGCTCAGAAGGCAGATTGCCCGCTCGCGCGTCGATGTACGCCTGCGCACCGAGGCGACGCCCGATACGCTGCGAAGCATCGCACCCGATGTCGTGGTGGTCGCCACTGGCGCGGTGCGCGGGATGCCCGAGATCCCCGGCAGCGACTTGCCGCACGTCTATTCCGGCGACGACTTGCGCAATCTGATGCTGGGCGAAGAGAGCGACGCGCTGCGGGGCAAGAATGGCCTTCTCACGCGGATGATCACCCAGATCGGCGCGGCAACAGGCGCAACCGCCAATCCGGCCGTGGTTCGCCATGCAACCCAGGCATGGATGCCGCTGGGCAAACGGATCGTGATTATCGGCGGCGAACTGGTTGGCATCGAACTGGCGGAGTTCCTCGGCGAGCGCGGGCGGGCGGTGACCGTTCTCGAGGAAGCCCCCCGCCTTGGAAAAGGGCTTACGCTGGTGCGGCGCATGCGCATCCTCGCCGAGCTTGCGGAGCATGGCGTCGAACTCCAGTCGGGAGCGAGTGAGATTGCCATCGAGCGCCGCGCCGTGCGCTTCGTCTCGGCGGACGGCCGACACCGGAGCGTCGCTGCCGATCACGTGATTGTGGCGATCGGCGCACGGGGCGACACCTCGCTCGCCGATCGGCTCACTCAAGGTGGCTTCAGGGTGCACGTCGTCGGCGATGCGAAGGGAGTGACCTATATCGAGGGCGCGATGCACGGCGCGCGAGTGACGGTCAATGCGATTGCCAGGGAATCCGCGCCAAGTAAGCGAACGGTCACTAACGTTTGACTTGAAGGCTCGCATCGCCGATTACCGCTTGTGCAATGGGGGTCCAGGTGAGCGTCACGACAGCGAGAAAGCGCATCCCAGCCGAAGAGCGGCGCGAGATGTTGATCTCAGTCGCGCGCAAGTTGTTCGCCGAACGTGGGCTCGACGGCACCAAGACATCGCAGATCGCGGCTGAGGCTGGAGTGTCCGAGGCTCTCCTCTACCGCCATTTCTCCTCGAAAGACGCGCTGTACCGAGAAGTTCTGCGCCAGACCCTGCGCGAACAGGACGCGATGTACGACGTCCTCGGCGTTCCAGAGGCAAGCGCGGAAAGCCTGATCACCGTCATCCGGGAATACCTGCGCGTCGCCATCGCAACTCCGAAGGGCGCGCTACGAGAGGGCTCGCGCATCATGCTGGCCAGTCTGGCCGGCGATGGCAACTACGCCGCGCAGGTCTATCGCCGTGCGATGCGCAAGCAAATCGCACCGATCACCGCCGCGCTGGAATCCGCCGCCGCTGCTGGAGAGCTCGAAGGTCATCGGTTGACGCCGGAAAGTGTCGCGATGCTGGTCGAGCATGTCGGATCGCTGCTTGCCGCCGGCGTCTCGCTGCCCGGCCGCGATACGCTTTACCCGCATGACCGCGAGCGGCTGCTCGATGACGCGACCTGGTTCTGTTGCCGCGGAATCGGATTGACTGCCGCGAGCATCGAAAGATGCTTGTCGGGTAAGGTGATCCCGCTCGGCCGCGCCCGGCTGGGCAATCGAAAATCGAATTAAGGGAGAAAGACGATGGGTAGCTATCGCATTGACGACGGTGTCGTGGACCTCGGCGGCAGCAAGCTGCCTGTGCCGGACAGCGTCAGTCCCGAGGCGCAGGCATACCTGTCCACTCATCCGTGGGGGGAAGAAGCGCAGAACGCCCCGCGCATTCCGATGTGGCATACCCGCGAATTCGTCGATCCGGCATTTCAGATGCTCAACGATGTGGCTCTGCAAATCTGGCCCTGCGAGGTGGAGGATACCCAGGTGGCCGGCGTCCATTGCCATCGTATCCGGCGCAAGAATGCCCCGGTTGCGGTGGGTTCGAAGGCCATGCTCAATCTTCATGGCGGCGGGTTTGTCATTGGCTCGGGTGCTCTTGGCGAAGCAATTCCCATCGCCGGCGAGACCGGCGTTGAAGTGGTCGCTATTGATTACCGGCTCGCGCCCGAGCACCCCTTCCCCGCGGCGATCGACGACATCGTCGCGGTTTATCGCGCGTTTCTCGATGAGGGATACGGAGCCGATGACATCGTTTTGTTCGGCACGTCGGCCGGCGGCTTCCTGACCGCGATGACCGTCATGCGGCTGAAGCGAGAAGGCCTGCCGCTCCCGTGCTGCTGCGGGGTCTTCACCGCCGGCGGCGACGTGGCCAATCTGGGCGATACTTTCAACTACATGACCCTGGCGGGATTCTACGGCCACATCGGGCACGAGATGAGCGATCCCGAGTGCGAACGCGCCGTTTTCCTGGGCGGTGCGGACCGCGACGATCCAATTGTCGCCCCGATCAAGGGCGACCTGTCGGACTTTCCGCCTACTCTTCTGGTGACCGGCACGCGCGACGCGGTGCTCAGTTCGGCGGCGATGTTCCATCGCGCTCTGCGGCGCGCCGGACGTGAGGCTGAGCTTTATGTGTTCGAGGCGATGCCCCATGCGCACTGGTACGCGTATCAGCTGCCCGAAGCGCGCGAAGCCATCGACGTAATGGCTCGCTTTTTCGAACGGCACCTGGAGTTGTAATCAGCGCAGCGCGGTCTTGAGCACCTTGCCGGCGGCATTGCGCGGCAATTCGCCGACCACATCGACGATGCGCGGCACTTTGTAGTTCGCCATCCTGTCCCGCGCCCAGGACATGATGTCGCTGTCATTCGCCTGCGCGCCGGGCCGCAAGACGACGAACGCCTTGCCGACCTCGCCGAGGCGATCGTCCAGCGTGCCGATGACCGCGCACACCTCGATCGCGGGATGAGCGGCGAGCAGCTTCTCTACTTCAGCCGGATAGACGTTGAAGCCGCCCGAGATGAACATGTCTTTCTTGCGATCGGTAATCGCGAGATAACCCTGCTCGTCGATGGTCCCCACATCGCCGGTGTGCAGCCAGCCATCGGCATCGATCGCGTCCGCGGTCGCGACGGGGTCATCGAGATATCCTTGCATGACCGAATGGCCCCGCACCCAGAATTCGCCCGTCACACCTGGCGGCACGTCGTCCCCAGTCTCGTCCACGCAGCGGACCTCGATGCCTGGCATCGGGTAGCCGCAGGTGTGGGCGACCGTTCGGGCATCATCGCCCTGACGAGTCATGGCGATTACTCCGCACTCGGTCATCCCGTAGCCATTGACGATGTTCTGCATCCCAAGCTCTGTGCGCATCCGGTCGACAAGCGCGGGGGCCACCGGCGCGGCTCCCGTGACTGCCACGCGCAACGACGAGAAGTCGCGCTGCCTGTCGCCAGCGAGCTCCTGCAACAACGACTGGTAGATCGTGGGCGGACCGGGGATGAAGCTGATCTGCTCGCGTTCGATCAGGCGCACGGTCTCCCGTACGTCGAAAGTTTTCTGCGGCACGATCGTGGCCCCGCGAAGAAGGCACGCGACCCATCCCGCTTTGTAACCGAAAGTATGGAAGAACGGATTGACGATCAGATAGCGGTCGCCCTCCCGCAAATCGACCCGCTCCGCCCAGTTCCCGAACGTGACGGTCACCTGCTCGTGCGCGGTAAGGGCCCCCTTGGGCTGTCCCGTGGTCCCGGAAGTGTAGATGACATCGCTGATCTCACCACCGGAGAGCCGCTCGAGCGCGGCCGAGACCGCAGCGTCGTCTTGACCGGCCCCACGCGCAATGAAGCGGTTCCACTGCGTATCGAGCCGGATGGTTTCCACGAGCGCGGGCAAGCTCTCCTCGGCCAGCAGCGACGCGTAGTCCTGACCGAGAAAGTCGCTAGGGGCGAACAGCACTTTCACGCCGGCGCGGCGGAGTATGTCCGCCGCCTCGCCCCCCTTCAAGCGGGTGTTGAGCGGCACGATTGCCGCGCCCAGGCACTGAGCACCAATCGCCGCGAGGATCCATTCGCGCGTATTGGGGGCCCAAATGCCGACGCAGTCACCGTGCCCCACGCCAGTCTGATGCAGGGCGGATGCGGTGGCTTTCGCATCCGTCCATAATTCGGCGAAAGTCCATTGCTGATCGCCATCCACCAGCGCCGTTTCGCCTGGCCAGCGGCGGGCCGCGGCTTCGGCGGCGGCGGGAATGGTCCGCGGCCAATCTCTTCGCTCGTCGGTCATCGGAGGAGGGACCTCAAGCCACTTCGAACAGGCCGGCGGCACCCATTCCGCCCGCGACACACATCGAGACGACGACGTACCGCACGCCGCGGCGCTTGCCCTCGATCAATGCATGGCCGACCAGGCGGCTGCCGGTCATGCCGAATGGGTGGCCGATGGCGATCCCGCCGCCGTCAACGTTCAGCTTGTCAGGGTCGATGCCGAGCTTCCGTTGGCAGTAGATCGCCTGGCTAGCGAACGCCTCGTTGATCTCCCACAGGCCCACGTCGTCGATGGTGATCCCGGCGCGGTCGAGAAGCTTGGGAATCGCGAAGACCGGCCCAATGCCCATTTCCTCCGCTCCACATCCCGCGACCTGAAAACCGCGATATACGCCAAGGATCGGCACGCCTTCACTTTGGGCCGTGGACAGGTCCATCAGGACTTGGGCGGACGCTCCGTCGGACAGCTGGCTCGCGTTTCCGGCGGTAACGTGCTTGCCTTCCGCGACCACTTGGCCGTTTTTAAAAACCGGCCTGAGCGCTGCGAGGCCTTCGTAAGTGGTTCCGGCGCGCACGCCTTCATCCCGGTCGAGGGTGATTTCCTCTTTACCCGTCTCGTTGCCCTCCTTGTCGAATAACGCCTTCGAAACAGTGATCGGAGCGATTTCGGCGTTGAAGCGGCCAGCTTCCTGCCCCGCCGCGGCGCGCTGCTGCGACTTCGCGGCGAAGCGGTCCTGATCTTCGCGGCTCACTCCGTAGCGGTCGGCGACGATTTCGGCGGTTTCGATCATCGCCATATAGGCGTGCGGGTCGGCGGCCTTGATGAACTCGGATCGGTTACGAAACTGCGGGGCGTGCTTGTTGATGGTGAGCGAGATGCTTTCCATGCCGCCCGCCACGGCGACATCGATCTCGTCGCACATGATGCCGCGCGCGGCGAGCGCAAGGGCGTTGAGTCCGGACGAACACTTGCGGTCCAGAGTGAAACCGCCGGTCGTGTCCGGCAGCGACGATCCGTGGACGGTCAGCCGGCCCAGATTGTAGCTCTGGGTGTTCCAGTGGTTGCCCACGCCCAGGTAGACGTCGTCCACTCGTGACGGATCGATTCCTGCGCGCTCGATCGCGGCATCAACGACATGGCTCGACAGAACAGGCGCTTCGGTGTCGTTGAATGCCCCTCGGTACGCCTTGCCCACTCCGGTGCGGGCGGTGGAAACGATCGCTGCTTCGCGCATCAGGGTGCCTTTCAAGAAAATCCGTGCATGTTCGCGGGACCCCAGAAGGCCCGCATTTCGGTGACCTTGCCGTCCGCATCGAAGCGGAAGGTATCGATAACGTCGATCCGTTTGTCCGAGCCTTCCCAATGCAGGTTCACGGAGAACGGAAAGACCGCATAGTCGGCGACAACCCGCACCGGGCCCTCGAGCTTGAGCTTGGCGCCGGTTGCCACCGAGCTGCGATAAAACTCGAGGATTTCGGTTCGGCCGTTCTTCAGCGGAGAGCCGACAGGGTCTTCGACGGTCGCGTGCTCGGCATAAAGCGCGCCGATCCGATCGGCATCGCCGGCCTCAAATGCCGCGACATATTCGTGGACTGCCGCTTCCATCTGTTGGGGGTCGGCCATGTCAGACTCCTTGGGGAAAATAGCGGCTGATGGTGTCGACGACGCATGCCGGCTTGTCTTCCGGTGACCCGCCATCTCCTTCGATTTGCACTGTAACGCGAACGACCGATTGCACAGCACCCTTCATTTCCTGGACCGCGACGATCTCGCCGACAGCCCGGATTCGGCTTCCCACGCGAACGGGTGATAGGAATCGCAGCCGGTCGGCTCCGACGTTCACCGCGTGAGCGAAGCCACGCACTTCGATCAGCTCGGGCAGGAAGTGATTGACCAGACTCATCGTGAGATAGCCGTGGACGATCGTACCCCCGAACGGCCCCGCCTTGGCCCGTTCGACGTCGATATGAATCCACTGGCGGTCGCCGGTCACCTCGGCAAACCCGTCGACCCTTTGTTGGTCGACCAGTAACCAGTCCGTCGGCCCCAGCGCCGTCGCCTCGCTCCCGATGAGCGCCTGGGGCGTGTCGAAGATGCTCGGCTCGCTCACGCCCGCTGGCTCGATACAGGGACGATCTCACCGGTCATGTAGCTGGACAGTTCGCTAGCGAGGAAAATCATCACGTTGGCCACTTCCCATACTTCGGCGGGGCGGCCGTAGGCTTCCTTTGCGACCAACTTCGCGAGCGCTTCCTCGGTGGTCACTCTCGCCAGAAATGGATGCATCGCGAGGCTCGGCGCAACGGCGTTGATGCGCACACCGTGTTCGGCCGCTTCCAGCGCCGCGCACCGGGTGAAAGCCATCACGCCTGCCTTCGCCGCGGCATAGTGCGCCTGGCCCTTCTGCGCCCGCCAGCCGAGCACCGAGGCATTGTTGACCATCACGCCGGAACCCGCCGCGTACATGACCGGCAAGAACGCCCGCGTCATGCGGAACAGACTGGTCAGTGTTACATCGAGCACCCGGCCCCACTGCTCGTCCGTCATGTCGACCACGCTCGCTTCGCCGCCTAGCCCAGCGTTGTTCACTAGCACATCCACCCTACCAAGAGCGGCAAGAGAAGCCTCGCGAAGACCGCCGATCGCCTCTTCGCTGGTCACGTCGCAGACGAACGTCGCCGGACGCGCGCAACCGACTTCGTCGGCGATCTGGTCGGCGGCCTCGCCCAGCCGGCGTTCGTGGAAATCGCTGATCAGCACCGTCGCACCTTCTTCGGCAGCGCGCTTGGCGACCGCGAAGCCGATGCCTGTGCCGGCGGCGGCGGTTACCACCATCGTCTTTCCGCCCAACAGGTTGCGCGGGCTGGGGTAAGGGGGGACCGGAACGCTCATGTGTCACCTCGAGGCTCGCGCGGAAGCCCTAGGCCGCGTTCGGCTATCAGGTTGCGCTGGATCTGGTTCGTGCCGCCATAGATCGTGTCGGCTCGGCTGAAGAGGAACAGGTTGGGCAGTTGGCCCCATTGGTAGGCTTCGCCGTCGGCGATTTCGCCGGTCTGCCCGAGCACGTCCATCGCCAGCTCGCCCAGGTTTCGGCGCCAAGTGGCCCACTGAATTTTGTAGGTCAGCGCAGCGCCGTCGATTGCGGAATGGTCCGTCTTGGACAACATCCGAAGCGCGCCGTAGCGCATCAGGCGTAGACCGACTTCGGCCTTGGCGATTCGCTGGCGAATCAATGAATTGCGCGCCTGGCCATTCGCCTTGGCCGCGACGATGATGGCGTCGAGCTCGTTGCGAAATCCCATCTGCTGGCCGAGCGTCGACACACCGCGTTCAAAGGCGAGCAGACCCATCGCAACCTTCCAGCCCTCTCCGGGACCCCCAATCATGCTGCTCGCGGGACATGTCGCCTCGGTGAAGAAGACCTCGTTGAATTCTGGGTCGCCATTCATCTGCTTGATCGGGCGCACTTCGATTCCGGGCTGATCCATTTCAAGCATGAGGAAGCTCAGGCCTCGCGGACCCCTGGACCCTTCCTCACTTCGCGCAATCACGAATATCCAGTCGGACAGGTGCGCCAGGCTGGTCCAGACCTTCTGACCGTCGACGATCCAGCGATCGCCCTCGAGCAGCGCGCGCGTTCGTACGTTGGCTAGATCGGACCCTGCATTGGGCTCCGAAAAGCCCTGGCACCAGATAGAGGTTCCCGCGGCGATACCGGGAAGAAAGCGCGCCTTTTGGTCATCGCTGCCGAAAGCCAAGATAGTGGGCCCCGCCAATTCAACCCCGATGTGGTTGATGCGGCCCGGGGCGCCCGAGCGTGCATACTCCTCGGCAAAGATGACCTGCTGCGCCAGAGTAGCATCCCGCCCGCCCCACTGCCGCGGCCAGCCAATGCACGACCAGCCGTGCGCGGCGAGTTGCTGCTCCCATTCGCGCCGGCGCTCCGGCTTGCTGGTCAGCTCGTAGATTCCGCGAATGTCAGCAAAATCGCCCCGCATCTGCGCCTGAAGCCATTCGGCGCACTGGTCGCGGAACGCCTCATCCTCGGGAGAGAAACCGAGCTTCACGCGGCCTCGTCCAGCAAGTTGCGGGCGATCTGTTCGCGGTGATACTCGCCATCGCCCAGCATCGACTGGATCGAGCGGGCCCGCTTGAAAAGCAGGTGCGCGTCGTGCTCCCAGGTGAAGGCGATCCCGCCGTGAAGCTGGATCATATCCCCCGCGCACTTGAAGAAGGCGTCCGCGCAAAAGCACTTGGCGGCATGGAGCGCGACCAGCTCCTCGTCCGATTCCTCGTCGACCGCGCAGGCTGCCCAGTACACCGCGCTCCGTGCCTGTTCGATTTCGATCATCATGTCGGCGAGTCGGTGCTTGTAGGCCTGGAAAGAGCCGATCGGACGGCCGAACTGGACCCGTTCGCGGGCGTATTCCACCGTGCGATCGAGACACGCCTGCGCCCCGCCCAGCGCTTCGGCGGCAAGGCACAGCCAGCCGCCCGCCTGTGCGGCCGCGATCGCGCTCGCCGGGTCGGCCAGGGGTTCGGCAGCCGCATCGTCAAATGTTACTGTGGCCAACGGGCGCGTCTGATCCATAGTCGTGTGCGCGGCCGCGCACACGCCCGGCGAGTCGGCGCGGATAAGCCAGGCGTCATCGGCCGCATGAACTATGAGCATATTTGCAATGGCGCCGTGTGGTACGAAGCGGGCTTCGCCCTTCAATCGTCCCTCGGCGTAACAAACCGTCGCCCCATCGGCCCAGGCCGCAATCGCCTCTCCCGAAACGAGCTGGGGAAGCCATTCGCCTCGCTGCTCGGCGCTGCCGCCGGCCGCGATCGCCCGTCCGGCCGTCGCGAGACCTAGCATCGGCAGGGCCGCGACCCGAGCGCCCGCTGCTTCGGCCACGATGGCGAATTCCACCATGCCGAGTCCGCTGCCGCCATACTCTTCGGACAGGCCAATGCCGGACAATCCCATCGCGGCGCAAAAAGCGGACCACAGTGCGCGATCGATCCCGTCTTGCGCCATCGCGTCCCGCGTTCGCTCGCTCGTCGCGTTCTCGGCAAAAAATCCGCGCACCGTATCGGCAATCATCGCCTGTTCTTCGGTGAAGGCGAACTCCATCGTTCAGCGCGCCCCGTATACAGGCTTGACCGGCTCGCGCGTATCGAGGAGCGAGCGCACGACCTGATCGAGTTCAGCTGCCTCGTACCGGGCGCCCTTTTCTCGGGCCGGACTGTCGGTCCATCCTTGCGAGAGGAATATCTCGCCGCCCTTCAGCTCAAAGACTTGCCCGGTCACGCCCTTCGACTGGTCAGACACGAGGTAGGCCACCAACGGCGCCATGTTCTCCGGCGCATAGACATCGAACGCGCCGTCCTTCGCATCCATGTCGAACGCGCCGGTCTCGGTCATTCGCGTACGCGCGTTGGGCGCGATCGCATTGGCCGTCACGCCAATCCGCCCGAGCTCGGCCGCCTGCACCAGCGTGAGCGTGGCAATCCCGCCCTTCGCGGTCGAATAGGCCGACTGACCGACGGAGCCCTGCAGCCCCGCACCGCTCGTGGTGTTGATGATCCGCGCGTCGACCGGCCGGCCGGCCTTGCTCTGACTTCGCCAGTATTCGGCAGCGTGGCGGCTGGTGCAGAAGTGCCCCCGAAGGTGGACCCTGATCACTGCGTCCCACTCCTCGGGACTGCAGGTGAAGAACATGCGGTCGCGCACGAAGCCCGCATTGTTGACCACCGCGTCGAGGCGCCCGAAGTTGTCGATAGCTGCGCGTACCATGCGCTCGCCCGCGTCCCACTCGGCCACGTCATCGGTATTGGCGACCGCCTCGCCACCCAGCGCGCGAATTTCATCGACCACCCGCTCGGCGGCGCCTTTGGTCTCGCCTTCCTCGCCGTGCGTGCCCACGCCAAGATCGTTGACTACGACACGGCAACCCTGGCGCGCCAGTTCGAGCGCGTATGCCTTTCCAAGGCCGTTGCCCGCACCGGTGACGATCGCCACGCGTCCTTCGCAAATTCCCATCGTCAATATCCGTCCAAGGTCTGTGGCAAGTCAGCAGTGAGATCTGCGGTCGCAGTGGCGATCACTGTCACAATCTTTCGATTATCGTCACGTTGGCTTGACCGCCACCTTCGCACATCGTCTGAAGGCCATACCGGCCGCCGGTGCGCTCCAGCGCGTTGAGCAGCGTGCACATGAGCTTCGCGCCGGTCGCGCCGATGGGATGGCCGAGTGCGATCGCACCGCCCTGGACGTTCACCTTCTCGTGCGGGATACCGAGTTCCTTCATCCAGGCTAGCGGTACGCTGGCGAAAGCCTCGTTGCATTCGAACAGGTCGATGTCGTCGATCTTCATCCCCGATCGTGCGAGGGCATGGCGGGTAGCCGGAATCGGCCCCGTGAGCATCCAGACCGGATTGGCAGCGCGAACAGCTAAGTGGTGAATGCGCGCACGCGGCTTAAGGCCATGGTCCTTCAGCGCCTGCTCGCTCACCACCAGCAACGCCGCTGCGCAGTCGCTGTTCTGGCTGGCGGTGCCGGCCGTCACCAGCCCGCCCTCGCGAACCGGAGCAAGGCTCGCGAGACCTTCTAACGTCGTTCCCGGACGGATAGTCTCGTCGCGGTCGAGCCCCGCGATCGGCGCCACCTCACTGTCGAACCAGCCATTGTCCCACGCAGCCTGCGCCCGCATGTGGCTGGCCAACGCGAACTCCTCCATGTCGCGCCGGCTGATGTTCCACTTTTCGGCAATCATCTCGGCTGAGCGGATCTGGTTGACCTCTTCGTCCCCGTAGCGGGCATCCCATCCCTCGGAACCGATGAACGGACTGTCGAAGCCATAAGCTTGTCCCGCGATCATAGCGGCCATGATCGGGATGCGGTTCATCGCCTGGCTACCGCCCGCAACCACCATGTCCTGCGTCCCGCTCATCACCCCTTGCGCGGCGAAATGGACCGACTGCTGGGACGATCCGCACTGTCGGTCAATGGTGACGCCAGGCACCTCCTCGGGCAACCCGGCGGCGAGCCAGGCAGTACGGCCGATGTCGCCAGCCTGCCCGCCGATCGTCTCGGTGCATCCCCACACCACATCGTCCACCGCTGCGGGGTTGATGCCGGTGCGCTTGATCAGTTCGCGGATCGGGTGCGCGCCGAGGTCAGCAGGATGAAGCTGCGCCAGTGCGCCCTTCTTGCGCCCCACGGGCGAACGAACGGCATCGACAATGTAGGCTTCGGGCATGCTGCGTCCTTACGCGAATGTGTGTTGCGGGCCGATCGGATGTCGGTCGCTAAGCACGGCGTCATCAACCCGGTTCTGGTGAAAGGCCTGGGCGCCCCACGCGCCGGCGAGAGCCCAGCAGCGCTTCATCCAGTAATGCAGGTCGACTTCATAAGTGTAGCCCATTGCGCCGTGCACCTGGATCGCGCTTTCGGCCGATAGCATCGCTGCGTCGGTCGCGGCGACTTTGGCATGGCTGACGTGGAGGCTGGCGCTCGTGAGACCGTCGACCATCGCCTGCGCCGCGCGCCATATCACGGGGCGGGCGAATTCCAGCGCCAGCGCGACATCGGCGAGCTTGTGCTTGATCGCCTGAAAGCCCCCGATCTGCTGGCCGAATTGTTCACGAATCTTGCTGTATTCGATCGCCTGGTCGAGCATTGCTTCACCCAGGCCGACAAGCTGGGCAGCCGCCATCAGCGCGCCGATGTCGAGCAGTAACCGGTCGTCAGACGCGTCTTCAGGAAGCCTCGACAGGCGCCGCAATGGATCGACACTTTCGAGCCGGTCGCAGCTCCCGTCCGCCTGCCACGCATTGACGGAGTGAGCAGGCGCGAATGCCTTTTCACCGCTCGCAATCGCCGCAAGATCGGTCTCCTCGCCGCGTGCAATCAGCCACGGAACAGCAACGAACGCCGTATCGACCAGCGGCTCGGCGAGCGCCACCCTGCCGCACTCGCGTGCGATTAGTGCCGCATCGAGCAGATCGAGACCGAGCCCTCCGTGGTCCTCCGGGACCAGCAAGCGGGTCAACCCCATTTCGACCAGGCCGGACCATATCTGCGGATCCCGCGCCTTCCGGACATCGAGACGGCGCAGCACTTCCGGGCCATGCGTTCCGGCAAGGTAATCGCGCACGGCCTCGGCCAGCTCGAGCCGCTCTTCGAGAATCCGGAAGTCCATCAGCCGGCCCCTACCCGTGGCAGGCCGAGCAGACGCTCGGCGGTGATGTTGCGCTGGATCTCATTCGATCCGGCGTAGATCGGCCCCGAAAGCGAGAAGATGTAGCCCTCCAGCCAGTCGTTCGGCGTCCCATTGAGCAAGGGCCGTAGTTCGGCCTGCGCCCCAAGGATCTGCATGCCCGTGCGGTGCATCGCACGGTCGAGCTCCGACCACCAAAGCTTGTTGAGGCTAGCCTCGGCGCCGATCTTTCCACCGGCCATGATCTTCGCGGCCACCGCGTAAGTGTTGTAGGCGTAGGCCTGAGCCGCCATCCAGGCCTTGCTGACTGCATCGCGGATCGCAGGCGAAGCGTTCGCTTCGTGCTTGCGATACAGTTCGACCAGTTTGGCGGCGGTCGCCTGGAAGCGCCCGGGAGACCGCAGCATCAGGCCGCGCTCGAACCCCGCGGTAGCCATCGCGACGCTCCACCCCTCGCCCTCGCCGGCCAGACGGTTTTCGACCGGAATCCGCACATCGTCGAAGAACAGTTCGGCAAAGCCGGTGTCGCCGTGAATCTGGCGGATGGGGCGGCGAGTAATCCCGGGGGTGTCGAGATCGAACAGCAGGAAGCTCAAGCCCTTGTGCCGCTTGCTGCCATCCTCGGTGCGAAACATCCCGAAGCCCCAGTCGGCGAACGCAGCTCGGCTCGACCAGGTCTTCTGGCCATTGATCACGTAATGGTCGCCGTCGCGCTGGGCGGTGGTCTTGATGGCGGCCATGTCGCTGCCGGCGCCGGGCTCGGACCATGCCTGTGCCCAGATGACTTCGCCGTTGGCCATGGGCGTGAGAAAGCGCGCTTTCTGTTCGTCGGTGCCGAATTCCATAATGGTCGGACCGAGCAGGAAGATACCGTTCTGGTTGGCGCGGTTGGGCGCACCGGCGGCAAAGTACTCTTCCTCGAAGATCAGCCACTGGATGAGGTCGAGCCCGCGCCCGCCGTAGGCTTCGGGCCACGTCACCATGCCCCAGTTACCGCTTGCAAGCGTGCGTTCCCATGCGACATGCTGGTCATAACCGTCCTGCCGCTCGAGCGTCACGAGCGGTTCGCGCGGCACATGTGCCGTCAACCATTCGCGTACCTCGGCACGAAACGCCTGCTGCTCGGGGGTGTAGGTCAGGTTCATCAGAACTTCGCCGCGCCCTTCTTGTCGACGAAGGCATCGCGCGCCGCCTGGCTGTCCTCGTGGCCATACATCTCGAGGGTGAAGCCCTGCTCGATCCGGTACATGTCGCTCGGATTCCAGGGCTCGATCAGGTTGAGCGCTTCTTTGGCAAGCTCGAGCGCCTTGCGGCTCTTGCCCGCAATGGTCTCGGCAAAGGCGAAGGCCTCGTCACGCAACCGGTCGAATGGGACGATCTTTTCGATCGATCCGTGCCGATGAAAATCCTCGACCGGAATGCGTCCGCCGGTGAAGAAGTTGGAACGGACTTTCTGTACCGGCAGCATGCGGCTCATGAACGCGGCCCCGCCCATCGCTCCGCGGTCGATCTCGGGCAGCGAGAAAAACGCACCCTCCGCAGCAATCAGGCAATCGCAGGCGCCCGCGATGTTGACGCCGCCGCCGATGACGAAGCCATGCAACGCGCCGACGACCGGTATCGGGCAATCGCGGATCGCCCGGAAGGTGAGGAAATTGTTGCGGTTGAGCTCGGCAATGCGTTCGGGATGCGCTTGCATTTCCTTGATGTCGACGCCGCTGCAGAAGCCGCGCCCCTCGGCACGGATCAGGAGGCAACGAGTTTCGGGGTCGCTCCCGGCATCTTGGACGAGCTGCGGGATCGAGCCCCATCCGGCCGTATCGAACGCGTTGACCGGCGGGTGGTCGAACAGGATCTCCGCGACCCGGCCGTGCTTGGTAAGTGTAATCGGCATTGAGGCTCTCAGGCTGCGTGGGGTGTGGAGAGGGCTTGCGGCCCCGTGAGCGCGGAAATGCGATCGCGGGCTTCGGCGACGATGCGATCGACCAGTTCCTGGCAGCTCGGCACTTCAGTGATCCGACCGCCGACAACTCCGGTCGCCATCACCCCGTTTTCGATGTCACCATCTACTACCGCGCGCTGGATCAGCATCGGCATAGTGGCCGCCATCAGCGATTGCCGGAGCGAGCCGCCGTCCTTGGTCATTTCGCGCGCGCTGCGCAGCAGGTCCCCCCAGCTCGCCCCGGTGCGGCGTTTCATCAGCATTCCCGCTTCGTACGCTCTGAGCCATCGTCCGAGCGGCCCCGAACGCTCGATCCGGTCCATCATCGGTGTGCGGACCATCCGCTGGGGAATGCCGTCGAGCTTGGTGGTCACCAGGATGTCGTCGGTGCCCGCTCCGAGATAGCCGGCCTTGGTGCTCTGCGGCACGGGGCTTTCCCGGGTGAGCAGGAAGCGCGTACCCATGGCGATCCCGACCGCGCCATAGGCGAGCGCCGCCGCGAGACCCCGACCGTCGCCAAATCCCCCCGCAGCGATAACCGGCACGTCGACTGCATCCAGAACTTGCGGCAGCAACACGGTGGTCGGAACCGAGCCCGTGTGGCCGCCGCCTTCGCCGCCCTGCACGGTGATCATGTCGACGCCCAGCTGGGCCATCTTCACCGCATGCTTGACCGCGCCGACGGTGGGCACGCACAAAATGCCCGCGTCCTTGAATCGCGCGATCATCTTCGCGTTGGGTCCGCGTCCGAAGCTCACCGCCCGCACCTGCTCGCTGTTCGCAAGGATAAGATCGACGATTTGTTCCGCGCCCGGCTGGAAGCTGTGGAAGTTGACGCCGAACGGACGATCCGTCCCGCGCCGCACCGCGAGGATTTTCTCGCGCGCCTCGTCCGGTGTCATGACCGCCGCGCCGAGAAAGCCAAAGGCGCCCGCGTTGCTGCTGCCGATCACGAGCGACGGCTCCGCCACCCAGCCCATGGCGGTCTGGATGATCGGGTAGCGGCATCCGAGCCGCTCCACCATCACCGTGCGCAGCGGAGCGTTCATGACTTCGCGGCGTCCTTCTTGTTCGCCTCGGCCATGGCCTTGCCGTCCATCCCGGCGATCGAGCTGCCCGTGACGAGATCGCTCTGGGCATGCGCGAAGTGGTGCATGTGATATTGGGCATCCATCGCCGAGCGCTTGCCCATCAATTCCTCGACGTGGTTGATCGCCTGCTTCGTCAGCCAATTGCCGAGCCGCGGTTGCTCCGCGAGCTTGTCGGCCATTTCCGCGACGGTATCGCGCAGGTCGTCGCGCGCGACGACGCGATTGACCATTCCGAACTGCTCCGCACGCTGGGCGCTCATGCGCTCTCCCAGAAGGAGAAATTCCTTCGCGATGCGCGGCGGCAGCTCGTAGGCATGAGCAAAGTATTCCACGCCCGGTATGCCCATCATCCGGTTGACCGGATCCTGGAAGAACGCGTCGTCGCTGGCGACAATCAGGTCGCACACCCAGGCTAGCATGAGGCCGCCTGCCACACAGGCGCCCTGCACCATCGCTATCGTCGGCTTGGCGCAATCGCGCCACCGGCGGCACATGCCGACGTACTGCTCCTTTTCGCGGGTGTAGAGCAGCTCTGCGGCAGGCTTGTTGACGTGACCGGGGACCAGCAGGCGATTTTCGAAATGGGTGTGCAGGTCGCGACCGGGCGTGCCGATGTCGTGTCCGGCGGAAAAGTGCTTGCCGTTGCCGCCCAGCACGATGCAGCGCACCTGATCATCGTTCGTCGCCCGGATGAAGGCGTCGTCGATCGCGAACGTCATCTGGCCGTTTTGCGAATTGTTGAACTGCGGCCGGTTGAGCATGATCCACGCCACGTTGCCCACCACTTCGTAGGTAACCGGCTCGTCGGTCTCATACGTCACGTCGACCTGCGCGGGTTCGACGAGTTTGTTGAGCTCGCTCATGTTAGCCCTTCCTTCCGGGTGGATTGTCCTTGAACGCCTTCGAGCGCACGTTGTGCGGATCGAGCTGTGCGATCAGGGTGAGCTGGGAAGCGCTCGGCGCCGGCGTTTCGGGAATTTCGTTGCCGATCTTGCCGAGCTCAAAGCCGGTGTTGTCCTGGACTTCCTCGAACGACACGCCCGGATGCAGCGATACCACTCGAATGGCGTGATCGGCGCCGCCGAAGTCCATCACCGCCAGGTTGCTGACGATGATCCGTAGGTCGAGCCCCTTGGGCGGTTTGCCATTCAGATACCGGTCGGGATTGTATCCCGCCATGCATACGAAATCGACTTCATCAGGCACGAACGCGCGCGCGTTGTGGCTCGGCATGAAGAAACTATTCGGGTGATAGACTGAATTGCCGGGAAATCCGCGCGCGCCGAGCATCGCGACCTTTGGATGCTCATGACTGCCGATGACGCTGATATTGGCCTGGCCAAAACGGTCGAGTTGAACCGGGCCGACCATGGCGTGACGCCGGCCGCCCCACAGCGCGTCGAACACGCGCGCGTAGTTCCCGACTCCTTCGATGATCCCGACGCGGCCACCGGGCGGTACCGGGTCATCGCCATACCACAGTTCGCCGTCTGTCGTCTGAAGGGCCGGATTGAAGGTCTTCTTGGCGAGTGCTGTGCCGAGGCGCGGGAGCGGACCGATGCCGGTGGCCATGATCTCGCCGTCGTTGCGCCAGGCTTCGGCGCACGCGGTAATGACCAGTTCGGCAAGGGAGAATTCGGTATCGGTCATAACGCTGCTCCTCAATAGACCGGCTTGGGAAGAGCACGCAGCGCGTCGGCGCCGCCGACCGCGTCGAGGTAGGCACCCTCCCCGATGTCGACGAAGCGCTTCGTGTATTCGCCCCACGCTTCGGGAGAATCCGCGCTGGCGACGTAGGTTTTCAAATGTCCCAGGTCGAGGTGATAGTCCGGATTGGCGCTGGTCGGGTGCGCTCCATACGGAGCTTCCACGATACCGGTGATGCGCGCACGCTCGACCAGCGCGAAGCGGGCGCTGCCCTCCATGTCCAGATCTGCGGTGCTCACCAACCGTTCGGTACTGGCGTAGACCTTGTCGGCGGCCCGGCAGAACAATTCATCAAAGAAAGGATCAGGCGAGATGGTCAGCACATTTCCCTTTTCGTCGCTGCGATGAGTGTGGATGAGGGCCGCGTCGAGCGAGAGCGCTGGCGCCGCGATCAACTCCTCGGCGTCCGCGTATGGGCTGGTCACGGTTTTGAATTCGATGCCCTTCTGGCGGATGATGTCGGTGCCGATCCCGATGCGGGTCGGCAGGAAGGGTAACTGCATCGCAGCGGCGCGCAGCATCCAGTGGAACATCCCCTCGTCGAGCTCGGCCACCTCGATCGAACCAGTCTGACGAGCAATGCGGAAATGCGGCTCGAGGGGAAACTGGTCGAGGCTAACGAAGGCGAAGATCAGCTTCTTCACCTTGCCGGCCGCGCATAGCATGCCCACGTCGGGCCCTCCATAGGAGGCGATCGTCAGGTCCTTGAGATCAGAGCGCAGGATCTCGCGGATCAGCGCCATGGGCTTGCGGCGTGTCGCCCAGCCGCCGATCCCGATGGTCATCCCATCGTGTAGCTGCGAGACCACGTCGGCCGCGGTCATCCTCTTGTCGAGCGTCACCGGGCTGTCTCCTTTGCCGCTTCGCGCTGGGCTTTTTGCCACGCCCACTCGTGTCCCCATTCGCTGGGTTGCAGGTGTGCGGTCGGCACCCACGTCGCAGGATCGATCACCAGGGGATCGCAGCCGATCTCCAAATCGTAACCGCCTGGGGTCTGCATGTAGAAGCCGAAAGTCTGGTCGTTCACGTGGCGTCCGATCGTCGCGCTTTCCGGAATACCCGCGGCGCGCATGCGGTCGTGGCACCGCCCGACATCAACCATTGTCTTCATCTCGAGCATCAGGTGGACGCACCCCGCCGGCGGTCCGGGCATTTCCCCGATCGCCAGCGAATGGTGCCGTCCGTTTGCCGCGTGCATGAAGGCGAAGCGCATGCCCGGATCCTCGGGATCGTCGGAAAACTTGAAATGGGGAAAGTCGGTGTTGCGAAAGCCCAGGGCGAGGTAGAACTCGTGGGTCGCATTGAACCCCGGCGGCGGAGCGGCAAACACGGCATGGCCCATGCCCATGTCGCCGGTTATGAATTCGCTGACGCCGGCCGGCGAAACAAAATCGACGTCAGGGGCGGAGTCGCCGACGAAGAATTCGAGCCGGTTGCCTGACGGGTCGGTCGTTCCGAATAAAGCGTCAACGTCTCGCGCCTGCGCATCGCCCTGACGCCCGATCTCGACAGGGCGGCCTGCCTCCTGCGCCACCCCTTGCAGGCGTTCGAAATCCGCAGGGCTTTCCACTTGGTAAGCGGCGGTCACTCGCTCCGCGGCCGCTGGCCGAACCCAGAATCGGAACCGGCGGCGATCGAGGGCATAGTAGACGCCCTCACCCTCTCCTTCACTCCGCATCAAGCCAACGACATCGACAAGGAATGCGTCCCAAGCCGCGGGATCCGGACTATCGATGATCACGTAACCGAGTGCTTGAACCCCCATCAGGTCAGTCTTCCTTCAGCAGTTCGAGGAAAAACGGCCGCTCACCGCCGCCGTCGATGTTGATGCGAGCTCCGCTCACCCAGCGGGATCGGTCCGAAGCCAACCACAAGACCGCTTCCGCTAGATCGTCGCCGGTACCCATCCGCCCCATCGGAATGGAGGCCGCCACTTTAGATTGAGCGCTAGAGTCGCCGTAAGTCTGGTCGGCCGTCTCGGTCGCCATCAACCCGGCAATCAGCGCGTTGACGCGAATGCCGTCAGGACCCCATTCCTGAGCCAGGCTCTGGGTCAAATTCAGCAGTCCGGCCTTCGCCGCTCCATAGGCTGCGGTGCCCGGCGAAGGCCTTATGGCCGAAACGCTGGCGATGTTCACGATCGAGCCGCCGCCGGCTGCCTTCAGGGAAGCGTGGGCCGCCTGCATCATGTACATCGGGGCGCCAAGATTGAGCTTCACGATGGCATCGAAGAAGCGCGGGCTCGCGACGGCGGCCTCAGCCTGCGGAGAGCCGCCGGCGTTGTTCACCAGGATATCGAGCGAGCCGAAGTTAGACACGCAGCGCTCGACGACCGCGCGGGCGCCATCGGGTTCGCGGATGTCGGCCTGCATGTAACTGATGCGCGAGTCGGGATCGGCTGGCTCCGACCGCGCGCAGACAAGTACCTTGCAACCTGCGCCAGCAAGCGCAGCGGCGATCGCGCGGCCGAGGCCACGCGTACCACCGGTCACGACCGCGGCTTTGCCCGCCAGACTGTCTGGAACGCCTGTCAAAAATCCTCCAACCCGTAATCTCAACCCGGCGCGGTCATTCCGCACCCGAAATCGCACAGTATCGAAAGTGAAACCGCTTTTCAATTGACGATTTGCGTATTCAATGGCAGAGATTTCTACGAATGAGGCGGGTCAGCCCGTTACGAGACGACCTTGTGGGAAGGAATGCAGGGAATGGCGAGCGTTGCCGAAATGAAGCCCTCTTCGACCGAAGCTCCTTCGGGCGAGCAACTCATCGAACGCGCGCGCGCCATGATTCCGGCGCTAAAGAAGCGTGCGCGCCAGTGCATCGCGGACCGCGACGTGCCGGCCGAAACGATCTCCGACATGCAGGCGGCGGGATTTTTTCGCATACTCCAGCCTAAGCGCTTCGGCGGCTATGAGATGCACCCGAATGTCTTCTTCGACGTGCAGAAGCTGCTTGCCGAAGGGTGCATGTCGACCGGCTGGATGTATGGCGTGCTCGGCTGTCATCCGTATGAGCTCGCTCTATTTGATGATCGCGCTCAGCAGGAAGTGTGGGGCGAAAGCCAGTCCACACTGGTGTCCTCGACCTATCAGCCGGTTGGCAAGGTGACGCGGGTCGACGGCGGGTTCCGGCTCTCGGGTCATTGGGGGTTCTCGACCGGCTCGGTGCATTGCGATTGGGTCCTGCTGGGAGCTGTCGTGCCCCCCGCCAATCAGGGCGACCCGTTCGACATGCGCACGTTCCTGCTTCCGCGGTCGGACTACACCATCGACCGAGACAACTGGCATGTGTTCGGGCTCAAGGGCACCGGCAGCCATGACATTATCGTCGATGACGTGTTCGTGCCCGAATACCGTACGCACAAGGCAAGCGACGGCTTCCTGTGCCAGAATCCCGGCCAGGCCGAGAATGACAGCGCGCTCTACTCACTGCCGTGGGCACAGGTGTTCGTCCGTTCGGTTTCGACCGCATGCCTCGGCGGTACTCGGGCGGCCATCAATGCGGCGATGAAGATCATGGAGAGCCGCATCTCCACCAACACGGGCAAGGCATCGAAAGCCGATCCGATCCTGCATGCCGCGATTGCCAGGGCTCACTCCCAGTTGCTCGAGATGGAGTTGACCCTCAGGACGACGTTCGATGACTTGATGGATACTGCGGAGCGCGGCGAGACGGTGCCGATGGAAAAGCGCGCACTGTTTGCGTACAACTCTTCGACCGTAGCGCGCCGCTGTGCGGCCCTCGTCGACGATATGGTTCAGCTTCTGGGCGGTCGCGCGATCTACGAAACCAGCGAAATCATCCAGCCCTGGCTCGATATCAACGCGGCGCGCGCGCACGTGGCCAACGATCCGAATAACCGAACGCTGGACGTGGTCGGGACCCAACTCGGCCAGGCGCCCACGTTCACTTTCGTCTAAGAAGGCCGGCGCACATGGCAGACTTCAGGGAAGCGACCTATTCGGTCGAGGGCGGTTACGAAATCATGGTGCGGGAAGCCGGCTCGGGGCCGGCCATCGTGTTCCTGCACGGCAGCGGCCCCGGGGCTTCGGGAGTGTCTAATTTCCGGGCGAATATCGATGCCTTCATATCTGCGGGCTACCGGGTCGTTTTGCCCGATCTGGTCGGCTACGGGGCGTCGTCGAAACCCGAAGGCATCGACTACACCCTGACATTGTTCACGGACACGGTGTACGACGCGCTACGCCAGCACGGGATCGAGCGAGCCACGCTGGTCGGAAACTCGCTGGGGGGCGGCATTGCCATCCAGATGACCGCGGACCATCCTGAAATGGTCGCGAACCTCGTACTGATGGCGCCGGGCTGCATCGAGGATCTTGACGTCTATTTCGCGATGCCGGGCATCGCCAACATGCGTTCAAGCTTTGGCAGCCCCGACTTCGGCCCGGCAGACCAGCGCCGATTGATCGAGAGCCTGGTCCACGATCCGGTGCATGTTACCGACGAGCTGGTGGCCGAACGATACGCAGTGGCGCGGACGCAATCCAAGGACGTCATCGGCCGCATGCGCACGCACGACGTGCGCCAGCACCTTCCCGGCTTGACGATGCCCATCCTGCTATTCTGGGGACGCAACGAGAAGTTCATGCCGCTCAGCGGCATCGACACGTTTTTCGAAAATTGCCCCGACGTGCGCTGCATGATCTTCAGCGGCGTGGGGCACTGGGTACAGGTAGAGCGCGCGAGCGAATTCAATCGTTACGCAATCGAGTTCCTTGATGAGCATCGCTGAGAAGCATGGCGGCGAACTGTTCGCCGCGCTTCGCGAAGGTCGAACGGTTCCACCGCTCATCGAGCGCAATCCGTCGCTGACCGTTGACGATGCCTATGCGATCAGCCTTGATTTCCTGGCGCGGAGGCGTGCCGAGGGTGAGAAGGTCGTTGGGAAGAAAATTGGGGTCACCAGCAAGGCCGTTCAGGACATGCTTGGCGTTCACCAGCCGGACTTCGGATTTCTCACCGACTGGATGCACGTCTCGGGCGACATCGATGTCGAGGAGAAAAACCTCATTGCGCCGCGCGCCGAGGCCGAGATCGCCTTCATTCTGCGTGACGGCCTCAAGGGGCCGGGGGTAACGCCAGAAGCAGTGATCGCCGCAACCGAAGCCATCGCACCGTGCTTCGAGATCGTCGACAGCAGAATCACCGACTGGAAGATTGGCATCGTCGAGACGGTGGCCGACAACGCCAGCTGCGGAGTATTCGTGGTCGGCGATGCACGAGTGGACCCGCGCTCGGTCGACTTGCCGGCCCTCAGGGTCACGGTGACCAAGAATGGCAAGCCCCTTTCGGAAGGATATGGCTCCGCCGTCCAGGGCGATCCCGCGATGGCAGTCGCATGGCTCGCCAACACGCTCGGGGCCTATGGCGTTACGCTCGACGCCGGGGACATCATCCTGTCGGGTTCACTGGTGCCGCTCGAGAATGCGGTCGCCGGTGACGTGTTCGAGATGGAACTTCATGGCGTGGGGAACTGCACCGCCCGCTTCGTTTGAGGAAATCGAATGTCACGAGTCAAAGCCGCGATCATCGGGTCGGGCAACATCGGCACCGATCTGATGATCAAGATGCTGAAGTATCCCCAGAACATGGAACTGGTCGCAGTCGTCGGGATCGATCCGGCCAGCGAAGGACTGGCGATGGCGCGCGAGCGCGGCGTCGCGACTACCCACGAAGGCATCGAGGGGCTGCGCAAGCTGGATTGCTACAAGGACATCCGGATCGTGTTCGATGCGACCAGCGCATACGCCCACAAGCTGCATGACGCGGCGTTGCAGGCCGACGGGATTCGCGTGATCGACCTGACCCCTGCCGCGATCGGTCCGTTCACCGTTCCTCCGGTCAACATGGATGCTAATTTGGACCGCCCCAACGTCAACATGGTGACTTGCGGCGGCCAGGCGACGATTCCGATGGTCGCCGCGGTAAGCCAGGTCGCCAAAGTCCATTATGCGGAGATCGTCGCGTCGGTGTCATCCCGTTCAGCCGGTCCGGGCACCCGCGCCAACATCGACGAATTCACCCGCACCACTGCCCGCGCGATCGAGGCGGTCGGCGGCGCGGCGCACGGCAAGGCGATCATCATCCTCAACCCCGCCGAGCCGCCGATGATCATGCGCGATACGGTTTTCACGCTCTCTGAGGGTGCAGATGAGGACGCCATTCGATCTTCGGTCGAGGCCATGGTCGCGAAGGTGCAACGCTATGTGCCGGGATATCGGCTCAAGCAGGAAGTCCAGTTCGAGAGGTTCGGCGACAACAATCCGCTCCGAATCCCCGGCATCGGCGAGTTCACGGGCGTCAAGACGATGGTCCTGCTGGAGGTGGAAGGTGCGGGTGATTACCTGCCCAGTTACTCGGGCAATCTCGACATCATGACCGCGGCGGCAAAGGCCACCGGTGAACTGATTGCCGAGAGGATCGCGGCATGAGCGCGAAATTCGACGTCGAGCGCGGGGACAAGCTCTACATCCAGGACGTCACACTGCGTGACGGTATGCATGCAATTCGTCACATGTACGGCGTGGATCAGGTTCGCGCGATCGCGGCCGCGCTCGACGAGGCGGGCGTTGACGCGATCGAGGTCGCGCATGGCGATGGCCTGTCGGGCATGAGCTTCAATTACGGGTTCGGTGCGCACACCGATTGGGAATGGCTGGAAGCCGTCGCCGATGTCCTCAAGAACAGCATTCTGACGACGCTCATCCTGCCCGGGGTGGGAACGGTGGAAGAGCTGCGGCGCGCCTACGACCTCGGCGTGCGTTCGGTGCGAGTCGCGACCCATTGTACCGAGGCCGACGTCAGCAAGCAGCACATCGGCATCGCGCGCGATTTGGGCATGGATGTCGCCGGCTTCCTGATGATGAGCCACATGATCGACGCCGAGGCGCTCGCGCAGCAGGCGGCGCTGATGGAGAGCTACGGCGCGCAGTGCATTTACGTGACCGACAGCGGAGGAGCCCTCGACATGGACGGCGTGCGGGATCGCCTGCGCGCTTACGACCGGGTTCTCAAGTCCGAGACCCAGCGCGGGATGCACGCGCATCACAACCTATCGCTCGGCGTAGCAAATTCGCTGGTCGCCGCACAGGAAGGGGCGGTGCGGATCGATGCGAGCCTCGCCGGAATGGGCGCGGGTGCCGGCAATGCCCCGCTCGAAGTGTTTGCCGCCGCCGCCGACCGCAAGGGGTGGAATCACGGCTGCGACGTGATGGCGCTAATGGACGCGGCCGAGGATCTCGTCCGTCCCCTCCAGGACCGCCCCGTCCGGGTCGACCGCGAGACGCTCGCCCTCGGATACGCGGGGGTTTACTCGAGCTTCCTGCGCCATGCTGAAAAGGCCGCGCAGGACTATGGCCTCGACACCCGCGAAATTCTCGTCGAGCTCGGCCGCCGCAAGATGGTCGGCGGTCAGGAAGACATGATCGTCGACGTCGCGCTGGACATGGTCAAGGCGCGCGAAGGCTGACGCGGTGACCGAGGTCTCGCTTCATCGGCCCTTTCCCGCCACCGCAGTCGAGAGGTGGGACTACGAAACCGATGTCGCAGTCGTGGGCTTCGGGGCTGCCGGCGCCTGTGCTGCTATCGAAGCGGCGGACGGCGGCGCTGCCGTCATGCTGTTCGAGCGGAATTCGGGGAGCGGCGGCGCGTCAGGCCTGTCGGGCGGTGAAATCTACATCGGTGGCGGCGGCGGAACGGACGCGCAGCGCGCAGCGGGGTTCACTGACACCACCGAGGACTTCGCGGCATACCTAAAGGCTGCGGGAGGCCCCTGCGTGGATGATGCCAAGTGCGACCTCTACGCGCGCGAGGCGCTCGATCACTACGCCTGGCTCAAGGCCCAGGGGGTTCCCTATCGCGGCAACTATTTGCCCGGGAAACACATCGAGCCGACCGACGATTCCACATTGATCTGGTCGGGCAGTGAAGCGGCCGCTCCATTTTGCGAACTCGCCGTCCCCGCCCCCCGGGGCCACGTCATCCAGCATTCCGGGTGGGGCGGCGGCCGGCCGCTGGTCGACATTCTCGAGCGCGCCGCCCGCGCGCGCGGAGTTGAGGTGATCGTGGACGCCCGCGCTGTCGCCCTGGTGCAAGACGGCATTCGCATTGTCGGCTTGGTCGTGCGCATCGACAATAGGGACCGCTTTGTTCGCGCGAGCAAGGGCGTCGTACTGGCCACCGGCGGCTTCGTCATGAACGAGGCGATGCGCCGAAAGTACTGCCCCGAAACCTTTCGCATCAACTCACCGATCGGCGATCAGGATGATGGTACCGGCATCAATCTCGGGGTCGGCGCAGGTGGCGAGGCTATCCATATGGAACAGTACTTCACCACCTGTCCTTGGACGATGCCCGAGCCGCACGCCAACGGCGTGTTCGTCAATGTCGCCGGACAGCGCTTCATCAACGAGGATTGCTACCACGGCCGGGTGAGCCGTTGCGCACTCGACCAACCAGGAGGCAAGGTTTTCCTGCTGCTGGACAGTGCGCACTTCAGCCAGCCGCTCGATATGGCGGGGATCACGATCGCGGGTACCGGAGCGACCTGGGACGAAGTCGAGAGCGAACTCGAAATGCCCGAAGGGACACTGTCGGCGACGATGGCGTTCTACAATCGTCATGCCACCGAAGGAAACGACCCGTTGTTCGGCAAGCAAGCGCCGATCCTCACCCCCCTCGACCGGGCGCCCTTCGTTGCGCTCGAGCTCAACTTTCAGACCAGCTACTTCAGCTTCTTCACGCTGGGCGGGCTCAGAACCTCCATCGATGGTGAAGTACTGGACCGGTCGGATCGGCCCGTTCGAGGGCTCTACGCGGCCGGACGATGCACGAGCGGCCTGCCGGCCTGGGGGCATGGGTACAGCTCGGGCATGAGCCTGGCCGACTGCACCTTCTTCGGGCGCCGGGCCGGGAAGAAAGCGGCTGACGGATAACCTAGCCGCAGGAGAGGAAGCGCAATGATCCTGAAAGACAAAGTCGTGATCATCACCGGAGCTGGCCCCGGCATGGGCCAGGCAATGTGTCGCGGTGCGGCTCGCGAAGGGGCGAAAGTCGTCGTCTCGGCCCGATCGCGCGAGGCGATCGAGGCGATCGCGTCCGACATCGTGTCCGACGGGGGGGAAGCGATCGCCGTGCCTTGCGACGTATCCCAGACCGACCAATGCCATGCCTTGGCGAAAGCAGCCTTGGATCAATGGGGGCGGATCGACGGCCTCGTCAATTCGGCATACTATCACCCCGACTGGCTTCCACTCGAAAGCCACGGAATCGATCAGCTACTGATGGCGTTGGACGTGATCGCGGTGGGCGCTGTGCGCATGGCGCAGGCTGTCATCCCGTCGATGCGCAGCCAAGCCAGCGGATCGATCGTCAACGTCTCGACGCTTGCGACCCGCAAGCCGATGCCGGCGGAAGGCGGGTATGCGATGGCCAAGGCCGCGCTCAATCAGTGCTCACGGCAACTCGCGGTCGAACTCGGCGGGAGCGGGATCCGCGTTAACACCGCGCTGATGGGCTGGATGGAAGGCGCGCCGCTGCGGCAGTTTTTCGATTCGCTTGCGGATAACGGCGCGTTCGAGAAACAGCGCGCTTCGGAGATCCCGGTGGGCCATATTCCGCCCGACGCTGCCTGCGCCAAAGCAGTTTACTTCCTGCTGTCGGACTATGCATCGGAAGTGACCGGCGCCGCTCTCGACGTCAACGGCGGCGACTGGGTCGCGATCTAGGAGAACATCATGGTACTCGACTGGATGAAAACCCACCCGACGCTGGACGAAGACCCGCTCGAAGGCTTCGACCCCGAAGCGGTGACGGTCGGCGAGACGGTATCGGTCAAGGCCCCCGCACGGATGGTGTGGCAAGTGCTCACCGACATGCCGCGGTACAACGAATGGAACCCGTTCTGCGTCCGCGCGCAGTCGACTCTGGAGATGGGCGCGCCGGTCGACATGACGCTCGCAAATTATGCCGTTCCGGGCACGCTGGTGCCCAACTGCGAATACATCTGCGCCTTCGAGCCTGAGCGCTTGATTTCATGGGAAATGAAGCATTCGGACGCCTGGCCGTACCCTGCCCGGCGCGACCAGGTGATCGAACAGACCGGAGCCGATAGCTGCCGCTATTTTTCGACCGATGCATTCCTGGGCCGCAACGGCATTCATGTTTTCAGGTTCGCTGGCCCTTGGGTAAAGCGCGCGTTCGACGATTCCGCCGTCGCCCTGAAGGCCCGCGCCGAGGCGCTTTGGGCTGCGGAAAGGGGGGCCTGACAATGACTTACACACTGCAGCAGTTGTCCGATCTCGAAAATATCCGCACGCTCAAACATCGTTACTTCAGGGCCATCGACACCGCTGACCGGGACTTGCTCGAAACGCTGTTCACCGATGACGTGTCGGTCGACTACCGTGGAGGAACGTACCGCTGCCGGTTCGCCGGCAAGGACGAGATGCTGCTATTCCTGGCTAACGCCTTCCCATCTGACGCGTTGGCTATGCACCACGGGCACATGCCCGAAATCACTTTCACCGGAGCTGATACCGCAGATGGGATCTGGTATCTTGAGGATGTGTTCATCAGCCTCGCGCGGGATGACCATACTTTCGGGACGGCGATCTACCGAGACCGCTACCGCCGCGAAGACGGCACATGGAAAATCGCGCATACCGAATATGATCGGGTGGTCGAGATCGTCTATCCACGAGACCAATCGGCCCAGATCACGGCGCATTGGCTCGGTCGAACGGGGCTGAAACCCGAAGAGCGGAGCGACATCTCCCATCTGATCGGATGGGAAGGGTAACGTTTTTTCAGGGGGCCGGGACGTCCGGTACTGGCGGCATGTCGGGCGCGTCCTTGACCCACCCCATTTCCTCGACGCGCTCCGCGATGCGCCAGCCGCCGACAGTGCGTACGAACGAATCCCGGTACCACAGGCCGATGAAAAACGTCGAACGCGTGCCTGTGGCATCCTCGTGGACCATCGGATTGAACAGGATGGTCCGGCTGCTCGCACGATCCCCGTCGAGTCGGAGCTGGGTCGTGGCAACCATGTGCTGGAAGGTCGGAAAGCGTTCCAGCGCTACCGGCAACCACCTCTTGATGTCGGCCAGCGATCCGGCGATGCCGCCCGCGGCGGTGTAGTCAATTCGCGCATCGGGCGTGAAAATGCCATCGAGCGCGTCCCAATCCCGATCATCGATGGCGAACGAATAATGCGCAAGAAGATCCTGAATCTCCAGCCGGTCGGACATTTCCTGTAGCGTCATCATCAATGCATGATCCCACGATTGCTTTCGCAATTTGGGCATCGGAATACCGTTTTGGCAAGTGAATGCGTAATCAGCCCTTGTCGCCGCAGCGTGGCGTGAGTAGGCCCAAGGCACGCAGTTTACGGAGAGGGTTATGAGTTTGTCGAAAGTCGTCCTGCAAAACACGGACCTCACCGTCAGCGAATTCTGCTATGGGACGAACATGCTGGGCACGGCGATCGACCAAGCCGGATCGAACGCAATTCTCGATACCTTCGCCGAACTGGGCGGGAATTTCATCGACACCGCACGGATGTATGGTGACTGGGTGCCCGACGCTCCTGCCGGCGCAAGCGAGCGGGCAATCGGTACATGGCTTGCTTCGCAAAACCGTGACGATTTCGTTGTCGCCACAAAGGGCTGCGCGATGGACATGCGCAAGGGCGATTGGCAGCCGCGCCTCACACCCGACGATCTCGCCAATGACGTTTCGGAAAGTCTCGACCACCTGCAGTTGCAGACAATCGACCTCTACTTCCTGCACGCCGACAATCCGCAAGTGCCGGTTGGCGAGATGATAGACGCGCTCGCCGCGCATCAGGCCGCCGGCCGCGTTCGCCACTATGCCGCGTCCAACTGGTCAGCGGACCGGATCGCATCGGCCAATGAGTATGCCGCGTCGAGTGGCAAGCCGCCCTTCGTCGCATCGCAGACGTTTTGGGGATTGGCCAAGCCTAATGTCGCGGCGGCAGCGCAACAAGGTTACCTCCATTATTACGAGGGCGAGTACGAGGAACTGCACGCCGCCGGCCTGCCGATCATCGCCTACGGCGCCCAGAGCGGAGGATACTTCAGCAAGCTCACCGACGGGACCGCGATGCCGGAAGGGATCGCCGCCCGGTACGACGATCCCGCGAATTCGCAGCGCTATGAGGCGGCCCGCGCTATCGCCTCGGCGCGGGGCATCAGCATCAACGATGTCGTGCTGGCGTACATTTCATCGCAGCTGAATCAGACGATTCCGATTTTCGGCGGCCGAAACGAGGAGCAGGTTCGCGACAGTGTGAAGGCCTCGTCGGTCAGATTGGATGCGAGCGAGCTCGCCGAACTGCAGGTCGGCTAAACCCAGTTTAGAACTGCGCGAGTAGCATCTACCGCCGCTAAAGCGCGGTCCGCAGACGGCAGGCGCCCGACGTCGGCGTTGCGCGGCACTTCAATGCTGATGGGGCACTCGGTTGGCAGGGTCGTTACGAACCCCTCGACGTCGAAGCTCCCTTCGCCGGGCAGCAGCCGGTCCGATGACGCTTCGAAATCGAAATCCTCCGTTGCCCGCAGCGCCGGTCCGTCGCAGACCTGGGCGTAGCGGATATACTCCGGCGGAATGCTGGCGAGATCGGCCACCGATCCGCCCGATCGCATGAGATGCAGCAGGTCGACGTTGATCCCAACCGTTTCCGGCCGGCCGATGCCCTGCACCAGCGTGAGTGCGTCACTGATCGTGCGGACTTGCGACACAGGGTAAAACTCTACCGCGACCTTCAGCGAAAAGCGGCTCGCCAGATCACAAAAGCTGCCGAAATTCTCTGCGCGCCGCGATGGCTCGCGATCGTAGATCAGGGCGTTGAGTGCGCCAGTCCCAAGTTCGGCAGCGCATTCCATGGCCGGCGCGAAGTCGGACACCGTGGTGCGCCCTGAAAGGGTGAACGGGTAGGCAAGGTCGAGCGCGACCCCGAGGTCCGCGAGCACAGTCCCGAGACGGCGCCGCTGCGTCCTGTCACCGTACAGGTCGAACGCAGGCATGGACGGCAGCACCTCCATCGGCTGCATGAAGAGGCAAATGCCTTCGCAGCCCGTGCCGCTCGCGACCACGGCGAGCTCAAACGGGTCGGCATCAACAACTGTAAGATGATCGAGTGCAAGCCGTCGCATGCGGCTCCTTAGCCGGCGCGAGACGTGGAGTCATTACGCCAGAGGCGAACAATAGAAATGGGGCGCGAACCTTTCGATCCGCGCCCGATGAATGCTTAAAGGTGCGGATCACTCGCCGCCAAAGTGAAACTTCAACCGCAGGCCGTACATGCGCGGCTCCCCATAGAGCGTCGCCCAGTACAGAAGTGCACCGTTCTGGTAGACGTCCGAGTTCGACGTGCGATATAACTCGTTGGTGATATTGGTCCCGAATACGCCCACGTCGAAATTCGATCCGGCGACGTTGCGCCAGTCAATCGATGCACTGAGCAGCCCGAACGGCTCCAGCACCGACCCCGGTTGCACGGCCGGTATGTTGACCGCTTCCGTATTCTGCTCTGAAGTGTGCGAATAGTTGACGAAAAACGCCAGTTCGCCCGCGTTACCTGGAAGGGTGACATCGTATGACGCATGTACGCTGTAGATCGTGTCCGCGACATACTGCATGTCGAGGCACGACGAGTCCGCCGTTCCACCCTGGGGCACGTAGCCGAAACAGTCGAACTGCCCCGCCGGACTGTTCACGAGGTAGGTATACTCGGTGTAGTCCGCATCGGTTAGGCTTAGGTTGCCTCCGATCGTGAAACCGCTGAAAGGACGCACAGAGGCTTCGATCTCGATACCCCGAATGCGCGCATCTGCGTTGAGCGTCTTGGCGCCGCCGGCGTTGGTCGACGGATTGAAGTCGCCTGCGGCGCGCTGAATGCCCTTGAACTTGGTGTGATAGGCCGAGGCATTGAAGCGCAGCGGAACCGTCCCGAGTTCGAAGTCCGCTTTGATGCCGACTTCATATGTCGTGACGAACTCGGGTTCGAACGTGCGGGTATCGACGAAGACGGCGTATGGATTGAAGCCGCCCGACTTGTAGCCGCGGCTGGCCTTTCCGAAGACCAGGATGTCGTCCGTGACTTTGTAGTCGAGCCCGACGAGCCATGTGTCGGCACTCGTCTTCAAGACGGAGTTGAATTCACAGGCACTGCCGCCTTGAGCGGCCGGCACCGAGATGCCTGTGGCGGCACACACGACATTGGCCGGGTTCGCGGCATCCGGCGTGAATTGATAGGCGCTGCCGACGATCTCGTCCCAAGTATGCCGATACCCCGCGGTGAGGCTCAGCCCGTCAAGCCCGGGCGCGAACACGCCGAGATCGATGGTTCCTTGCGCGTATAGCGCGTTCGATGCCTGCTTCACGGACGATTGTGAGGTGGAGCTGCCACAGAAACCGGTGAACAGCGCCGGGCAGTAGAGAACCGCCGCGCTTCCCTGAGGCCCGGTCGGGTTTTGATGGGAGTAGAACCCACCAACGGTCCAGTTGAACCGATTGTCGAGCATGTTGCCCTGCAGCTGAAGCTCTTCGGTCAGCAGCTCATAATCGTCGCGCGGCAATTCCTTGGCGAGCGACGAGTTGAAGTAGGCCAGAGGCGTACCGTCGGGCAGCGTCGCCTGGCCCGGCGCGGGCAATACCCCCGGATCGACATCATGCTGCTGCAGGACCGTCGCGTCGCCGTCGTAACGATAAGCGATCTTGAGGCTCTGGTAGCCTGCGATGTTGCGCAACGTGAGGTGATCGGCAAGATCGATGGTTGTCGTGTTTGTCAGTCCCCAGCTCGAGGTCTTTTGGAACACATCGGTCGAGAAGGCGGTCTGCCGCGGCCCCAAGGCATCGGCCTGCGCCGTCACCGAACGGTAAACATCGCACGGTACTCCAAGAAACGGGATTGGGCTCGCGGGTGGGTCGGCGCAGAATCCGACCAGCTTCAACCCATCGGTGTTATAGCCTTTGTGCATGAGGCCGGCGCCGTTCGTCGATGACTTCGATCCAAAGAGCATCGTGTAGTTTTCGAACCAGTCGGCGGGCTTCATCGTGATGCCGAGACGGCCCGAATACCAGTCCTCATCGTCGCGGAACTTGTCCCACACGACGTCGCGCGTGTAGCCATCGCGCTTGTGCATCGCGCCTACTGCCCGAACCATCAGCTCATCGCCGACAATCGGGACGTTGACCGCGCCCTCGAGATAGGTGCGATCGTAATTGCCATACTCGGCCTTGGCCCATCCCCCGAACTCGTCCCGCGGCTTCTTCGGGACCAGCAAAAGCGCACCGCCGGTCGAATTGCGGCCGAACAGGGTGCCCTGCGGACCCGCCAGGACCTGCAGGCTTTCCAGATCGACGAAATTGCCCGGGCCACCCTGCTGGCTCAGCGTGATCGCGCCGAGGAGTGGCACCTCGTTCAAGTAGATCGGAACGGCGGGGGCGGCCTGGAAGGTCGCACCCTGCCCGCGCAAGGTGATCGATTGGGTTTCGCGAGATCCCTGGCCATTTGGCCCCACCACCAGGGACGGCACGCTTGCGAGCAGATCCTGCTCCTTGGTGATGCCCTGTTGCTCGAGGCGTTCGGGCGAGAACGCCGTGATCGAGATCGGGACGTCCTGATTTTCCTGCTCGCGGCGATTGGCCGTAACGATGATCGCGTCGAACCCGTTGGAGGCCTGCTCCGGCTGGTCCTGCGCTGCAGCTGCAACCGGATGAAGGGCCGCCAGCGCGATACCGAGACTGCTCCCGGCAAGCCAGCGTTGACGCTGGCTGCGGCGGGGCTTCGCTGCGATCTTCCTCATAGTCACTCTCCCTTGGCCAGTTTGCCGCGCCGCCGTGAAGGACGGTCGAATTCGCCGAGCACACATCCGCGTACCGTGGACAAGTTATCTACGCACATTGCGGTCATCTGAAAAGCAAAATGCACTTTTGCGTAACAGAACATCCATTCCTTAGAGCTTTGCCGCGCGAGTTCGCGCCCGATCGAGTTAACTCTGTCCTGTTCGGTTCATCACCGCGCAATGCCGCCCGAACGTGCGATCAGTGCCAGCGCCCACGAAGGATCACCGCGATCGGCCGTTCCATGGACGGCATCACGTCCGAGAGCAGCCAGCGCCTCTTCATCGACCGGCCTCGTTTCACCGTGGTCGAACACCAAGGATCGACGCAGGAAGCGCCATTCGCCCAACCGCCTCTGGTAGCGGTCGAGATAGCGGCCATAGACGATAACCTCGCGGCGATCGGGTGGATGGGTTCGGTGCCAGGCGCGGACCATGTGCTCGCCTTCCGCAACGTCGCCATCGATCACGATAACGCTGTTTGACAGTGAGTGAATGGTCAGTTCCCAAGGTTCCATCGCCTTGGGTAACCATTCCACGAATGCATCGGGGCCGCCGCAGAACATGGCCCCGTGATCGTCGACCGCGTCATCGTGATACAATGAGCGGACCAGCGCAAAATCCCGGCGGTCGCAACCCCGGCAGTAGAGCGCAACAAGATTGCGAATGGCGGCCTGATCGACCGGATCGCAACCTTGGCCTCGATCATACATTGTAAGCACTTACTAACATATTGTGCCTCGTTGTCGCCGATGATAACTCGTTGAAGCTAGGCGCACAGTTTCAGTGCGGTCGTCTTGAGGAGAGCCAGCTTGGCCAGTGCAGCACCCGCTCGGAGTCTGGGGCACATCGCCCTCCATTATGGCGACGCGAGCGACGGACCGGCCGCGGCGAAGCTGCTGACCGCACTCGGCTTCGAAGAAACCCAGATGCTGCCGCTTCCGCACGGCAACTTCTACCGCTTCGTGGTTGATGGATCGCACTTCGCGAAAGGCGACGGCATCATCTATCTCTCCGCACTGCCCGAAGCGCAGATGAACCTCATCGCGGCGACGCACGCGGCGCTGGGGGTCGGAACGGCTGAACAGCACCCCGCAGTCGAGGCTATGCGCGCGGCGCTGATCGCCGACCCCGAGGCCAGCTTCCATTTCGGATTCCTTTGCCACTCTCTGAAAGAGCTTGAAGAGAGGATCGCTTGCCTCCGGGTGCAGGCGGAGACCGACCCCGACCTCAAGGGCCGCTTGAAGGTCACCATGAACCGCGCACGGCCGGGAGACGCGGACGTGGACGCCCGGCTTGATGCCTCGCCCCTGTTCGGCGACGTTACGCGGTACGCCTACGGCCGCAATGGTGTGCAGGTGTTCGTGGAGACGGACATTCTCAAGGCGAGCCAACTGGGCGACAGTGCGATCCTTGAGTTTGACTACATCTTTCCGGGCAAGGACAATCATCTGCTTGCCGTCGTAGAGCTCTAGAGCCGCACAACCCGTCCTTGCGGCAACGGGAAGTCGTCCGCTTCGAACCAGCGCCACAGGGCGGTGCCGCTGCGATGCCCGGCCAGGTCGATCCAGTTGCCGAATCCGGGATCGTGGTCCGCGCACACGACCGCTATCCGGCCATCATCCTCATATTTGGCCTGATGCGAGTTCACCCATACCTTCTGGTGAACGTGATCGAGCGATTCCATCCACCAGTTGTCGAGCTGGAAATTCCACATCCGGCACTCCGGCGGCGCGACCTCGATCAACCATGCCTCGCCGGGCTGCAGTTCGAAATAGGCGTGCCCGTACCAAATCTTGGGATCGCCTCCCGCGCGCTGGAACACCGTCTGATCGCCGTCGTAAAAGCGGTTTGGGGTGGGCTTGAACCATTCTGCCCAGTTGGCAAACGTATTGGCGGTGCCCCGCGTCCAGGCCGCGGCGCCCAGCAACTGGCTGCGGATGGCCTCCGGCGACAGGAGTGCGGGCACTGCGGGCCCCTCGCTGATGCGCTCGATACGCACCTCAGCCGGCCGCTGGCTGGCCTTGTCCTCGAAGGTCTGTCGGACGATCAGGAGGGTGCTGTCGTCGGCAAGCGGCAACCAGTTGCCTGATCGCGGTTGACGGCTCGCGATGATCTCGAACGTGCCATCCTCGCTCAATTCCATCTGCCCAAGCTCGATTTCGCCGGTCGAAGCCATCGTCCCGTCGATGGCGTAGCGGTTAGCCTTCGTTCCGAAGCTCAGGTAGGGGACGCCATTGATCTTCCCGCTGATGCGGTAGTCGCGGTCGCCGGCAATGACCGCCTGCTGGTAGAAGTTGTCGGGGTTGTCGGCGCCGATCTTGATCTTGTCGTCGGTCAGCAGGAACAGCCGCGGAAAGTCGGGATCCGAACTGTCGACCAGCATGTTTAGCGCGGTGCGCGCGAGGCGGCTGAGATAACGCAGCCCCTCAGCCTGATCGAGCGGACTGGCGGGAGCCGCCGGACGAGCCAGAATCTCACCGGCCTTGGCAAGTTCGTCGCAGAATTCGCGCCACACATGATCGAGTGGGCCGTTATGATTACCAGCCATCGCTTGGCCCTCCTAACCGTGTGTACATGCGTTACAGGAAAAACGGGGCGCCACCCGACAGTTCGAAGGCTCCCGCGCCTCGACGACCACCCTTGAACGGCGATGCAGCCGCACGCGCATCGCTCAGCCCGCCAGCTGGCCGCCATCAATTGTGAACAAGGATCCGGTGACCTTGCGCGCCCTGTCACTTGCCAGCCAGGCGAACAGCTCGGCAATGTCTTCTGGTTCGCACATTCCGTCGACCAGCTTGGGCGCGTTCCGCATGACGATCGCCCAGTCGAGGTCGCCCTCAGGCGGGGCGGCATTGCCCATCGCGGTGTTGACGTGCCCTGGGCACACCGCGTTGATCCGTACGCCGCGAGACGCGAATTCCACTGCCAGTCCTTTGGTGATCGCGGCGACCGCGTGCTTCGACGCCGAATAGGCGATCGTGTACGCGATGCCCTGCAAGGCCGCCGTCGATGCGGTGTTGACTATGTTGCCGCGACTTTCGACGAGATGAGGCAAGGCCGCCTGGCAGATGGCGAACACGCTGGTGGTGTTGATCTTGAGGACACGCTCGAAATCATCGAGACTGAATTCTTCGGATCGGCCCCACTTGAGCAATCCGGCGATATTGCAAACAATGTCCAGCCCGTCGCCCGCAGCATCCCGGACAAGGGCACGGCTGGCTTCGAGATCGCTCGCATCGTAAAGATGAACCCGGGGCGCACTAGCCATCATGCTCGCCGTCTCGGCCAACCCCGATTCGTCGATATCGCCGATGGTGATCAGGGCACCTTCCTGTGCGAACCGGATCGCCGTTGCCCGGCCGATCCCCGAGGCGGCACCCGTGATCAGCACCCTCTTGCCTTCAAACAGCATCGAACTCTCCCATCGCGCTTGATTTGCGTAATAGACCGCTTCACAATCTACGCAAAGAGGAGAATGGGATGACGGTCGAGGAACGCTTGCAGCGTCTGGAGGACGATCGCGCCATTCGCGATCTCAAGGCTCGCTATCTGAGGGCGTGCGACAGCAAGGATCCGGAATCCGTCCGCGACACCTTGCTGCCCGATGCCGTGATCGAGTTCGAAGGCTTTCCTCGGTTCGATAATCGCGACGATTTCGTGGCGATCTATCGCCAGTTCGGGTGCGCGCCCGGCATTTACGATATCCACCACGCCGCCAACGGTGTTATCGCGTTCGATGGCCCGGACGCGGCCACGGGACAGTGGGCACTGACCTTTCATAACGTCAATCTGACCGAGCGCACCCTCACCCAGTTCGGGGTCGAGTACGAGGATGTTTATGTTCGCAAGGACGGCCGGTGGTGGATCGCCGTAACCCGCTCGCGCAAGAAATCCGTGGTGATCCAGAGCGTCGACGCCGACGGTTCAACCAGGGTTGTCGCAATGGGTGAAATCCCGGTTGGCGCCGCCGCCGGCCAGCAATGAGCGAACGCTCGCTCGAGAATCGGCTGGCGCGCCTCGAGGCGCTTGACGAGATACGGCAATTGCCCGCGAAGTATGCCCTGTGTCTCGACATGCGGGACATCGATATGATGGTGACGCTGTTCCCCGAAGGCGTGCGCGTCGGCCGGGAGCGAACGGGCCGCAAGGCGCTGCGCGAATACATGGACGCGACACTTCGGTCGCCATTCACAGGCACTTCGCATCACATCGGCGGCCATATCATCGAGTTCGACGGTTCAGACCGCGCGCATGGCATCGTCTATTCGAAGAACGAGCACGAGACGGGCGACGAGTGGGTCATCATGCAGATGATGTACGCCGACGATTACCTCCGGCAGGACGGTCGCTGGTACTTCGCGAGGCGCCTGCCGCTATACTGGTACGCAAGCGATCTCAAGAAGCCGCCGGTCGGCCCTGCCAAGATGCGCTGGCCGGGGAGCGAGCCGGCAGAAGGCAATTTTCACAAGCTGTTTCCGGCGTTCGCCGAATACTGGGACCGTGACGGCGATCACGGCGGTCCGGTGTTTCAACCAGCACCGCTCGACAAATTCCTTGAGACAATGCGCCGAGGCACCCCGCCACCAAAGGTCAAGGTACGGGCGACCTGAACGATCAGTGGGGCGGCCACCGCAGCTTCAGTCCGGTAAATCCCATCACCGAGCCGCCGAAGACAGCCCTGTCCGGCTGAACCGGCGCCAGCTCGAAATCGGGAATGCGGCGCAGCCACTGCTGCATGCTGACCATGATTTCGCGCTTGGCCAAATGCGAACCCACGCAGCGGTGGGGTCCGACGCCAAAGGTCAGATGAACGTTGACCTTGCGGTCAAGATCGATCGTTCTCGGCTCGGCGAACTTCGCCGGATCGCGGTTGGCCACGGTGTTGGGCAGGATCACCCGATCGTTCTTTTTCAGCGACACGCCCTTGTACACGCAATCATGCGTGACCCTGCGGTAGAGGTTCGAGACCGCGTTGATCCGCATCAGTTCCTCTGTGGCCCTCAAAAACGCATCGGGGTCGTCGAGCCGCTCGCGAAACGCGGACCGGGCGGACGGAGTCGTCGCCAAATAACGCCAGATGTAGGCCATCGTGTTGGTGACGGTATCGAGGCCTGCGACGAACAAAAGGAAGCCGCAATTGAGGATGTCGGTCCAATCGTGATGATTGCCCTCGCCGTCGACTGCGTTGACGATGACGCTGGCCCAGTCGTCCCTGGGCTGGTTTCGCCGCGCGCGAAACAGCGCGTCGAGTTCCCGGTAGATGTCGTCGATGTTCTGTGCCCGGGCCGCCTCATCGGTCGACCGGAAGAACACATTGGCGATCACCAGGAATTCGTCGAGCCGATCCTCGGGCAGACCGAACAACCAGAGGAAGGTACTGGTCGGAAACTTCTCCGCATAGTCGGCGATGAAATCGCATTCTCCACGTTCGGCAAATCCCTCGATCAGCGAGGCAGAACGGCGTTCGAGCTCCTCTGTCATCTCGCGCACCGCGATGGGCGTGAACAACGGGGCGAGAAGTCGGCGAAAAACGTTGTGCTCGGGCGGATCGAGACCTTGCGGTTGCACGACCGGGAACGGTTCGATCGGCGGAATCGGAGTCTGATATGTCGAGAAAGTCTCGTAGTTGCGGTATCCTTCGACGATATCCTCGTAGTCCAGGAACACCCAATGCCCGCCGTTGCGCGGGGAGTAGAAGATTTTCGGCACCCCTCGGCGGACGAGGTCATGCCAGATTTCCGCGGGGTCGGAGACGCCTTCCGGAATGTCGAAGAAATCGAAATCGACCATGAGTTCGGCCGGCACGTGGTCGGGCGCGGGCGGTTGGAATTGGTAGTTCACTCCGATGTCCCCTCTTTCCGTGTGACCCGCAGTGCCCCCTCCGGACAATTACGAACCGCAAGACGAACCTTCTCCTCAAGCTCCGCGCCGAATTCCGGCCGGAGAACGATTGCCTTCCCCTCTACCGCATCGGTTGCGAAGACTTCGGGGCAGAGCTCTTCGCATCGGGCATGACCCTGGCACTGCGCCGCGTTCAAGATCACTCGCACATCGCTCTCCTGTGTTTCATGGCTCCAGCAGTATCAAACCCTGCGCTGCTTGCCCAAAATCGCCACCGAACTGCGTCGGCCAATCTGCACGCATTGCGCCATGAAACACGCGCAGCTCGCTCCCGTACGCGTCTCAGGGGGTCGTCGATATGGACCGGCGGGGAAGACTGGCTAGTCTGTCAGGGGGAATTGCAGGACAGTCGCATGGACGAACAGGAATTCGATTACGTCATCGTCGGTGGGGGCGTCGGCGGATGCGTGTTGGCCAGTCGCCTCAGTGAGGACAGCCAGACTCGAGTTCTGCTGCTGGAGGCAGGCGGTCGTGACTCGAGCCCGCTCATCAGTGCACCCGGCGGGCTGCTGCCGATCATGATGGCGGGCAGCCACGCGTGGCGATACATGTCGGCCCCGCAACGGCACCTCGACGACCGCGCGCTATACACTCCGCGCGGCAAGGTCCTCGGTGGCGGATCGTCGATCAACGGCATGGTCTACGACCGCGGATTTCATTCGGACTACGATCGCTGGGCCCAGGCGGGAAACAGCGGCTGGTCCTTCGCCGAGGTCCTGCCGTACTTTCGCAAGCTGGAGTCCTTCCATCCGCACGCGGATGACTGGCACGGTCAGGACGGTCCGATCCAAGTAACCCGGGCAGGTCAGGATCATCCCTTCGCAAAGGCCTTCATCGAGGCAGGTCAGCAAGCGGGGTACGGGTTTTGCGCCGACTTCAACGGCGCGCGCCGCGAAGGGTTCGGTCCGGTCGACCTGACGGTTGGCCGCGGCCGGCGGTCAAGCGCGTCGTCGGCCTATCTCACGCCAGTGGTGGGACGCGCCAACCTGACCATCGTGACCAACGCGCTTGCCGAAAAAGTCGTTTTCGACGGCAGGCGAGCCTGCGCGGTCCAGTATCGCATCGCCGACACGGTGCGCGTGGCACGCGCGCGGCGCGAGATTATCCTGGCCGCCGGAGCAATCGCCACGCCCCAATTGCTTCTGCTGTCGGGAATTGGCGCCGCCGGCCATCTGGCGGAGCACGGGATAGGGGTCGTCGCAGACCTGCCCGGCGTGGGGCGTAACCTGCAAGACCACCTTGCCGCACACGTGAAGTATCGCGCGACCAAGCCGCTTTCGATGTTGCGCTACCTCAACCCGCTGCGGGGAGCTGCCGCGATGGGGCAGTATCTGCTGTTCCGATCGGGTCCGCTAGCCGACCCGGGAATGTCGGTCGCGTGCTTCGTGAAGTCCGATCCCGCGCTCGACGAACCGGACATCAAGATGCTGCTGGTGATGGCCCTGTTCAGCCACAACGGCCAGAAGATGGTGCCGATGCATGGGTTCTATGCCCACATCAATGTCGCGAGGCCTGAATCGACGGGCTCCGTGTCGCTTGCCAGTGGCGATCCGGCGGCGGCGCCCGTGATCGACCAGAATTATAACGGCAGCAAGAACGACCGGCGGGTCATGCGGGAAGGCGTCCGCATCGCGCGGCACGTGTTTGGCCAGCCCGCATTCGACTACTTGCGCGGCGACGAACTTGCTCCGGGCGCCGCGGTCACCAGCGACGAGGACGTCGACGCGTATATCCGCGCCGGTGCCGAGGCCGACTATCACTCGGTGGGGACCGCTCGCATGGGCACCGATCCGATGGCGGTGGTCGATGCCCAGCTTCGCGTGCACGGCATCGAAAGTCTGCGGGTTGTCGATGCCTCGGTCATGCCCCACCTGCCAGGCGGCAACACCGCGATCCCGGTTGCGATGGTGGCGGAAAAAGCGGCCGACATGATCCTCGGCCGCCCTCCGCTCGCGGCGGTGGACCTTCCGGGCGAAGCACGATGAAGACCGAAGCGATGGTCTGTCACATGCCGGGCGAGGCGTTGAAGCTGGAAATGCTCGACCTCGAGGAGCCCGGCGACGACGAAGTCCTCATTGAAATCATTGCCTGCGGCTTGTGCAAGACAGACCTCAGTCAGTTGGAGGGCAAGGCCGCACCCTACCCCTTTCCCGTCGTCGTGGGGCATGAAGGTGCCGGCATCGTCCGCGCGGCCGGAGCGGCTGTGCGAAGTCTGCGCTGCGGCGACCATGCGATCACGCTGGGCATCGGTGAGTGCGGCCAATGCCGCAATTGCCTGTCGGGCAAGACCAATCTGTGCGAGCTCTGGCTAGCGGAGATCATGGAGCAGCCGACACGCTTCTCGCTCGAAGGCAAGCGGGTTTCGACTTACACCGGCGTGGGCGCGCTCTCACGATTCGTCGTGATGAAGGAGCGCAGCGTCGCGAAGATAAGGCCCGATGTGCCGCTCGAACTGGCCTGCACGATCAGTTGTGCGGTCGCGACCGGGGTCGGCGCCGCGCTTCACACGGCGCACGTAGAAGCCGGTTCCAGCGTGGCCGTGTTTGGACTCGGCGGGATCGGTCTCAACGTCGTGCAAGGCGCACGATTGGCAGGGGCGGCGCGGATCATCGGAATCGACAGCAATCCCGCGCGGGCCCGGCAAGCCATCCCGTTCGGACTGACCGATTTCGTCGATCCCGCTGCCGGTGACCCTGTCGCGGAGATCCTGCGGCTGACCGAAGGCGGAGCCGATTACACGTTCGAATGCGTCGGCAGCGGCGTCTTGATGCAGCAGGCCTTTGCCGCCAGCAGGGCGGGCTGCGGCTGCTGCACCGTTCTGGGAGTCCCGCCCGATGGGGAAGTGATGGAAGTGACCCCCTTCAACCTGCAGATGGGGCGGACGATCAAGGGATCGTTCATGGGCAACATCAAGGGCCGCAGCCAGCTTCCGGGCCTGCTCGACCTCTACGTAGAAGGAAAGCTCAATCTCGATGATCTGGTGACACATCGTTTGCCGATGAGCCGGGTGAACGAAGGCTTCGAGTTGATGAGAACCGGTGAGGCGCTTCGCGTCGTGGTCAGCTTCCAGGGCGACTGAGCAACGCGATCACGGGCGCTGGGATCGCAGGATTCCCCCGTCAATCACCAGGTCCTCGGCCGTCAGGTAGCTGGCTTCGTCAGACAGCAGGAAGCGGATGGCGCGGCCAATTTCCTCCGGGCGTCCGAACCGACCGAGCATGATCCGCGAACGGTAGACGCCTTCCATCGCATCGCGCGCTGCACCCAGGATCGGAGTATCGATCATGCCCGGGCTGACGGTGTTGATCCGGATGCCATGGCCGGCAAGCTCATCTGCCATCGATCGCACGAGCGAGATGACGGCGCCCTTCGCCGCGGAATATATCGGGATCGTACCGTTACCGAAGCTCGCGTTGATCGAGGACAGGGCGACGACTGCGCTGCCTGGAGTAACCTTGAGATCGGCGAGAAAAGCCTGGACGAGTTGGATGACCGCCCGCGCGTGGAGCGCGAGGCCGGCATCCCAGTTGTCGGGTGTCACGCCCTCGATGCCGGTCTGCTCGGCGGTTCCAGCGCAATGGACCAGCCCCCCGATCGGGCCGAGCGCGTCGCGCGCCGCTAAGGCTGCAGGAGACACCGCTTGGGGATCGCGCAAATCCACGCGCTGACCCAGGACAAGCACGCCAAACTTGGCCCCGATTCTTGCCGCTTCCGCGCGGGCCTTGTCGCCATCGATGTCCCACAGCGAAACCGGCCGCCCCACTGCGGCAAGAGCAGAAGCGGTCGCCAGTCCGATGCCCGAAGCGCCGCCGGTGACGACAACCGGAGTCGATGGCGATCCGAGCATGGGCATGTAATCGATTTCAGTCATCGGACTTGGCGCGCTGTCTCGCCGCCCGCTTTCTCGGAGCACCAGGGTCCCCCGTGGTCATTAGCCCAATCCAGGGCTCCCCCGATCAGCGCTCGCATCTCCGGCTCGGAGTAGGACGCCGCTGTGTGACCCATCGCGGTGTAGAACGCGCGCCCCTTGCCCACGCATCGCCACCAGGCAACCGGATGATCGCTGCCCATGGCCAGATCGGTGCCGAAGAAACTCCCCGGCGAGTAGGAACGTTCGTCGATCGCAGCGATAACGTGAACCCCCGCTCGCCTTGGTGAGGCTGCGAAACTGTACCATTCGTCGCGGTGCTTCCATCGCGCCGGAGTTCTCGCGCCCGCAGGGTGGTCGGCATCCTGGCGGTTGACGGTCGCTCGCTGGAACTGCGGGTCCATCGGATGACCGATGAACCTGGCGCCGATCACCTGCTCTACGTACCACGGCCAGGGGTGGGAATTGTCGCCTGCCGCATGGATGCCAACGAAGCCGCCGCCGTTTTCAAGGTATGACCGCAAGGCGCTCCGCTGCGCTGGTGTGAATACGTCGCCCGAGACGTTGTTGAAGACGACTACATCGAACCGGGCGAGCAGTTCGGGCGCGAAGGTAGCTCCATTATCGGTAAGGTAGATGCCCCAGCGGCGCTTCTCGGCTATCTCGCTAAGTAACCTCTTCGCTGCCGGAATGGCCTCTTCGTGGCGGAAAGCGTTCGTCTTGGAAAAGACCAGCACGGCAGGCCGCGCCAACTGCGTAGGCAGCACGGGCGGCTCGGTTTCGTAGACCTTGAGGCCGCCCAGGAACACACGCTGGATCGTGTCCCAGTTCCAGGCGACCCCGACTGCGGCGACCCCCAGCACAGTCAGCGGCAAGCCGACGAGGAGGCGGACAAGCCAGCGCTTCATCGGGCCGCGGTCACACCCCGAAGCCGCCGGAAACCGAGATCGACTGACCGGTCGTGTAGGCACCCTCGTCCGACGCGAAGTAAACGCATGCCTGGCCGATATCCTCGGGCGAGCCCCAGCGTTTGAGGCAGAGCAGCTTCTTCGTCTCCTCGACCCATCGGTCATCGAGCTGGCCCTGCTCGGTCAGCGTATGCAGTTGCCCGGCATCGATGACTCCGACCAGCACTGAGTTGGCCCGGATGCTGTGCTTGCCTTCTTCCTTGGCGATTCCCCGGACGAGCTGTTCGTTGGCGGCCTTGACGGCGACCGACATCCCGTCGCGGGCAGGCCACCAATCGTGCCCGGCCGAGCCCAGGTGCACGAAGCTCCCCCCGCCATGCTTGCGCATGTGCGGGATCAGCACGGTGGCCGCGGTGAAGAAGCCATGCACCTCGACATCGAAGGCATGTCGCCATTCCTCGAGCGGGGTGTCTGCGAGATAACGCTGGTTTACCAGCGGGCCGGCCGCCCAGACCATGCTGTGCACGCGTCCATGCCGCGCGACTGCCGCGTCGATTGCGGCGCGGACCTGGGCAGGCTCCGTTACATCCGCGCGATGCGTGCTGCCCTCGCGGCCGAGCGCCGAGACGTCGGCCGCAACCGCGTCTGCCTGACTGGACTTGCTACGGTAAACCACGGCGACATCGCTGCCGCTCGCGGCGAACGTGCGCGCCACTCCGCTGCCGATGCCTCCGCTACCGCCGAAGACCAGCGCACAACCCTTCGGAAAGGATGCCAAGTTCAGTCCCCCTAGAGAGTGTCAGGCCGCGGTCTTGTCTTGCCGCTTGTCGAGCGTGACGACAGTGCCGTTCACTCGCGCCTGAATGCCCGCAACCTTGTCGCGGGGATTGTGGAACTGGCCGTACCACCGGCGAAGCTTTCCATACGGCCCGTCCGCCGGCACCGCCAGCGGATTGATGCACGCGCGCTTGTTCGCCCAGATTTCGACATCCTGGGCAAAGGCCAGGCGGCTGCCCTCCTGATATTGCAGGGCGTTTGCGCGGTCCTCGTCGGTGATCTCCCGACTGCCGTCGTGCACTTTCACCATCAGACCATGCCACGCGCGGACCCGGTCTTCCTCGATCGGCGTATTGGCGATCATGATGAAGCTGTCGAAGGCGCCAGCCATCTCCGACTGGAGAAATCCGGGCCCGGTGTACCAGGTATCGAGGACGAGCATATCGTCAGGATCGCTGGTCAGCGTCCGATGTCCGGCGCTGTAGTATTGATGAACGATGTGATCCTGGAATTCGTTGGCGAAATACTGCCAGTCGGTCGCGCCGTGAATGGGAATGAAGTGACCGAAATCGGCCATGTTATCGACAACCTCCACCGGGTGGACGTCGAGATCCCCCATGAAGTCGATCTTCCATTCAACCCAGCCTGGCGCACCGTAATGGCCGCCGAAATCGGGCAGCGGATAATCGGGCTCCCGTTCTTCCGAATCGTGCCAGGCCCACAGAATCCCGGCGCGCTCTTCCAGCGGGTAGTGCCGGAGGGTCGCCGCCTTGGGAATGAAGTCGGAATAAGGAATATGATTGCACCGGCCATCCGGTCCGAAGCGCCAGCCGTGAAATGGGCAACGAATCGATTCGCCTTCGACGTGCTCGCCGTCGAGCACGATGTAGCTCGTCTTGTTGCGGGCAATGTGCGCGCCCATGTGCGGGCAATAGGCGTCCGTCAGATACGCCTTGCCGCTCTCGCCGCGATAGAGAACGAGATCCTTGCCGAAGTATCGATGGGACGACGGAGTCGAGGTCGCTTCGGTCGCCGCACCGATCATGTACCAACCCCGGGCGAAGGGAAATTCGCCCAACCCGTATTCGCTTGTCTTGGCCATCGCTCGCTCTCCGTGACGTCGGTCTTTAAACTACCCTAATGCGCAAAAGGCACGCCAGGCAGAGCCGAATTGTGGAGACCGTGTACTTCTGTTACGCAATTTGCGCAAGATCGTGGTTAGCTTTGCAAGTATCGGCAGAACAGGCGCGAGCATCTTGCGCATTCGTGTGATGTGGGAGCAGATAATGAGCACGGACATTGCGGTTTTATCGCAAGCGACGATGAAGAGAGCCTGCGAGGCTTATATCGAGCGCACGAATGCCGGCGACGCCGCGGGGTTGGTCGCGCTTTTCGCAACCAACGCTGTCATCGAAGATCCGGTCGGCTCGCCGCCCAAGCGGGGCACGGAGATTGCGTCCTGGTTTGCTGATTCCGTCGCATTCGGCGCACGCATTTTTCCGGTGGGGCCGGTTCGCGGGTCCCATTCGAACGAGGCGGCGTTCGCGTTCGATGTGGAATTCACTCCGCCCAATGGCGTCCGCCTGCGCATCCGCTCGATCGACGCATGCCGCTTCGACGAGGAAGGAAAAATCACCAGCCTGCGAGCCTTCTGGGGGCCCGATGACATTTGCCCGGCACACTGAACCGACTTGCGCCCTGATGTAAGTGAATGCATACTACCTACGACGTCAGCGCCTGGAGGCGCGGGGATATTTGGAGAGCTCGCCTGTGACTCGCACCGCCGATATATTTCGTCCCGTCTCCGAACCGCGGATCATCGAGAACGCGTTTACTGCGGACCAGCACCGGCGCATGCTCGACGTGGTGCGACGCGAAGGCCCGTGGAGCCTGATCCTCGCACAGCACTTCAAGTCGCCCGAAGAAGTGGTCGCGACAACGTCGGGAAAGATGCCGGAAGGATTCACGCCGACTTGGGACATGTTCTTGACGCCGGTCTTCCGGGGTTACTTTGCCCAGGGTCACACGGCGCTCCATTCGGAAATCGAGGATTGCTTTCTCAACCAGCAATTCCTCGATCTGGTGCGCGGCTATTGGGGCGCGGCCTACGCCAGGCCCGAAAGCATGCTGTTCAACATCCAGGGGCCTTGTCCCGGAACCGACACTCCGCATGTCGATGCCACCCGGTTTCGTGGGATCAGCTATCAGACCACCCCCGTGTGGCTGATGAACATGATGGTGAAGTCGGGTCTGTTCAAACGTTGGCAGGCCAAGAAGGCCCAGGTCATCGCCTGGTATTACCAGGGGAAGGTCGGCGGCGGCTTCAACTACTGGCCCGATGGGCTTTCCGCGCCGCCCAAGCAGGTCAAGGCGCCGATGTGGGGTCGTGCCGTGGTTGTCGAAAACGAGATGATGTACCACACGGCCGAGGCGTGCGGCCCAGCGGCCCTGCGCCGTCCGGAAGGGCTTTCGATCCAATCGGTCATGGAGCCCGATCCTGAGGCGGCAGGTGGCTGGCAAATCCTTACCGACGGCCGGGTGATCCAGCGCGTGCCGGAAGAGGAGTTCCGTCTGCTCGTCCATTGGGGCGCGGATATCTTCATGGATTACGAAGAGCTTCGCATGACGCTCGATCACACCGACGATATCGGTCACGAACGCATATTCGATATGTTGATTGCCGACTTGCGCGCTCGCGACATTACTTTCGAGGTTCCCAGCGATCCGCTGATCGACACCGCGTTCATCACCCTTCTCACCGAGGTCTATGATCCCGGCAAGCCGGCCTTGTTTCCGCCCGAACCAGAAGAGGCGCTAGCGGCATAGCTTTCGCGTAAAAGATCCGGGGCACCTTTGCGCAATCCGGGCAACCCGTCCCTTAGGATTGCGCATTGGCGTATTGCTTCGCCCCTCGGGTCAGCGTAGCGTCGCGGGCGGGAGACAACTATGACAGCCGACCCAGTGTCCAAGGTTCCGGTGTTGGATTGTGACGCGCTGCTCGAGCAGGCTCGTCAGCGAACGGGCCTGTCCGACTTCGGCGATACCTGGTTCCTCGAGCCGATGCGGGCGTTTGTCGATGCGGCGAATCGACAAGCGGCGCTCACGGCTGCAGGTGTAACCGGCCAGACCGAGATCATCGTCAAGGGCCTCGCCAGCCGCCTGCGGATGATCGACGACATTAAGCGCAATCCCGAGATTCTCGACGAAACCGTCGATGTTGCAGGGATCATCCTGGGCCTGCCGCGGACTGGAAGCACAATATTCCAGCGTCTGCTGGCAAGCGCGCCGGGCATGACCGCGATCCGGTGGTTCGAAGCCCAGAATTTCGCCCCGTTTCCGGATGAGGAGCCGGGTAAGCCGGTCGGGCGGCGCGCGTATGCCGAAGCGATGATCGCAGGGTGGCTGGAAGCAGCCCCCGAACTCGCGTCGATCCACCCGCTGGAGCCTGACGCCCCGGACGAGGAAATCCTCATCCTGGGGCAGATGTTCGTGTCAACTATGATCGAGGGAATGAGCTTCGTGCCGTCCTTCTCTAGCTGGCTCGACGATTACGATCAGAGCCGCGGGCATGAGGATCTCAAGACGATCCTCAAGTATCTCCAGTGGCAGGATCCGGCGCGGCGCGGCGCGAAGTGGATTTTGAAAAGCCCGTCAAACCTGCCTTATGCCGAGACCGCGGCGAGTGCATTCCCTGACGCGCTTCTGATCATGACGCACCGCGATCCGCTCGATGTAGTGCCCTCCTACATCAGCATGGAAGTGTCGCTCTACAAATTGAGCGCCGAGTTGGAGGAACGCGCCGTCGCGCATTTCTGGTTCCATAGGCTCGTCCAATGGATGCGGCGCTTTGAAGCGGCGAGAGGCCGCATCGGCGAGGATCGCTTTATCGACATCGATTATCGCGACGTGGTCCGCAATCCGCTCGGCCAGGCGCGCATGGTCCTGTCGCGAATGGGTATCGAGGCGGATACCGGCATGGACGCCGCGCTGGAAGAATTCCTCGCCGGCAACAAGCGCGAGCAGCGCCCGGCCCATGCCTACTCTCTCGAGCGCTTCGGACTGCGGGAGGAAGACATCTTGCAGGAATTTTCCGAGTATCGCGCGCGATATATCAACCACGATCCAGCCTGAACGAGGACCCGATGAGTTTGGAAGAAGAGAAGTTCGCTGGCGGAGTGGCCGTCATCACCGGCGCGGGTTCGGGCATCGGCGCTGGGTTCGCGCGCCGCGCGGGGGCGATCGGCATGCATGTCATCGTGGCTGACATCGACGATGCTGCAGCGCAGGCGGTCGCGAGGCAGATTCGCGACGTCAGCGGCAAGGCGGAAGCATTCCAGCTCGATGTCTCGCAGCCGGCAGAGCTCGACCGGCTGGCGCACGACGTGTTCGACCGCCACGGCAGCGTACGGCTGCTGGTCAACAACGCCGGCATCGAGACCCTGGGTTTTGCCTGGGAAATCCCGGTCGAACGGTGGGAGAAGACGCTCGACGTCAACCTTCATGGCGTGGTTCACGGGGTCCGTGCGTTCGTCCCGAAGATGCTTGAAAGCGGCGCGGAGTGCTGGATCGGTAACCTCGCCTCTGTCGGATCCTTCGGAATGATGCCGACGCAATCGGCATACATGGTCACCAAGCACGCTGTTCAGAGCTTCAGCGAGTGCCTGTTCCTCGAGATGCAGCTCAAGCAGGCGCCGATCCACGTTTGTTCGATCATCCCAGGGATGATCCGAACCAACATTTTCAACGCCGAAAACAGTGCGGGGGAACCTGACAGCGCAGAGCGCTTTCGCCGCTCGATGCACGACATGATGGCGAACTACGGGATGGACCTGGAGGAAGGATGCGCTGTCATGATGCGAGGTCTTGCCGAAGGAAAATTCTGGGTTTCGAGCCAGCCTGAAATGACCGCGGACATCATCGCAGGACGGGCAGCGTTCCTGCAGGGCCAGAGCGATCCGGCGATGAGCGATCAGACCCGCGCGCTCGTCGAATAATTTCATGCAGTACGAGACGATCCGCTACGAGGTCGACGATGGTCTCCTGCTGCTGACCCTCGACAGGCCCGAGGCGATGAACGCGTTCACGGTCCAGATGGCGGATGAACTCGAGCACGCCTATGGCCGCGCGAGCGACGACGACGAGGTGCGTGCGATCGTAGTCACCGGGGCCGGAAAGGCGTTTTGCGCCGGCATGGACCTCTCGATTGGTGGCAATGTCTTCGGACTCGACGAGAGTCTCACTCCGACGATCGCGGACATCCGTGCGCGTCCCGTCGAGCCGGAGGTTGGGCGCGGCGTGCGCGACACCGGTGGGCGCGTGGCGCTCGCGATGTACGATTGCACCAAGCCAATCATCGGCGCGATCAACGGAGCGGCTGTTGGAATCGGCGCCACCATGACGCTGCCGATGGACTTTCGCTTCGCTTCGGAGCGGGCGCGCCTTGGTTTCGTGTTCGGGCGCCTAGGCATCACGCCGGAAGCGTGCTCAACCTGGTTCCTTCCGCGCATCGTCGGGCATGAAAAGGCACTGGAACTGCTCTATCGCGCCGATATCCTCACCGCTGAGCAGGCTCGTGAAGTGGGAATCGTCCGCGAAGTGGTTCCGGCAGACGCCTTGGTCGGCCATGCCCGCGCCTTTGCCCGCGGACTGGCGGCGGGCCGGTCGCCGGTTTCGATGGCGCTCATCCGCGCCATGGTCTTGTCGAACGCGGCGCAGCCGCACCCACGCATGGCGCACGACGTTGAATCGCTGGCAATGTTCTACACCAGCATCGGCGACGGCAAGGAGGGCGTCTCCGCTTTCCTCGAGAAGCGGCCGCCCAGCTTCGCGGGCAAGGCATCCGAAATGCCGCCGTTCTATCCCTGGCAGGAAAGCTAGCCGCCGATCAGCCGTTGGCGCCGGTCAAGTCCCTCGCCGCGATGTAGCCGAACGTCAGCGCCGGACCGAGCGTCACCCCGGCTCCCGGATAGCTTTCACCCATTGATGAGGCGGCGTTGTTGCCGGCCGCATAGAGTCCGCGGATCGGCTTGCCATTGGTGCCAATCACGCGCGCCCGTTCGTCGGTTAGCAGGCCACCGTTCGTGCCGATATCGCCGGGATAGATCGGCATCGCGTAGAACGGGGCTTCCGTGAGCGGCCGCAGGCACGGATTCGGAACATTACGCGGGTCTCCGTACATCTTGTCGTAGGCTGCCTCCCCGCGATGGTATTCGGGATCCTCGCCCCGCGCGGCATGCTCGTTGAAGCGCGCGACAGTCCCGGCAAGCGCCGCTTTGTCCACGCCCATGTCGTCGGCCAACTCTTCGATGGTTGCGCCTTTCTTGAGGATCGACTTGACCGCGCCGCTCTGCAGCCAGTCGGGAACCAGCGGCAGCAACGGTCCCATCGGATAGAGGTGGCGGTAGCGATGATCGAACACCATCCAACTCGGACTGGCATCGCCCTCGTCCCGTTGGCGCCGGGCCATGATCTGTCCAGTGATATGATAGGACGCGGCCTCATTGAGAAACCGCTCGCCTTTCTGACTGACCATAATGCAGCCCGGCAATGCGCGCTCGATCGTGCTCAATCTTCCGCGATCTTCTCCGGGCACGTAGAATACCGGTGCCGCCCAGGCGGACTGCAGGTTCATCGTCTGCGCGCCGATAGCCTCACCGGCGCGTATGCTGTCGCCAGTATTACTCGTCACGCCCCCGGAATATCGCGCCACCGTGTAGAGGTCCATGTTGGCGTCGCGCATGGCCTGGTTCTTGTCGAACCCGCCCGCTGCCAACACCACGCCCTTGCGCACGCCGATGCGCACCTGCCGTCCGCGCCGGGAGACGATCGCGCCCACGATGGTACCGTCTTTTTCAATCAGCTCGGCAAGCGGACTCTCGAGCCATACCGGCACCTTGCGCTCGTTGAGCGCGACCCGCAGGGCACCGGTCAAGGCGTTGCCCAAAGTCAGTCGGCGGTCCTTGCGCGAAGTGAACCTGAACGGCCAATCGAGCCAATATCTCGCCATGTTCCGCACAAGGCCGGTGAGCCAGCCCTTGCCGCGATATAGCAGCTGGTAAGTCTCCTCGAAGGTCCAATTGAGATAGCCGAACAGGCTAGCCGCAGGTGAAGGAAAACGCTGCGTCTTCAGGTCGTCGCCCAAAAACCGCCCGTCGAGTTGAAGCGGCAGGTGCGTGCGATAGCCGGTCGGGGAGCCACCTTCGTTCTCCGCGTGATAATCGGGATACGGCAGGGAGACGTAGCGTACCGGCGTGTGCTCGGTCAGCCAGCGCAGCATCGGTGCCGCGTTGTCTATGTAAGCGCGGATGTTGGCGTCCGGGACATTGTCGGCCGAGAGCCCACGGATGTAGGTAAACGCGTCGTCGAGATTGTCTTCGAAGCCTGCCGCCGCGGCAATATGGCTCCCTGGAATCCAGATCCCGCCTCCCGAAGTAGCGGAGGTGCCGCCCCATCGCTGATCCTTCTCGATGACGAGAACCTCGGCATGGTTGTCGGCCGCCACGAGCGCCGACATCATCCCGCCTGCCCCGGAGCCTACGACGAGTACGTCGACCTGCATGTCCCATTGGTCAGTCATGGACAGTCCTTAGGCTGAAAGTTGGAAATCAATCCACATCACAACGCGTTTTGCGGTTTCGCTTGCGCGGATGTCAACGTCATGCGTAGAATACTGGCAAATAAAATACGAATTGAGAGGAATCTGATGGTCGACCTTGCAGGCAAGGTTGCATTGATCACGGGCGCTGGCCAAGGAGTCGGCGAAGGGATCGCGCGCGCTCTCGCCGCTTCCGGGGCACAGGTTGTCCTCGCCGGTCGGACCTTCGATAAAGTGGCTGCCGCCGCGGCGACAATTTCCGAACAAGGCGCGTCCGCGCTCGCCGTGCGCTGCGACGTGAAATCGCCAGACGATTGCTCCGCAGCAGTCTCGCAAACGGTCGAGCATTTCGGCGGTCTCGATATTCTCGTCAACAACGCACAGGAGGTTCCCCTTGGCGCGCTGGCCGAAGTAACCGACGACCAGTTCCGCGCCGGCTTCGAGTCCGGGCCGCTCGCGACTTTTCGACTGATGAAGCTGGCGCACCCGCACATGGCCGTGCGCGGGGGCGGAACGATCGTCAACCTCGCGTCTTCGGCCGGCATTCGCTGGGACATGTCCACCTATGGTGCTTATGGCGCGGTCAAGCAGGCGATCCGGGCACTTACCCGCGCGGCGGCGTCGGAATGGGGCGGCGATGGTATTCGCGTCCTTACGATCGCTCCGCACGCCGAGTCGCCAGGCCTGAAGTGGTGGATCGAGAACAACCCGGAAGAAGCGCAGACCTTTTTTCGCACGATACCACTCGGGCGCATCGGGCGGCTGGAGGAGGACATCGGCCGTGCTGTAGCCGCCCTGTGCGGCCCGGACCTGGCATATATCACCGGCGCCACGATCCCGCTGGACGGCGGGCAAGCCAATTTCGACTGAGGAGCGGCACATGGAAAAACTCGTCTGCGCGCTGTGGAAACAACCCGAAGAGCCGCGAGCCGTCTTCAACGAGCGGTTGCTGGCGGATCTCCCAGGCCGTCTGGCGTCCTGCGGCGCGCAACGGGTTCAAGTTAATATTCGCGATGATGCGATCGCGGCGGCCGACAGCCTGGTACAGCAGTGGCAAAGCCCCCAACAGGACGCTGTCGTCCAGTTCTGGCTGCCTTCGGCCAACGGGCTGTTCCGAGGTTCGGTCGATGCAGCGCTCTCGGATTGCTGCGGCACCTTCGCGTCATGGCTGGTCGCCGAGTCCACCATCATCGACAACGACGAACAGGCGTTGCAGCCGGGCGAACGAACACACGGCTGGTCCCAGGCGAGCTTCATCTCGTTTCGCCCCGACATGTCCCGCAAAGCGGCCATCGCACACTGGCATTCGCATCACACCAAGGTGGCGATCGATACCCAGGCCAATTTCGAATATGTGCAAAACCTGATCGTAATGCCGCTGACGGAGGACGCGCCGGCTTACGATGCGTTCGTCGAGGAATGCTTTCCTGCTGTGGCGATGACCGATCCGGCCGCTTTCTTCGATGCGCAAGGGGACAAGGCAAGGCTCGACGCGAATATCGCCGCGATGGCGGAAAGCTGCGCCGGTTTCATCGACTTCGCCCGGATCGACATCATTCCAACCAGCCAATACCGTTTTGGAGACGGCTGAAATGGTGTTGCACCGGAATCTCGAGCCGACCGTGCTGGCGTCCGCGAGAGTCGCCCAAACCCGCATCGAGCTCGTCGAATGGCGATGGCCGACAATGTTCGAGTGGGAGCGCGCGGAAGACGAGCTGATGCTTGAGATGTCGCTGCCTCCGTTGTCCGAGGACGCTTCGGCCTGTTTTTCCCACATCGACGGCGAGCGAAGCACCTACATGGGCACCCTTTTCGTCCGCTACCCCGGAGTGCATATTACCGGGCGTTCGGCTGGCGGTCATATCCGCGTGCTGCGCTGGATTCTGCCGGAGCCCATTCGATCGCAGGTCCTGGGACTCGATGGTGTGCCCGAACTGGAGGTCCTCCAGTCGCTGCTCAACATCCGCAACGAGACGCTTCGCACGCTGATGCGGCTGGCTCATCGCGAACTGCTCGCCGGAGCCGAAGGTTCCGCAGAGGCGCTAGCCGCACTTCACGAGCTGGTGGTCATCGAACTACGCCGGCTATTCTTGGCATGTCCGGGTCCCGTAGCAGGGGGGCGGCTCGCGGCATGGCAGTATCGCCGCATTCGCGAGCGGCTCGCGCAAGGACCGGAACGTCCCACGGTCGCCGAACTGGCGGCGTTGTGCGGCATCAGCTCTCGCCATCTCCATCGGCAATTCCATGCGCTGACGGGCGAGCCCATCTCCCACTACATCGAAAGCTTCCTGATGATGGAAGCCAAGTCGATGCTGACCGCGCGGGGAACGCCAGTAAAAGCGGTCGCGCGCGCCTGCGGCTTCTCGCACGCCAACAGCTTTTCGCGCGCCTTCCGCCGTGTAACCGGGGTCACTCCGCAGCAGTTTCGCCAGCGCGCTCACCCTGCACCCCAAGCATTCTGAACTGAGGAAGACGGACACATGAACACGGGCAAGGTCGCTCTTGTAACCGGCGCCAGCCGCGGCGCAGGAGCAGGTATCGCGCGGGGATTCGGCGAGCTGGGTTATACCGTCTACGTCACCGGCCGTACGGTAACCCCTGGCGAGGCCAAGGGATGGGATGGGTCGGTCCTCCCGGGCACGGTCGCGGAAACCGCGTCGCACGTGAGCGAACGGGGGGGACATGGCATTCCGGTCGTCTGCGATCATGGTGACGACACGCAGGTCGCCGCACTTTTCGAGCAGATTGCCCGCGAGCAGGGACGGCTCGATATCCTGGTCAACAACGCGGCGATGATCCATCATCAGTTGATCGAGAAGAAACCGTTCTGGGAAAAGGAACTCGCTGCCGTCGGCATCATCGATGTGGGCCTGCGGTCCTCATACGTCGCCAGCTGGCACGCGGCGCGGATCATGGTGCCGCAAGGAAGCGGCTTGATCGCGTTCACGTCCAGCTTCGGCGCGACGTGCTATATGCATGGGCCAGCATATGGAGCGCAGAAGGCCGGGATCGACAAGCTCGCCCATGACATGGAGCACGACTTGCGCGGGACAGGCGTGGCCGCGGTTTCGATCTGGCTGGGGCCGCAGGTCACCGAACGCTCCGAAATCGCCCGCAAGACTAATCCCGAGCAGTACGAAGGTTTCATCGCCATGGCGGAGAATCCTGAATTCACTGCTCACATCCTCGAGGCGATCGATAAGTCGCCGGAGCGCGACGAACTTTCCGGCCAGACACTGATCGGGGCGGAAATCGCCCGCGAACTGAGAGTGACGGACAGGGGGCACGAACGACCCTCGCACCGCGAAATGCTCGGTAGCCCACGGGCGAAGAACCCAGCGGCGGTCTATTGACGTGAACGTCCTCCCCGCCCCCGCGGACAGCGATCAGCTCGTTTCGGGCAGCCATGCTCGGCGGAGCATGACGCGGTGATCGAACAAGCCATGCCATGGCTCGGCCTGATCGGGCTCATCGGCTTCGGCGGATTGGTCGCGATGCGCCGCCCGGCGAATGCCTCGCGCCCGGGCGAACGAGTCCGCAAGCTGGGATACTTGGGGTTGCTCGGACTGGCGGGGTTCTGGCTAGAAGGTGCGGGCGCGGCCGGAGCACTTGGCGCATTGAGCCTCTGGAACCACGAAGACACCCAGCTTGCGCTGTGGGGCCGGCTGGCGCTGCTCGGATTGATCGGCATCCATTCTTGATCGCGCCATTTGTGTGAGCGTGCTCTCAATCACGCCGATCGTCAGGCCGCTGCGGGCTGTACACTTTAGGCCAGTTGAGTGAGGTTGAAGTGGCAGCGGCCCGCAAATTTGGGTCGATCGAGGGGAGAGATGGCGATGAGCACGGCGACGCTTCCAGCTCTGGAGGGCGGCGCGCCCTTGATCGGTCATCTAGCGCAATTCTTTCGCGATCCGGTCGCCGTCCTCAAGCGTGGATACGCGACGAAGGGCTCGCTGTTCTCCTTCAAGCTGGCCGGCCGTCGGATGAACGTCATGCTCGGCCCGGAGAACAACAAGTTCTTTTTCGAGGAAACGGACAAGCTCCTCTCAATCCGGGAGTCGATGCCTTTCTTCCTCAAGATGTTCTCGCCCGATTTCTATTCTTTTGCCGAGATGGAAGAGTACCTCCGTCAGCGCGCGATCATCATGCCGCGCTTCAAGGCGGCGTCGATGAAGCAGTACGTAGGCATCATGGCCGAAGAATGCCTCAGCCTGGTCGAACGACTCGGCGACGAGGGGTCTTTCGACATGATCCCGACGCTCGGTCCAGTGGTGATGGATATCGCTGCGCACAGTTTCATGGGGCGCGAGTTCCACCAAAAACTGGGTCACGAATTCTTCGATCTGTTTCGCGATTTTTCGGCAGGGATGGAGTTCGTGCTGCCGCTGTGGCTGCCGACCTCCAAGCAAATTCGCAGCCAGCGCGCGAAGAAGAAGCTTCACGCCATTCTGCAAGGCTGGATCGACAAGCGGCGCGCAGCACCACTGGACCCGCCCGACTTCTTCCAAGACCTGATTGGGACTCGCTACCCAGATGGCACGGCAGTCCCCGATGAAACCATTCGTCACCTGATCCTTCTGCTCGTGTGGGCCGGTCACGAGACGACCGCCGGACAAGTCAGCTGGGCGCTCGCCGATCTACTCCAGAATCCCGGCTACCAGCAGGTGGTCCGCGAAGAGCTTGCGGCTGGGATTGGCGACGGCGATGGGAGTAATCTCAACTGGGAACAGACGCTCGCGCTGACAAAAATGGATCTGGCGCTGCGCGAGACCGAGCGCCTCCATCCGGTTGCCTACATCCTGTCCCGCAAGGCCAGCACCGAGATCGTCCGCGAGGGTTATCGCATCGCCAAGGGCGACTTTGTCCTTCTTGCGCCGTCGGTGACCCACCGGATGACCGAGAACTTCCATCATCCCGATGCCTACGATCCCGAGCGGTTCAATCCTGACAATCCCGATGCTCGAATCGAGAGCAACAGCCTCGTGGGGTTCGGCGGCGGAATGCATCGCTGCGCGGGCGTGAATTTCGCGCGGCTCGAAATGAAGGTGCTCTTGGCTGTTCTGCTCCAGCATTACGATATGGAACTGCTAGATGAAGTGCGACCGATCGCCGGCGCCGGAACATATTGGCCAGCCCAGCCTTGCCGCGTCCGCTATCGCAAGCGCGCGGCCGTTCGCGCCGGGCGCCCGGCTGATGTCCCGGCTCTCGTCGCAAGCATCTGATGGCGGCCGTTACGTACGTGCAGCCCGATGGCACCGCGCGGACGTGCGTCAACTTCGAAGGTATGACGGTCATGCACCTGGCGGTCGGCAACTTTGTTGATGGCATCGACGCGCTGTGTGGCGGCGTGCGCCAGTGCGGCACGTGCCACGTCTATCTCGATCCGGCGTGGACCGACAGGGTGGGTCCGCCGAGCGCGGACGAGCGCGACATGCTCGAGGCGCTGGACGGAGTCGAAGTTCGCGCAACAAGCCGACTGGCGTGCCAGATCCACCTGAGCGAGCAACTCGACGGACTGGTCGTCGAAATTCCGCAGTCGCAGCCGGGAGTATGACAAACCGACACGCGCCGCCCCGATAAATTCGGGGGCAGCGCGTTCAGTATGAGGCTTGCGATCAATCCGCGGGCGGAGTGGGAGAGCCGGGGAAACCCATGTAATAGTGACCCGCGTTCATCCCGCCATCGACCGATAGCTCGGTGCCCATGCAATAGCGCGCGTCGTCAGACGCCAGGTAGGCGGCGGCCGCCGCGATATCCTTCGGCTCGCCGGCGTACTGCGCAGGATAGATCCAGTAGTTCTTGTCGTATTCCTCTTTCGGAATGTTCGTCGGATTCGCCAGCGGCGTGTAAATCCCGCCTGGGTGGATCGAGTTGACGCGGATCTTGCGCGGTCCCAATTCGAGCGCCAACGCCTTGGTCAGCCCGCGCACTGCAAACTTGGTCGCGCAATAGACCGAAACTGCGTTCGCTCCCGCAATGCCATCGGCCGAACTCATGTTGACGATTGCGCCGCCGCCCGCGCGCTCGAGCGCCGGAATGGCCGCCTGGCACCCCAGGATCACGCCCTTCAGATTGACATCGATCAGCTTGTCGATCTGGGCATCCGAATAGCCTTCGAAGCCGCTGAAGAACAGCACGCCGGCGTTATTGACCAGAATATCCAGCCGGCCGAACTTGTTCTCCGCTTCGGCGACCGCAGCCGCCCAGCCTGCCCGGTCTGTAACGTCCTGATGAAAGTAGCGCACCGCATCGCCCAGTTCTCCGGACAATGCCTCCCCTTCCTCGTCCAGAAGATCGGTGACGAGAACCTTCGCCCCCTCTTCGACGAAGCGGCGAACGATGCCTTCCCCGATGCCCCGCGCGCCTCCGGTGACAAGCGCAACCTTCCCCTCCAAGCGATCCATGATAGCTCCAATCGAATTTGAGTTCGCATCGATAGAGGCTGGCAATTGCAATCACAATCCGCAATTATCGGTAGGCAGCCGGTTATCCTATCAATTCGCGGACTTCCCTGTCCCTCAGTCAACGCATTTCCTCGTGAGGCTCTGATGACGATCAATCCCCAGGTCGATGCGCTGCTGACCCAGATGCGACAGTTTCCCGCACCCGACTTCAACACCGCCACCCCTGCCGAAGTGAGAGCGGCAAGCGACAATCCCTTGGCTTTCGGGCTAGCTCCGGAAGTCGCTTTGGTCAGGGATCTGACGGTGCCCCTTCCCGGGCGCAGCCTGGCGGCAAGACTGTACGTACCTGAACGCGGCGCCGGGCCCGCTCCGCTAACGATATATTTTCACGGCGGCGGCTGGGTGGTGGGCACACTCGACACTCACGACCGGACGTGCCGGGCACTGACGCTGGCGAGCGGTTCAGCGATCCTTTCCATCGCCTATCGGCTCGCTCCCGAGCACCCCTATCCTGAACCGCTGGAGGATTGCTATGGCGCACTGGAGTGGGCAGCTGCCAACAGCAAAGCGCTGGGGGTCGATGCGGCCCGACTAGCGGTCGCGGGTGATAGCGCCGGCGGCAACCTCGCCGCTGCCACAGCCATCCTGGCCCGGGACCGAGGCGGGCCGGCGTTGTGTCATCAGCTCCTGATTTACCCCGTCACCGACGTCGATTTCAGCCGCCCTTCCTACCGGGAAAACGGCGAGGCCGGCGGCTTCCTGACGACCGCGATGATGCGCTGGTTCTGGTCTCATTACCTCGCGGGTCGCACCACTGACGAGACACCCTTGGCGGTGATCGCGCAGGTCGAGGATCTTGCCGGACTACCGCCAGCCACGGTGCTCACCGCACAGTACGATCCCCTGCGGGACGAAGGCGAAGCCTACGCATCGCGACTCAAGGGTGCAGGTGTCGCCTGCCAACACTGGACCGCGCCCGGCATGATCCACGGTTTCGTCAGCCTCTTTGAAGCCGTTCCCGATGCCATGCCCTGGATTCAGCGCATGGGGGCCCGGCTGCGCCAGGCGCTCGGATGAGCGGCGGTACGGCTGCGCCCGCGATGAAAGAGGGGATAAAGCGTCACGCGAGGACGCGGCGATGCTTGACGCTGGCGCATGGGCTCAGCACTCCGCACGAGAAGCTCGGGGACTGCTCGCCATCATGAACCAGAAAATGACCTTCGACGCCACCGATCGCGCGATCATCGATGAATTGCGCCGCGATGGCCGGGCGACCAATCAGCAAATCGCCGAAAGCCTTGGGCTTACCGCCACAACCGTCTCCTCGCGCATCAAGCGGCTAGAAGATGCGAACCAGATGCGTGTCGTCGCGGTGTCCGATTTCTCGGCGCACGGCTTCGATTTCCTCATGCGGCTGGCGATCGAAGTGGACGGACGGAAGGCTTCGGATGTTGCCGGTGAGCTCGCTGAATTGCCCGAGGTCTACGCCGCTCATCTGGTGACGGGGCGCTACGACATCGACGTATTGGTCGCCATGAGTGATTATCGGCAGCTGTCGCAATTGCTCCTCGACAAGATTTCACGAATTCGCGGCATCCGCTCGATGAACCCCTCGATCGTAATCGACATCATCAAGTACCAATTCGACGTCGCCCCCATCGAGACCAGGAGTTGAGCTGATGGCGCAATCACGCCTGGATGAACTCGATCAGCAGTTGGTCGAGGCCTTGGCCCGCGATGCCCGAGTGTCCAACCGCAAGATCGCCGCCGAGCTAGGCGTCACGGAAGGCACTGTCCGCGGGCGGATAAAGCGGCTGCAGCAGGAAGGCCTGATCGCCTTTACCGCGATCAGCAGCTTCGACATGGCGCAACATTCACACTTGGCCTTCATCAGCGCGCAGGTAGACGTCGAAAGAGTGCGAGAGGTCGCTCAGGCGATCGCGGCAGTGCCTCTGATTAACGCGGTGCTGATCACTATGGGCGAGTTCAATATAACCGCGATGTGCCTGTTCCATGAACTGGAGGAACTGCTTCACACAGCATCGGATCAGATCCTTGCTATTCCCGGCGTGCACCACGTCGAGACGTCGATCGCCGTGAAGACGGTAAAATACAACGCGAAGATGGCCAAGATCACATAGCGGTCAGACGGCGGTCGCGCCGCCATCGATGACTAATGGATGGCCGGTGACAAAGCTCGCCGCGTCCGAACTAAGCCACAGCACCGCTTGCGCGACCTCGTCGGCCGAGCCCATGCGCCCCATGGGCGTCATCGAATCGATCAGCTGCTTCATCTGCGGATCGGCCACCAGCGGATCGGTCATCGGAGTTTGGATAACACCGGGGCATACCGCGTTTACCCGAATGCCGGCTTGCGCCCAGCGCAGCGCGCCATGCCGGGTGAGGCCAACGACGCCGTGTTTCGAGGCGGAATAAGCCGGCTGGCCGGGATTGCCCACGAGGCCGTTAATGGACGCCGTGTTGACGATGGCGCCGCCGCCTTGCTTCAGCATGACTTCGGCCTCCTCGCGCATGCAAAGCATCACGCCGGTGAGATTGATTGACAGCGCTCGCGCCCACACTTCGTCGCGGTACTCGTCGGCGGAAATGTCGTTGACCCCGGCGTTGTTGAACGCGGCATCCAGGCGGCCGAAGCGGTCGATCGTCTGGCGAATCATCGCCCTGACTTGGGCGCCGTCGCTGACGTCGCAGTGCGAGTAAAAGGCTCGGCCGCCGTGGGCCGCTATCAGTTCCACTGTCTCCCCGCCGGACTTGTCATCGACGTCGGCGACGGTGACCGAAGCTCCCGAACGGGCGAACGCGAGCGCGGTCGCTCGGCCAATGCCGCTGCCCCCGCCCGTGACGAGCGCTACCTTGCCTTGAAAGCCGTAATCGATCATCGGTTAGTCCGCCTTTGCCGCCGGTCGCCAACCGAGAGGGACATCCTCCCCGGTCAACTCGATGATCCTTCGCAGCAGGCGCTTTGCTTCGAACACTTCGCCCGGCGTAAGCATCCCCAGCAGATCGTCCTCGAATCCTTTGGCCACCGCCAGGGTGCGGATGTGAAGCTCGCGACCTTTTGGCGCCAGTTCGAACCCTGCTGCCGAGCGTATGAGAAGTGCGCGGCCGACCATGTCGTGAAGTGTTGCCGCATCCGGCGCATAGCCCGTGTGCTCCAGCCGACGCACAACCTCTTCGCTCGAGGCAGGGGTCTCGTCCATGCTGAGTACCGCTAGGGTCAGGTATTCGCTCTGACTGAGCCCGAGTGCCTCGTGCATTTCGCGCGCTCTGCGGGAAGTCTGGAAATGCGCGCGTGAGATCAGGTAGAACAGGAATTCGTCCGAGAAAATTCCGTGCTGGATGTCGACCGTCTCTCGATCGCCCGCCGCGCCGCGGTCGCGGGTCTCGGCATACCGCCCGCCGTGAAATACAAGGGGCGGATGCTCCCGTTGTTCGAACGAAACCACCTCGCCGACCAGTATGACGTGATCGCCACCCTCGTACTGGTGCAAAGTGCGGCACTCGAACAGGGCCGCGAAAGTATTGAGGACTGGCGACCCCATCTCTCCCGAACGCCAAGCCATGCCCGAAAACTTGTCCTCGCCGCCGCGAGCGAAACGGTTCGAGACGTCCTCCTGGTTCGCCGATAGCACATGGATCGCGAAATGCCCGCTCGAGCAAAATGCTTCGTTCGAGTGCGCGGACCGCGCCAGCGACCAAAGGACTAGTGGAGGATCGAGCGAAACCGAGTTGAAGCTGCTCGCAGTCACCCCGACCGGTTTTTCCTCGGCATCGAGCGTGGTCACGACCGTTACCCCTGTCGGAAAGCTGCCCAGCGCGCTGCGAAAGGAGGCTCGGTCGAACGTCATGCCAAACTGGACGTAATGGCAAAACCAGCGCCCTCTCGCTTTACCCGCATTTCGTGCCTCTCGATATTACGCAAATGGTAGGTTCATGGAGCATGGTTTGCATAAATTCGCAAGCTTAAGCGCTAATGCTCTCGCGATCTCGTTGCAAACTGGCTAAGCAGACACTTACAACTGCACTAGCAGAGCGAATCGCAATAAGCGGCCGGGGGGAAGTAGATGACTGAGGCGAGACCCACGGGCACCAATTTCGGAATGACGTACGGTTTTGCGAAAACCTTCGTCCACGCCCTCGAGGAAATGGGCGCGTTCTACCAAGCAGTCTTTGGATTGATCGAGGCAGGTCGCCACAGCGACATCATGCTCGGGCGGCCGATCGATGAAATCATGTACCAGGCAAGCTATCCGGGCGGACCCGGCCTGACTCTCATCAAGTACCGCGATTCAACCGGGCCGGTCGTCGGCGAAGCGGTGCAGGGCTTCATAACCGACGACATCGAACGCGTGGTGGAGCGCGCCGAATCAGCCGGCGGAACGATTGGCGAGCCGGGAATTTTCCGGGTGGAAGACTATGGCATCCGCTGCGTGTTCGTCCTCGACCCGGAAGGCCACGTCAACGAAGTCATCCAGTTCGATGAAACCCCTTCGTGAGAGCGGCATCTAGACGCGACCGGGGCCTGACCCGGGCACTCTCCGGGACCTTGCTGGGACTCGCGATCGTGCTCGCGGCGCCCGCCTCGGTCGCCGCGCAGGATCACGCGCCACCGGCCGCGGGACAATCGCTGAGCGTCGATTCGACGATGGGAGAACTGCTCGACAATCCAGCGTCGCGAGCGGTCCTCGAACGCGAAGTGCCGGTCATTGCCAAAAGCCCGCAGATATCAGCGGCACGCGACATTTCGCTGCGAATGGTAGCGCAATATGCGCCGGCCATTCTCACAGCGGAAAAGATGGCATTGATCGACGCAGCACTGGCCGCTGACCCGGCGGCGGTGGCGACAGAAAAGGCTCGCGCGCCTGCGCGGCCGCGGGACGCGCGCGAGGCGCTGTCCTTGCAGACCATCCCGCTCTGGCCGGGCAAGGCACCGGGCTCGCTCGGCGATCGGCCGATGGACATGCCGACCCTGACTATCGTCAAGCCCGATGAGGCTCCGTCGTTCGGCTCGGCGGTCGTCGTGGCCCCCGGCGGGGGATATGTCGGACTCGCCACAGGAATGGAGGGTCGGCAGGTCGCGGACTGGTTCGCGGCCAACGGCGTGACCGCCTTCATCCTGTCCTATCGCTTGCTGTCGTCCGGCTATGGCCATCCCACGCAACTCACCGACGCCGAGCGCGCCTTGCGCTGGGTGCGGTCGCATGCAAGCGAGTACGGCATCGATCCGAACCGCATCGGCATGATCGGTTTTTCGGCCGGCGGGCACCTCACGGCGATGGCGTCGACGCAATTCGACGCGGGTAATCCGTCTTCGGACGACCCGGTTGAGCAAGCGAGCAGCCGGCCGGACTTCGCCGTGCTTGGATATGCCGCCATCGATCTGCCGAGCAATCGGTGGCAAAGTAACGGCTTCATCCCCAAGCACGCCGCGCCTGAAACTCGTGCGCAAGTCGCGCCGGCCCGCAACGTCAGGGCGGACACCCCGCCGACCTTTCTGGTCCATACAACCACGGATGAACTCGTCCCCGCGACCAACGCGACGTTGTATTACGATGCGCTGGTGAAGGCCGGCGTACCGGCGGAACTCCACATCTTCGCCAACGGGCGCCACGGGCTGGGCCTCGGCCAGAGCGAAGATGCCCTCAGCGCCTGGCCGATGCTATTGCGCAACTGGCTCAAGGACCGCGGCATCATCGGCTCGGCCACGAATTAACCGGCCAACTCGCCACAGGACATGTCATGACGCTAACCCATCTCCAGCGCCTCGAGGCCGAAGCGATCCACATCATGCGCGAGGTGGTGGCGGAGGCGGAGCGGCCGGTGATGCTCTATTCGGTGGGCAAGGACAGCGCGGTGATGCTGCACCTGGCGCGCAAGGCGTTCTACCCCGCCCCGCCGCCGTTTCCGCTGCTCCACGTCGACACAACCTGGAAGTTTCGCGACATGTATGCCCTGCGCGATAAGATGGCGCGCGATTCGGGGATGGAGCTGCTGGTGTGGCAGAACCCGGAAGCCGCCGAGCGTGGCATCAACCCGTTCGATCACGGGCCCTTGCATACCGACATGTGGAAGACCGAAGGATTGAAGCAGGCGCTCGATCACTACGGCTTCGATGCGGCGTTCGGAGGCGCGCGGCGCGACGAAGAGAAGTCTCGAGCGAAGGAAAGAGTGTTCTCTTTCCGCACCGCCAGCCACGGATGGGACCCCAAGAACCAGCGTCCCGAGGTGTGGAACCTATACAATGCGCGGCGTAACAAGGGCGAGAGCATCCGCGTGTTCCCGATCTCCAACTGGACCGAGCTCGACATCTGGCAGTACATCCAGCTGGAAGGCATCGAGATCGTGCCGCTGTATCTCGCCGCGCCGCGCCCCACGGTGGAGCGCGACGGCATGTTGCTGATGGTCGACGACGACCGCTTCCCCTTGCGCGACGGTGAGACGCCGGTGATGCGCTCGGTGCGCTTCCGCACATTGGGCTGCTATCCGCTCACCGGCGCGGTCGAAAGCGAGGCGGCGACCTTGAGCGAGGTGATCCAGGAAACGCTGCTCACCACCACGTCCGAACGGCAGGGCCGCGCGATCGACAAGGATGCCGGCGGCGCGGGCATGGAAGTCAAGAAGCAGCAGGGATACTTCTGACCATGAGCGAGCCGATCTACCAGACCGACGCGCTGATCGCCGAAGACATCGACGCGTACCTCGCGCAGCACCAGCACAAGACGATGCTGCGCTTCATCACCTGCGGCAGCGTCGATGACGGCAAGTCCACCCTGATCGGGCGGCTGCTGTACGACAGCAAGATGATCTTCGAAGACCAGCTCGCGGCGCTGGAAAGCGACAGCAAGC